>NZ_MUKP01000059.1 GCF_002081715.1 Nocardia donostiensis | reverse complement strand
CGGGATGCCAGTCCGATGATGACGCCGAGCGCCGAAGTCATACCGCGGGACAGCTTTTTGACTTTGCGGCCGGTGGGCAGATCGAAATCGGCAAGCAGTTCTCGCGCGAAGTCCTCATCCCAGTGCGGGAGCAGATGCCGCGCGGCGCGCAATACATGCTCGACCTTGTAATCGGCCGGATACGACTGGCTTTCCTTGATGAAGGACACGTTCTGCAGCACACCGGCGTTCTCGTGCGGTATGGCACCGTGGATCCGTACCTCACCCGAGGTCTGGAACATCTGACCGGTGAGCACCTGCATCAGCGTGGTCTTGCCTGCACCGTTGCGGCCCAGCAGGCCGTAAATGGTGTTCTCCCGCAGGTCGAAGGTCACATCCTCGAGGGCCGTGACCGAACCGAACCGCATGGTCAGGCCCCGCGCCGACGCGACAACCCTGTCGCCGAGCCCCGTCTGATCGATGGTTGTCGCGCTCATCGCGCTCCCTCCCGCTGGTCGAGCATGGCCTTCAGTTCGTCGATGCCGACGCCCAGCTTGCCCGCTTCCGCGATGAGCGGGTCGATGAATTGCTGGGCGAAACGTTCCCTGCGCCGCAGCCGCAAGGCGTCGCGCGCACCCACGGTGACGAACATGCCGATCCCTCGTTTCTTGTACAAAATCCCGTCCGCTACCAGCTGATTCAGCCCTTTGGCTGCTGTCGCCGGGTTGATCCGATGGAAGGCAGCGAGCTCGTTCGACGACGGGGCCTGCGCGTCCTCGGCCAGCGTCCCGTCGATGATCGAGTTCTCGATCATCTCCGCGATCTGCAGGAAGAGCGGCTTCCCGTCTTCGAGCACCGAGCTCACCTCCCTCGGCTGGGTGGTTCACTACTCATGTAATGAACCATAGAGCCCCCAGGAGGCTTCATGCAAGCGGAACCGCATAAGCCCTCCGCGAACGCGTCCCGAACGACACCGCCCGAAACCTGGCACACCAGGTGCTCATATCGGCACCGCACCGACGATCGAGCGACACCATCGGGTTCTCGGCAAGCTCGTCGGTGATCACTATGCGACGGACAACTGGTACCCGATGCCCACCTCGCCGCCTTGGCGATCGATCACGGTGTGACGGTGCGCTCCTTCGACACCGATTTCGCCCGCTTTCCCGAGGTGGAGTGGATCAACCCGCTAGCCAGGTGACGGTGACCGGGTAACGTTCGGCCACTGCGACGACTGACGCATCAACGGTGCCGAGGGGAAGATCGGCGTACTTGTCGCGGATCAGGCGACATCCGGCTTTTCGAATCGGGCAACAAACCGCAGTTCGAGTGCGTGTGCCAATCGGTCCAGCATACCGAGAGTGGGTGTGCCACCACCGGATTCGAGGCGGGAAACATCGGGCTGACGCAGTCCAGCGCGCTGGGCCAGCTGTGTCTGGGTGAGCCCGAGTTCCAGCCGTCGTTCGCGGATGGCGTTGGCGAACTCGATGGCCGGCCTACTACCACCTGCGGCCGAATGCAGAGAGCCCACCCGGACCGCAATCGGAGAAGCGATCGCGGAACGGATGGACTCGTCTGGAACTGCTGTGGACGCATTGCGGACGGAAGGCGCTTCGTAGATGCTCCGTCGCAGGTCAGGCCGCTACAGCGGCCTACACGTCGAAGTAGAGTTCGAACTCGTACGGGTGCGGGCGCAGGTTCACCGGGGCGATCTCGTGGTCGCGCTTGAGAGTGATCCAGGTTTCGATCAGGTCCTCGGTGAAGACATTGCCTTCGGTGAGGTAGTCGTGGTCGGCTTCCAGGCGGTCGATGACCGAGGACAGGCTGGTGGGGGCCTGCGGGATGTTCTTGGCCTCCTCCGGCGGGAGCTCGTAGAGGTCCTTGTCGACGGGGGCCAGGGGCTCCATCTTCTTCTTGATGCCGTCCAGGCCTGCCATCAGCATGGCGGCGAAGGCCAGGTACGGGTTACCCGAGGAGTCCGGCGCACGGAACTCGATGCGCTTGGCCTTCGGGTTGTTGCCGGTGACCGGGATACGGACCGCGGCGGAACGATTGCGCTGCGAGTACACCAGGTTGATGGGGGCCTCGTAGCCGGGGACCAGGCGGTGGTAGGAGTTCACGGTGGGGTTGGTGAACGCCAGCAGCGAGGGGGCGTGGTACAGGATGCCGCCGATGTAGTGGCGGGCCAGATCCGACAGGCCGCCGTAGCCGGACTCGTCGTGGAACAGCGGCTTGCCGTCCTTCCACAGCGACTGGTGCACGTGCATACCGGAGCCGTTGTCACCGAACAGCGGCTTCGGCATGAAGGTGACGGTCTTACCCTCGGCCCACGCGGTGTTCTTGACGATGTACTTGAACAGCTGCAGGTCGTCGGCTGCGTGCAGCAGAGTGTTGAACTTGTAGTTGATCTCGGCCTGCCCAGCGGTACCCACCTCGTGATGGCCGCGTTCCAGCTCGAAACCGGCCTGCTGCAGGTTGGTGGAGATCTTGTCGCGCAGATCGACGTAGTGGTCGTAGGGGGCGACAGGGAAGTAACCACCCTTGCTGCGGACCTTGTAACCGCGGTTGAGGGTGCCGTCCGGGTTGAACTCCGCACCGGTGTTCCAGGAACCGGAAATCGACTCGATCTCGTAGAACGCACCGTTCATCGCCGAGTCGTAGCGGATCGAATCGAAGATGTAGAACTCGGCCTCGGCACCGAAGAACGCGGTATCGGCAATACCGGTGGACCGCAGGTACTCCTCGGCCTTACGCGCGACATTCCGCGGGTCGCGAGAGTAGGCCTCGCGGGTGAACGGATCGTGCACGAAGAAGTCCATGTTGAGCGTCTTCGCGGACCGGAACAAATCCAACTGCGCGGTGCCGACATCCGGCAGCAGCAGCATGTCGGACTCGTCGATGGACTGGAAACCCCGCACCGACGAACCGTCGAAGGCCAACCCGTCCTCGGCGAGGTCGGCGGTGAACGCCTTCGCCGGGATGGAGAAGTGCTGCTGCACACCGGGCAGATCGCTGAAACGGATGTCGACGTATTCGACGTCCTCATCGGCGATGAACTTGATGACCTCGTCGGCCGTGCTGAACGTCACTTAAGTCTCCTTACGGATAGGTTCCCAGCAAGCGTCGACTGCATGGGCGTCGCGACCAGACGGTATGGATGTGGTGTTTCCCGGTCGTCAAGCTTGTGTTTCACCGGTGTTACACATGCAATCCGCGCCGGGGCAATGGCCACGCGAGCACAAAAAAGCATGGTAGTCGCGGTGCAGGCACCGCAGCCATGACAATGTGTGGCTGGTCATACCCGAAGCGAAGGCTAAGGCAAGCCCTATCCTGGGTGCATGGGACGTATCACCGGATCCTGGCTTTCCGGACCTTCCGCCGATCCGGGTGATCCGGCGATCGGCGAATTCCCCGGTGAACAACTGGGCCTGCCGAAAGAAGGCGCAGGCTCGCTACCGGGTATGGCGCGGCGGATCGCGGCGCTGTTTCTCGACTGGATGATTTCGCTCGGACTGTCGGCGGCGATCGAGGGCGGTATGCCCAACTCGTCACTGACGTTGCTGATCTGGTTCGTGATCGGCGTCGGCGCGGTCGCGCTGTTCGGGTTCACGCCGGGCCAGTACTTCCTGCGATTGCGGGTGATACGCATCGATGCGCCGGTCACGGTGGGTTTCGTGCGGGCACTGGCACGTCAGGTGCTGCTGGTGTTCGTGGTGCCCGCGCTGTTCACCGACGCCGACGGACGCGGTATGCACGACCGCGCGACCGGCACCGCGGTGGTGCGCGCCCGCTGACCCGCCCGCGACAGGAAACGGCCGACTGCTGAGCACGGCCGCCGCCGCAACAGTCAGCGCCTGCGGATAGTGCGCTGCATACCGCGCATCTTCGCACCGGTCGGCATCGGCCCCTTCGGCAGCGCAGGCCCACCGCTACGGGAGCTGAGCGCGCTCAATCGGGCTTCGATCTGGTCCATCCGCTTGGTGTCGATATTGCGGGGCAGTTTGGTGATGTAGCGCTGGAGCTGTTTGAGCGGCACCTGGCCCTCGTCGTTGCCGATCACCACGTCGTAGATGGGAGTGTCGCCGATCAGGCGGGCCGTGCGCTTCTTTTCCTGTGCCAGCAGCGACCGCACCCGTTGCGGAGAGCCTTCGGCGACGAAGATGACGCCGGGCGTGCCGATCACCCGGTGCACGGCATCCAGCTGGGTGGTTGCGGCGACACCGTTGGTCACCCGCCATTTGCCCTGCAGGTTGTCCAGCGCCCATGCAGCCGCGCCCGCCTGGCCCTCGGCTTTGCTGTAGACGCTGTTCTGCACGCGGCGACCGAAGATGATGAACGCCAGCAGCACGCCGAGCAGGATGCCCAGCGGCAGCAGGAACCACTGCAGGCCGAAGATCAGCCCGATCCCGAACAGCACCACGGTGCTGGCCACCAGCGCGCCGATCATCAGCGGCAGCAGCAGCTTGTCTTCCTTGCGCTGCATCTGGAACGCCTGCCAGAGCTGCTGGCGGCGCTCCTTCGACTGCTGCTTGCGCGCCGCTTTCGCGGCGGCTTTCGCTTCCTTGCTGGACTTACCTGCTGGCATACCGTTCAGGATATCGCTCGGTGTCGTACCGCCGACCACGGGACGAAGCGCTCCACCGCGCCTGGTATCGGTCCCGCCCGGCCTGCCGGGCAGTCAACGGCGACGATGCGACCTCGGTCACGGCTACCACCCCGATCACAGCTGTCGCCCTGAGCACAGTGGCCGGAACACGTTTCGGCGTACCCGAGCATCCCCGTCCCGCCGGACGGCACCGGCGACCAGGTCGGCTCCTGGTACACCCGAGCTGAACAGCCGCATCGGAGTGACCGCGTCTGTTGCCGTCATGGACCGAACACCCCAGGTTCCGGGGCTGGACGAAACTCGGTGGCGCGCTCGATAGTCCTAGGGTGAGCCAACGTTCTGTCCTGCCGCCGCGTGGGTTGCTGCTGTTGTTCGGGTTCATCGCCGCGATAGCCGTCTCGGTACCGCTGACGGTATGGGCGCCGGTGAGCGTCGCGCAGCCGCCGTACCACTCGTGGCAGGACTACATCGACACCCCGGACGGGGTACGGCTGCATGTGGACGTGCTGCGCCCGCCGGGCGTCGCCGACGAGGTGCCGACGCCGGTGATCATGACCGTCAGCCCGTATCGGGCGCATGCGGCGTATCTGAGCCAGCCGCGGCCCGAGGGCGGACCGTCGGTGGAGAACCTGACCGCCGAGATGTTCCTCGACGCCGGCTACACCTATGCGATCGTGGATCTGCGCGGGTTCGGCGGTTCGTCGGGCTGCCTGGATTTCGGCGGACCGGGGGAACGCTCGGATGTGACGACCGCGGTGGAGTGGGCGGCGGCGCAGCCGTGGTCCACCGGCAAGGTCGGTTTGGCAGGCACGTCCTATGAGGCGTGGACCGGGTTGATGGGTTTGGCGACCCAGCCGGAAGGACTGGCGGCGGTGGCAGCGTTCGAGCCGGTGGTCGACCCGTACTCGTACCTGTACATGCAGGGCATCTCGTGGAAGTTCTCCGGGAAACCGGTGACCGAGAACGGGGTGCGCCCGGCTGACCTCGCCGGGCTGGAGCACCTGTTGATCGCCAGCACTCCCGGGCACCCGACCGATTCACCGGAGTACCACGCCAACGCGCTGTCGCTGTCGCTGGACTGTTACACCGAATACCAGGCTCAGATCACCGACCACAACGGCGACACCGAGTTCTGGCGCGACCGCGACCTGGTGCGGCAGGTGCAGGACAACACCATCCCGCTGTTCCTGGGACAGGGTTTCCTCGACTACAACACTCGGGCTTACCGGGTGTTCGAACTGTGGGACGCCATGGGCCCGGGTGAGCACAAAGCATGGTTCGGGCAGTGGGGGCACCGGAACTGTCATGAGAAATGCGGCACCCCGCACTTCGACGGCGAACTGCTGGCGTTCTTCGACCGGCACGTCGCCGAACGGGATGTGACCGTCCCCGGGCCTGCGATCACCGTCGGACAGATGGACGGCCGGTGGCGGGCGGAGACCGCGTGGCCGCCTGCGGACGCGGTGACGACGTCGGTCGAGTTGCGCACCGGCACCTACATCGACCGCGGGCTGCTGCCCGGACCGGACCGGCAGATCTGGTCGGTGTCCGAACCGCTGCCGGACGGGTTGCATATGGCCGGTATCCCGCGGGCATCGCTGAAACTGGACGGCCCGCCGGAGGCGGCCGTCGCGGTCGAGTTGTACGACATTGCCCCCGACGGGCAGGCGCTGGTGATGACGCGCGGTATCGCCCCGGTCGCCGACACCGCCGAGGTGCAGTTACTCGCCCAGGACTGGCCGATCGCGCCCGGGCACCGGCTCGGCATCCTCATCACCGATGTGGTGGACGACGTGTGGTCGCACGCCCCATCGCTGGCCCGGGTCACCGTCACCGCAGCCACCCTGCAACTGCCGGTGTTCACCGACCCGCGCCCCGCCGACCTACCGGGCGGTATCCCGGAGAATCTCGCCAAGTGGCGTAACGAGGAGACGGTTCGCCTCGACCCGGCCATGTTGAACAATGCAGTAGTGCCTGTGAACCTACCCACCCCCATGCGATGACCGGCCCCCGCCGCGACGGGATGCCCGCCCGCACCGACACCACGCATCCGGGACCGGCCGGCCCCGTCGCACGCGCACGCAGCGGTCCCGTCGACTACCCGGTGGACGCCGCGACAGCGCAACGGCTGGCCGAGGCCCTGCGGTGTGCAACGGTGTCGCGGGAGGAACCCGGCAGCGGCGAAGCCGACGCCGAGTTCGCTCGGTTGAGCGCACACCTGGAGCGATCGTTCCCGCGCGTGCACACCGAACTGGACCTACAGCTGTTCGGGTACAGCAGGCTCTACACCTGGCGGGGTACCGACCCGTCACGAACATCGGCGATCCTGCTCGCCCACCAGGACGTGGTACCCGCCGACGACCCGCAGAGCTGGACCCATCCACCGTTCGCGGGCATCGTCGACGACGAATTCGTCTGGGGCCGCGGCGCTATCGACGACAAGAGCCGGGTGATGGCGATCCTGGAAGCGGTGGAGTCGGCGCTCGCCGACGGAGTACGTCCGCGGCACACCGTGTATTTGGCGTTCGGACACGACGAGGAAGTGTTCGGCGACGAGGGCGCGGTGCGGATAGCGCAACAACTGCGCTCCGAAGGTGTGCACGCGGATCTGCTGCTCGACGAGGGCGGGGTGATCACCGACGGCGTCGCCGACGGAATCAGCTGTCCGGTCGCGACGATCATGCTGGGCGAGAAGGGCTATGCGACGGTCCGGTTATCGGTGTCGCACACCGGCGGGCATTCGTCCATGCCGGGTAAGCAGACCGCGGTCGGCAGGCTGGCGCGGGCGGTGAGCCGCGTCCAGGATCATCCGATGCCATTGCGGGTGACACCGGTGGTCACGGATATGCTCACGCGCCTGCGTCCGGTGATGCCGCCGCTGCGCCGCCGTGCGCTCGGCGCGGCCGCAGCAGTGCAGCCGCTGGTCAAGCGGATATTGGCCGCGCAACCACAGACCGAGGCGATGGTGCGCACCACCACCGCACCGACCGTGATCCGCGGCGGAACGAAAGCGAACGTGCTGCCGCAGCACGCGGAGGCGCTGCTCAATTTCCGTATCCTGCCCGGTGATTCGCTGGGCTCGGTGCTCGCGCACTGCCGGAAAGTGATCCGCGACCCCGGCGTCCGGATCGACTTGATCGGCATGTCCTCCGAACCGTCGCGGGTCGGCGCTCCGGGACCGGAGTTCGACCGCATCGCCGATCTCGCCGCCGCAGTGGTCCCCGGTATCGCGGTGACCACCGGTATCGTGCCGGGCGCCACCGATTCCCGCCATTACGACGACCTCGCGAGTACCCGCTGCAACTTCGCCCCCGTGCTGTTCACCCGAGCGGATCTGGACCGTATTCACGGAACCGATGAACGAATCTCACTGGTGAACTACTCTCGCCTCATCGAATTCAACCGGCGGCTGATCGACCAGCTCGCAGACCAGTCGCCAGCCCGACATCAGGAGCCTCTCAGATGAGCAGCGGTCGCAAGACCAGCGATCAGGATTTGACCGCAAACACCGGCGCCACAACGGTTTCCGACACCGATCTCACACCGGACGCCGATACGGAATCCGAGCAGAGCAATACTCCGGCAGACACCGCCGAGACCCCCGAAGCCACCACCGAGGAAGCCGCCGAAGCCAGCACCACCGCGAGCCCGGCCGACACAGCGGATTCCGGCGCGGGCGGTAGCGCTTCGGCTGACGCAAAGGACGGCACCGGGGCTTCCGAGAAGGAAGCCGCATCGCGTGTCGCTGATACCGGTGCCGCCCGCGTGGATGACGCAGACGAGTTGAAACCGGATGCGGATTCGCCGGAAGCGGTAGGCAGCGCGGTTCCGGACGAGCAGAGCTCGGAGGCGACCGGCGCCGGATCGGTGAGCTCCGGCAAAGACAGCGCAGGCACCGACAGCCCCGCCAGCACAGATACCCGCAGCGGGGACACACATGCACCGACCGACGCAGGCACCGTTGGTGCAGAAGACTCTGCCGTCGCGGACACCGGCAGCACGGGCACCGACGACCCCGCCGGCACGGATACCAACAGCTCGGACACGGATGAACCGGCCGAAGCTGAAGTAGGCAGTGCAGATGCCGACAAAGCAGATGCCGACAAACCGACCGACACCGACGCAGAAGACGCGGACGCCGTCAGCGCAAGCAAGGATGACTCCGACGACGAGCCCGCGCATGCCGACCGTGGCACGTTCGACAGTGCGGGGAACCGGATCACCTGGCGGGCCTGGCTTCCGCAAGACGCGGTACGCGGCGTGATCGTGCTGGTGCACGGTGTAGCCGAGCATGCCGGACGTTACGAGCATGTCGGGAAACGGTTCAGCGACGCCGGTTACGCGGTGTACGCGCTGGATCACACCGGGCACGGGGCGTCGGCTGGGGCGCGGGCGAATATCGGTTCCATGGATTCGGCCGCCGACAATGTTGCGCAACTGCTGGAGGTGGCCGGTCAGGAATTCCCGGAGGTACCGCGGTTCCTGACCGGGCATTCGATGGGTGCGCTGGTCGTGCTGTATCTGGTTACGCGGACACCGGTCGACGTCGCGGGTGTGGTGGTGTCCGCGCCGCCACTGGATATTCCGGTGGGCAATCCAGCGCAGCGGCTACTCGCCCCCGTGCTGACCAGGCTCGCCCCGAACCTGGGTGTGCTGAAACTGGATTCGTCGGATATCAGCCGTGACCCGGATGTCGTCGCCGCCTACGACAACGATCCCCTGGTCTTCCGTGGCAAACTCCCGGCCCGCACCGCCACCGAGATCCTCAACGCGTCGATAGCGGTGAAGGGTCGTCTGGACAAGCTGACGGTCCCGACACTGGCCATGCACGGCACGGCCGACACCATCGCGGCCCCGTCCAGCACCGATCTGATCGAAAAGGGCGCGGGCACCGAGGATCTCACCGTGCATCGCTACGAGGGTCTCTACCACGAGATCTTCAACGAGCCCGAAAAAGACCAGGTCCTCGGCGATGTCGTCGACTGGTTGAACGCGCACAGCGGCACCGAGTAGACCCTGGGGCGACGCTGCCCACGCTCTCCCGCAGCGGGGCAGCGTCGCTGGGGCCCTCCCCTACGGGCTCGAGCCCGTTCGCGCTCGGCCTCGGGCTACACAGTACCGGCGGTGGGGCGAACCCCTGGACAGGTCACGGCGCACAGCCTTGTGACCCCCGGCTCTGGAGCGCTCTGCGTTCGGCGCCCCCATCCGGGTTTCTTTCCGGCGGCGTCACCGCTGCGTCGGTACGCTCAGGTAGCTGGGTGCGCCACCCTCCCGCTACCTGGGCTCGAAATCCCACCCGGAAGGCTTCTGCGGTGTACTTCGAAGAGTTCCCGTCCCCTGGCGCGCTGACCGCGGACACCGCCGCGTCTCTCGCCGATACCGCCGGAAAGTTCTCCTCCTACCTCACGATCACCGCCAACGACCACTCCGTCAACGCACCGGTCCTGCCCTGGTGCTGGGCGGAACTGGGCATCCAGGCAGGCACCCCGGTAATCGTCACCACAGATCGCGGCCACCGCCCAACGGGCCTCGAAGACCGCCGCGCCCTGGCCGCTTTCGTATCCCGCTACCGCGAACTCACCGCACCGCCGGAATAGGTTCATTCTCCGAAAACGCGCTCCACCACCGCTTTAGCGCGCCTGGTGACCCGCATGTAGTGGTCGAGGAATTCCCCGCCGTCCTCGGTAGGCCAACCAGCGACCTTCGCCACGGCGGACAGTTCGCGGCCCGGTCCGGGAAGCTGATCGGTGGGTTTGCCACGGACCAGGACCAGGGCATTGCGGGCGGCAGTTGCGGTGATCCAGGCTTGGCGCAGGAGATCGACATCGGCGGCGTCGAGCAGTTCGGTTTCTTCGATGACATCGAGGGATTGCAGGGTGGAAGTGTTGTGCAGGCCGGGGATTTCGTGGGCGTGGCGCAGTTGGAGGAGCTGAACGGTCCATTCGATATCGGCGAGGCCGCCGCGGCCGAGTTTGGTGTGGGTGGCGGGATCGGCGCCGCGCGGGAGACGTTCGGAATCCACTCGCGCCTTGATACGGCGGATTTCGCGGACCGCGTCGGCGGAGACGCCGCCCGTGGGGTAGCGCACGGTGTCGATGGTGTGCAGGAAACGGACACCGAGGTCTTGGTCACCCGCTACCTGGTGGGCGCGCAACAGGGCTTGCACTTCCCATGGTTGCGCCCACTGACTGTAGTAGGCGGCGTAGGAGGCGAGGGTGCGGACCAGGGGGCCGCTGCGCCCCTCCGGGCGCAGACCGGAGTCCACCTGCAGCGGCGGGTCGGTGCTTGGTGCGCCGAGTAGGCGCTGCACCTGATCGGCGATGCTGTTGGCCCATTTGACGGCGTCGGTTTCGTCCTCGCCCGCGCGCGGGTCGCAGACGAACAGCACATCGGCATCGGAGCCGTAGCCGATTTCCATACCGCCGAGACGCCCCATACCGATGACCGCGAAATCGGCGGGGGCGGGCGCGCCGCGCTGCGCCTCACTGGCCCGGATCACCGCACGAAGGGCGGCCTCTAGCACCGCCACCCACACCGACGACAGTGACCGGCACACCCGAGGCACATCGAGCAGACCGAGCAGGTCCGCGGAAGCGACCCGGGCGAGTTCGTGCCTGCGTAGCGAACGAGACGCTGCCACAGCACGTTTCGGGTCGTCGTAGCGTGCGGCGGCAGTGAGGATGCCGCGCGCCACCTCCTCGGGTTGGGTGCGCAACAGCAGCGGCCCCTCCGGGCCGTCGGCATACATGCGAATGGTTTCCGGGGCGTTGATCAGCAGATCCGGTAGATACGCCGAGGAGCCGAGCACGATCATCAACCGCTGCCCCACCGCGCCCTCGTCGCGCAGTACCCGCAGATACCAGTCCTGGTCGGTCAACCCTTCCGACACTCGCCGGTAGGCCAGCAGCCCGGCGTCCGGATCGGGGGTGTCGCCGAGCCATACCAGCAGCGTCGGCAGTAGCAGCGCCTGGATGCGGCCCTTGCGGGAGACACCGCCGGTGAGCGCGCGCAGATGGCCCAGCGCGTGTTCGGGGGCCGCGTAGCCGAGGGCAGCGAGCTGACGGACCGCGGCGTCGGGGCTCAACCGCAACGCCGCGGGCTCCAGCCGCACCACCGATTCCAGCAGCGGCCGGTAGAAGAGTTTGGCGTGCAACCTGCGCACCCGGACGGTGTTGCGGCGGATCTCGCTGCGCAACACTCCGGCCGCGTTCTGCCTGCCGTCGGGGCGAATATGCGCGGCCCTGGCCAGCCAGCGCATCCCTTCCTCGTCGTTGTCGGGGGGCAGGGTGTGGGTGCGTTTGAGCCGCTGCAACTGCAGGCGGTGTTCGAGCAGGCGCAGGAATTCATAGGAGGCGTTGAGGTTGGCAGCGTCGTCACGGCCGACATAGCCGCCCGCGGCGAGCGCGGACAACGCTTCGACGGTGCCCTGCACGTGCAGTGTGTCATCGACCCGCCCGTGCACCAATTGCAGTAGCTGCACGGCGAATTCGACATCGCGAAGACTGCCGCTGCCGAGTTTCAGCTCACGTTCCCGCAGCTCCTCGGGCACCAGATTCTCCACGCGGCGGCGCATCGCCCGCACGTCCGCCACGAAATCGGGGCGCTCGGATGCGGTCCACACCATCGGCATGATCGCGGCCCGATACTGTTCGCCGAGCTCGAGGTCGCCGGTCATCGGCCTGGCCTTGAGCAGGGCCTGGAATTCCCAGGTTCGCGCCCACCGCTGGTAGTAGGCCACATGGGATTCGAGGGTGCGTACCAGCGCACCGGCTTTGCCTTCCGGACGCAGTGCGGCGTCGACTTCGAAGAACGCGGCCGAGGCGATGCTCATGGTTTCGGCGGCCAGCCGGGCGGCGGTGCTGTCTGCGGGTTCGGCGACGAACAACACATCGACATCGCTGACGTAGTTCAGCTCCTGCGCCCCGCTCTTACCCATGGCGATCACCGCGAGCCGCCCCGGGCATTCCTCGCCTGCGTGGACACGGGCGATCGCGACAGCCAGCGCGGTGGTCATGGCCGCGTCGGCCAGGGCGGTCAGCTGCCGTCCCACCACCTGGTACGGCAGCACCGGCTCGTCCTCGACGGTCGCGGCCAAATCGGCGGCGGCCAGCAGCATGAGCTGGTCGCGGTAGCGTTTACGCAGCGCAGCGATGACTTCGGGGCCGGATACCCCGGCGCGGTAGATCATCGGCCCGGCATGCGGGCCGGTCTCCGGCTCGGCTTCCACCACCGCCAGCAGATCGGCGATCAGCTCGTTGCGACTGGGCAGTTCGCTGTGGTGCAACAGCTTCCACGATCCAGGATCGGCCACCAGGTGATCGCCGAGCGCGGTGGACGAGCCGATCAGCGCGAACAGTCTGCCGCGCAGCGCGGTGTCGGTACGCAGCACCGCGTCCAGCTCCGGCCAGTCGGTTCCGAGCGCTTCACGCAACCGGATCAATGTCGCCAAGGCGAGATCCGGGTCAGGGGCGCGCGACAGCGACCACAGCACCGGAATGCTCTCGATATTGTCCCAGGCGAGTTCCCGTAACGAAGCAGCCGCTGTCGGCTCGAGCAACCCGAGCCGACCGACGCCGGGAACAGCGGAACGGGCAGACGGTGGCCGGACCATGCCTCAAAGCTACCGGGTCGGTTCCGGCGCGCCTACCGGCGGTCAGAGGCCGAGGTACTCGCGCAACTCGAACTGGGTCACCTGGCTGCGGTAGTCGGCCCATTCCCGCCGCTTGTTGCGCAGGAAGAAGTCGAAAACGTGCTCGCCGAGCGTTTCGGCGACCAGTTCGGAGCGTTCCATCGCCTGCAGCGCCTCGTCGAGGGTTCCCGGTAGTTCGCGGAAGCCCATGGCGCGGCGTTCGGCGCTGGTCAGCGACCACACGTCGTCCTCGGCCTCCGGCGGCAAGGTGTAGCCCTTTTCGATACCGCGCAGACCGGCGGCCAGCAGCACCGCGAACGACAGGTACGGGTTGCAGGCCGAGTCCGGGCTGCGGATCTCGGCACGCCGCGAGGACGCCTTGTTCGGCGTGTACATCGGCACCCGCACCAGCGCCGACCGATTGGACCGGCCCCAGGATGCGGCGGTCGGCGCTTCGCCGCCGTGGATGAGCCGTTTATAGGAGTTGACCCACTGGTTGGTGATCGCGCTGATCTCATGGGCGTGTTCGAGGATGCCCGCGATGAACGCGCGCGCGGTCGCCGATAGATTGATCGGGTCGTCCGGATCGTGGAAAGCGTTGGCTTCGCCCTCGAACAGGCTCATGTGTGTGTGCATGGCCGAGCCCGGGTATTGGGCGAAAGGTTTCGGCATGAACGTCGCGCGCACGCCCTCGTCGATGGCGACCTCTTTGATGAGGTAGCGAAACGTCATCACGTTGTCGGCCATCGACAGCGCGTCGGCGTAACGCAGATCGATCTCCTGCTGGCCTGGGGCGCCCTCATGGTGGCTGAACTCCACCGAGATACCCATCGACTCCAGGGCGTCGATGGCGTGGCGGCGGAAGTTGGGGGCGGCATCGTGCACGGCCTGGTCGAAGAAACCGCCGGTATCCGCAGGTACCGGTTTCGTGTCCTCCGTGCCGTTCTTGATCAGGAAGAACTCGATCTCGGGGTGCACATAGCAGCTGAACCCGACATCGGCGGCCTTGTTGAGCTGCCGCCGCAGCACATGCCGCGGATCGGCCCACGACGGGGAACCGTCGGGCATGGTGATATCGCAGAACATCCGCGCCGAATGCTGGTGCCCCTTACTGGAGGACCACGGCAGCACCCGGAAGGTCGACGGATCGGGCCGGGCGACCATATCGGCCTCGGAGATCCGGGCGAAACCTTCGATGGCCGAGCCGTCGAAGCCGATACCTTCCTCGAAGGCGCCTTCGAGTTCGGCGGGAGCGATCGCGACGGACTTGAGATAGCCCAAGACGTCGGTGAACCAGAGACGCACAAAGCGGATGTCCCGCTCTTCGAGCGTCCGCAGCACGAATTCCTTCTGGCGATCCATGTCCGCGAGAGTAAGCATCCGGCGTTAAATCCGTGTTACATGGCCGATCAGGGTTCGTGTCGCGGCCCGGGGTCAGCAGCGCAGGCCGGGTTCGGGGGTTTTCAGGTCGGTCAGGTAGGCGACGACGGCGTCGTCCACGCAGGGAACGCCGCCGTTCAACGCGACCGTATGGCTGTCACCCTCGTGGGTGATCAGGGCCGCCCCGAGCTGTTCGGCCAGCTCTACCCCGGCCTGGTACGGGGTAGCCGGGTCACCGGTGGTGGAGACGACCACGGTGGTGGGCAGGCCGGTCACCTCGATGTCGTGCGGGGTGCTCGTATTGGGCACCGGCCAGCTCGCGCACAGCTCCAGCGGGGCGGCGCCGGTGCCGCGGCCGTCGTCGAGGAACGGGGCGGCCTTGCGGTATTCGATGTCCTGCCTGCCCGAGACAGCCGGGTCGGTGATGCGCGGGTCGTCGACGCAGCGGATGGCGTTGAACGCGTCGGTGATGTTGGAGTAGGTGCCGTCGTCACGGCGGCCGTTGTACAGGTCGGCCAGTAGCAGCAGGGTGTCGCCGTTCCCGTCGCGCAGTTCGGCCAGGCCGAGGGTGAGCACCGGCCAGAACTCCTCACTGTAGAGGGTCTGCTGGACGCCGGTGATGGCGTCGTTGTAGCTGAGACCGCGCGGATCGGTGGTGGCGGCGGGCCGGTCCCACAGCGGGTCGACCAGCGACCGGAACTCCTTCACCGCCTGGCCGGGGTCGGTGCCCAGTGGGCAGTCGTCACTGGTGACGCAGTCGGCGACGTAGGCGTCGAACGCCTGCTGGAAACCTTCGGCCTGGCGCAGTGATTCGGTCACCGGGTCCTGGGAGGGGTCGATTGCCCCGTCGAGGACCATGGCGCGCACATTGCCGGGGTATTTCTCCGCGTATGCCGCACCGAGCCGGGTGCCGTAGGAGTAGCCGATATAGCTCAGTTTCGGGTCGCCGAGCACCGCGCGGATGATGTCCATGTCCTGGATGACCTCGCGGGTACCGACATGGGCGAGGAATTCTTTACCGGTGTGCTCGACGCACTGGGCGGCGTATTCCCGGTTGTCCGCCTCGTCGGCTGCGATCCCGGCCGGGGTGTTGACCTCGGGTTTCTCGGCGCGTTCTGCGTCGGCTTCCTGCGGGGTGAGGCAGGAGATCGCCGGAAGGGAAGCGCCGACACCGCGCGGGTCGAATCCGATCCGGTCGAATCGCTCGGCCAGCGGGGTGCCGCCGCCGATGGTGATGGTGGACAGACCCGCCATCCCCGGGCCGCCGGGATTGAACAGCAGCGAACCGATGCGGTCCCCGGTGGCAGGTAGCCGGGACAGGGCGATCTGGGCGGTCGCCTGCTCCGGTTCGGCGTAGTCGACCGGGACGGTGATGCGGGCGCATTCGGCTTTCGGTGGCAGCCGCTCGTCCGGAGCGGTGAAACCGGCGCACGACCCCCACTGCGGGGTCTGGGAGTAGAAGTTTTCCAATCCGGTCGGCGCGGGCGGCGGCACCGTTTCTTCGGATTCGACGGTGCATCCGGTGGCCGCACCGGAGAACACCGCCGCCGCCAACACTGTCACCAGCACACCACGCCCACCACTCCACACCGCCGCCATGCTAGTCGCGTCGGCCGCGAGGCACACCGCCGCCGGTGTGACCAACCGCACCTGGTCGCGGGCTTAAAGCGCGCCCGGGACCGGTGGCAGACTGAATTGGTCAACCAGACCCGGGGACCCGTACGGGCCTCGAGGAGACGAAAGGGACGACGATGTCCGAATCCGCTTCGGAAACCCCTGCCTACGGCGCTGTATCCGAAACCACGCAACCGGCCCGGCGCAAAACCCGCGTCCACCATCTGCAGCAGATGAAGGCGACGGGCGAGCGCTGGTCCATGCTCACCGCCTACGACTACTCCTCGGCGCGGCTGTTCGCCGAAGCCGGCATTCCGGTGCTGTTGGTCGGCGATTCGGCCGCCAACGTGGTCTATGGCTACGACACCACGGTGCCCGTCACCGCCGACGAACTGATCCCGCTGGTGCGCGGTGTGGTGCGCGGCGCCCCACACGCACTGGTGGTGGCCGATCTACCGTTCGGCAGTTACGAGAGTTCGCCGCAGCAGGCGCTGGCGACCGCGACTCGGTTCATGAAAGAAGGGCTCGCGCACGCGGTGAAACTGGAGGGCGGCGAACGTATCGCCGAACAGATCGCGCTGATCACCGCGGCCGGCATCCCGGTGATGGGACATATCGGCTTCACCCCGCAGAGCGTCAACACTCTTGGCGGTTTCCGGGTGCAGGGCCGCGGCGAAGGCGCCGAAGGCCTTATCGCCGACGCCATCGCAGTGCAGGAGGCGGGCGCGTTCTCGGTGGTGATGGAAATGGTGCCCGCCGATCTCGCCGGCCAGGTCACCCGCAAACTCACCATCCCCACCATCGGTATCGGCGCAGGCCCCGACTGCGACGCTCAGGTGCTGGTCTGGCAGGACATGGCCGGGTACAGCAGCGGCAAAACCGCCAAGTTCGTCAAACGCTTCGCCGAGATCGGCGACAGCTTGCGCGACGCGGCCGCCACCTACGCCGACGAAGTCCGGCGCGGCACCTTCCCTGGCCCCGAACACAGCTTCTGACCCAACTCCGGCTGGATGGTGCCGACTTCGGCACCATCCAGCCGTGGCCGCGTTCGACTTGGGGTATGCCCAGTTCCGGGCAGTGGTGTGGGGGCGAAGATGGCAGACTCGTAGCGACGATTTCTACTCGAGCAGAGGGTACTGATGCGGGAACGCGGTTGGATGTCACGGGGCGCGCTGGTGGTGGCTGGGGTTTGCGGGGCCGTTGTGCTGACCGCGTGCGGGGGTGGAACGAACGAGGGGGCGGAGTCGAGTACATCGGCTGCCCCGGCGACCACGACGGGGCAGACGTCGGCTGCGCCGGGGACGCCGTTCGAGGTTCCGGATGACGCGGCCGTCGCACTGTGCGACATGATCCGGCCGGAGCTGTCGAACTTCCGGGTGCAGGGGCCTACGTTGGGGCGGGTCGGGCTGAACGCGATGGTGCACGAGTGGGCGCTGCGCAACGGCGCGATCAATGCACAGGTGCTGGGCGATAAAGCGGTTATCGACCGGGCGACCACGAAAGCGTGCCCGGATGTGCGCCAGGAGGCGATCGAAGCGCTGGAGTTGAAAGATCTGGCTTCGGGTCTGGTGTTCTGATGCGGGAGCTGTATCCGCCACTGGAACCCTATGAGCGCGACACGCTCGACGTCGGTGACGGGCAGTCGGTGTACTGGGAGGTGAGCGGGAACCCGGACGGCAAACCGGCGGTGTTCCTGCACGGCGGCCCCGGCGGGGCGACCGCACCGTGGCAGCGGCGGTTCTTCGATCCCGAGCAGTACCGGATCGTACTGTTCGACCAGCGCGGCTGCGGCCGCTCCACCCCACATCTCGCCGACGACGCCGACCTGTCGGTCAACACCACCGCGCACCTGATCTCCGACATCGAGGCCTTGCGCGAACATCTGGGCATCGACCGGTGGCTGGTGTTCGGCGGGTCCTGGGGTTCGACGCTGGCGCTGACGTATGCGCAGCAGTACCCGCGGCGGGTCACCGAACTGGTGTTGCGCGGGATCTTCCTGTTGCGTCGCAAGGAGCTCGACTGGTTCTACAACGGCGCGGCGGGCTACGTCTACCCCGACGAATGGGAGAAGTTCCTGGCCCCGGTGCCCGAGCCCGAACGCGGCGGCGACCTGGTAGAGGCATATCACCGGCTGCTGCACTCCTCCGACCCCGATATCGCGATCGCCGCGGCGATCGCCTGGTCTACCTGGGAAAGCTCCACCAGCACGCTGCGCCCGCAACCGGGTCGGGTCGAGGAGGCCGCGGAGCCGCGTTTCGCGCTCGCCATGGCCCGGATCGAAAACCACTACGTCCGCAACGGCGGCTTCCTCGACGAAGGGCAGCTGCTGCGCGATATCCACACCATCGCCGGAATCCCGGCTGTGATCGTGCAGGGCCGCCACGACATCGTCTGCCCCACCGTCAGCGCCTGGGAACTGCATCGCGCGTGGCCGGGGTCGGCGCTGCACATCGTCGACGACGCCGGTCATGCGGCGAGCGAACCGGGCATCATCCATCACCTGGTGGAAGCGACCGACGGATTCGCGAAAGCAGGCTGATCATGGCGGTACGAGCAGGCGATGCGCTGACCGCGGCCCTGCGCGACGATATCGACCGCCTGCTGACCGCTGAACCCGAAGTGCGCCGCGACGCTGCGGATTCGGTGCATCAGATGCGGGTGGCGACGCGGCGGCTGCGCAGCATCCTGCGCTCCTATACCGGGCTGCTCGATCCCGGCGCAACAAATGAGGTTCGCACCGAACTGGCGTGGCTGGCCGGTGTGCTCGGAGTTGCCAGGGACGCGGAGGTCCGGGGCGACCGGTTCGCCACATTGCTGCAGACATATGCCGGGCCCGCACCAGGAACGAACGCATCCGCGCCCGATACCGTCGACGCAGGCACAACCGATACGGCCCGACCTTCCGCCGCAGCCGCCGCCACGTCCACCGGGAATGTTTCCGGCGTCTCCTCTCATGCGCCCCGCCGCACACACAGTGCCGATGACGTCGTGCCCGGCCCGGGCACGACGGTGACCGGTGCCGCGATCGCATCGGCGACACGACGGCTGGTGGACGCCGAACGCGACCGCTATTCCGCCGCGCACGACGCAGTGTTGTCGGCGCTCGGCAGCTACCGATACCTTGCGCTGCGGGAACGGCTTTCGTCCTGGCGCACCGATCCCCCGCTGCGCGACTCGGCCGCCGGCGAACCGGCAACAGAGTTTTTCGCGGCGGTGCTGCGGAAGGACCGGCGGCGGGTAGCAGGCCTGGTCCGCGACGAAATCACCGTCGCGGCGGCCGATCGCATCGAACTGCTGCACGATATCCGCAAGAGCACCAAGCGTTTACGGTATTCCTGCGAAGCGGCGTTCCCGGTTCTCGGCGACCACGCCGCAGCACTCGGCAACCAGGCCAAGCTCCTGCAAACCGTCCTCGGCGATCACCGCGACGCCGTCGAATCCCACACCGCGATCGTCGCCCGCGCTGCCGAAGCGCATGCCGCCGGAGAGGACACGTCGCTGTTCCGGGTATTGGCCGATGTGGAGGAAGCGGCCGCCGGGCGCTTCCTCGCCGGTTATCCCGCAGCCGCGGCGGCACTGGAACCCCGTTGAGCGCAGCCTCTCGGTTCGCACTCACTCGGGTCGAGGCGCGGGGATCGGGACGGGGGCCATCGGCACCGGGCCGTCCGGTCCGCCGGTGAACGACAGCGCGCGCAGGATGGGTTTGTCGGTGGCGAGTTCGAGTTCCATGCGCTGGTAGATCACGGCCAGCGACAGCACCAGTTCCATCATGGCGAAGTTCTGGGCGATGCAGATGCGTTTGCCCGCGCTGAAGGCCAGGAAGCCGTGGCGGCGTTCGGGGGTGGTGGTGCCGGGGAGGTGGCGGGTGGGGTCGAAGCGTTCGGGGTCTGCCCAGGGGTTCGGATTGTGGTGGACACCGTGCAGGCTGATCACCACGGTGGTGCCCGGTTCGATGCGGTAACCGGCGAGGGTGTCGGGTGCTTTCGCTACTCGTGTGAGGCCGATGATCGGCGGGTACAGCCGCATCGATTCGATGAGCACGGCTTTGGTCCAGATGAGCTGGTCCGCGTCGGCGGCGGTGGGGGTGCGCCCGCCGAGCACTTCGCGGAGTTCGGTCTGTAGGCGGGCCCGGACCTCGGGGTGTTCGGCGAGAAGTTTGCAGGTCCAGGTCAGCGCGGTGGCTGAGGTTTCCATGCCCGCGCCGATGAAGGTCATCAGCTCGTCGTGGATCTCGGTGTCGCTGTAGGCGTGGCCGGTTTCGGGGTCACGGGCGTCCATGAGCAGGCCGAGCAGGTTGTCCTTGCGGGCGATGCGGCCGCTGCGATGGTCGGCGATGAGAGTGTCGACGGCGCGTTCGATGCGGGTGAGTTCCAGCATGACGTGCGGTGCGGTGAACCAGGTGAGCCAGCGCATGGCCGTGATCGGCAGCCGCGAGCCCGCCCGCTGCTCCTCTGGGGTTGTGTGCTTGACGAGGAAGGTGGACAGTGCACGCAGCGGGCGGCTGACATTGGTGACGAAGCCGACGCCGAAGAACTTCAGCAGGTTGGTCAACCGGATCTGGGAGATCGGCCCGGTCAGCTCGGTGCCGAACATGGTGCGAGCGACGATATCGAGGGTGAGCCGGTTCATCTCGACGCCGATATCGACCGGCCCGTCGGCTCGCAGGATGCGGTCGGCGGCGTCGGTGGCGGCGTCGGTGATGGGTCCGGCGAACCGGTCGATGGTGGAGCGGGCGAAGATCGGCTGCAC
>NZ_MUKP01000058.1 GCF_002081715.1 Nocardia donostiensis | reverse complement strand
CACGATGATCGCCGCCCAGATGTTCCGCGACCGTCGGTGAGCAGCACCAGCATCGGGCGGCGGCGCGGATCGCGGACACGTTCGCGCTGCACCACTTTCCTGGCCTCCAGCAGCCCGGCGGCGAGCGGGGTCTTACCTCCGGTCCGCATCCCGGACAGGCGGCGCACCGCGATATCGACCGATGAGGTGGGTGGCAGCACCAGTTCGGCATCACTGCCGCGCACGGTGATCACCGCGACCTTGTCGCGCCGCTGGTAGGCATCGCGCAGCAGCGCCACCACCGCGCCGGTGACCGCGGAGAGACGATCACGGGCCGCCATGGAACCGGAAGCATCGACCACGAACACCACCAGATTCCCTTCCCGCCCTTCGCGATACGCGCCGCGCAGATCGTCCGGCGCCAGCCGCAGCGGCCCACCGTGCCTGCCACGGGCGTACTGGTGCGGTGCGGCGGCGAACACGGTGCCCAGCAGGTGCAGACCGGTCGTCGGGTCGCTGGTGATGTTCACCACCCGTCCCTGCCGGGTCTGCGCCCGGGAACGGCGACCTGGCGCGCCTTCACCCACGCCGGGAACCTCCCAGCGCGGCGGGGACGCATTCGACGCCGACGGGACGGAGGTACGCCCCGCACGGGAACGACCGCCGCCGGGACCGTCCGGACCCGGGTCGGGATCGTCGTCGGGGTCGGTCGGCTCGCCCGGGCGGCTCTGCTCGTCACCGGGATCGTCGGAACCTGCGCCCGGTCGCTGCTCGTGTCCGGGCTGTGCACTGTCCTGCTGTCCGGCCGGGTCGTCGGGCTGTTCGCGTTCGGCTTCCTCGGCCGCGTCACGCATCGCGTCGTCGAGCTGTTCTTCGCTGATACCGGGTTCGTCGAACGGGTCGCGGCGACGCCGATGCGGTAGCGCGAGTTCGGCCGCGACCCGCACATCGTCGGCGGTGACGGTATCGCTGCCGCGCCAGGCGGCGTACGCGGTGGCGGTACGCGCGACCACCAGGTCCGCGCGCATACCGTCGACATCGAACGCGGCGCACAGAGCAGCGATCCGGCGCAGCTCCACATCGTCGAGCGCCACTTCGGGCAGGCGATCACGCGCGGCAAGCACCCGGTCGGCGATCTCGGCGTCGGCGGCGGCGTAGCGGGCGGCGAACGCGGATGGATCGGCTTCGTAGTCGAGGCGGCGGCGCACCACCGCCATGCGCACGTCCACATCGCGGGAGGCGGCGACGTCGACGGTCAACCCGAACCGGTCGAGCAGCTGGGGGCGCAGTTCGCCTTCTTCCGGATTCATGGTGCCGACCAGCACGAACCGCGCCGGATACGCATGCGACACACCGTCGCGTTCGACATGCACCCGGCCCATCGCCGCCGCGTCGAGCAGCACATCGACCAGATGGTCGTGCAGCAGGTTGACTTCGTCGACGTAGAGCACGCCCTGATGTGCGGCAGCAAGCAGACCGGGCCGGAACGCCTGTTCGCCATCGCGCAGCACCCGCTCCAGATCCAGCGAACCCACCACGCGGTCCTCGGTCGCGCCGACAGGGAGTTCGACCAACCGTGCGGGACGCAACCCGGTCTCGTCCAGCGCGGGCGGCAGCAACCGGGCCAGCGCGCGCACCACCGTCGATTTGGCGGTGCCCTTCTCGCCGCGCACCAGCACACCACCGATTCCGGGATGCACCGCGCACAGCAGCAGCGCCAGTTGCAGCCGCTCCTGCCCCACCACGGCCGAGAACGGGAACCCGGCCTCGCCGCTCACCTCCACCGGGGAACCGGCCTCACCGGAGGCGACCGACGATACTGCGGACTCAGCATGCGACACGGACACGCCCCAACTCTAGGCAAGGACGGTCCGGCCGCGGCGCACCTACCCCTTACGCATCGGGACGTGCGCGACTCCGCCGTCGTCGACGAACTCCTCGCCGTCGACGGTGAACCCGTGTTTGGTGTACAGGTCTACCAGGTAGGTCTGCGCGTTGATACGCACCGTGTACTCGCCGACTTCGGCGAGCGCGGCCTGCAGCAGGCGGGTGGTGTAGCCGTGGCCGCGGGCGGGCACGGCTGTACACAGGCGTTCGATGCGGAACGACTTCACCCCGTCCTCATGTTCCTCCGAGAGCCGCACCGTCGCGATGACCTCACCTTCGTCATCGAGCCAGAAATGCCGGGTTTCCGGCAGCAGGTCGATCCCGTCCAGCTCGGGGTACGCGCTCCGCTGCTCGACCACGAAGACTTCGACCCGGAGTTTCAGCAACTGGTACAGGGTGGCGGTGTCGAGGTCCTGCGACCACGACCGTCGGAGAGCAACCGTTGACATCATCGCGTCTTGCTATCACACCTAGCGCGCGGATGCGACCCCTGCTGCGGCAGGAGTGGCGTCGCGGTTGAGTTCCAGCGCCTTGGACGTCCAATCCCAGACCTCAGCGAACAGCGCCTGATTCTCCGACAGTTTGACCCCGAGCGAGGGCACCATTTCCTTCAGCTTCGGTGTCCAGCCCGCGTACTCCTGCGGGAAGCAGCGCTGCAGCACATCCAGCATGGCGGTCACACAGGTCGATGCGCCCGGGGAGGCGCCGAGCAGACCGGCGATCGTCCCGTCCTGCGCTGAGATCACAGCGGTGCCCAATTCCAGCACACCGCCCACCCCCTTGCGGCGGATCATCTGCACCCGCTGCCCCGCGGTGATGAGCTCCCAGTCACGGGCCTCGGCGCGCGGAATGAACTCCTCCATCGTGTAGACCCGCCCCTGCTGCGATTTCATCAGCTCGGCCACCAGGTACTTGACCAGGCCGAGCTCGGTGACACCGACGCCGAGCATCGGGGTGAGGTTGCCGGGTTTGATCGACTTGAACAGGTCGGAGAACTTGCCGTCCTTGAGGAACTTCGGCGTCCAGCCCGCGTACGGCCCGAACAGCAGGCCCGGTGTGCCATTGATGACGCGGGTGTCCAGATGCGGTACCGACATCGGTGGCGCGCCGACGGCGGCCTTGCCGTACACCTTGGCTTCGTGTCGGTTGATCAGGTCGGGATTGACGCAGCGCAGGAACTGGCCGGAAACCGGGAAGCCTGCGAAACCCTTGATCTCGGAGATACCGGACTTCTGCAGCAGCGGTAGCGCCCCACCACCCGCGCCGACGAAAACGAACTTGGCCACGAGCGTGCGGGTGCGGCGGGTGCGCAGGTTGCGGACGGTGACCTTCCAGCTGCCGTCGGACTGCTTGCTCAGGTTGCGTACCTCATGACCGAAGGCGATCTCGGCACCGCTGGCGCCCATATAGGCGAGCAGTTCCTTGGTCAGCGAACCGAAGTCGATATCGGTGCCCGCGTCGGTCCAGTTCAACGCGACCGGCTCGGAGAAATCCCGGCCGCGCGCCATCAGCGGCAGCCTGCGGGCGAACTCGTCGGGGCTGTCGATGAACTCCATACCGGGGAACAGCGGATGCGGGGCCAGCGCCTCGTAACGTTTACGTAGATAGGTGACGTCGTCGGCGCCGTGCACGAAGCTGACATGCGGGATGGGGTTGATGAACCGGGACGGGTCGGTGAGCACCCCGTTTTCCACGGCGTAGGCCCAGAACTGGCGCGACACCTGGAAACGTTCGTTGATGTCGATGGCCTTGCTCACATCGACCGAACCGTCCGGCCGCTGCGGGCTGTAGTTCAGTTCACACAGCGCCGAATGGCCGGTGCCCGCGTTGTTCCACGGGTCACTGCTTTCGGCCGCGGCGGCGTCCAGACGCTCGAACACCGTCATCGACCAATCCGGCTGCAGCTGACGCAGCAATGCGCCGAGGGTGGCGCTCATGATGCCGGCACCGATGAGTACTACATCGGTCTTTTCAGTCAGGGCAGCGTTCGGCACGGGTAGATCGACTTCCTTGTCCTGGTGCGCGGGGCACGCCTCATCGGGTGGTCCCGCTCGGGCACGGGCGCTATACGGTTGTTGCGGGGGTCTGGCTGTGGCCGGACCGCGGCGGCGGGATGAAGGTTACCCGTCGTTCACCCAAACCCAATTGTGCACCTCACCGCCGCGCGAATCCCTAGGGAGGCCGCCGAATGTGACGCAGATTCCTCCCTCGGCAGGGTTCTGCAGCTCAGCCCGCGTCGCCTAGGTTGAACGTGTGACGAGTCAATCCTCCGCCGCGGCTCCCGGGACGACCCGGGCAGCTGCCTGGCAGCCGGACATCCTCGGCGCGGGATACGAGCAACGCACGCTGCCGCTCGGCCCCGACCCCGACGGCGAAGGCGAAGCGGTTGCCACCCTGGTGCGCCATCTGCCCGGCAGCGAACCCGAGAGCGGCTACGCCGTGCTGTACGTGCACGGTTTCACCGACTATTTCTTCCAGCGGCATCTCGCCGAGCACTTCGCCGAGCGCGGGCACCGCTTCTATGCGATGGACCTGCGCAAATGCGGCCGCTCCCTGCGGGCGGGGCAGACACCGCACTACATCACCGACCTCGCGCTCTACGACGCGGAACTGAACGAGGCGCTGCGCATCGTGCGCGAAGAAACCGGCCGCGAGGTGCTGCTGGTGGCTCACTCCACCGGCGGTTTGATCCTGCCGCTGTGGCTGAACCGGCTCAACCGCGACGGCGGTGTGGCAGCGGCTGGGATCACCGGGCTGGTGCTCAACAGCCCCTGGTTCGATCTGCAGGGCCCGCCCTACTACCGCACCATCGGCACCACGCTCATCCACGCGCTCGGCAAGTTCCGCGCGACCGTGGAACTGCCGCTGGGCAAATCCGACGCCTATGGCGCCAGCCTGCACAACAGCGTCGCCGGGGAATGGGACTACAACCTGGATTGGAAACCTCTGCACGGTTTTCCGGTACGGTTCGGCTGGTTGCGGGCAATCCGGCGCGGGCACGCGCAACTGCACCGAGGCCTCGATATCGGGGTACCGTCACTGCTGTTGCGGTCACGGCTGACGAAATTCGCCCGCCGATACGGTCCCGCAGTAGACGTAGCCGACGCAGTGCTCGACGTGCGGCAAATCCAACGCTGGGCCGGCTGCCTGGGCGACCGGACTTCGATCGTGCCGATCGACGGCGCCCGCCACGACGTGTTCCTGTCCGCCGCGCAACCACGTGCCGCCGCGTTCCGTGAAATGGACACCTGGCTGGACTGGCTCACCGAATACCGGCGAGAACACCAGGCGATATCACCACATACTGGTGCGTAACACGATCTCGGTAGCGAACTCCTGATCGGCCTCAGTGGCCACATTGTCGACATCGACCTGCACAACCCGGAATTCGCCATACACGTAACGCCCCGAACTGTCGGCAGCCGACCGCGACAACGGTTTGGTGACCAGCACCGTCGTCGGCAACTCCACCGCCCGACACCCCGGATCCAACACATAGCCCGCACCGTCGTGCACAGCAGGATGACCCCGATCGGCAACAACCAAACTGATGAACCGCCCGAAACCGGACGCACACACCTGCCAAGCGACACTGGCCCCATCACCACGGCCCGCCACATTCACCCAGGGCACCCCGAGCTCATCCAGAATGGCATACACCCCGGTAATGTCCAGATCGCGCACGGACTCCACGACAATGGTCTGCAAATCCGAATTGTGCAGCCGATCGCAGACCCTGTCGAAAATATTCGGCGGGTCCCCCGAATCCGGCAACAACAACACACTGTGCTGAGTCACCGGCCCGTCGACCCGCACCGTCCAGGCCCGGTCTCCGAGAGCAATCCGCCTAGATTTCATGCCGAAAAACGCTACACGGTATTTATTGGCCGCGCCTCCGGCGCGGCGGTTCGAGGCGGTGCCTGTCATCGAGGGCTCGGGCCGGTCGAAGTGAGGCCCGTTCGAAGCATCCGAACGGCGGCACCTCAGTGTGGGGATGCATCGGCCTACCTGCACCGGCCCGAGGTTGCGGCTGCGGTGAGAGCAGGGCGCTCAGCCGCGCACGGAACCCTGAGCCGTTCGGCGGCAGGTCGTCCTCATCCGACCGGGTATACCTCGGAGCGCGCGGTGGTGATGGTGGGCAGGTCCAGGGGTGCGCCGTCGGAGATGAGCCGGTCTAGTTCCGGTAGGTCGAGGTGTTCTTCGACGAGGTCGGCGAGCAGGTCCAGCTGGCGGGTGCGGATGTCGGTGACGCGAGTGCCGGAGGCGACGGTGAAACCGGTGCGGCCCGCGCGGGCAGCGACCTCGGTCAACCAGGCGCGGCGGAATTCGTCCGACTCCAGCAGCCCGTGCAGGTGAGTGCCCCAGACGGGCCCCCGAACACTGCCCTCGGGGCCCGGCGCGCCACCGTCGGCGCCGCGATCAGGCTCGGCAGGTGTTGCCTCGGCACTCACCAACCAGTGGTCGTCGCCGCTTCGCCGGACACGGCCGTGGTGGATTTCGTAGCCCGAAGCCGCGATACCCGCCGTGGTCGTGCCGGGGGCGCCGATCGCGCGGGTCCGCCGCAGCACCTTGGGGGCGGCGAACTCGATATCGAGGTCGAGCAATCCGAGCCCGGTGACCGCACCGGCCGACGATTCCACCCGGTCGGCGATCCGGCGGCCGAGCATCTGGTAGCCGCCGCAGATCCCCAGGGTCGGACCGCCCGCGGCCGCTCGGGTGATGAGCGCGTCGGCGATCCCGGTACTGCGTAGCCAGGCCAGATCGTCGACGGTTGCTTTACTGCCCGGCAGCACCACCAGGTCGGCTCCGGCCAGCCGGGACGGCTCGCTCACCCAACGCACCGAAACACCGGGTTCGCAGGCCAATGCCTCGACATCGGTGGAGTTGGAGATGCGGGGCAAGCGGATCGCGGCCACGGTCAGCCATTCGCTGCCATGCGGCGGCGCCGGGCGGCCCACCGGTGCGTCGGCGACGGTACCGAGGGAGTCCTCCGCATCGATCCACAACTCGTCGCAGAACGGGATGACACCGTAGGTGCGCCGGCCGGTCAGCTGCTCGAGTTGTCGCAGGCCAGGCCGCAGTAGTTCCACGTCGCCGCGGAACTTGTTGACCACGAACCCGGAAATCAGTTGCTGGTCTTCGGGTTCCAGCACGGCCACGGTGCCGAACAGGTGCGCCAGCACCCCGCCGCGGTCGATATCGCCGACCACCAGCACCGGTAGTTGCGCCGCCCGCGCCAAGCCCATATTCGTCAGATCGGTGGCGCGCAGGTTGATTTCGGCGGGTGAGCCGGCTCCTTCGCAGATCACGACATCGAATTCGGCGCGCAGCGCGGCGAGTTCGTCCGCGACGACCGCACGCAGCCGGCCCCGATGCTCGATATAGTCGCGCGCACCGACAGTGTCCACGGCCCGGCCACGCACCACCAGCTGGGAGCGCCGGTCACCCCCGGGTTTGAGCAGCACCGGATTGAACCGCACACTTGGTTCCAGCCCGCACGCCCGCGCCTGCAACGCCTGCGCACGCCCGATTTCACCGCCGTCGAGGGTGACGACCGAATTGTTCGACATGTTCTGCGCCTTGAACGGCGCAACCCGGACTCCGCGACGGGCCAGCATCCGGCAGATCCCGGCCACCACCACGCTCTTACCCGCGTCGGAGGTGGTTCCGGCGACCAGCAGCGCGCCGCGCAACGCCCCGGCCGGACGGTCGATCACGGCAGGGTGAGGATTTCCGCACCGGATTCGGTGACGACCAGGGTGTGCTCGA
This sequence comes from Nocardia donostiensis, assembly GCF_002081715.1. Classification (GTDB taxonomy): domain Bacteria; phylum Actinomycetota; class Actinomycetes; order Mycobacteriales; family Mycobacteriaceae; genus Nocardia; species Nocardia donostiensis. The sequence continues at coordinate 14,631 of NZ_MUKP01000058.1, read as the reverse complement.
ACTGGGCGGTCCATTGACGGTCCTTGGTGACCACGGTCCAGCCGTCGTTCCAGATCTCGTAGCCGATCCCGCCCAGGTTGATCATCGGTTCGATGGTGAACGTCATCCCGGGTTCGATGATCGATTCCACGGCGGGCTGGTCGTAGTGCAGGATCACCAGACCGCTGTGGAAGGTGGGGCCGACACCGTGGCCGGTGAAATCGCGCACCACGCCGTAGCCGAAGCGGTTGGCGTAGGACTCGATGACGCGGCCGATCACATTGAGCGCCCGGCCCGGCCGCACGGCCTTGATGGCCCGCATGGTGGCTTCCTCGGTGCGCTCGACCAGCAGCCGCACCTCCTCGTCCACATCACCGGCTCCGAAGGTGGCGTTGGTGTCGCCGTGCACACCATGGATGTAGGCGGTGACGTCGATATTGACGATGTCACCGTCCTGAACCACCGTGGTGTCGGGGATACCGTGACAGATCACCTCGTTGAGTGAGGTGCAGCACGATTTCGGGAAGCCTTTGTAGCCGAGGGTCGACGGGTAGGCGCCGTGGTCACACAGGTACTCGTGCACGATCCGGTCCAGCTCGTCGGTGGTGACGCCCGGCGTGACCGCTTTACCGGCCTCCTGGAGGGCCTGGGCGGCGATCCGGCCTGCGATGCGCATCTTCTCGATGGTCTCCGGGGTCTGCACCCACGGCTCGCTGCCTTCGTTGGCTGTTTTCTTCCAGACGTACTCCGGTCGCTCGATCCCGCGCGGGACCTCACGGATCGGGGTCGGGGTTCCGGGAACAAGCGGCTGGCGGGTACGCACGGACATGGGTCAAGAGTATCCACCTTGCGCGGAGGGCGCCGCGTGTACGGCGCACGACGGTGCTGGGCAGGGGTGCACGTCAGGTGATCGCCGGGCCGTGCCCCGGGAAACCAGGAACTGTGAGAACAGGAATACCGCCGGTCCGCCCATCGTTCCCACAGGTAGTTGACACAGAAACTACTTGGAAAAGGTGCACCAGATGGAACTCGGTCTGACCACTTTCGCCGAGCGCTACCCGGTTGCCGACCAGGACGCACCCAGCCCCGGGCAGCGGTTGCGCGAGGTCGTCGCCGAGGCAGTGGCCGCCGAACAGGCCGGCCTGGACGTCTACGGTGTCGGCGAACACCACCGCCGCGATTTCGCTTCCTCAGCGCCCGCTGTCATCCTGGCCGCGATCGCCGCGCGCACCGAGCGCATCACGCTCACCAGCGCGGTCACCGTGCTCAGCTCCGACGACCCGGTACGCGCATACCAGGACTTCGCCACCGTGGATCTGCTGTCCGGCGGGCGCGCGGAGCTGATGGCCGGACGCGGGTCGTTCACCGAATCCTTCCCGCTGTTCGGCTACGACCTGTCCGACTACGACGAGCTGTTCACCGAGAAACTCGACCTGCTGCTACGCATCCGCGCGGACCAGCCGGTCACGTGGTCGGGCAAGTTCCGTCCGCCGCTGCGTGCAGCGACCGTGCACCCGCGTACCGAACGCCCGCTACCGGTGTGGATCGCCGTCGGTGGCAGCCCGGAATCGGTGGCCCGCGCCGGACTGCTCGGCCTGCCGCTGGCGATCGCGATCATCGGCGGTGAACCCGCCCGCTTCGCACCCCTGGTCGACCTCTACCACCGCGCGCTCGCCGAAGGCGGCCATGCACCGCAACCGGTCGCGGTGCACGCGCACGGCTATATCGCCGACACCGACGAGCAGGCCGTCGCGGATTTCTATGCCCCTTACGCTGTCGCCATGAGTGTCCTCGGCCGCGAACGCGGCTGGGGTCCGATGACCAGGGATACCTTCGAGGCTCTGCGCTCGCCGCAAGGTTCGTTGTTCGTCGGCTCACCCGAACGCGTCGCCGAAAAGATCGCCACTGTCCGCGACACCCTCGGACTCGACCGGTTCATGCTGCATCCCAGCGTCGGGACGCTGCCACACCACAAGGTGCTGCACAGCATCGAACTGCTCGGCGGAAAAGTCGGGCCGCAAGTCCGCTGACCAACGCTCACCGCATCCGGTGCCGTACATCGGCTTCGAAGGCGACGCGGTCACCGCGGTACAGCGAACGCACCAGCTCGATCAGCCGCCCTGCGCTATCACGGCTGCGCCGCGTGAGCAGGAGCAGCGGAAGCGCCGTACCGCATGGTTGTCGAGGATGCGCTCGATGTCGATGCGCACCCGATGCACCTTCGACGCCCGCGCCACGGTGGCGTCGGCCTGCTCGGCATACCCTGTCTCCGAGGAGTTCTGGCGTCGGCCGGCCGGGCCGCTCTCGTCCGTTGTCATCGTTCCCCACTCCGACAGATCGACGTCCTTCTCCACCTGAAGGGGAAGGCTCCGGCCTGGGCGTGCTCTGAAACCTGACGGGGCAGTGCCGCTTGCTACCCCGGTGTGAAGCGGAGCCGCCGGTAGTCGAAACTGGTGAACTCTCTCGAGGGTGTTTCCTCGCGGCGGTTGCGGCAGGAGTTCCCCGAACTGGTTCAGCGTTACTGGCGTGCTCAACGGTTGTGGTCCGGCTCCTACTTCGCCGGTTCGGTCGACGGCGCTCCGATCACAGCGCTACGGCAGTACATCGAACAAGACCCGTCCAACCTGAACCACCTGTGACGTTAACCATCTATTTGCCATTACAACATTCAATGGTCTAGACCATTATGGCACTGAGCGCCCACGCATGGCTGCACAGCTATCAGGGGGCGGAAACCCCGCTACCGCACTCGCCTTCGCCGTGACCCGCCACTGCCGAACCGGAAGCGTCGTTCATCGGTTCCGGTGCGTCGTTTGTCCAGTGTGCTGAACGACAACCCACGCTCAGGGCCAGGGCCTACTGCTCCGGCAGGCGCCGCCTGCCGCAGGACACGTCGGCAATCAGGTCGGTGTAGCCGTCGACGAGTTCGGCCAGGTGATACCAGTGGCGGTGGGTGTTGTCGCTGCGCGGTCCGTCGGCGTCGATCGCCTGATTCGCCTTCACCCAGCTGCGCGCCATCCGGTCGATCACAGCACCGAGGCTCTCGGTGTGTAGTGAGGCGCCGTTGCGATGCTGGGGCACTTCCTTGGTGATCCAGTCGTTGATATCGTCGATGAGTTCGCTACGTCGGCAATCTATTTCGGCCACCAGCGCCATATCGCGCACCTGAACGCGGCGGGCATGCAACTCGGCGAGGGCATGCGCCGAGCGCAACATCTCTCGGTCCTGGAACCGCCGACCCTGGAAGGCGCACAACAACTGCGGCGCAGTGGGCAGCGGGGTCACCGTCGGCGCGCTCATCTTCGCACCTCGAACTCGTCCGTCACCTTCGCAATTCGTAGCAGCATATTCAGCTCTCGATTCGGTCTCGCGGACTCGGATGGGGATCGCTCGCAACTAGGCTAGCTGGATCATGCTCTTACAGATGCAAGAACACAAGACACAGGAATGCAACAATGCGAACTAAGTAGTGCACAAAGCAAAAGAGTTGCGTCTCACAATGATCGCGGGCCGAGCCCGCCCACCCGGACCGGTCGGTGCAGAACGGGAAACGAGCCGGTCGCACGCCTCTCGCGGCCGGTCATGTCGGCCTTCCGGGGCGAAAACCGCTCGGCGGGCTCGACACCTCGGCACCACGCACGCTCCGCGGAAATCGAACGGAATCCGCAGCACCGGTAACGCATACCGCATGGAAGCTCACAGATAGCCGGCCGCCCGGCCCCGGCGGCTCGATACCACCACTGCCACTCCACGATCCCCCTAGGCAAAGGAACCGCCGGAGCACGAGATTTGCCCCGAACCCGGCGGACCGGATCGGTACGGACTGTAGTCTCTGACCAGATATCCACCAGTTGGCGCGACTTCGCCGCTCGCGTGGGCTCATCTTCAGAGAGCGAACCAACCGAGCCCCGGTAGGCAAAGCGCGAAATACGCAGTGCGCGAGGGGAAAGGGTTCAACGGTATGGCGGGCAAGCGCACGGTTCTGACCGCGGGGTTGCGCCGGTTGTCGGTGCTGTTGTCGGAGATGCGGGAACAAGCCGGACTCAGCAAAGAAGAGGTGAGCGCACAGACCGGTATCAACGTCACCACGCTGTACCGGATCGAAACCGCGCAGGCCAGACCGCAGAAACGCACCCTGATGACCATGCTCGACCTGTACGGTATCGACGCGGCCCGGCGCAAAGACGCCCTCGAACTGCTGTCCGACGCCCAGAAGCCCGGTATGTCACGCCCATACGAGGCCAGCCTGACCGAGGTGTACGCGGCCTATATCAATTTCGAATCCGTGGCCCTGTCGGCCCGCCACTACGAGACCTCGTTCATCCCCGGCCTGTTGCAGACCGAGCAGTACGCCATGGCGGTCATCGACACCGCCATGCCGAAGACCGAGGCGTCGGTGCTGGAGCGGCGCGCCCGCGCCAGGATGGACCGCGCGGTAGTGCTCACCAAGGACGAACCACTGGAACTGTGGGTAGTGATGGACGAGGCCGCGATCCGGCGGGTGGTCGGCGGCCCCGAGGTGATGGCCGGGCAGTTGCGCAGACTGCAGGAGGAAACCAAACGCAAGAACGTGATCCTGCAGATCCTGCCGTTCGATGCGGGCGCACACCCGGGGATGGCCGGGGCGTTCACCCTGCTCGACTTCCCCGACCCGGCCGACCCCGAACTGGTCTACGTGGAGGGTATCTCCGGTGACGCCCTGATCGAAGGACACAACGAAATCCGTCGCTTCGGCGTGATGTTCGATCAGCTGCGCGCCATGGCGCTGAGCCCGCGCGATTCGGCGACCATGATCGCTGAAGCCGCCGAGCGCATGGGGTAGACGCCGGGGCATGAAACAGGTGTTCGGGAGCACACGATCACCTGGTGTGTCCTGTAGCACGTTTCGTGGCTGCCGATTGGCGAAATGAGGGTTTCTGATGGCCGACGACATCACGGTATCCGGTACCGAATCTCAGCCGAGCCTGAAACGGATGATGGGCCCATGGCTACTGCTGTTGTTCGTCGTCGGTGACATTCTCGGCACCGGCATCTACGCGCTCACCGGGCGGGTGGCCGGACAGGTCGGCGGGGCGGTGTGGGTGCCGTTCGTTGTGGCCTTCGCCGTCGCGTTCATCACCGGATTCAGCTATCTGGAGCTGGTGACGAAATACCCGCAGGCTGCGGGCGCGGCGCTGTACACACACAAGGCGTTCGGGATCCATTTCCTCACGTTCATGGTCACGTTCGCGGTGATGAGTTCCGGTATCACCTCCGCGTCCACGGCGGCGCGGGCGTTCGCGTCGAACTTCGCCGAGGCATTCGAGCTGGATCTGGGTTCCGGGATCGGCGTCACCATGGTCGCGCTGGCGTTCATGGGCCTGATCGCCGCGATCAACCTGCGCGGAGTCCGGGAAGGCGTGGCCGTGAACGTGCTGCTGACCTGCGTGGAACTGTCCGGTCTGCTGATCATCATCGGCATCGGCATATGGGCGCTCGGCACAGGCGACGGCGATTTCAGCCATCTCACCGAATTCGACACCGGCGACCGCACAGCGTTCGGCGGCGTCATCGCCGCGACCACCCTCGCCTTCTACGCGATGGTCGGGTTCGAGGATTCGGTGAACATGGCCGAGGAAACCAAAAACCCCAGCCGCATCTTCCCGAAGGTATTGCTGGGCGGGCTGCTGATCACCGGCCTGATCTATGTGCTGGTGTCCATCACCGCCGTCGCCCTGGTGCCGATCGATCAACTGTCCGAAGGCAACACCCCGCTGCTGCGGGTGGTGGAGATCGGAGCACCCGGTTTCCCCACCCACGTCTTCGCTTTCATCACCATGTTCGCGGTGGCCAACTCCGCACTGATCAATATGCTCATGGCGAGCAGGCTGCTGTACGGAATGGCCAAACACCGTGTAATACCCGGGCAACTGGGCCGCGTCCATCCGGTTCGGCGCACCCCGTTCGTGGCGATCACCGCCACCACGCTGTTGGCGTTCGGGCTGATCCTGTTCGTCGGTGAGGTGCCGGAACTGGGCGGCACCACAGCGCTGCTGCTGCTCGCCGTGTTCACCATCGTCAATATCGCGGTGCTGGTGCTGCGGCGTGACCCGGTACCGCACCAGCATTTCCGCACCCCGACCTTCCTTCCGGTCCTTGGCGCGCTCAGCTGCGCCTACCTGGTGACTCCGTTCACCGATCGCAACCCCGCCCAGTACGCGATCGCCGGGGTGCTGCTGGCGATCGGGGTGGTGTTGTGGATACTCAACCAGTTGCTGTCCCCGCGCGCAGGCGCCGAACCGGCCGACGAGAAACCGGTCAAGTGACCGGCATCACGTAACATCGGCCTATGCCACTGTCGCACAGTACTTTCCGGCCATGACGGGCATTGCTGCGTCTGGGCGGCAGCCGGGTCACAGAGGTGACGTGCGACCAACTGATCGGTAACGTATCCGCCGATGACAAGCATGGAAACCAGGTTCCGTGACGCAGCGGGGACGGTGCCGCTGCCCAGCCCCTGGGACCTCAACGCCTACCTCGCCGAGGTAGCCGCCCACCGGAAGCGGCCGGTATCGCTGCAACCGGTACACCGTTCCGCGCTCACCGATATCGGCTGCGCAGGCAACGGGCTGTGGGTCGCGCGCAAATACGACGACATCATCGTCTACGACGCGAGCGCATCCGGCCGCAATGCCGACCACATCGTCCTGCACGCCGTCGGGCATATGCTCCTCGGGCACGGCGCCGACCCCGACAGCGACGCCACGCCAGGGCCGGAGGCCTTGACCCCGGCACTGGCCGACGCGCTGTCGTCCATCTCCCCCGGCTCGATCACCCAGGTGCTCGGCAGGCACGAATTCGGACCCGAACGGGAACAGGAAGCGGGTGTCTTCGCTGAGATGACCATGGTGTACGCGTCGCTGCCGCGTAAACGCTCCCGCTCGTTCCGGCTGTTCGGCCTGCGACGCAAGCGGTAGCCACCACCGGGCGGGCTACCGCTGCCCGGCTACTTCAGCCGCAGACTGGACAGATGCGAGTCGTCCTCGCCAGCCGCCGTCAGATAGAGGGTGTCGCTGTCGCCGACGGTGACACCGTCGCCGAACTCGAAATCTCGCAGACCGTCGACTGCGAGCGGCGCACCTGAAGCGTCGCGCACATAGTCGACGAATTCACCGGTGGCGTCGTCGAAGGCGAGGATCCTGCCCGCGCCTGCGGTATTGCCGACGAGCAGTTTGCCGCTCAACGGACCGAAGGTGGACGGGCTGATCGCGACGGCGGACGGTGCGTTGAGCCTACCCGCGTCGTCGATGATGCGGACCAGGGTGCCGTCGGCGGCGTACTCGACGAGTTTGCCCTTACCGGGGCGGTCGCCGGACGCCTCCTCGGCGGCGGTATCGAGGACATCGGGTGCGCCTGACTCGAACCGCAGCGCATCCCCGGCGTCCTCGCCCTCGGCTCCGCCCTGCTGCTCCCCGGCGCCCGCCGCGTCCTCAGCGCCGTTTCCTGGCGTGCTCACCGTGCCCGGAACTTCGTCGTCGGCGACAGGCTGGGTGATCGCGTAGGAGACGAACACTCGATCGCCGATGGTGGTCACGTTGTACGGCGCGGGATCACCGGGCAGCACCTGGCGGCCCAGCTCCGGCTTGTCCGGGTCGATCTCATCGCCGCTGGCGAACGGGTTCACGAACCCGGTGGTGGGAACGAGCTGCCAGTTCTTGTCGAAGGTTCGCACCTGTGGTTCCGCGCCGAAATCAGCGACCAGCAGCGCATCCCCCGACGGTGCGATCGCGAGCCCGGAAAACGACATGCCCTGCGCCGCCCCGTCGAACACCAGGCTCGCCGGGCCGTCGTGACGGACGATGGCGCCGTCGTGGGCCAGCTCGGTCCAGGCCGAAAGCGTGCCGGAATCGGTGGCCAGGATATGCCGGGCCGAACCGGTGAGCAGCAGCGGCGGCACCCCCGGCAGCGGCACCGGCTGATCGCGGACCACGAACAGATCCGAGTGCACCGGCGCGTGGTTGGCGATCACCCCGGTGATCTTGCCCGCGCTCTGCTCCGAGGTTTCCGCGTCTGCACCGGGGATGTCGACCGCGGTGAACGAATCCTGGAACAGCCGCTGCAGCGCCGTATCCGCTGCGGCGCGGACATCACCGGCGAACGGGAACGCGGTACCGCCCGCGCCGACCCAGAAATGTCCTCCCGGCCGGGCCGCCAGCCCCCACGCCTGCGACAGCTCGTCCACCGTGAGCACCGCGCCACTGTCGTCTCCGCTGCCGACGAGCTGGGTCAGGACATAGTGGTTCCCGGGCAGGGCGGCGATATCGTTCGCGGGTCCGGAGTCCGAGCAGGCGGCGGCCACCGCCAGCACCGCACCGAGCGCGGAGACGCGCACCATGCCGATACGCCCGCGCGGGGTCGGCATACCGGATTCAACCCGGCGTCCGTACAGCATTTCTTCCCTTTCCGACAAACATGCACTGCCTCGGCCATCGGCCGCCGCTCACCTTATCGCGAGAAAAATATGGGAGGGGGAAACATCGAGCGGCCCAGAGGTTTAGGCTGTCAGCCGTGGCCGACCCGCAACCGCCTATCGCACCCCATCCGGATATCGCTCCGCTGTCCCGGCTACTGGGCACCTGGCGCGGTTCGGGACGGGGCGAATATCCGACCATCTCCTCGTTCGGCTATCTGGAAGAGATCACCTTCGGACATATCGGGCGCCCGTTCCTCACCTATGTGCAGCGCACCCGTGCTGCCGACGACAATCGCCCGCTGCACGGGGAAACCGGATATCTGCGCTGCCCCACCCCCGGGCGGGCGGAGCTGGTCCTGGCACATCCGACCGGCGTCACCGAGATCTGTGAAGGCGCCCTGACCACCGATGACGACGAGCTCCGGTTGGAACTCGAGTCCAGCCACGTCGGTCTCACCGGCAGCGCCAAAGAGGTCACGACCCTCGGCCGCTCCATCCGGTTACACGGCCGCACCATCGACTACACACTGCGGATGGCCGCGGTCGGTCAACCGTTGCAACAGCATTTGACTGCGACGCTGCAACGGGTCTGAGCCCGGATAACGGGAGATATAACGGTACGGTCACGGGGTCGGTCTACTCGGTCACAATTCGGCTCATACCTGATCGACAACGACTTTCCTCTTGTCTCGATGCGCTGTCGCCGCTTACTTTGGCCTCAGCAGCAAATTTTCAGAAAACCCTTCCGGAGCGTTGCAGGGGAAGGGTGCTCGAGCTCTTTATCCGTCGAACCCCTGATCCGAGGGAGCCGGACAATGAAGCGTCCCACTCTTGCTCTCATCACCGCCGGAATGATTCTGGGCGGAGCCGGCGTCGTCGAGATACTCGGCACCGAGACCGCGGCCTCCGCACCACCACGGGACCGGCTCCCGCATACCGATCAGGTATCGCCGACACCGCCCAGCTCGCTCGCCGACCTTTTCGAAAACACCTATCCGGCCGCGACCTGGAGCAACCCCGGCGGTGACGGGGCCGACACCGCGGAACCGGATGCCAGGGCTCAGTAACCCGGCGGAAGCGCCGCCAACATCTCGCGGGTGACCGCAACCGCATGATCGGAGCTGCCGCCGCGCACCAGCAATGCCGCGAACGCGATATCGCCCCGGTAGCCCACGAACCACGAATGCGATCCGCCCGCAACTTCGGCCTCCCCCGTTTTGCCGTACACCTCGCCCTGATCGGCGATCCGTGCCGCGGTACCGCCGGTCACCACCTTGCGCATCATCATCTGCAAACCTTCGATCACCGCGGGATCTGGCACCGGGCGCTCACCCTCGATCACGGTCTCCCGGCCAGCGATCAGATACGGCACGGGGGCCGTGCCCTGTGCGATCGTCGCCGCCAGCAACGCCATCCCGAACGGGCTGGCAACCACCCGGCCCTGCCCGATCCCGTCCTCGATGCGCTGGGTGAGGTCGTCGGCGGGCGGTACCGAACCGGAAAAAGTCGGCAGACCGGCCACCGTGTAGTCGGGTCCGATACCGAACGAGGCCGCCGCCCGATGTAACGCATCGGCGGGCAGGCCGGCGGCCAGTTTCGCGAACGAGGTGTTGCAGGAGCGTTCGTAGGCGGTGGCCATCGGCACCGGGCCGACCGAGAAATGGTTGTAGTTGGGGATGGTGCGCTCCCCGATCACGATCTCGCTCGGGCACGGCAGCACAGTGTCGGGGGTGGCGGTTCCAGCAGCGATGGCGGCCGCCGCAGTAACCGTTTTGAACACCGAACCGGGCGGATATCGGCCGATGGTGGCGATCGGCCCGTCGCGGTCGGCGGCCGCGTTCTGCGCGACAGCCAGAATCGCGCCTGTCGACGGTTCGATGACCACCATCATCGCCTGTTCAGGGCGGGCGTCGACGGCGCGCTGGGCGGCGTTCTGCACAAAACGGTCGACGCTGAGGGTGAACGACGGCGCAGGCTGCGGCAGCACCTCGTGCAATACGCCTGCCGGCGCGCCATTGGCGTTCACGGTGACCACCCGCCAGCCCGCCTTGCCGTCCACCTCGTCGATCACCGCTGCGCGTACCTGGGTCAGCAGATCCGGCGCGAAACCCCGCTCGGTCGGCACCAGATCCCATTCCTGGGTCAACCGCACACCGGGTAGCCCGATGAGTTCGGCGCCGACCTGTCCGAATTCGGTTTCGGTCAGCAGGATGACGGTGTGGGGTCCCCCACCAGCGCCGGCGTCGCGCGCCGCGGTCACGATGTTCTCCGGGGTGAGGTCTGCGTCGAACCTGGTCAGCACGGCCGACAGTGCAGCGGCCACCGCGTCCGGGTCGTCCGCGTCGGTGACGGAGAACGTCACCCGGGTCACGGTGCCCGGCACCAGCACATCGGAACCGGCTTGTTCGTTGACCCGCGCCCGCGGGGCAGGGTCGACCCGCAACAGCATGGTTTGGGTGTCGCCGAGTTCGGGGTGGATATTCGATGACGTCCAGCGCACCACCCAGCGTCCATTGCTGCGGCCCATCTGCAGCAGGCCGCTGTATTCCCAGGTGCGCTCGCGCGGAAGCTGCCATCGGTAGGTGTATTCGACGGTGGCGGTGTCGCCGGTGACTTCGGCGCGTCCGGTGGCAGCAGTGAGCTGTTCGGCACCCAGCTCCTCCCAGGCCGACGCCAACGCGGTCGCTGCGGTCTCGGGGCGGGTGGTGTAGGTGGCCGCGGCAGCCGGGTCGGCGGCGGCGAACGCGGAGACGAAGGCGGCGGCGGCCTGGATCGGTCCCGGCGGGCTCGTCGCGCACCCTGTCGCTGCGGTGAGCAGCGCCGCGACGGTCACAGTGAGCAGCAGACGAATCGGCATCGGCACCGATGGTAACGGCCCTGGTTCGGCAATCGACTGTGGCGCACCGGATTACCCGCGGGCCGCGATCAATCCAGCATGACGGTCGCGAACGTCGCGATCTGCCGGAACCCGACCGCGTGATATGCCCGCCGGGCGATCTGGTTGTAATCGTTGACGTACAGACTGGCCGTGCGGCCGGTGGCGACCACCGCATTGGCGACGGCGGCGGTGCCCCGGGTGCCCAGTCCCCTACCTCGGTGTTCGGGATGCACCCACACGCCCTGGATCTGCCCGGTGCGCCGCGACATCGCGCCCACCTCTGCTTTGAACACCACCTGGCCGTCTTCGAAACGCGCCCAGGCGCGCCCGCTTTCGATGAGCCCGGCGACCCGCCTACGGTAGCCACGGCCGCCGTCGCCTGCCCGCGGATCCACTCCGACCTCTTCGATGAACATGGCAATCGCGGCTTCGAGGTAGCGTTCCAACTCCTCGGAGCGAACCTGGCGTACCTCCGGGTCGGCAATCGACAGCGCGGATTCCCGCAGCGCAAGCAGCGGCTGCGCGCCGCGCAGTTCGCGCGCGGGACCCCAGTGTTCGGCGAGCATCTCCCACAGCGGCAGCGTCAGTTCCTGACGACCGACCAACGACGAACAGATCCGCGGCCAGCGGACGGCGCGGTCGGCGAAGGCACGCAATGCGTCTCGGTTGCCGCGCAACGGCATCATGTTCACTCCGGAAAAGCACAGTGAATCGGCGGGACCGCCGCGACTCCACAATTCACCGAGCCCACGGCCGTCCATACCGAATTCCTGCAATCTGGCCGCAACCATGCAGGAGGCAACCGGATCGTCGTCGAGAACCCGGAGGACCTGAGCCAGGTCCCGCTTGGCGAGCTGACGCGCAGGAAGGTTTTTAGCGCGCCGCGCCGGCTCCAGCAGACTCCGCACAATTCACAGCCTGCCACGAACCGGCGCGGCGCGGTACAACTATCCGCCAAAGCGTTGGGCAAACGATGCGCCTCAGCCGACCGTGACGACCGGCTCCCCGGTGCCCGCGGCCTCGCCCATGCTCTCGGCGATGCGCATGGCCTCCTCGATCAGAGTTTCCACGATCTGCGCTTCCGGTACCGTCTTGATGACTTCGCCCTTGACGAAGATCTGCCCCTTGCCGTTGCCCGAGGCGACACCGAGATCAGCTTCCCGCGCCTCACCGGGCCCATTGACGACACAGCCCATGACCGCTACCCGCAGCGGCACCTCCAGCCCGTCCAGACCGGCGGTCACCTCGTTGGCAAGGGTGTACACATCCACCTGAGCGCGGCCACACGACGGGCACGACACGATCTCCAGTTTGCGTGGGCGCAGGTTCAGCGACTGCAAAATCTGCCCGCCGACCTTGATCTCCTCCGCGGGCGGCGCCGACAGCGATACCCGGATGGTGTCACCGATGCCCTCCGACAGCAGCGCACCGAAGGCCACCGCGGATTTGATCGTGCCCTGGAACGCGGGACCGGCCTCGGTGACACCCAGATGCAGCGGGTAGTCGCATTGCGCGGCCAGCTGCCGGTACGCCTCGACCATTACAACCGGATCGTTGTGTTTGACCGAGATCTTGATATCGCCGAAGCCGTGTTCCTCGAACAGGCTCGCCTCCCACAGCGCCGACTCCACCAGCGCTTCGGGGGTGGCCTTGCCGTATTTCTCCAGCATCCGCTTGTCCAGCGAACCGGCGTTCACACCGATGCGGATCGGAATACCGGCCGCACCCGCCGCTTTGGCCACCTCTGCGACCCTGCCGTCGAATTCCTTGATATTGCCCGGGTTCACGCGCACCGCCGCACAGCCCGCGTCGATCGCGGCGAAAATATAGCGCGGCTGAAAATGGATATCGGCGATCACCGGGATCTGCGATTTCTTCGCGATGGTGGCGAGCGCGTCCGCGTCCTCCTGTCGCGGGCAGGCGACCCGGACGATATCGCAGCCCGAGGCGGTCAGTTCCGCGATCTGCTGCAATGTGGCGTTGATGTCATGGGTTTTCGTGGTGGTCATCGACTGCACCGAGATCGGGTGATCGCTGCCCACACCGACATTGCCCACCATCAGTTGACGGGTCTTGCGCCGGGGAGCAAGGACCGCCGCCGGTGCGGCAGGCATCCCCAATCCGATTGTGCTGGTCACGTTCGGCTTCCTGCTTTCGTCTCCAGTCGGACCGTACGTCCGCCGAGTCTAGTCGGGCCAACCCGGGACCTCTGGTGTGACCGCGCCTACAGCCTGTTATCGCAGGCAGCGGCCCTGGTCGACGGGAGACCGCTGCGAGGGGTCAGAAGAGCTTGATCGGGTTGACGATATCGGCGACGAGGGTGAGCATCATGTACGCGCCGCCGATCACCACCGCGGCATAGGTGACCGGCAGCAGTTTGAGGTAGTCGACGGGAGCGCCGGGAGCCAGGCCCTTCCGGCCCCGGATCATGTTGCGGATCTTCTCGTAGAGCACCACCGCGATATGCCCGCCGTCGAGCGGCAGCAGCGGCAAGATGTTGAACGCGCCGAGGAAGAAGTTCAAGCTAGCCAGCACCAGGATGAACATGCCCCACAGGCCGCGTTCGGCGGTTTCACCGCCGATCTTGCTGGCGCCGTACACGCTGACCGGAGTTTCCGGGTCGCGTTCGCCGCCGGTGACGGCGGTCCACAGATCGGAGACCTTGGACGGCAGCTGCGCCAGCGATTGGAAGGTCCGCACGAACATATCGCCGGTAAAAGCAGCCGAGGCGGGGATCGCAGCAAGAACGCCGTACTGGACCGGCTCGTAGTAATCGGGACCGACGCCGACCGCGCTGACTTCCCGGCCTGCGCCGCCGTTGCCGGGATAGCGGACCACCCGTTCCGGGGTCACGGGCACGGTGAGAGTCTGGCCGTCGCGTTCCACGGTGTAGGTGAACGGGCCGTCCTGCAGCTGCGTCTGCCGCTGGAATTCCTTCCAGGTATTCACCTCGACGCCGCCGACGGCGGTCACCACGTCCCCGCGGCGCAGCCCCGCCCGCTGAGCGGGTCCCACACCGGTGCATTCCCGCAGCGAACCGTCCGGGTTCTGCGGTGCGACGCAGCTCATATTGCCGAGCGCGGTCTCCGGCGGCTGATTCAGATTGGGCAATCCCCAGCCGACCGCGAGCACCACCACCAGCACGAAACCGAGCAGGAAATTCATGGCGATACCGCCGAACATGACGACCAGCCGCTTCCAGGTCGCCTGCCGGTACATCGCCCGGTCCAGGTCCTCCGGTGCCAGCTCATCCAGCGCGGTCATCCCTGCGATATCGCAGAAACCACCCAGCGGGAGCGCTTTGAGACCGTATTCGGTTTCC
>NZ_MUKP01000057.1 GCF_002081715.1 Nocardia donostiensis | reverse complement strand
GCGAGGGTCGGAAACGTGAGCCACAAGGGGGCCGCGAACCCGCCGCGCCGCAGGCGCGGCATAATGTCACAGCGTCGCCGCCGTGCGGGAGAGTTCCGGGTAAGTCCCGGGCGCCGAAGGAGCAGCACCTCCCCGTCAATCTCTCAGGCATCAGGGACCGTGCGGGGTTCGGCGCCTCTGGAAAGTGGCAGTTTCACCGCTGCCCGCCCATGGGGAAAGGGGTTCGGCCGGTGGCCGGGCTGCCGAATCTCTCAGGCGCCGCGACAGAGGGGGAGGGCCGGAATTCGTCGTTGCCGTGTTGACCTGCCCGACCTGGAGATGTTGTGACTCGTTCTTTTGCTGACCGCCATATCGGACCTGATCGTGATGAGCTGCGGCAGATGCTCGATGTGGTGGGTGTCGCATCGCTGGATGATCTTGCTGCGGCTGCGCTGCCTGCGGGGATTGTGGATGGCGGGGTGTTGTCCGCCCTGCCGGGGGCGGTGGGGGAGCATGAGGCGTTGGCGGAGTTGGCGGTGTTCGCGGCGTCGAATACGGTGGCGACGTCGATGATCGGGTTGGGTTATTACGATACGCTCACGCCGCCGGTGCTGGTCCGTAATCTGCTGGAGAACCCGGCTTGGTATACCGCGTATACGCCGTATCAGCCGGAGATCAGTCAGGGCCGGTTGGAGGCGTTGCTGAATTTCCAGACGATGGTGTCGGACCTGACCGGTATGGAGGTGGCGAATGCCTCCATGTTGGATGAAGCGACGGCAGCGGCTGAGGCGATGACATTGTTGCGCCGGGCGAATCGTTCGGTGGCGGCGCGGCTGCTGGTCGATGTGGATGTGTTCCCGCAGACGAAGACGGTGTTGGCTACGCGCGCCGAGCCGCTGGGGATCGAGCTCGTCGAGGCGGATCTGGCGGCGGGTGGTCTGCCGGAGGGGGAGTTCTTCGGGGTGTTGCTGCAGGCGCCGGGTGCGTCGGGGCGGATCGTGGATTGGGCGCCGGTGATCGAGGCGGCGCATGAGCGGGGCGCGTTGGTGGCAGTGGGGGCGGATCTGCTGGCTGCGACGTTGATCACGCCGCCGGGGGAGCAGGGTGCGGATGCGTGTTTCGGTACGACGCAGCGGTTCGGGGTGCCGATGGGTTTCGGGGGGCCGCATGCCGGTTACCTGTCGGTGCGTTCGCAGCATGCCAGGCAGTTGCCGGGCCGATTGGTCGGGGTGTCGGTGGATGCGGATGGTGCGCCCGCGTACCGGTTGGCGTTGCAGACGCGTGAGCAGCATATTCGGCGAGAGAAGGCGACGTCGAATATCTGCACCGCGCAGGTGCTGCTGGCGATCGTGGCCGCGATGTATGCCTGTTATCACGGCGCGGACGGTCTGCGGGCGATCGCGCGGCGGGTGCATGGGCATGCGGTGACGTTGGCGGCGGGCTTGGGTGGCGCGGCAGTGCACGACCGGTTTTTCGATACCGTCCTGGTGCGGGTGCCCGGCGGCGCGGAGGCGGTGGTCGGTAAGGCGAAGTCGCGGGGGATCAATCTGCGGCTGGTCGATGCCGATCATGTGGCGGTGGCCTGTGACGAGGCCACGACGGATGCGCATATCGCGGCGGTGCTGGAGTCGTTCGGTACGAGTTCGGTGGTAGAGCCGGATGCGGGTGTTCCGGTGCCGATCGAGACCAGGTCTTCGGATTTCCTCACCCATCCGGCGTTCCACCGGTATCACACCGAGACGGCGATGCTGCGTTATCTGCGTGAGCTCTCCGATAAGGACATTGCGCTGGATCGCAGCATGATCCCGCTGGGTTCGTGCACCATGAAGTTGAATTCCACTGCCGAGATGGAGCCGATCACCTGGCCGGGTTTCGCGCGGTTGCATCCGTATGCTCCGGTGGAGGACGCGCCGGGGCTGCTGCGGTTGATCGACGATCTGCAGAATTGGCTCGCCGAGATCACCGGTTACGACTCGGTGTCTTTGCAGCCGAACGCGGGTAGTCAGGGCGAGTACGCGGGCCTGCTGGCGATCCGCCGCTATCACCTGGATCGCGGTGACGTCCACCGCGACACCTGCCTGATCCCGTCGAGCGCGCACGGCACCAATGCCGCGTCTGCGGCGATGGCGGGGCTGCGGGTCGAGGTGGTGAAATGCCGCGCCAACGGTGATGTCGACCTGGACGATCTGCGCGCCAAGATCGCCGACCATGCCGACCGGCTGGCCTGCATCATGATCACGTACCCGTCCACGCACGGTGTGTTCGAGCAGGAGGTCGCCGAGTTGTGCGCGCTGGTGCACGATGCGGGCGGACAGGTGTATGTGGACGGCGCGAACCTGAATGCCCTGGTCGGCTTGGCGCGGCCGGGTCGTTTCGGCGGCGATGTCAGTCACCTGAACCTGCACAAGACGTTCTGCATTCCGCACGGCGGGGGCGGTCCCGGTGTCGGGCCGGTGGCGGTGCGCGCCCATCTGGCGAAATATCTGCCCGGTGACCCGCTGGAACCCGGGTCGCATGCGGTGTCGGCGGCGCGCTACGGTTCGGCGTCGATCCTGCCGATCACCTGGGCGTATATCCGGATGATGGGTGCCGAGGGCCTGCGCCGCGCGACGCTCACCGCGATCGCGTCTGCCAACTATGTGGCTCGTCGTCTCGACGAGTACTTTCCGGTGCTCTATACCGGCGAGCACGGAATGGTCGCTCACGAGTGCATCCTGGATCTGCGCGAGATCACCAAACGCAGCGGTGTCACGGTAGACGATGTGGCCAAACGCCTGGCTGATTACGGTTTCCACGCGCCAACCATGAGTTTTCCGGTCGCAGGCACCCTCATGGTGGAGCCCACCGAAAGTGAGAACCTCGCCGAACTCGACGAATTCGTGGCGGCGATGATCGGTATCCGCCGCGAAATCGATCAGGTAGCCGACGGCGTCTGGCCGGTGGGGGACAATCCGCTGCGCGGTGCCCCGCATACAGCTGCCGGCCTGGTCGGCGAGTGGGATCACCCGTACAGCCGGGAAATCGCGGTCTACCCACGGGGTTTGTCGCATTCCCGCGTGAAGGTGTGGCCGCCGGTCCGCCGGATCGATGGGGCGTTCGGCGACCGCAACCTGGTGTGCACCTGCCCGCCGCTGGAGGCATACGCCGACTGAGCACCCTGTCGGGGTCGGTTTCCGAAGAACGCTGCTCCGGCTGATCATCCTGTCCGTGGTCGGCTTTCGAGCATCCCTGCTCGGGCGGCAGCGATGGCTGCGCGCGCGGAGCGCTCGGTGTCTTCGGCGGTGATCGGTTCGTGGCTGATGAACAGCCGGTAGTAGATGGGTGCGATGGCGAACCGGACCACCTCGTCGGGATCGACGTTTTCGGGGAGTTCGCCGCGTTCCATCGCGCGATGCACCACTTGCGCGGATTGTTCGTGGCGGGCGGCGAAGAAACGGTGCAGGGCTGCCGCCGCGGCGGGGTTCTGCATGGCCGCGGTGATGAAAGCCGAGGCGACGGGCCCGGTCTCGGGGTCGGCGAAACCGGTGCGGACTTCTTCGCCGAGGCCGTGCAGGTCGCCGAGGGCGGTGCCGGTGTCGGGGATGGGCCACGGTTCGTTCTCGGCGATTTCCAGTGCGTCGGCGATGAGGCCTTCGGCGTTGCGCCAGCGCCGGTAGACCGTGGTTTTGTGCACGCCGGAGCGTTGGGCGACGTTGTCGATCGTCAACCCCTGGTAGCCGTGTTCGGCGAGTTCGGCCAGGGTGGCCTGGCGTACCGCGTCGCGAACGCGGGCGCTGCGACCACCAGGGCGTTGTTGAGGTTCCAAAAAGCAACTCCTGTTGCGTTAGTGTGTCGATGCTGCTAACTTAACGCTACACGAGTAGCGATTGGAGTATTTTCTGACCACACAATTGACCGTGCGCGGCCTTACGAAGTCCTACGGTGACCGCGTAGTCCTCGACCAGGTTTCGCTGTCGATCCGGCCCGGAGAGCGGGTCGGCATCGTCGGGGAGAACGGATCGGGGAAATCGACTCTCCTGCGGATCGTCGCCGGACTCGAACCCGCCGACGCAGGCGAGCGAACCGTGCGAGCCGCCGGTGGTATCGGTTACCTCGCGCAGACCCTGTCCGGACGCACAGTCGCCGAAGCCATCGATCTGGCTCTGGCAGAACTGCGCGATCTGGAACGACGGATGCAAGAGGCGGCTGAAGCGCAGGATATGACCGCATACGGCGAACTGCTCACCGCGTTCGAAGCGCGTGCCGGATACGACGCCGACGCCCGCGTGCGCAAATCCATGCATGGGCTCGGGCTCGCCCATATCGAATGGGAGCGCGAGCTCACCGAACTGTCCGGTGGCGAGCAGTCCCGGCTCGGGCTGGCCTGTCTGCTGGCGGCATCGCCGGAGGTACTGCTGCTGGACGAGCCGACCAACCACTTGGACGAGACGGCCACGGTGTGGCTGGAAGAGCGGCTGCGCACCCATCACGGCACCGTTGTCGTCGTCTCGCACGACCGGGTGTTCCTGGACCGGGTGGTTACCGCCGTTGTCGAGGTCGCCGAGACCGGGCTGACGCGGTTCGGTGGCGGCTACAGCGGTTTCCTGACCGAGCAGGCCGCCGCCCGGCAACGATGGGAGCAGCAGTACGCGCAATGGTGCGACGAAATCCGGCGGCTGGAGGAATTCGCCGACACCACCGCGCACCGGGTCGCCGTGGGTCGCGCCATGAAAGACAACAACAAGATGGCCTACGACCGGAATGCGGGCCGGGTGCAGAGTTCGGTGGCCTCGCGCGTGCGGCAGACCACCGAGCGGCTGCGCAGGCTGCGCGAGGAACCTGTGCCGCGCCCACCGGAGCCGCTGCGCTTCCGCGGCCGCTTCAGCGGGGGCCGGGCCGCCGGATTCCGTCTTGGATCCCGTGCCCTCGGTCCGCGGGAGCGAGTACTGATCCATGGGCCCAACGGTTCCGGCAAAACCACTCTGTTGAACAAGCTCTACGCCGAAACCCCCGGGAAGGTTGGCTACCTACGCCAGGACAGCGTGTTCGACCCCGCTCGCTCCGTGCTCGCCACCTACGGTCACGGCCGCGCCACGTTACTGGCGACCGGCCTGTTCCACCGCGACATGGTGGACCGGCCGGTGGGATCGCTGTCGTTCGGACAGCAACGCAGGCTCGCGCTCGCAATGCTGCTGGCCGGTGACCACGACCTGCTGCTACTCGACGAACCGACCAATCACCTGTCGCTCACCCTGGTCGAAGAGCTGGAGCGGGCCCTGCACGAATATCCGGGTGCGCTGGTGGTCGTCACCCACGACCGGGCACTGCGGAAACGTTTCAACGGAACACAGATCGGAGTGGACGAGATTGATTGAGGTCGCCTGCGCACCATACGGGCTGACCAGCGGGCCGGACGGTGCCCTGTGGTTCACTTCGGTCGAACCGGCCGCGGTGGGGCGAGCGCGGATCCGGGACGGTGGCGCGGATATCGATATGTTCGCGCCGCCGGTTTCCGGCGGCCAGCCGACCGTGATCACCACCGGCCCCGACAATGCGCTGTGGTTCACCGAGTTCCGCGGTCACCGCATCGGGCGGATCACCACCGACGGCGCTATCACGTCCTTCCCGGCGGATTCGCCCTACGGTATCTGCACCGGCCCCGACGGCGCCCTCTGGTTCACCGCATTGCAGGCCGAACGGATCGGACGCCTGACCGTGACCGGGGAGGTCACCACCTACCCGGCCGAGGGGATGCCTTCGGTGATCACCGCGGGCCCGGACGGGGCGCTGTGGTTCACCCTCAACCAGGGCAACGCCATCGGCCGCATCACCCCATCCGGTGCAGTGGAACGCTTCCCGTTGCCGACCGAGGCAGCCATGCCAGTCGGTATCACTGTCGGTCCCGACGAGGCATTGTGGTTCGTGGAGATCGGGGCCGGGCAGATCGGCCGGATCACCGCCGACGGGCAGATCCGCGAATTCCCGCTGCCCGATCGCGACGCCCGCCCGCATGCGATCATCACCGGGCCGGATGGGGCGCTGTGGTTCACGGAATGGGCGGCGTGCCGTCTCGGCCGGATCACCACCGACGGCGTCGTCACCGAACACCCACTACCCGGCGCGGAACCGCACGGGCTCACCGTCGGGCCGGACGGCGCGATGTGGGTCGCGATGGAATCCGGCGCGTTGGTGCCGGTGACCGGCTGAGGGCTGCGAGAGCCCTCCGGCGAACGGCCCGACCGCCGACAGGACGACCCACGACTGCGAGACGTGTTCGCCTACGCGCTGAGCCGAGGTCCACCCCCGGTGGGGCGGGAACGTCATGGAGTGGTGAGCGCCTGCACGATGGCTGTGCCGAACTCCAGATCGTCGCTGCTGGGCAGAACGGTGTAGCGACCGCCGGTGCGTTCGGTGAGCGCTCGCAATGTCTCGGTGCCCTCGCCGCCTGCGACGACCACGTCGATGCGGACGGGGGACGCCGGATCGCTCAATTCCTCGATCTTGTCCAGGAGAGCGGGGCCGGTGAGCGCGGAGTCGTCATCGGGGCCGTCGGTGATCAGCAGGATCGAGTTGGTGCGGCCCTGGCTGTAGCCCTGCACGGCGGAACGGTAGGCGGCGAGCAGCGTTGCATAGCATTCGTCGGCCCGCGTCGAGGTGGGGCGGATATCGCCGAGCGAGCCCAGCACCTGCGTGCGGTGCTCATCGGTCAACAGTGCGGTTTCGGCCTGAATGCGGTAGGGGTCGCCGCTGTCGAGATTCTTACCGAAGGTCCAGATACCGAGGCCGAAATCCGGTGGCATGACGTTGACGGTGGAGGCGAGGGCTCCGATAGCGTTCGTCATCCGGGTCGATACGCCCTCGCTGGTGCTCATCGACGACGAGACATCGACGAGCACGGTCGCCGACACACCCAGCACCGGATTCGCCAATGCCTCGCGGACGGCGTCGAGGGCGGCACGCGGCGCGGGCGGCACCGGGGCGGCCGGTGGTGGGGCGAAACCGGCGTCGGTGAACTCCTTCGTCTGTTCCGGGTCACGCAGGAATTTGGTGAACAGGCCTGCGATCAGGTTCTGGGTCTTGTCCACCCACGGCCCGGACATCAGTGCCGCCGGGTAGTCGGCGACCGGCCCGGCACCTATCGGGAAGAACGGTGTCGCGCCGCCGTGGGTGTCGAGTTGACGCTGAGTCAGGGCGACCGCATGGGTATCGGCGTCGGCAGGCGCGGCCGAGGCGATGGTGTCGAGCGCCGCAGCCGCATCGGGCGATTCCGGTGCGCCTGCGGCAAGACCGGATACCGCGGCCACAGCCTGCCCGGACCGGGCGGCCTCCTCGGTCAACGGTTCGGTTCCCGACACCGCCGACGCGACCGCCGTCGCCACCGCCAGGGTGGTGTCGCCCGCGGGCAGCGCCAATCCCAGCCCACCCCAGCCGTTCAGGCCGATATCGCCGAGCGAACCCTGCTGCAGGCGCGGTAGGTCCGCCCAGGTGGTCCGTGCCTGCTCCAGCGCTTGACGCAGTTCGTCGGGCACCGCCAGCACGATCGGGCTCGACGCGATCGAGGCCGGTTGCCCCTCGATCAGGCCGGGCACCCGCACCGATTCGACGGTGCGGGTGGAGTCCGCGATCCACAGGCCCGGCTGCGGGCCGAGCGCCGGATCCCAGGCATCGGACGCGAGCGCGCCCGCGACCGCTGCGGATGGCTGCGCGGTCACCGATACCGATGCGCAATGGTCGCGCACCTTCGGCTCGGTGGCGTTGTAGCGTTCGGCGGCAGCGCGTACCTGCGCCTCGATCTCCGGGTCGACGGTGACATTCAGCGTTGCGTCGCCTTCCACGCATTCGGCTGCCGCCGCACCCGCCTGCTGGGTGGAGCGCTCCCGTAGCTGGAACCAGCCGATCACCGCGGCCACCAGCAGTAGCACCGCGACCACAGTGATCACCGCCCCTTTGCTGATACCTCGGGATCTGGATGCGCTGCGATGGGTGCCCACGGCGACCAAGTGTATGTTCACGGCGTTCGCGCTCGGCGACCGTATCGGCGGCCGTCACCCACCGCCGCATGGTGCACTGCACAAGACGTGCACACGCTGGTTCATGCGAGGCGCGGGATCGTGGGGCCGGGCGGATCGTGCGGCGGCCCCACGACGCGCCGGGAGGTTATTCGCGGATCACCCGTCCTCGGTCGAACTCGCGCCCGCCCCACACCCCGGACTGCCCGGTCCGTTCGGCGAAATCACCGCAGGCATCGCGAATCGGGCAGCTCGCACACACTGTTCGGGCGTAGGCGAAGTCCTGCGACGGGTACGGGAACCAGGCCTCATGGTCGGGGTCGCCCCGGCAGGCAGCCCGGTGCCACTCCCGGCTGTCCGACAACGGGAGCAGGTCGGTCAATACATCAATGGTCATGGCGATCCCTCCTCTCACGGATCGGTTCCGGTGGCGGCGGCGAGCTGTTTCCAGACCTGCCGCTGCTTCTTTGCCAGCGGGTTCGGCGCTTTGGGCTCCCAGAGCAGCCGCATCCCGGCCTCCTCCGGGGTGCGGTCGGCTTTGACCGTGTTGCAGCGCGCACAGCAGGCGACGAGGTTGGCCCAGGTGTTGGAGCCGCCCCGGCTGCGCGGCCGGATGTGATCGACGGTCCGCGCCGGACCAGCGCAGTAGCCGCAGCGGTTCTCGTCGCGGCGCAGGACTCCGATATTGGTGGCGCGGCTGTCGTCGTGCACGCGGTCGATCCGCGCCAGGTAGATGTAGCGCCGCAACCGGATGGTTTCGGGCAGCAGGATCTCGAGGTGCTTGGACCGGACCGGGAAATGCGGTGTGCGCACCACAACCGATTCGGCGAGCCCGCTGGTCAGCAGCACTACCGCCCGGTCGGCGCCGATTTCGTCGAGCGCCTCGTAGCTGGCGTTGAGTACCAGCACCCTGGTGCGTATCCAGTTGTCGGCGGTGAGCGCCGCCGGTGCGGCGGCCAGGTGTATCGGCATGAGGACCCCCGGTGTGAATACAGCTGGGCACAACCCAGAAAGAGAAGGAACCCGTCGGACGAGAAAGAAATCAGGAACAGAAGGTGCGGGGCGAGCAGTCAGCGCCGCGCCGGCAGGAGGCGGGCGAGTCCGTTCTGGTCGCCGGCTGTGCGGGCTGCTTGCTGTTCACCGGGTTCGGTCATCGGCATTCGCGCCGAAATCCAGTTCATCGGATCCACCACTCCTCCTTTCGGTAGTCATCGATCCCCGCCCGATGCGGGTGATCAGCCTGAATAGATGGTGGCACAACGCGAATACGGTTGTCCGCTCATTTTTTTGCCGTCTGTGTCCGGCAGATCTGCGTCCGGTCGGTCACGGTCGAACTCTTCAGGTCGATGTGTAACGATCACGCTATGGTCATCGTGGAGCACGTTGCGGTTCCCTTCGATGGATACGGCCGGGCCGGTCATCAGGCAGCGGCGGCAGCGGCGCTGCGCGAGGCCGGTCTCGATGACGCTCTCGCCGCGTATGAGGTGGTTGATCCGGGCGTCATGGTGTTGCCCGCCGGCGACCCGGCGCGGGGCGCGCAGACATCGTTGCTCAACGAACCTGCCCTGCTGGCCATGACCGAACAGGTGGGCGCACGGGTCACGGCAGCGGTGGCAGGTGGACGCTTTCCGCTCGTGTACGGCGCGGACTGCTCCACGCTGCTGGGAACGGTTTCCGCTCTGCGCGCGGAAGGGCCGGTGGGCGTGCTGTTCGTGGACGGGCATGAGGACACGATGCCGTTGGATGTCTCCGAGGACGGGGAGGCGGCGAATGCCGAGATCGGCCTGCTGCTGGGTCTTACGGGGCGGGTGCTGCACGGCCGCCTGCGCGAGCGGCTCCCAGCGCTGGATCGGGAAGAGTTGGCCATGCTCGGCCCGCGTGACGGTGTGTGGCGTCAGCGGTTCAACGTCGCTTCGCTGCGCGACGGTGGTGTCTGGCTGCGCGGCTGGCAGGAAGTCGCTGCCGCACCGGTGGAGCTGGCGGGCTCGGCGGTCGAACACCTGAAGCAGAGCGCACGACGCTGGTGGCTGCACGTCGACCTCGACGTACTCGATCCCGAAGAGTTTCCGGCCCAGGGTCTGCCCGATGTCGCGGACGAGCCGAACGGTGTGACCTGGGACCAGCTCACCCGCGTGCTGACCACCGCCGTGGCTTGCGGCGGGTGCCTCGGGTGGAGCCTGGTCATCTACGATCCCGACCAGGATCCCGACCGCTCCTGCGCGCACCGGATAGTCCGCCTGGTTGCCGATGTCATAGCGGCGCTGCCCGGCACAGCGAATGGGGACAGCCCCGCCGTTCCGGCATAGCAGAAGCACGAACTCGGCATGCAGGACGTTCGCAGCACGTTCGGCGTTTATGCCTGTCGCCGGGGTTCACCGCCCACCCTCCGTGGCATCGTAGGCGGCGACCCAGCCGCTCAGAGGTTCTCAGAGGTTCTCAGAGGTTTCCGACGATATGTTCCAGGCGTTGCGCGAGGTGTTCGCGGGCCTGTTCGCGCAGGGCGGGCCGGTAACCCGACGGGTACACCGGATCGCCGGGGGTGTAGTTCTTCAGGACCTCCTTGGCAAGGGTGATCTTGTGCACCTCGCTCGGCCCGTCGGCCAGCCCCATCACCTCGGCGTAGTTCATCATGTCCACGAACGGCAGGTCCTGGCTGACGCCGAGCGCGCCGTGCAGGTGCAGCGCGCGCTGGGCGATATCGTGCATCACCTTCGGCATCGCCACCTTGATCGCGGCAATGTCCTTGCGCACCTTCCGGTAGTCCTGCTCCTTGTCGATGAGCCAGGCGGTGCGCAGCACGAGCAACCGGAACTGCTCCATCTCGATCCAGCTGTCGGCGATACGTTCCTGGGTCATCTGCAGCCCGGCCAGCGGGCCTTTGCGCATCTGCCGCGACACCGCGCGCTCGCACATCATGTCGAAAGCCTTGCGCACCAGCGCCACCGTGCGCATCGCATGATGCACCCGGCCGCCGCCGAGCCGGGTCTGTGCGACGACGAACCCCGCGCCTTCTGCGCCGAGCAGATGATCGGCGGGCACGCGCACATCGGTGAACCGCAGATGCCCCTCGTGCTCGCTGAACCCGTGCACGTGGAAGTTCTTGACCAGCTCCACCCCCGGAGTGTCGGCGGGCACGATGAACATCGACATGCCCTGATACGGGCTCACCTCCGGGTCGGTGACCACCATGACGATATGGAAGCTGGCGAACTGGGCATTGGAGTTGAACCATTTCTCGCCGTTGATCACCCAGTGGTCGCCGTCGCGCACGGCGCGTGTCTTGAACAGCGTCGGGTCCGATCCGCCAGTGGGTTCGGTCATCACATAGCAGGAGCCGATCTCGCCGGCCAGCAGCGGTTCCAGGTATTCGGCCTTCTGCTCGGCCGTGCCGTAGTGGGCGAGGATTTCGGCGTTACCCGAGTCGGGGGCCTGGCAGCCGAACACCGACGGCGCCCACACCGAGGTGCCGAGTACTTCGTTGAGCAGTGCCAGCTTCATCTGGCCGAACCCGGGACCGCCCAGTTCGGGTCCCAGATGGCACGCCCACAAACCTTGCTGCTTGACCTGTTCCTTCAACGGCGCCATCAACGCCATCGCCTCGGTGTTGCTGCGGTCGTACGGGTTCGGGTACAGCAGATCCAGCGGTTCGACCTCGGTGCGGACGAACTCGGCGGCCCAGTCCAGCTTGCGCTGGTATTCCGGGTCGGTCTCGAAATCCCAAGCCATGGTCAGCCTTTCGTCGGTGGGGGAGAAGGTTCTACGATGCCGTCGAGGATGGTCGCGGTCAGTTGCCCGGCGATATCGGCGGGGGAGCGCTCACCGTGCGGGCGATACCAGAAGCTCACCGCATTGAGCATGCCGAGCACGCTGTTGGTGACGACATGGTCGGCGGTGCGTAGTTGCCCCGAGGCGTGCCCGGCGTCGAGCACCTGCTGCCAGCAGTGCTGGATCTCGTCGCGCAGGTGTTGCAGTTCGGCCGCACGGTCGCCGGTGAGCGCGCTGATATCGCGCAGCTGGATGGCGACCTCGCGCCGGTGCCGGATGATCAGGGCGGTGTGGCTGTGGATCAGGTTCCGCAGCGTGGTGACCGGGTCGTCGGTGGCGCAGGCGATGCGGCGGGCGTCGGCGAGCATGAGCTGGGTGTAGTCGCGCAGGATCTGCCACAGCAGTTCTTCTTTGGAGCCGATGTGGTAGTAGAGCGCGCCGCGCTGGACGCCGGCGCGGTCCCCGATTTCGGCCACCCCGGTGCCGTGGAAGCCCTTGGCGGCGAACAGTTCCACGGCCGCGCGCACGATCCGTTTCCGGGTGGCCTCGGCAGTGGACTGCGCGCCGGGCGGCCGGCCGCGACGGCGTCCGGTGGCGGTCTCGGCGGTCAACGGCTCGTCCAACGGAGTGCACCCTTCACCATTAATGTTCCGTTCAGTACATTAGACGCCCTGATGGGTATGTCAAGAGCCGGGATCGGGCTCCGGGAAGGCCTGCGCCGTGATCGATGCAGTTAATCACCGGCAATCATGGGAGTAGAGTTCGCTGAGAGGTCGCGGTCCACATCCCGGCTTCACCCGGCTGGCCGACCGTGTACTACCGATCGGTAACATGACATCGACTTTCCACCCGGCTTTCTCGGAAGTGAGGCAGTAGATGACAGAGCGGATTCAGGTCGGCGGGCTCCAGGTGGCCAGCGTTCTGCACGAGTTCGTCGAGAACGAGGCCCTTCCGGGGACCGGCGTGGATTCCGCCGCGTTCTGGTCGGGCGCCGAACAGCTCATCAACGATCTCGCCCCCCGCAACCGCGCCCTGCTCGCCGAGCGCGACGAGATCCAGGGCAAGCTCGACGCCTGGCACGCCGAACACCCCGGCGCCAACTACGACAGGGCCGCCTACAAGAGCTTCCTCCGCGATATCGGTTACCTACGCCCCGATCCCGCCGATTTCACGATCTCCACTGCGAACGTGGACACCGAGATCAGCGAGACCGCGGGCCCGCAGCTGGTGGTGCCGGTGAGCAACGCCCGCTTCGCCATCAACGCCGCCAACGCCCGCTGGGGCTCGCTGTACGACGCGCTCTACGGTACCGACGCCATTCCGGAGACCGGCGGCGCTGAGAAGGGCACCAGCTACAACAAGGTCCGCGGCGACAAGGTCATCGAATGGGCTCGCAACTTCCTCGACGACGCCGCCACCCTGGTGTCCGGATCGCATATCGGCTCCACCTATTACAAGATCGTCGACGGCGAGCTGGAGGTCGGCCTGGAGGATGGCACCAGCATCGGTCTGGCCGAGCCCGGCGCGCTGGTCGGCTACCTGGGCGACCCCGAATCGCCGCGCTCGGTGCTGTTGAAGCACAACGGCCTGCACATCGAGATCCAGATCGATCCCGAGTCGCCGATCGGCAGCACCGACTCGGCCGGGGTCAAGGACGTGGTGATCGAATCCGCTGTCACCACCATCATGGACTTCGAGGACTCGGTGGCCGCGGTGGACGCCGAAGACAAGGTGCTCTGCTACCACAACTGGCTCGGCCTGATGAAGGGCGAGCTGGCCGAAGAGGTCACCAAGGGCGGCAAGACCTTCACCCGCGTGATGAACCCCGACCGCATCTACACCGCGCTCGACGGTTCACAGCTTGTGCTGCACGGCCGTTCACTGCTGTTCGTCCGCAACGTCGGTCACCTGATGACCAGCGATGCCATCCTCGACGCCGAGGGCAACGAGGTGCCCGAAGGCATCCTGGACGGCCTGCTCACCTCACTGATAGCCATCCACTCGCTGCGCGAGGAGACCCGGCTGAAGAACAGCCGCACCGGATCGGTCTACATCGTCAAGCCGAAGATGCACGGGCCAGACGAGGTGGCCTTCGCCAACGAGCTGTTCGACCGCGTCGAAGATGTGCTCGGCCTGCCGCGCAACACCCTCAAGATCGGCATCATGGACGAGGAGCGGCGCACCACCGTCAACCTGAAGGCTTGTATCGCCGCCGCCGCCGAACGCGTGGTGTTCATCAACACCGGCTTCCTCGACCGCACCGGCGACGAGATCCACACCTCCATGGAGGCGGGCCCGATGGTGCGCAAGGCCGATATGAAGACCCAGCAGTGGATCCTGTCCTACGAGGACTGGAACGTCGATACCGGCCTGGCCACCGGCCTGCCCGGCAAGGCGCAGATCGGCAAGGGCATGTGGGCGATGCCCGACTTGATGGCCGATATGCTCACGCAGAAGATCGGCCATCCGAAGGCGGGCGCCAACACTGCGTGGGTGCCGTCGCCGACCGCCGCCACCCTGCACGCCACTCACTACCACCTGGTGGATGTGTTCGAGCGGCAGGCCGAGATCGCCAAGGGCGGCGCCCGCGCATCGGTGGACGAGATCCTGGAGATCCCGCTTGCGGCGAACCCGAACTGGACCGACGAGGACAAGCGCCAGGAACTGGACAACAACTCCCAGTCGATTCTCGGGTACGTGGTGCGCTGGATCGATCAGAGCGTGGGCTGCTCCAAGGTGCCCGACATCAAGGACGTCGCACTGATGGAGGACCGCGCCACCCTGCGGATCTCGAGCCAGCTCATGGCGAACTGGCTGCGGCACGGCATCGTCAGCGCCGACGATGTGGTGGCGAGCCTGGAGCGGATGGCGCCGGTGGTCGACCGTCAGAACGCGGGCGACCCGAACTACCGCGCGATGGCTCCTGACTTCGCGGGCAGCATCGCGTTCCAAGCTGCCAAGGAACTGATCCTGGAGGGCACCAAGCAGCCCAACGGTTACACCGAGCCGATCCTGCACCGTCGCCGCCGTGAGGCCAAGGCATTGGCCAGCAAGAACAACTGATCCGACCGCACTCCCGCAGTCCCCGGCCGTTCCCGGCCGGGGACTGCGCCTTGTAGTCGGCACCACCCGGGTCGACAACGAACGACGGGAGCAGCCTGCAGCGATGGGTTCGTCCTGCGCATCGCTTCCTGCGGCCGGAAGACAGCGAAGGGCTGCGGTCAGCGTCAGGGTGCGAGACAGGTGACGTGCTCGGCGGTGGAGCGATGCTGAGCGGCGACCGCAGCGCCCGCTCGTGACAGTGGGCTCCGGGCGCTCGTCTCGCTGCGATCATTCGGCTCGGGCGGCGGCGGACAGCTCGGTACATACCGCGAGGACACGAGCACGCAGTTCGCCCGCGCGTTCGGCGAGCGCGGACTGGGCGCGCACGTAGTCGGCTCGCCCCGCAGGGGTTTCGATCGGTACCGGCTCGTATCCGTAATCGGTGAGGTCGTACGGGCTGGCCCGCATATCCAGTTCGCGCGCGTCGCAGGCGAGTGCGAAGCAGTCCAGCAGCAGATCCGAGGAGATGAGCGGGGACAGTTTGAAACCCCATTTGTACAGGTCCATGTTCGCGTGCAGGCAGCCGGGCTGCTCGCGGCGCACCTGGTCGTCGCGGGTGAGTCGATGCGCGTTGCGGCCGACCGCGTCGGGTGTGAAGAAGCGGTAGGCGTCGAAATGAGTGCAGCGCAGCGACATCGACTCGACCACCCGGTCAGTGCCCGAACGACCCAACCGCAGCGGGACCGCACCGTGGCGCACGTCGTCGGTGCGGTACACCATCGCCCATTCGTGTAGCCCGAAACATGACAACTGAGCAGGTCGCGTCGCCGTTGCACGCAGCAGTTCGGCGATGAATTCGATGGTGCCGAGGCGTTTGCGCAGGAACGCCGGGTCGGCGGTCATGCCCATGCCATACGCCGGTGTGTCCGGGTGGCTGTGTCTCTCGGCAGCGGCACCGTCCTCGGTTACTGCTCCATCGGGATCGCCGGACAACACGATGCGGTGATACCCCCGCGCTCCATCGTATTCCGGCGCCCTCGCCAAGACGATGCCGAAGCCCGGATGCCAGCGCCGCAACTGCGCGGGTTTGTTCCCGTAATAAGTGAAGAGGAAATCGATCACCGGGTGCGCTGCACCGGCTCTGCGCCTGCTCAGGTACGGGCCGACGAGAGCGTCCACACGTGCCCGGTGCCGGGCAGCGCGTGGCCGCCACTCACCGGGGCCGAGCACCGGCCTGTCACCGGGGCCGAGCGCCGGCATCGGGCGGGGCCGGGCTTGCGCTGTCACTCGATCACCCGGTGGGTGGTGTCGCGGACGGTACCGACGAACTCCTCGACCAGATCCTCGAGCGCCACGATGCCTGCGGTGTTACCGCGCGCGTCGACCACCCGGCCCAGGTGGCTGTTGGTGCGGCGCAGCCGGGCCAGCGCTTCGTGCAGCGCGGTACCGACCAGCACCGTCGGCAGCGGACGGATATCGGTGCGCGGGATCGGGGTGCTTGGACCGGCCGTTTCGTCGGCAACCTGTTCGAGCACGTCCTTGACGTGTAAGTAGCCGACCAGGGAACCGTCGCTCGCGCGCACCGGATAGCGGGAGAAACCGGTTTCGGTCACCGCCTCCTCGATATCGCCCAGGGTGGTGCCGTTACCGCGCAACGGCACTGTGCGGGTACCGGCCAGCGGAACCATCACATCGCCGACGATGCGGTCGTTGGTGCCGAGCGCCTGGGTCAACCGGCGATGCTCCTCCTCGTCGAGCAGACCCTCCGAGCGTGATTCGCCGATCATCTCGGCGAGCTCGTCGCTGGAGACGGTCGCCGCGAGTTCATCCTTGGGTTCGATGCGCAGCATCCGCAGCGTCAGATTCGCCGCGAAGTTGTACAGCGCGATCAGCGGCCGGGCCAACCGCAACCAGATCAGATGGATCGGCACCAACAGCAGCGCGCTGCGTTCCGGCCCGGCCAGCGCGATGTTCTTCGGGATCATCTCGCCGAGCAGAATGTGCAGGATCACCACGATCGTCAACGCGAGCGTGAAGGCCACCGGATGCAGCAGTTGATCGGGCAGGCCCATCAACTCGAACGGGCGTTCCAGCAGATGCGCCACCGCTGGCTCGCCGACCCGGCCGAGCAGAATCGAGCAGATAGTGATGCCCAACTGCGCCGCCGCCAACATCATCGACAGGTTCTCCCCGGCGCGGATCACCGTGTCGGCGTTGCGTTTGCCCTGCGCCGCGAGGGCTTCGAGACGGTCGCGGCGGGCGGAGATAAGTGCGAACTCGGCGGCCACGAAGAAGGCGTTACCGGCCAGCAATACCACGGTCAGCGCCACACCGAACAGATCACCCATGGCTGGGCTCCCCGCTCACCAGGGCTGCGGCGTCGACCGGGATCAACCGCACCCGGTCCACGCGCCGTCCGTCCATCCGTTCGACCTTCGCGATCCAGCCGCCGGGTGTCCCCGGGGCATGCCGCTCGGATGAGCGCGCCACCGGCAGGACCACGGTGTCGCCGGCCTCGGGGATCCGGCCCAGCTGAGTGAGCACCAGACCACCGAGGGTTTCGTATTCGCCCTCGGGCGCCTCGTAGCCGGTGGCACGCAGCACCTCGTCGATGCGCAGCAGACCGGAGCAATCCCAGCCGTCGGCCACCCGGCGCACCTCGCGTTCCTCTTCGTCGTGCTCGTCGCGCACATCGCCGAGGATTTCCTCGATGATGTCCTCCATGGTGACCATGCCCGCCGTACCGCCGTATTCGTCGACGACCAGCGCGATCTGCATACCGTCGGCGCGGACGCGTTCGAGCACCTCGTCACCGTCGAGGCTGGCGGGCACGATCGGCACCGGGTGGGCCAGCTGGTGCAGCGGGACAGCGCCGCGGCTGTGCGCGGGATGGGTGAACGCCTGTTTGACATGCACCACGCCGAGGGTGTTGTCCAGATCGCCGTCGATCACCGGGAACCGCGAGTAGCCGGTGCGGGCCGCCGCGGCGAGCAGATCGGCGATGGTGTCGTCGCGGTCCAGTGATTCGATCTTCACCCGCGGGGTCATCAGCTCTTCGGCGCTGCGCTCGCCGAACTGCAGCGAGCGGTCCATCACCTGCGCCGTGCGCTGATCCAAAGAGCCGCGCTGGGCGGAGGTGCGCACCAGCGAGCCGAGTTCCTGCGGGGAACGCGCCGAACGCAGTTCCTCGGCAGGCTCCACCCCGAACCGGCGCACCACCCAGTTGGCTGTGTTGTTGAGGAAGCGGATCATCCATTTGAACACGACCGAGAACGCGACCATCGGCCCCGCGGTCGTCCGGGCGGTGGCCAGGGGCGCGGCGATGGCGATATTTTTGGGCACCAGCTCGCCGTAGATCATCGACAACGAGGTCGCCAGCACCAGCGCCAGCGCCAGCGAGATGCCATTGGCAGCGGATTCACCGACTCCGACGGCGGTGAACAGCGGCGATAGCAGCCTGGCCAGCACCGGCTCGGCGATATAACCGGTGATCAGGGTGGTGATGGTGATACCGAGCTGGGCGCCGGACAGCTGGAACGACAGCGTGCGATGCGCTTGACGCACCATCCGGGCCCGGACGTCGCCGGTGCGGGCGTGTGATTCGACGGTGCTGCGTTCGAGCGCGGTCAGCGAGAATTCCGCAGCGACGAACAGGGCGGTGCCCGCGGTCAGCGCCACGAACCCGATCAGGCTTAGCACGGTGAGTGCGACGGACACGATCAGCACCACCTGTACGGCGTCGCGGTCGTGATCTGAGGTGCAAGGGTTTCGGCCGGGCCGGAGCCGGTCCGGGCTGTGCGGGTGCTCGCAGAGAGAGGGGCGCCGGGTTTGTCACCCGGCTCGATAGATGAGCCCTCCTGAACGGCGCCCTCGGACGCGGGTGACAAGTGCTTCCTTTCGCATGGGGCAATGGCGCCGACGGCCGTCGGCAATGCTCATGCTACCGGCCCATGCGGGGGTACGCATGGGCCGGTGTCGCGTGTTCCGGTGAGCGACGGGCTTCACCAACCGCTCGGCAGCGGTCGTCCCTCGGCGAAACCGGCCGCGGACTGCACACCGAGCACCGCCCGGTCGTGGAACTCGGCGAGGGTGCGCGCGCCCGCATAGGTGCATGCGCTGCGCACCCCCGAGCAGATGTGGTCGATGAGGTCTTCCACACCGGGGCGTTCCGGGTCCAGCCGCATCCGGGAGCTGGAGATGCCCTCCTCGAACAATGCCTTGCGGGCCCGGTCGAACCCGCTGTCGGTGGCGGTGCGGGCGGCGACGGCCCGTTTGGAGGCCATCCCGAAACTCTCCTTGTAGGCGTTGCCGTTCCGGTCCACGTGTAGGTCGCCAGGGGATTCGTAGGTGCCGGCGAACCAGGAGCCGATCATCACATTCGACGCGCCCGCGGCCAGCGCCAGCGCCACGTCACGCGGGTGGCGGATCCCGCCGTCGGCCCAGATGTGTACCCCGAGCTCGGTGGCAGCCGCCGCGCATTCGGCGACCGCGGAGAACTGGGGTCTGCCGACGCCGGTCATCATCCGGGTGGTGCACATGGCGCCGGGACCGACACCGACCTTGATGATGTCGGCCCCCGCTTCGGCCAGATCCCTGGTGCCCTCGGCGGAGACGGTGTTGCCTGCGACGATCGGCACGTCGAGTCCCAGATCGCGGATGGCGCGCAAGGCTTCCAGCATTTTCACCTGGTGGCCATGCGCGGTGTCCACGACCAGCAGATCTGCTCCGGCATCCACCAGCGCTTTCGCCTTGGCAGGCACATCGCCGTTGATGCCGACCGCAGCGGCGATACGCAGTGCGCCCGCGGCGTCGACCGCGGGGGAGTAGATGCCGGTGCGGATGGCGCCGGTGCGGGTCAGCACTCCAGCGAGGGTGCCGTCCTCGGCCACCAGCACCGCCAGATGCGCGTGCGCGGCCTCGAGCCGGTCGAAGATTTCCCGCGGTGCGGCGGCGACCGGCGCGGTGACGAAATCGGTGACGGCCACGTCGCGCAACCGGGTGAACCGGTCCACATCCGCGCAGGCGGCTTCGGTGACCACGCCGACCGGTTTGCCCTGGTCGACAACGATCGCCGCACCGTGGGCGCGCTTGTGGATCAGGGCGACTGCTTCGGAGACCGAATGATCGGGAGTGAGCGTGACCGGGGTGTCCGCGGTCAGCGAGCGGCTTTTGACGAACGCGATGGTGTCGGCGGCGGCGTTATTGGGCAGATCCTGTGGAAGGACGACGATTCCGCCGCGCCGGGCCACGGTCTCGGCCATCCGTTTGCCCGCTACCGCGGTCATATTGGCGACGACGATCGGGATGGTGGTACCCGACCCGTCGGCGGTCGACAGATCGACGTCGAACCGGGACGCCACATCGGTCCGGTTCGGCACCAGGAAGACGTCGTCGTAGGTCAGGTCGTACGGCGGCTGATGTCCAGGGAGAAACTGCACTGCTCCGATGGTAATCGTCGACCGGTGATGCGCGGGTGGTTCCGCGGAAACCCGATCAACAAGCCGCTTGCGAGCGGGACAGACCAATCGCACTGGCGCACATGACGATCACCGCCGCCACACAGACCGCCATACCACACTACCGGTGCGCAGCTGCTCGTCGAGCACGGTGATACCGAGGAACGCGGCAGTCAACGGTTCGCCTGTAGCGCGCCGCCAGCGGCAGCGCGAACACCAGCGACGACACCAGGATCGGCTGCACGATCAGCACGGCTCCGAGCGCGAGCGCCATCACCTGCATCGCGTACCCGCCGCCGTCCCCGGCGACCCCCGCCCACCACCGGCGGCTGCCGAGCAGCGTCCGGACGAGCGGGGTGCCGTGCGGGACCTGCTCGGCCACCTGCTGTTGGGCGACCGAGGCCACCGCGAACAGTATCGCGGCCACCAGGGCGCAGCCGACCGCCCCGAGCGGAAGGTCCGGCATCCGGCCAGTGTGTCAGGTTGCCCGGCGTTTACGGTGCGGGCGCGGGTGTGCCGCGCGCCCGGCGTGGCGCTGTGGGCGCCCAGGCGTGCCGGTGCCAGGACGGCCCGCGCCACCACGCCGGGCGGCAGCACCATCCGATCCCGGCGAGACGGATACCGCAACGCCGGGGGGAGTGCGAGCACCGGTGAGCTCTCGTAGTGCCCGGTTGCCAGGACCAACGGTCAGCTCGACGGCGGCGATATCGGCGGCCCGAGTCAGTTCGCGCACGTGGGCGCGCTGCTCATCGGTGACCACCGTGACCACGGTGCCGCTCGCGCCCGCCCGCGCTGTGCGTCCGGCCCGATGCACATAGTCCTTCGGGTCCGCAGGGGGGTCGACGTGCACCACCAGCGAAACATCGTCGACATGGATTCCGCGCGCCGCCACATCCGTTGCCACCAGGACATCGATATCGCCGTCGCGGAAGGAGGCCAGCACCCGATTGCGATTGTTCTGCGCTTTACCGCCATGCAGCGCGGCAGCGGCGACACCGGCAGCACACAACTGCCCGGCCCATTTGTCCGCGCCGTACTGGGTGCGGACGAACAGCAGCGTACGCCCGGTTCGCGCGGCGATCTCGGTGACCACGGCTCGTTTCTCGGATGCGCGCACACACAGCAGGTGATGAGTCATCGCGGGTGCGGCGGCCCGCTCCGGCTCGGCGGAATGAGTGACGGGATCCCGCAGATAGCGCTGTACCAGCTCGACCACCGCGTCGTCGAGCGTCGCCGAGAACAGCAGCTGCTGGCCGTCGACAGGGACCTGATCGAGCAGCTGCCGCACCTGCGGCAGGAAACCGAGCTCGGCCATGTGGTCGGCCTCGTCGACCGCGACGACCCGCACCCGGTCCAGGGCCGCAGCGTCCTGTGCGATCAGGTCAGCGAGGCGGCCAGGGGTTGCGATCAGCAGGTCGAGACCGCGCGCCAGCCTATCGGCCTGCCGTTTGACCGGCAGCCCGCCGACTGCGGCACTCAACCGCAGGCCGAGGGCGGTGGCGAATGGTTCCAGAGCCTGCTCGATCTGCACGGCCAGCTCACGGGTCGGGGCCAGCACCAGACCACGGGGACGGCGTGGGTGGGACGGAGCCCCGGCCAACCGGGCCAGCATCGGCAGCCCGAAGGCGAGGGTTTTTCCCGAACCAGTGGGGGCTCGGCCGAGCACATCGCGTCCGGCGAGCACATCGGGTATGGCCGCAGCCTGGATCGGGAACGGCGCCGGGATACCCTCGCGGCGCAATGCCTGCACAACGGCAACGGGAAGACCGAGTGCGGCGAAGGTGACCGGATCGGGATCAGCCACGGAACAACCGACTCAACTCCACCAGCCACGGAATCGCGACCGCCATCGTCGGCACCACCAGGATCGCGACGGAACCGAGATAGGCCGCGGCCGCGATACGCACATCACCCAGCGGCCCGGTCAACCGCTGGATCCGGATCAAGGTGCTCGGCCCGCCCACAGCGAGCGCACCCTGTGGGGCAGTCGACTTGGAACACGCCACCAGCGCCCGCGCCAGCGGTTTCGGGCCGGTGACCTTGACCGCGGAATCGTCGGCGAGTAGTTCGATGAGCAACTTCACCGAATCCAGCGCCGACTTGCTGCGCACGAAGCGAGGAAAGGCCTCATGGGCGGCGGTGAACGCCTCCAACACCAGATCGTGCCTGGCCCGCAAATGCGAGCGCTCATGGCTGAGGATCGCGGTGAGCTCCTTCTCGTCCAAGTTGTCCAAGGTGCCCGCACTGACCACCACGCGCTGGCGCAAGCCGGGCAAACAGTAGGCGATCGGCTCCGTGGCGGCGAGCACCCGGATATCGGCCGCGCGCCGTTCCGGGCCACTCTGGTCGAGCAGGTCGACCAGCATCCGGTGCCGGGCGCGTCGGCGGCGAGTGTGCACACCGACGCGAACCGAGGCGTAGATGAGCCGGGCTCCGATCAGCAACGTCAACGCGAAGACGAACACATAAGCCAGCCACAGCGGCAGGCCCAACGCGTCGATCTCATCGGTCGGTTTGGTGGTCGGCCTGCCGTCCTCGCCCGGCACCAGTAGTTCGCTGGCGATCGCCAGCCCCGAACCGAACGCGCTGAGCACCGCGGCCAGTGCGATGGCCTGCCAGAGCACCAGCGCGGCCCTGGGCGTGCGGTAAGTCCACTTCGCCCGGCTGAGCAGCTCAGGGGCGGGGCCGGCGAGCAACAAAGCGAGACCAGCGAAAACCGGCGCGGTTGCGTTCATCGACTCAGCT
>NZ_MUKP01000056.1 GCF_002081715.1 Nocardia donostiensis | reverse complement strand
ACCTGGGTCTGAACCGCCGGCTCAGGCCGTGGTGGCGCCTCACCCTCGGCAGGCGCAGAGCAGTCCGTCGCCGACCGGGATGAGCACACTGGTCAGCTCCGGGTTCTCGGCGATTGCGCGGGTAGCGGTGCGCACCGCCTGAGTGGCCGGATCCCGCAGCGCTGCATCGGGCACCCGCCCGCCGAGTAGCGCATTGTGCACCAGTACCGCGCCACCCGCGCGCAGTAATCGGACCGCTTCGGCGACATATTGCGGATGCTCTAGCGGCGCGGCATCGATGAAGACCAGGTCATAGGCGTCGTCGGCCAGCCGGGGCAGCACATCCAGCGCCCGGCCGTTGATCAGGCGGGTGCGCGCGGGCGGGATATCGGCGGTGCGGAAGGCCTCCTTGGCTGCGCGCTGATGTTCCGGCTCGGAATCGATGGTGGTCAGCGTGCCGTCCTCGCGCATCCCGTCGAGCAGCCACAGTCCGCTGATACCGGCACCGGTGCCCACCTCGACCACCGCCCGTGCGCCCAAAAGCTGCGCGTACATGCTCAACAGGGCCCCGACCGAGGGCGGCACCGGCGCCGCCCCGAGTTCGGTGGCCCGCTCGCGGGCGCTGACGAGGATCTCGTCTTCCACGACGGATTCCTCCACGTAGGCGAGATTTCGCTCCATGTTCGATGCCACGTCCAAGAGGCTATGCCAAGACACCAGGAGCGGGACGAAACATTCTCAGGTGTCCCTCAGGATCTCCACACCCCGGCCACACCGGGACACGAGACAGTAGTACCCACGCAAGACCAGCCGACCGCCCGGCGCGGCGAGCGGGAACAACGACGTACCTGTCGTCTGTTGTACCGGTCGACGACGGTCCGCAGATCCGGACCGTCGCGTCTTGGTTGCGCCACGGTCCCGAGTAGGAGGTATCCCCCATCCACATGGTCGATGCGGCGCGTGAATACGCCACCCTGTCCGAGTCCTCTGCCGCCCGCGCAGCGGAAGGGGTCGTTCTGCCCTATGCCGAGCCGCAGGCCGGGAGAGATGCCGTCGCGACCGGCGTGTCCGAAGCGAGCTACGGCGATGCGGCCGAATCCGTCGAGGATATGCCCGGCCCCCTGTCCGGCACCGCG
The DNA here is from genome assembly GCF_002081715.1 of Nocardia donostiensis. Lineage (GTDB taxonomy): Bacteria > Actinomycetota > Actinomycetes > Mycobacteriales > Mycobacteriaceae > Nocardia > Nocardia donostiensis. Next base: position 25,144 of record NZ_MUKP01000056.1, on the reverse strand, counting down.
GCCTTCGACGCCACAGGCGACCGTTCGGTCATGCCCAGCTGGGACGAACTGGTCCGGGAACACGCGGACCGCGTCTACCGGCTGGCCTATCGGCTGTCCGGCGACGCCCAGGACGCCGAAGACCTCACCCAGGAAACGTTCATCCGAGTGTTCCGCTCCCTGTCGAACTACCAGCCGGGCACCTTCGAAGGCTGGTTGCACCGCATCACCACCAACCTGTTCCTGGACATGGTGCGTCGCCGCAGCCGTATCCGGATGGAAGCGCTGCCGGAGGACTACGACCGGGTCCCTGCCGAGGGCCCCGGCCCCGAACAGGTCTTCCACGACGCCCGGCTCGACCCCGATCTGCAGACGGCACTGGATTCGCTGGCACCAGAGTTCCGCGCTGCGGTGGTGCTGTGCGATATCGAGGGCCTGTCCTATGAGGAGATCGGTGCGACGCTCGGTGTCAAGCTCGGCACCGTACGCAGCCGGATCCATCGCGGCCGGCAAGCACTACGCGACTACCTTGCGCATAATGGGTCACAGGATCGGTTCGCCGCCGAGGCGAACTTCGGGTGACCTCCGGTAGCGATACCGGCGCCCGACGGTCAGCAATGTCGGTTGGGAAAGGTGAGCACCGAATGAGTGACGACTTCAGTACTTCCGGTCGTCGTCAGCCGCGTTTCCGCTCCACCGAGCATCTGGCGAGCGAGGCTGTCGCCGCATACGTGGACGGCGAACTGCGGATGAACCCCTATTTGCGCGCCGCCCAGCATCTTTCCGTATGCCCGGAATGCGCGGCCGAGGTCGAGGCACAGCAGCAGGCACGGATCGCGCTGCGCCGGGCCGGTCAGGTGTCGATTCCGTCCGGGCTGCACGACAGCCTCACCCGTATCCCGCTGGCCGAATTTCCCGGCGGCGCAGCGAACGGAAATCGTTCTTCAGACGCCGGAAACCCCCGTAACGAGGCAGTTTTCGGGTTTTTGAGCGCCTCGTCGACATCGACCTTCGACAGCAGGCGGTGGTCTGCCTGGTGGCGCAAGTAGAGTTTGGCGCGTGACCACCGAATCGACGAACAACGGATCGGCCGATACCCCTGATTCGGCGGCCAACAGGGGGAACCTGCGGCCGCCGGACGCACCAGTGCTCGCACCGCGCCCGGTGTATCGCCCGCATGTGGACACCCATACCGCGCACGCCTTCCGCCGTCCCTCCGGGCAGACCGGATCGTTCGCCCCGCGGCCGCCGCGTGACGCTGCGCCGCCCGCCCCGGCCGTGTCGGAGGGCCCGCCCGCGGCTGTACTGGCCGAGGCGTTCGGCAGGCCCGAGGGTTCGGACGAACTGCTGCAGCGCGACCCCGAAGCCGACCGCACCGCCGGATCCACTGTCGCCGGGCCGGCCGACCCCTGGCGCGACCCCGATGCTGCCGCTCGGCTCGGCGCACCCGCCCTGCCCGCCCCGCAGGAGCAGGCGCACGCCGAGGCGCCCAAACTGTCGGCCCGTGACGTCCTGTTCGGTTCCAAAGTCGCACCGAAGGCACTCGCGGTGCTGGCGGCGATCGCGGTGGTCATCGGCCTGGTCGGCGGCCTCGTCGGCAGGTTGACCGCCGAAACCGCCGCCACCCTGACTTCCCGCAAGGTCGAGTTGCAGCAGAGCGACGGTGCCCAACCGCACGGTCAGATCGCCCAGGTAGCCGACGCGGTGCTGCCGTCGGTGGTGTCGATCCGTACGACCGTCGGCGACAATGGCGCCACCGGCTCCGGCGTCATCATCGACGGTGCGGGCTATATCGTCACCAACAATCACGTCATCTCGATGGCCGCGCAGGACCAGACCGACCGCGCCGCCATCCAGGTCACCTTCTCCGACGGCACTCGCGTGCCCGCGAAGATCGTCGGCCGCGACCCGAAAACCGATCTCGCGGTCCTCAAGGTGGATGTGAAAAATCTCACTGTCGCGCAGCTCGGTAAATCCGACGACGTTCAGGTCGGCGATGCGGTGCTCGCCATCGGTTCCCCGCTCGGCCTGAGCAAAACAGTCACCTCCGGGATCGTCAGCGCGCTGCATCGTCCGGTCAAGCTGGAAGGCGAGGGCAGCGATACCAAGGCCGTGATCGACGCGGTGCAGACCGACGCCTCGATCAACCCGGGTAACTCCGGTGGTGCGCTGGTGGATATGGACGGCCGGGTTATCGGCATCAATACCGCTATCCGCAGCGAAAGCGGCGGATCGGTCGGCCTCGGGTTCGCGATTCCGGTGGACGAGATGACCGATGTGGCACAGACCTTGATCCGTGACGGCGCCATCCACCATCCGGTCATCGGCCTCACCGCCCGCAGCAAAACTGTGGCCAACGAGGTGATGAGCGGCGCCGAGGTGGCCGATGTGATGCCGGGCAGCCCGGCCGCGAACGCGGGCATCGTCGAGGGCGACGTGATCGTCAAGGTCGGCGATCGGGAGGTCACCGGGCCGGACGAGCTGGTGGTCGCGGTGCAGTCGCATGAGATCGGCGACACGGTGAACGTGCAGTTGATCCGCGAAGGCAGGCAGGTGGACGTGCCGGTCACCCTGCAATCCGACTGATCGGGCACCACGACCGCCGGGTAGCCTGGTGGCGTGTTCAGCAGCATCGGGTGGAGCGAGATGGTCATCCTGCTCGTCGCCGCCCTCGTCATTCTCGGCCCCGAGCGTTTGCCCGGTGCCGTGCGCTGGACTGTGCGCAGTGTGCGTCAGGTTCGCGATTACGCCACTGGCGCGACTACGCAACTGCGCCAAGAGCTCGGGCCCGAATTCGACGATCTGCGTAAGCCGCTCGCCGATCTGCAGGAATTACGTGGGATGACGCCGAAGTCGATGGTGACCAAACACCTTTTGAACGGCGATGATTCGTTGTTCAAGGATCTGGGCACAGCACTTCCCGACGAAAAAGACTTCTATGGCACCAACAGCGGCATGCCGGATTACCCGATGCCGAAGTTCGAGAAACCCTTGGAGCGCAACGAACGTCCGCCGATCGACACCGACGCCACCTGAACGTCAAGCGTTCTAGACACCGTATGCGGTAACGCTGTCTAAACTTCGCACATGTCGGCCGATGACGTGGCGCGGGTTTTCGCGATCGAGGACAAGGTCGAGCGACTCAAGGCCGCCACCGATGGGGTCGCCGCTGCCCAGCAGACCATCAACGAGCTCACGCGGATTCGGCGTGCGGTGATCAGGGAACTACACGCCGAAGGCTGGACTTTCGCCAGAATCGGTGCAGCCGCCGGGCTTTCCCGCGCCCGCATCCACCAGGTGAGCACGCAGGGACCCGCACCGGAGGGTTTGTTCTTCGGGCACGGGCCGCTCACCGTGCTCGTCCCCGATTCCCGTGCCGGGCGGTTGATCGGTGCCCCCGATCCGGCCGCGGCCCCGCGCCTCGCCGAACTGCTGCAGGAGCTCGGGTTCGCGGTGACCGTCGAGCACTTCGCGCCGGGACGCCCGATCGATCTGCAACGCGACGGGTTGATCGTGCTCGGCGGTCCGGAGCTGTCCCCGAGCCTGCGCCAGCTCATCGCCGCCGATCCCCGGCTGCGGCGCGCGGTCGCCCGTATCGGCGACGGCCGCCGCGGCATCGAGGACCGGGCGGCCCGGCGCATCTACCGCCCCAGTGGATCGGCACCGCACGATATCGCCTACCTGGCCCGGCTACCCAGCCCGAACGGCCGCGGCTCGGTGCTCGTCATCGACGGCCTGCACCCACCCGGTTCGCTGGGTGCGGTCCGGCTACTCGCCACCCGCCTGGCCACACTGCACGAACGCGCGGGCACCCGACGTTTCTCCACCTTGATCGGGGTCCGCTACGACCGCGGCACCGGCGAACCGATCGACGCGGACCTGCTCACGCCCGTCTACCGGCACGGCCCGGTGGATATGCGAGCACACCGCCTGCAGCACAGGCGCTGATCCGCTCGGCGCGCACGTCACCCGTGGATCCGAGTCGCACCGTTGCCGTTGTCTGCCGTTGCCTTCGGGGACCGAGAACGAACAAGCCGCCGGAGACCAGCGGCGACACGCATGAGGTATATCGTGGGCACCACCGGGGGTGGGGCCGGTGCGATAACGGGCGGTAATACAATAGAGTGTGATTCAGGTCACATATGCCGTCATGAATTGTTCTGCTAATTCGATGTTTAGATAGCCGGGTAGTAACTCCCCGCCGGTGAGTGCACCGTGCCGAACTCGATATCCGAAACCACACGTCGCGGAGGCGCTGGTGAATGTGTTGGTAATCGTGGGGGTCAGCCTGATCGCGATCGGATTGCTGGTGATCGTGTTCATGGTGTTCCGCAAGCCTGCCCCCGCCCGCAGGGAACATGTCACTGTCGCCGAGCTCCAGGCCCGCCTCGCCGATGAACACCACCTCGACGACGAGCAGACCCAACGCATAGTTGCCGAGGAGCCGGAAACCCCGGAAACCGAGGCCCAGCCGACGCCAGAACAGTCCGGTGGCAACCGGCCCGGCTCGACCCCGCTCGCCGAACCCGCATCCAGCGCTGCGGCTCCGACCGGCCCAGAGTCGGCCGAAACCCCACGATCCGAGCGAGACACGCCCACTGAAAAGGACGCGAACCAGTCGCAACCCACTCCTCGCGATAGTGGTTCCAGCAACGCGCAGCCCGACAATTCCCCACCCCTGCCACCGCTACCGGTCAGACGCCCCGGCGCGCGGTATCCGATCACCGAACCGGGCCCCACCGATCACCCGGACGACCCACCGCCCACTGCGGCCACACGCCCGGCCGCCCCCGACACCACCACGCCCACCCCCGGCAAGCGGCGCCCCACCTCGCCCTCGCGCCCGAACAGCGAGCCCGAGCCGTCTACCGAAACGGCTCCTCCCACCGAATCGAATGCGCCCACCAAGTCGACCGGACCGACGGGAACACCGCGCCGAACCACACCTCCCACCGCCACCACAAGCACCGACCACCCCCTTCCCTCCGGAACGACCGGCGCACGGGCCCCACAACAACCGGATCCGACATCGACCGCCGGGCCGAACTCCACCGCAGGGTCTGATTCGACCGCTGAACCCGGCTCAGCCGCGCGGCCCAACTCGTCTGCACAGCCCGGTTCCACCGCAGGACCCGCCGCCACCACACGGCCCTACTCGTTTGCCGGCATCGAGTCGACCACCGGTCCTGAGCCGGTTAACGGTTCGAAATCGGCTGCGCGCCGGACTGGGCCTGCGCAATCAGGCCGCTCGAGAAGCAACCGCGAAGCACCGGTCACCAAGCCGAGCGAACCGCGTAGGACGGTTTCCGCCACCGAAACCGAGACATCCACAGATTCGACCAGCACACGGGAGACCAAACCGTCTGGCAGCGCCAACAGGACTGCGCCTATCGAATCGCCCGCGTCTGCCGGATATAGCTCTTCCAGGAAATCCGGAAAGCTCACCACAGGCGAGCCGCGGCGTACCAAGCCGCCGGTTACCGCCACCGACCAGCCCGGGACCGCCCCGCAGCGCCCGGATCAGCAGGGCGCCACCACGCCACGGCCCGAGGACAATGCCGTGGCGCGGCCCGAGACCACATCCGTGTCGCGGCTCCAAGGCACAGCCCCGCCACGGTCCGAGGGAACAGCCGAGTCACGCCCTGAGGAACCGACCGCACCACGACCCCAGGGCGTATCCGCACCGCGGCCCCGTACCTTCGACAACCTCAACCCTGCTCCGGACTCCCGGCCGGCGAACCTCCTTCGCCGCATCAGGCGCCGTATCCAGAACAGTCGTATCCGGAACAACTGAGCTAGTTCGCCGTACGCCTGGCTACGGGAACGGAAATCAGGCGGCCACGCGGTCGGGCCGGACGGTGTTCATCGGGGGACGGTCAGCCAGGGACACCTCCGTGCTGTGGGCGGTGAAGACGTCGCCGATCAGGGGGAATTGGGTAAGCGCGGCCCCGGAGTCGTGGACGCCGCTGCGGCCGAGGACGGTGCCCATGATCTGGCGGCTCATTACGCCCAGATCGGCCAGCGGACGGTTGCGGTGGGTGCGGACGCCGAGGTTGACCTGGGCGATGGAGTCGAGGCCGAGGCGGTCGTAGGTGTCGAGCAGCAACCCGATTTCCACCCCGTAGCCGGGGGCGAAGGGAACCGAGGTGAGCAGCTCGCGGGTGCCCGCGTATTCGCCGCCGAGGGGTTGCAGAACCTGCGACAACTCCGGGCGCAGCGCGGCGAGCAGCGGACGGGCGACGAGTTCGGTGACCCGGCCGCCGCCGTGTTCGTCGACGGCCGCTCCTTGGCGCAGCGGCCTGCGGTAGTAGGCCTTGACCAGGTGGATATCGTCCACTGTCAGCAGCGGACCGAGCAGTTTCGGCACGAAGGCCGGATCGGGGTCGATGAGGTCGGAGTCGACGAAGGCCACCAGATCGCCGCTGGTCACGGCCAGCGAACGCCAGAGAACTTCGCCCTTGCCCGGCACCGGATCCAATTCGGGGACAGCCTGTTCGCGGGTGACCACGCTGGCCCCGGCCGCGCGGGCGCGGTCGGCGGTCGCGTCGGTCGAGCCGGAATCCAGAACCACCAGCTCGTCGACCAGGCTGCCGAGCAGCGGCCGGATGCTGGCCACCACCTCGGCTACGGTGCCTTCCTCGTTCAACGCGGGCAGCACCACCGATACGGTGCGCCCACCCTTGGCGGCGACCAGGTGGTCCACCGTCCAATCAGGCGTATCCCAGGTGTTGGTCGTTGCCCAGCAGGGCTCGTGGTGTTGGAAGTTCATACCAGACCTCGCAGGGTGCGTGCTGGGGGCCGGGTTCCCTGGATCGCGGCAATCATGTCCACCACGCGCCGAGTCGCGGCGACTTCGTGGACGCGAAAGACGCGGGCTCCGGCCGCTGCCGACCATGCTGTCGCTGCCAATGTGCCCTCCAGCCGTTCGGAAAGACCCACACCTAAAGTCTCTCCGATGAAATCCTTGTTGCTGAGCGCCATCAATACTGGCCACCCTGTTTTTACAAGAACGTCGACTCCGCGCAATAGTTCGAGCCCGTGGTAGGTGTTCTTCCCGAAATCGTGGGTCGGGTCGATGAGGATCGAGTCGCGGCGTACCCCGGCGGCCAGCGCGGCTTCGGCAGCTCGCACGACCGTATCGGTGACTTCGGCCAGCACATCGTCGTAGCGCACCCGATGCGGGCGGGTGCGCGGTATCGCGCCGCCGGTGTGACTGCAGACGATGCCGACGCCGGTTTCGGCCGCCACCAGCACCAGATCCGGGTCTGCACCGGCCCAGGTGTCGTTGATCAGGTCGGCGCCCGCGGCGACGGCGGCGCGCGCCACCTCGGCTCGCCAGGTGTCGATGCTGATCAATAGTTCGGGAAATCGTTGCCGGATCGCCGCGACGAACGGCACCACCCGGCGCGATTCCTCGGCGGCGGTGACGGTGCTACCCGGTCCGGCCTTCACGCCCCCGATATCGACCAGGTCGGCGCCCTCGTCCACGGCCCGCGCGACCGCTGCCATCGCCGCATCGTCGGAGAAGGTGGCACCCCTGTCGTAAAACGAGTCCGGGGTGCGGTTCACGATCGCCATGACCAGCGCGCGATCCGTCGCTACCGGCCGTCCGCACAGGGTCGGAGACGGCGCCGCGGGTCGAAACATGAACCTGACTGTACCGACACGGGTACTGCCCACTGCCCGGTGCTGTGGCACAGCGGTCGACGCCTCGGTACATCGAGCGGCTGAGCCCTGGAGGCGCTTCGGTTCAGCTTTTGGGAGCGCGACCCGCGGCGACATCGGCTGGGTAATCGTCGTAGGCGGGGACATAGCCCGCGCTGCGGCCGACCAGGACGTACAGCGGCGTCTCGTCGTCTCGGGCGTACCCCTGTTTGCGCAGTTCTACCTTGCGGCTTTTGAATGTCGATGTCGCCTCCAGCTGGTCGACGACGCGGATGAACAGTGGGACCGCGTATCCGGGCAACCGGTCGAACACCGACCGAGCCACCGCCTCCCCGTCGAATTCCGCGCCGGGGCGCAGCGTTACCGCGGCCATACCGGCTTTACCGTCGGTGCCGGGGATGTCCACACCGAACACCACCGCCTCGGTGATCTCCGCGACGCTGCCGAGCGCAGCCTCGACTTCGGTGGTGGCAACGTTCTCGCCCTTCCAGCGGAAGGTGTCGCCCAGCCGGTCGACGAACGCGATATGGTGCCAGCCCTGGTCGCGGACCAGGTCGCCGGTGTCGAACCAGACGTCGCCCTTGCCGAAGCCGTCGCGGATGAGTTTCGCTTCGGAGGCGGCCTCGTCGGTGTAGCCGTCGAACGGTGACCGGCTGGTGACCTTGGCCAGCAGCAGCCCGACCCCGCCTGGCCGTACGCGGCGCAAACGGCCGTCCGGGCCGCGTACGGCGCTACCGGTGTCGTCGTCGTATTCGACGATCGCATACGGCAGGGGGCCGAAGCCTGCGGTGCGGTCCACTCCGAACGCGTTGACGAACGCGATATTGGCCTCGCTGGCCCCGTAGAACTCGACGATCCTGCCGATGCCGAAACGTTCTTTGAACCGGTCCCATAGTTCCGGGCGCAGCCCGTTGCCGACCGCGAGCCGGACCCGATGCTGCCGGTCGGCCGGGCGGGACGGCTGGTTGAGTAGGTAACGGCACAGTTCGCCGATATAGATGAAGGCGGTGGCACGGTTGACGATGACCTCATCCCAGAAGCGGGACACCGAAAACTGCTTGCCCAGTGCGAAAGTCGCGCCCGCCGCCAGCACCGACGACAGCGCGACGGTCAGCGCGTTGTTGTGGTAGAGCGGCAGACAGCAGTACAGAGTGTCGTTGCCGCGCAATCGGACCCCGAGGCCGCCGAGCCCGGCCATGCTCTTGGTCCAGCGCAGATGCGTCATCACACTGGCTTTCGGCAGGCCGGTGGTGCCGGAGGTGAAGATGAGGAACGCGCGTTCGCGGGCGGTGATCTCCTCGCACACGTCGGGATCGGCGGTATCTGCGCTGCCTGCCAGGCGATGCAGTTCCTCGGCAGCCAGCATCTGCTCGGGCAGCTGCGACTCGGTCAACGAGTCCAGCGCTTCCCGGCATTCGGCCCCCACCACGGTCACCGCGCTGCCGAGCAGGCCGATGCTGTGCGCGAGCACCCGGTCGCGCTGGTGGTAGTTCAGCAGCCCGACCGTGGCGCCGAGTTTCACCGTCGCCAGTACCGTGAACATGGTTTCGGGACGGTTGGTCATCAGTACGCCGACCACATCGCCGCGGCGGACTCCGCGGGCGGCGAGCACATTCGCGTACCGGTTCACCACCTCGTTGGCCTTGCCGTAGCCGACTTCCTGTCCTTCGAAGCGCAGGAACGGCCGGTTCGGGTGCCGGTGCGCGGCTCGCTGGAAGTAGCGGCCGACCGAGGATTTGTCGCCGGGCCGCACGAGCATGCCCCGCACGTTGCGCAGCATCCCCGGTGCGTCCAGCGCCATCCCCGGCAGGCTGGCGACCAGCTCCAACAGTCCGACGGTCGTACGGGTTTCGTTGCTCACCGATCCGCCCTCCTCATCGAAATGCTATGCCGTTATCGGCCTTCCCGCGCGGAACCGTCCTTCGGGGCGGTCCCGGTCTCACCCGTCGGCGGCCGAATCGCCCTCGTCCGCCGGTGGTCCTGCCGAGCCCGGTTTCCGGTCCGCCGGGCTGGAGCCGGGCTCAGCGGCCACGACACCGGCGTTCTCATCCGATTCGGCCGCCGACGGAGCGAGTTGCGCCGCGGCGGGATCCGCCCCAGCGCTTTCGATCCAGACCTCCGTCTCGACTTCCATGCGCCGGCTGCGCACCACCGCGATCTGGTCGGCTTCCCCGTCGGCGGCCCGCGCTGCCGCAAATATGCCGGTCTGTGCTCCCGCGGTTTCGGCTGCCGCCGTTGCTTCGGTTGTTGTTCCCTGCTGCCCCGGCGACGCTTCCGGCGTGGGCGTATCGGATGCGCAGTGCCCACCAGCCGAGTGACTGCCTGCACTGACTCCCTGTAACGCGTCGAAGGCCGTCGCCAGATCAGTGGTGACCGTGACCCGATCCATCGCGAGCTGCGAAACGAAACCGCGACTGTACAGTTCGTTCACCCAGTCGAACAGGCCGCGGTAGTGGCCGTCCGGGTCGAGTACGACGACGGGTTTGCTGTGCACGCCGAGGTAGGCGCCGGTCCAGGTTTCGAAGAATTCCTCGAGGGTGCCGATACCGCCGGGCAGGGTGAGGAAGGCGTCGGCGCGGTCCTCCATCACCTGTTTGCGCTGGCGCATGGTGTCGGTGACGACGAGTTCGTCGGAGTCGACATCGGCGACTTCCCGGTGCACCAGGTGTTTCGGAATCACCCCGATGGTGTTGGCGCCGCCCGCCCGTGCGGCCGTAGCGACCGCGCCCATCATCGACACATGACCGCCGCCGGACACCAGTTGCCAACCCCGGCGGGCGATTTCGGTGCCCACGCGTGCTGCCAACGCCAACTGGTTGTGATCGGCGGTGCTGGCCGAACAGTAAACGCACACCGCGTATGGTTGCCCGCTCACCATTTGTCCTCGGTGCCGAGCACTTCGAGGTTGCCGCGTTCGGCGGCGGACTGTTCGATGATGCGCACCACTTCCTCCACACTGTCGGTCATATGCACCAGGTCGAGATCGGTGTCGGCGATTTTGCCCGATGGCAGCATCGAATCACGCAGCCAGTCGACCAAACCGGACCAGTACCTGCTGCCGAAGAGGATCACCGGGAACCGGGTGATCTTGCGGGTCTGCACCAGGGTCAGCGCCTCGAACAGTTCGTCGAGGGTGCCGAAACCACCCGGCAGGCAGACGAAGGCCTGCGAGTATTTCACGAACATCGTCTTGCGGACGAAGAAGTACCGGAAGTTGATACCCAGATCGACCCATTCGTTGAGACTCTGCTCGAACGGTAATTCGATACCGAGCCCGATCGAATAACCGCCCGCCTCGCAGGCGCCGCGGTTGGCGGCCTCCATCGCGCCGGGACCACCGCCGGTGATGACCGCGAAACCGGCCTCGGCAAGTGCGGCGCCGATGGCGCGTCCGGCCTCGTATTCGGGGTGTTCGAGCGGGGTGCGTGCGGACCCGAAGACGGTGACCGCGCGCGGCACCTCGGCGAGTGCACCGAAACCTTCGACGAATTCGGCCTGGATACGCAGCACCCGCCACGGGTCGGTGTGCACCCAGTCGCTGTCGTCGCGACGGTCGAGCAGATGCCGGTCTGCGGTGGCGGTTCCCGGTTTACGGGCCCGGCGCAATATTATCGGCCCGCGGAATCTGGCTGTCGGTTTCGGCTTGGCGGCCTCGGGTTCGGCGGGTTCGATGGACATGGTTGCCACGCTACCGGTCGGTCGGTGCTGTGACCTGCGGGATACCGGTGAGATAGCTGCGCAGCATCGCGGTGACCTGGGTGATCTGTTCCAGTGGAACGTGTTCGTCACGTTTGTGCGCCAGGTTGGGGTCGCCCGGACCGAAGTTGACCGCCGGGATACCGCGGGCGGCGAAACGCGACACATCCGTCCAGCCGTACTTGGCGCGCACCCCGGCGGCCCCGTGGTCGCGCACGGCGGAGATCAGACCGGCGGCCGCGGGCGCGGTGAGCCCGGGTAGCGCTCCCGGCGCGGCATCGGTGACCTGGAAGTCGATATCGAGCCCAGTGAACACATCGCGGACGTGTTCGGTGGCCTCGGCGACCGAACGGTCGGGGGCGAACCGGAAGTTCACCTCCACCTCGGCGGCGTCGGGCACCACATTGCCCGCCACTCCGCCCCCGACCCGCACCGCCGACAGCCCTTCCCGGTAGATACAACCGTCGATATCGACCTGCCGCGCCCGGTATTCGGCCAGCCTCGTCAGCACCGGTGCCAAACCGTGGATGGCGTTGTCACCCAGCCAGGCCCTGGCCGAATGCGCCCGCACCCCGGAGGTGGTCAGCCGGGCGCGGAGGGTGCCCTGGCAGCCCGCTTCGATCCACCCGCCGGAGGGTTCGCCCAGGATCGCCAGGTCTGCGTCGAGCCAGTGCGGCAGTTCCCGTTCGATGGTGCCGAGCCCGTTGAACTCGGCGGCGATCTCCTCGCAGTCGTAGAAGATCAGCGTCAGATCGTGTACAGGTTCGGCGATGGTGGCGGCCAGATGCAGGAATACCGCGTCACCGGATTTCATATCGACGGTGCCGCAGCCGTACAGCACCTCGGCCCCGTCCTGCTCGGTGAACCGGCTCGGCACGTTGTCGGCGATCGGCACCGTATCCAGGTGCCCGGCCAGCACCACCCGGGTCGGCAGCCCGCGGTCGGTGCGCGCCAGCACCACATTGCCGTGCCGGACCACCTCGAATCCGCTGGTCTGCTCACGTAACGCTGCTTCGACAGCGTCGGTGATCACGGCTTCGTCGCGGGACACGCTGGGGATGTCGACGAGGGCTGCGGTGAGCGTAATGGGGTCTGCGCGCAGGTCGAGGGTCACGATCCGAGCGTATGCGGGGAGATAGCTCCGGCCACGATCGGGCGCTGCCCGACGCTCACCGCACCCCTTCAGCGGCTCGATCCGGACAAACCCGAACGCCCGGACCTACCATCAGCACGTCGCTACCGGCTGAAGATCACGGCCGAGCCCCACGGCCGCAGCTGTGGGCCGACGCACAGGCCGGACAACTGGCCGCACTCTGCTGCGGAGCCGGTGGGTAGGCTCTGCAGACGTGAGCATTCAGGGAGCATCTGCCATCGGTATCGCCACTGTGACCACGGACGGCACCGTCCTGGACACCTGGTTCCCGAGCCCCGAGCTCGGCGAGTTCACCGAGACGGGAACCGAACGGCTCGAGCAGATCTCCGACCAGGACGCGTACGCAGATCTCGCGCCGCTGCTCGGACCCGATCCGGCCCGCGGTGTCGAGGTGGTTGCGGTACGCACCACCATTGCCGACCTGTCCGCCGCCCCGGTCGACGCGCACGATGTCTACCTGCGGCTGCATCTGCTCTCCCATCGTTTGGTCCGCCCGCACGAGGTGAGCCTGGAAGGCCAGTTCGGCCTGCTCAGCAATGTGGTGTGGACCAATCACGGCCCGGCCCCGGTGGAAGGTTTCGAGGCCACCCGGACCCGGCTGCGTGCCCGCGGACCGGTGACGGTGTACAGCATCGACAAGTTCCCGCGCATGGTCGACTACGTCGTGCCCTCCGGTGTGCGTATCGGTGACGCCGACCGGGTGCGGCTCGGTGCGCACCTCGCCGCGGGCACCACCGTCATGCACGAGGGTTTCGTGAACTTCAACGCAGGCACCCTCGGCGCCTCCATGATCGAGGGCCGGGTCTCCGCTGGCGTGGTGGTCGGCGACGGCTCCGATATCGGTGGCGGCGCATCGACCATGGGCACCCTGTCCGGCGGCGGCACCACTGTCATCTCCATCGGTGAACGTTCCCTGCTCGGCGCCAACTCCGGTCTCGGTATCCCGCTCGGTGACGACTGCGTGCTGGAGGCAGGCCTCTACTTGACGGCGGGCACCAAGGTCACCACTCCCGACGGCACCATCGTCAAGGCCGCCGAGTTCAGCGGCAAGAACAACCTGCTGTTCCGCCGCAACTCGCAGACCGGCGCGGTCGAGGCCGTTGCACGCAAGGGCACCGGTATCGAACTCAACGAAGACCTGCACGCCCACAACTGAGCGGCCCGACCCCGCTCTCCCGCATCGGTGGCCGCCTCCGCGGCCACCGATGTCACACTCGGAGTGCCTGCGTCGTCACATCATCGACACAGGCAAATGCGGCGCGAAACGCCGCTCGACATCCCTCAGGGAGTCCTCGATGACCAGCTCTGCGCAGCACGCCGCCCCTGTTCTCGTTCGCTCCGAGAACGCCGCAACGGTGCAGGACGGCGCGCTCAGCCTCATCACCCTGCTCGCCGATGCCGGCGACACCGACGGTGCGCTCACCGCCAACAAGGCAACGTTTGCGAAGGGTTCACCAGGGGCGCCCGCGCACTTCCACACCAAGGCCACCGAGATGTTCCTGGTACTCGAAGGTTCCATGCGGTTCCTGCTCGGTACGGAGATCGTTCACCTCGACCGTGGCGACTTCCTGACCGTGCCGCCCACCGTGCCGCACGCGTTCGCCCCGGCACCAGACACCGAAGCCGAACTGCTCGTGGTTTTCACTCCCGGGCTGCACCGCTTCGACTACTACCGGCTGCTGGAGCGCGTGTATCGCGGTGAAGCGACCGTCCAGGAGATCCGAGACAGCTCCGAGCTGTACGACAACCACTACTTCGACAGCCCGGTGTGGCGTGAGGAACTCGCACGCGGCTGAGACCAGCCCCACACGTCCCGGGCTTTCCCGCGGCACGACCGCTGGAAGCCTGGGCACTGGCCGCACAGGGCACCGTCAGCCGAGCTGCTTCTTCTGCACTTTGCCCATCGCGTTCCTGGGCAGCGAGTCGACGAACCTGATCTCGCGGGGCCGTTTGTGCATCGATAGTTGCTCCGCCACGTGATCGATGAGTTCCTGTTCGGCGACGGAGCCGTTGCGCGGCACCACGTAGGCGACGATGCGCTGACCGAGGTCGGGGTCCGGTAGGCCGACCACCGCGACCTCGGCAACTGCGGGGTGGCCGAGCAGGATGGTTTCGACTTCACCCGCGCCGATGCGGTATCCGCCGGATTTGATGAGGTCCACGGATTCGCGGCCGACGATGCGGTGGAATCCGCCTGCGTCGATAGCGGCGACGTCGCCGGTGCGGAACCAGCCGTCGTCGGTCCAGCAGTCGGCTGTCGCTTCCTGGCGGCCGTAATAGCCGTCGAAGAGCATGGGGCCGCGCACCTGCAGACCGCCGATGCTCTCGCCGTCGTGCGGCACCGGGGCGCCTGATTCGTCGCGCAACCGAGTCTGCACGCCGCGCACCGGAAGCCCGACCCAGCCGGGGCGGCGTTCCCCGTCGGCGCGGGTGGACAGGGTGATCATGGTTTCGCTCATCCCGTACCGTTCGATCGGGGCGTGACCGGTGAGTTCGGCGAGCCGTTCGAACACGGGGACCGGCAGCGGAGCACTGCCGGAGATCAGTATCCGAGCGCCGGTGAGCTGCCGCGCCGAGTCGGGGTCCTCGACGATCCTCGACCACACGGTCGGCACACCGAAATACATGGTTCCCCGGTTGGCGGCATACGCGCCGGGGGTGGGTTTACCGGTGTGGATCAGCGGGCTGCCCATCCGCAGCGGTCCGAGCACGCCCAGGATCAGCCCGTGCACGTGGAACAGTGGAAGCCCGTGCACCAGCACATCGTTCGCGGTCCACGACCATGCTTCGGCGAGCGCGTCCAGCCCTGCGGCGATCGCGCCCCGGCTCAGCACGACACCTTTGGGCAGCCCGGTGGTGCCGGAGGTGTAGAGCACAAAAGCCGACGTCGACGGATCGGGTTCGGGATAGGTGTGCCAGGAACGGGCATGCAACCGCACGGGGACGGTGGGCAACTCAGTGCCTGCCGGTGCTTCCCCCAGCCACGCCTGCGCCCCGGAGTCGGCGAGAATATGGTCGCGTTCTCCTGGCCCCGCGTCCGGCGGCACCGGCACCACGGTGACACCGGCGAGCAGGCAACCGACGACCGCCACCACCGTCGTCACCTTCGGTCGCGCCAGGACAGCCACGCGATCAGCCCGGGCGATGCGCTCGGCCACAGCAGTCGCGGCTCCGAGCAGATCACTGCGCGACAGGGTGGTGCCGTCGATCGTCACGGCGTCCGGGATATCGGCGCCACCGGCGACGGCGAGTGGGTTCAGGGAACTGAGCAGCAACGGCGAACCGGACAGCATTCGGTCAACGCTACTTCTTCGTTTTTCGCTGCGTGCACCGGACCGATCAGCGGAAACGCAGCGTCCTATATCGGCCGTGACGGTTGACACACCGAATGAAGCGGCGAGAAAGTGGTTGTACAACCTTCTCAACGAAGGGATGGGCACCGATGAGCAGCACATCCAGCCCAGCAGCACAGGCCAGAGCCACCCACCCGCGGATGTCTCGATCCGCACAGGCGCCCGAATTCGATATCAGGCAGCACATCGACGGCGCCGCGATCCTCGGCGCGGCCGCCAACGTCATCATGCAGCTGAGCCATCCGGCAGTCGGGCACGGTGTGGCGGAAAGCAAGGTCGACAGCGGCAACCTCCTACTGCATCCGGTCAAACGCACCCGCACCACGCTGACCTATCTGGCGGTGGCGATGCTCGGCACCGATGACGATCGGGCCGCCTACCGGACGGCAGTCGATACCGCCCACCGCCGGGTGCGTTCGACCCCACAAAGCCCGGTGCCCTACAACGCCTTCGATCCGCGACTGCAATTGTGGGTCGCGGCCTGCCTGTACTGGGGCGCCAAAGATATGCGTGAGCGTATGCACGGCCCGATGGACGACGCCACCGCCGACGCCGCTTACCGCCAGGCCGCGCGGCTGGGCACGACCCTGCAGATGCCGCCCGAACTGTGGCCGCCCGATCGTGCGTCGTTCCAGCGGTACTGGACCGAGCAGCTGTCCCTGGCCCAGATCGACCCGCCGGTGCGTGCCCTGCTCGACGATATCGTCGCGCTGCGTATGTTCCCGCTGCCGGTGCAGTTGGCCTTCGGCCGGCTCAACCGGTTCGTCACCGCTGGCCTGCTGCCGCCGCGATTACGTGATCAGATGGGTATGGCGTGGAGCGAACGCGACGAACGTATCCTGTCGCAGCTACTGCGCACGCTCGGCGCGGTCGAAGCGCCGCTACCTGCGGTGCTCAAAGCGTTCCCGGTCAACGTCTTCCTGGCCGATCTGCGGCTGCGGCGCAGGCTCGGTATCCCGCTGGTCTGAGCCGGTGTCACGACTTGCGAACATCGGCGACCCGGAAGGATACCGCGACGTGGTTGCGGGCGAACTCGCGCGCGGCGGCATCATCGTCGAGCGGGATGACGGTCTGCGGGGTGAGCGCCAGCGACAGCGAGGTGCGGGCGATCATCTCGGCCAGCGGCAGCGGATCGTAGACGGGTAGCTTGCCCTCGTCCTGTAGGCGGGTGATGAATTCGGCGAGGTAGTCGCGCCCGAGTTCGATGACCGGGGACCCCTTGATGGTCAGGTAGGGCAGCACGATCTCTGGTTCGGTGATGAGCAGCCGGTCCAGCAGTTGGTTGCCGCGTAGCCCGGCCAGGAAAGCGACGAACAGTTCGATGATCTGGTCTTCGGCGCTGCCGTCGCGGTCGATCTGTTTCTGCACCGCCGCGTCGACGCCCTCGATGAATTCGCGGGTCTGCGCCAACCCCACGGCCTGGATCAGATCGGATTTACTGGAGAACCGCCGATACAGGGTGGCCAGCGACAGCCCGCCGCGGCGTGCGACCTCCACCATGCTGGTGCGTTTGATGCCGAAGTCCAGGAACGCGAGCAGGGCCGCGGACAGCACGGTCTGGTCCTGATCCTGGCGTGGTTTACGCACCAGCGGCAACAGCTTTGCCAGCGCTCCCATCTCGGTACCTCCCGCATCGGCGAAGCAATGACAGATTAAGCATTGCATAGTTTCAGTTTCGGTTGACACACCATCGAGTGGATGAGATGGTTCCCATACAATCCTCTCAACCCTTCTCGAGCGAAGGTAGGTCGATGATGACCGCTCACGCGCCGGTCCCCACGGGCAGTCCCCAGCCGCGTCCCGATTTCGCTGTCGAGGACTATATCGACGGAATGGCCTCGTTCCTGGGTGGCACCGCGAACGTCATCATGCAGCTGGGGCTGCGCCCGGTCGCCTACGGGGTGCTGGAAAGCGAAGTGGACAGCGGCAAGGTGATGGTGCACCCGCTCAAACGGCTGCGCACCACGCTCACCTACCTTGCGGTCGCCATGATGGGCACCGACAGCGAACGCCTCGCCTACCGCGCTGCCGTCAACGGCTCACACCGCCCGATCCGCACCAAGCCGACCAGCCCGGTCAAATACAACGCCTTCGATCCGCAGCTGCAGCTGTGGGTGGCGGCCTGCCTGTACTGGGGTTTCGCCGACATGCTAGAGAAGCTGCGCGGCCAGTGCATGGACGAGGCAACCGCGGACGCGTTCTACCAGCACAGCGCCCGCCTGGGGACCACCCTGCAGGTGCGGCCGGAGATGTGGCCCGCCGACCGGGCGGCGTTCGCCGAATACTTCGCGACCAACCTGGCCGCGACCCGGGTCGATCCGGTGGTGCGCGACTACTTCAACGACCTGATCGACCTGATGATGCTGCCGCTGCCCATCCGGCTGGTGTTCGGCCGGTTCCACCGGTTCGTCGTCACCGGCGTGCTGCCGCAGCATATGCGCGACCAGATGGGGATGAACTGGAGCGAACGCGACCAGCGGCGCTTCGATCAGCTGATGCGCCGCCTCGGCGCAGTGGTGACCCGGCTGCCGAAGCCGCTGCGTATGTTCCCGCTCAACTTCTACCTGTGGGATCTGCGCAGGCGGTTGCGCACCGGTAAACCACTGGTCTGATCAGCGCTGCGCCAGCGCCCGGAGGAAGAACCGCAGGTTCGCCGGGCGTTCGGCCACCCGGCGCATCAGGTAGCCGTACCACTGATTGCCGTACGGGACATACACCCGCACGGTCTGGCCGTCGGCGGCGATCCTGCGCTGTTCGTCGTCCCGGATCCCGTACAGCATCTGGTATTCGACGTCACCTGCCCGTCGGCCGGTGACCGAGGTCAGCCGGGCGGCCGCGGCGATCATCCGAGGATCGTGCGAGGCCACCATCGGATAACCTGCGCCCCGCATCAACGCCTCCAGACACCGCAGGTAGGAGGCGTCGACCTCGTCGGCATGCTGGAAAGCTACGGCTTCCGGCTCCCGGTAGGCGCCCTTGCACAACCGCACCCGGGCCCCGGCGGCGGCGAGTTCCCGGCAGTCGGCTTCGCTGCGCCGCAGATATGCCTGCACCACCGAACCGAGCCACGGGAACTCTGGGCGCACCTGCCGCACCGCGGCCAAGGTGGCATCGGTGGTGGTGTGGTCCTCGGCGTCCACGGTCACCCACACCCCGGCCTGCCCGGCTTTGGTGCACAGGGTGTGCAGATTCTCGGTGGCGACGGCGGGACCGTCACCGGGCAGCGCCTGCCCCAGCGCCGACAGTTTCACCGACACCTCTAGCGGCGCCGCGGCGCGCACCCGGGCGGCGTCCAGTGCGGCGAGATCGTTGATCAACGCCAGATATTCGGCGACCGCGTTCTCGGCCTGCTCACGGTCGACCGTGTTCTCGCCCAGGAAGTCGACGCTGATCGCGCGGCCGCTCGACAGCAGTTCCCGCGCCACCGGAACCAAGTCCGCTCTGCCCTCCCCCGCCACGAACCGGGAAACGATCTCGGCGGTGACGGGAGCAGCCGTGAGCAACCGCTTCACCCGGGCCGATCCGGCGGCAGCGAGGATGGCGGGCCGCAACGGGTTCACGCTGCCCCCTGCCGCAATACGAAGCACAGTTCCCGGGGTGCCACACGCATCAGGCCCCCATATGCGGATAACGGTATTCGACCGGCGGCACGAACGTCTCCTTCACGGTGCGGGGCGCGACCCAGCGCAGCAGGTTGAGCGGGGAGCCCGCTTTGTCGTCGGTGCCGGAAGCGCGGGCCCCACCGAACGGTTGCTGGCCGACGACCGCGCCGGTCGGTTTGTCGTTGATATAGAAGTTGCCCGCAGCGAACCGCAGTGCTGCGCTCGCCTGCTCGATGGCATGGCGGTCCTGGGCGAATACCGCGCCGGTGAGCGCGTAGGGTGCGGCTGATTCGACCTCGGAAAGGATAGTGGTGTAGGCGCCGGGTTCGGCGTCGTCGTAGATGTGCACCGCCAGAATAGGGCCGAAGTATTCGGTGTTGAACGATTCGTCGCGGGGGTCGTCGACGA
The DNA here is from genome assembly GCF_002081715.1 of Nocardia donostiensis. GTDB lineage: Bacteria > Actinomycetota > Actinomycetes > Mycobacteriales > Mycobacteriaceae > Nocardia > Nocardia donostiensis. The sequence goes on along the minus strand of NZ_MUKP01000056.1, from coordinate 5,288 downwards.
CCAGCACGGTCGGCCGGACGAACCAGCCTTCGCTGTCGTCATAGGTACCGCCTGCGGCGATGGTGATTCCCGCTGCCCTGGCTCGTTCGATGGCTGCCACACTCTTGTCGTAGGCGCGGCGATCGATCAGCGCACCACCGAAGTTCGACAGATCCGCCACGTCGCCGTAACAGATGTTTTCGGTGAATTCCAGGAATTCATCACCCATTTCCCGCCATACCGAACGCGGAATATAGGCGCGTGAGGCCGCCGAACATTTCTGCCCCTGGTATTCGTATGCACCGCGGATGAGCGCCGTGCGCAGCGCCGCCGGGTCGGCCGAGGAGTGCGCGACAATGAAATCCTTGCCGCCGGTTTCCCCGACCAGCCGCGGATAACCGTGATAGGAGCCGATATTCGCACCCACCTGCCGCCACAGGTATTGGAAGGTGCGGGTGGATCCGGTGAAATGGATACCGGCCAGCCGCGGATCGGCCAGCGCGACCTCGGACAGTTCCTTGCCGTCGCCGGTCACCATATTGATCACACCGGGCGGCAGTCCAGCGGCCTCCAGGAGGCGGATCGTGTAGTAGGCCGCCAGCGTCTGCGTCGGCGACGGCTTCCACACCACCGTGTTACCCATCAACGCCGGAGCGGTCGGCAGATTACCCGCGATGGCGGTGAAATTGAACGGGGTGATCGCGTAGACGAAACCCTCGAGTGGGCGATAGTCGAGCCGATTCCACACTCCGGGGCTCGAATTCGGCTGCTGCTCCAGAATGCCGCGGGCGAACGACACATTGAACCGCCAGAAATCGATCAGCTCACACGGTGCATCGATCTCGGCCTGTGCCACCGACTTCGACTGACCGAGCATGGTCGCGGCGGCCACCGTCTCCCGCCACGGCCCCGCCAGCAGGTCCGCGGCGCGCAACAGTACCGCAGCGCGTTCGTCGAAGGGGAGCGCTCGCCAGCCCGGTGCGGCGGCGATCGCGGCGTCGATGGCCTCGCTCGCCTCGAAATGGGTGGCGTTCGTGTAGTTCGCCAGCACCTGCTCATGCCGGTGCGGGGCGACGATCCGGTGCCGCTCGCCGATACCCGGGCGGTGTTTACCGCCGATGACCAGCGGAATCTCGACCGATTCCGCGGCGATGGCGGCCAGCTTGTCGAGCAGCCGGTCCCGTTCCGGGCTACCCGGCGCGTAGGTGTGAACCGGTTCGTTGCCGGGGACTGGGACAACCGTGACAGCGTCCATACCCAAGGCTATCTCCGCTACCGCGATCACGCTGGTAAAACGCGCTGTATGCGTTGCGCGGCGCGGCGATCGCGGAAGATTTGCCACCCGGCTCCTTCTGGCGCACGGGCTCGCCGCAGCTTCCCGGGGGCACTGCGGCAAGAGCGGGCGACCTGGCGCCGACGCGGCTGCTGGGCGACGACAGGCTCCGGCGACACCGCCGGGGGCGGCTCGGCAGCGGCTGTACCTGCTCGGCCGCCGGGAGTGCCGAGCAGGTACACGCATACCGCGGAGACCCGACAAGACCGAAATCCGATGCGGTGGACACAGGACGGGCCGCGCCGCGAGGTGGTCCGGCCGCTTCGCCTACGCCGCTGTCGTACCGGTTCGGCTTCCGCTTTGGGAGCGGAGGCTTGCGCGCTACGTTCGCCGGGTCAAACGCTCCGCTGCGGCGGCGACTCGCTCGTCGGTCGCGGTCAACGCGATGCGCACATGTTTGCTTCCGGCGGGCCCGTAGAAGTCGCCGGGCGCGGCGAGGATGCCACGGTCGGCCAGCCAGTCCAGTGTGGTGCGGCACGGTTCGTCACGGGTGCACCACAGATACAGGCCCGCCTCGGAGTTGTCGATGCGGAACCCGGCAGCTGTCAGCGCAGTACGGAGGATGTCGCGGCGGGCGCGGTAACGCTCCCGCTGCCGCGCCTCGTGTTCGTCGTCGCCGAGCGCGGCGGTCATCGCCGCCTGGATCGGCAGCGGCACCATCATGCCGGAGTGTTTGCGCACTTCCAGCAGTTCGGCGACCAGTTCGGGGTCGCCGGTGACGAAACCGGCACGGTAGCTGGCCAGGTTGGAGGTCTTCGACAGTGAATGCACCACCAGCAGATTGGTGTGGTCGCCGTCGCAGACCCGCGGGTCGAGCAGCGACGGGGCACTGCCCTCCCAGGTCAGCCCCAGATAGCACTCGTCGGCCACCACGATGGTGCCGCGTTCCCGCGCGAACGACACCACCTTGCGCAGATGCTCGACCCCGAGCACCTTGCCGGTCGGGTTCGCCGGAGAGTTGAGGAAGATCAGCGCGGGCGATACCGGCCCGAGCTGGGCCAACCCGTCGGCACGCGCGATCCGGGTTCCCCCCAGCAGCGCACCCACCTCGTAGGTCGGGTAGGCGACCTCGGGTATCACCACCAGGTCGGTGGCGTCGAGCCCGAGCAGCCGGGGCAGCCCGGCGATGAGCTCCTTGGTGCCGATCACCGGCAGCACGGCAGCCGGGTCGACACCGGTGACGCCGTAGCGCCGCCGCAATGCCTGCGCGGCCGCCGACCGCAGTTCCGGCGTGCCGTGCGTGGTCGGATAGCCGGGCACCTCGGCCACCGAATTCAGCGCGGCGCGGATCAGTGGGTCGACGGGATCGACCGGGGTGCCCACCGACAGGTCGGCAAGCCCACCCGGATACGCGGCCGCTTTCGCCTTCGCATCGGCGATGGTGTCCCAGGGGAAATCGGGCAGCAGCGTGCTCACCCTGCGACGCGACGACACTTCGATGTTCATGCGGCGGTGATACCCAACACTCAGTCCTCGGCCATCGGTGGCAGCTCCTTGATGAACTGCGGGTCGTAGTCGACCTTGCCGACCTTGGTCGCGCCGCCGGGCGAACCCAGCTCGTCGAAGAAGTCGACGTTGGCGTTGATGTATCCACTCCACTGGTCGGGCGTGTCGTCCTCGTAGAAGATCGCCTCCACCGGGCAGACCGGTTCACACGCACCACAGTCGACGCATTCGTCAGGATGGATGTAGAGCATGCGTTCACCCTCGTAGATGCAATCCACGGGGCATTCTTCGATGCACGCCTTGTCCTTCACGTCAACGCACGGTTCAGCGATGATGTACGGCACTGCCGTTCTCCTAGTCTTCCTTCATCTCGGGGTAACTGCGCCCGCGCACCAGTATCCTGGCGCCCCACACGTTACCCTCGGTCAGCCTGCCCTAACTCCACCGGCACTCATCCGATGGTCAGCTGCAGCCCGGCCGCGGGCCCGCGGTGATCCGGTGTGCCGTAACCGGTGGTGCGTTCCCGCACCGGCCTGCCGATCCCGGCGGCGATCTCGGTGAGCTCGGCGACGGTTTTCGCCGAACCGTGCTGTGATCCGGCCATCCGGGAAATAGTCTCCTCCATCAGGGTGCCGCCGAGGTCGTTGGCGCCACCGCTCAGCATCAACCTGGTACCCGCGGTGCCGAGTTTCACCCAGCTTGTCTGGATATTGTCGATCCGCCCGTGCAGCATGATCCGCGCCAGGGCGTGCACCGCACGGTTGTCGCGGATAGTCGGCCCTGGCCGCGCCGCGCCCGCCAGGTAGAGCGGCGCGCTCTGATGCACGAACGGCAGCGGAACGAATTCGGTGAACCCGCCGGTGCGGTCCTGGATATCGCGCAGCACCCGCAGATGCCCCACCCAGTGACTCGGGTTGTCCACGTGGCCGTACATCATGGTCGAGCTGGACCGGATACCCACCTCATGGGCAGTGGTGATGACGTCGATCCACGCCGAGGCGGGCAGTTTGCCCTTGGTCAGCACCCAGCGCACCTCGTCGTCGAGGATTTCGGCTGCGGTGCCGGGGATGGTGTCGAGCCCGGCCTCTTTGAGCGATACCAGCCAGTCGCGGATGCTTTCCCCGCCTCGGGAGGCCCCGTTGACGATCTCCATCGGGCTGAACGCGTGCACATGCATCGACGGCACGCGCGCCTTCACCGCCCGCACCAGATCGGCGTACCCGGTGACCGGCAGGTCGGGGTCGATACCGCCCTGCATGCACACCTCGGTCGCGCCCTCGACATAGGCCTCCCAGGCACGGTCGGCGACCTCGTCGGTGCTCAGGGTGAACGCGTCGGCGTCGCCCTTGCGTTGGGCGAACGCACAGAACCGGCAACCGGTGTAGCAGATATTGGTGAAGTTGATGTTCCGGTTCACCACATAGGTGACCTCATCGCCGACAGTATCGCGGCGCAGCTGGTCGGCCAGGGCCGCGACCGCGTCCAAATCCGCGCCTTCGGCGGTGGCCAGCGCCAGATACTGGGCGTCGGTGAGCCCGGCCGGATCTTTTTCGGCAGCCCGCAGCGCGGCCAGCACATCGGCGTCCAGGTGGTGTGTGTGCGCAGCCAGGTCACGCACCTGTTCGCGCACCGTCTCCCAATCACCGAACGCGCTGTTGAGGTCGCTGCGGGTTTCGGTGTTGCGGCCGTCGGTGTCGATAGCGGTGTTCAAGTCGACACGGCCTGCCGATTCCCACGCCTCGTCGGGCTCCTGCCACGGCAGCCCCACGGGGTACGCATCCGGTTTCGCCAGCCCGGTTTCCGGGTCGGTGAGTGCGGCGACATGAGCGCCGATCCGCGGATCGATCCACGGATTGCCCGCCTGCACGTATTTCGGATGTGCCGAGGTGCGTTCCACCAGTTGGAAACCTGACGCGACGGTGATCTCGGCGAGGGTGTCCAGATTCGGCCACGGCCGTTCCGGGTTGACATGGTCGGGGGTCACCGGCGACACCCCACCCCAGTCGTCGATACCGGCCTCGAGCAGGGCGCGGCACTCCGCTTCCGACACCAGATTCGGCGGCGCCTGCACCGACACATCCGGGCCGACCAGCAGCCGGGTCACCGCGATCGCCGCGCGGAACTCCTGCAGATCCGCGTCATCGGCGTCACGCATGGCGGTGTCGTCCTTGGCGCGGAAGTTCTGCACGATCACTTCCTGAATATGCCCGAACGCCTTGTGCTGCTTGCGGATAGCCATAATGGACTCCGCGCGTTCGGCCATAGTCTCACCGATGCCGACCAGGATGCCGGTGGTGTAGGGCACCGAAAGACGGCCCGCGTCGGTGATGGCGCGCAACCGCACCGCCGGGTCCTTGTCCGGGCTGCCGTAATGGCAGTTGCCCTTCTCGGTGAACAACCGCGTCGCAGTGGTCTCCAGCATCATGCCCATCGACTGAGCGACCGGTTTGAGCCGCGAGATCTCCTCCCACGACATCACTCCGGGATTCAGATGCGGCAACAGGCCGGTCTCCTCCAGCACCAGGATCGA
>NZ_MUKP01000055.1 GCF_002081715.1 Nocardia donostiensis | reverse complement strand
CTGGATTCGGCGACGGTGGAGATCGCCGGACGGTTGCAACGCGAGCACGCGCTGGTCGCCGATGTCTCGCATCAGCTGCGCAGCAGGCTGACCGCGGTGCGGTTGCGGCTTGACGAACTGTCCGCGCATACCGATCCGGCGGTCGTGCACGAGGCAGAGGAGGCGATGGCGCAGGTCGACCGGCTGACCGAGGCCATCGACGATCTGGTGCGTGCCTCCCGCGACCAGGACGCCACCGACCGCGATCCGGTGCCGGTGATGGATGAATTGCGCGGCATCGTCGCCGAATGGACGCACCCGTTCACCGACGCGGGCCGTACCCTGCGCCTGATCGGCGACGAAACGCTACGCGCGCCGATCACCGGTTCTCGGCTGCGCGAAGCGGTCGCGGTACTGGTGGACAATGCGCTGGTGCACGGCGGCGGCACCTGCACCGTTTCGGTGCGCACGGTGCGTCCAGGCCGGGACCGGGAACCGCTGGTGTGCGTGGAGATCGCCGACGAGGGCGAGGGGGTGAGCGACGAGCTGGCACCGCATGTTTTCGATCGAGGTTTTTCCGGTGCCGGGTCGACCGGTGTCGGGTTGGCGTTGGCGCGTGCGTTGATCGAGGCCGACGGCGGACGGTTGGAACTGCAGCGGCGCAGGCCGGCGCTGTTCGCGGTGTTCCTCGGAGCTTCCCGGTCGGCGCGGCACTCGGGTACGGTCGCCGAGCCCAGGTAGGTCAGCGACCCAGGTGCCCCTTTTCCTCGACGAGGTCCTCGAACTCCTCCATGATCTGTTCCATCTCGTCCGGGAAGACCCAGCGCCGCATCGCCCAGAATCGGAACGCCATCTGCAACAGGTTGCCGATGATGTAGGCGCTGATGAAGTCGGCGATGTTCTCCACCGCGAAGCTGACATCGGGTTGGCGCAGGTGGAAGACGTAGCTGGAGATGTAGAGCGGCAGGAAGCTCAGCACGACACCCACGCCGCTGACCGCGAAGAACAGCAGCGCCTCATGATGACGTTCCCGGCCACCGCGATTCTTGAACGACCATTCGCGGTTCAGGATGTAGGAGGCGATGACCGCAATCACACCGGCGATGATCTTCGCGGTGACCGGTTTCTCGGCCAGCACCGTCCACTTGAGGCAGTAGAAGATGCCGCTGTCGATGACGAAGGTGGTCGCGCCGACGATGGCGAATTTGATCAGCTCGCGATGGCGATACGCGATCGCCTGCAGCGAGGCGGGTAGGGCGCTGACCACGTCGTCGACGATTGACACAACGCCACAGCATACCGCTAGCGGTTGTTTCCACTGGACGTGACAGTATGGACCGACGTGAGCGCACGATCCTTCGATCCATCGGCGATGCCGACAGTCACCATGATCGGCGGGGGCCAGCTGGCGCGGATGACGCATCAGGCGGCCATCGCGCTGGGGCAGCGGCTCCGTGTCCTTGCCGAGCGTCCGGATGAACCGGCGGCTCAGGTCAGCCCCGACGTCGTTCTCGGAAGTCATACCGAGCTGGCGGATCTGCGTAAGGCCGCCATCGGCTCGCATGCACTGACCTTCGACCATGAGCACGTGCCGACCGAGCATCTGGCTGCACTGGTCACCGAGGGCGTCAATGTGCAGCCGCCGCCGTCGGCGCTGGTGTATGCCCAGGACAAGCTGGCCATGCGCACGAAACTTGCCGAGCTGGGACTGCCGGTGCCCGCCTTCGCCGCGGTCCACGGCGCCGACGACGCGGTGCGGTTCGGCGCCGAGCACGGCTGGCCGATTGTGCTGAAGGCGATCCGCGGCGGTTACGACGGTCGCGGTGTGTGGATGCCCGCCGATGCCGACGCCGCCCGCACCATCGCGGCCGAGCAGCTGGGTCGCGGGGTGCGGCTGCTGGCCGAGGTCCGGGTGCCGTTGCGGCGCGAGTTGTCGGCGATGGTGGCGCGGTCCCCCTTCGGTCAGGCCGCGACCTGGCCGGTGGTGCAGACCGTGCAGCGCAACGGCCAGTGCGCGGTCGTCATCGCGCCTGCCCCTGACCTGCCCGAGGAACTGGCCGCCGCTGCGGAGACGATGGCGTTGCACCTGGCGCGGGAGCTGGGTGTGGTCGGCGCGATGGCCGTCGAACTGTTCGAGACCCACGACGGTGAGCTGCTGGTCAACGAACTCGCCATGCGCCCGCACAATTCCGGCCACTGGGGTATGGACGGCGCCCGCACCGGACAGTTCGAACAGCATCTGCGCGCGGTGCTCGACTACCCGCTCGGCGACACCAGCCCGCTGGCGCCGGTGACGGTGATGGCGAATATCCTCGGCGCCGCCGAAACCCCCGCTATGTCGATGGACGAGCGGCTGCATCATCTGTTCGCCCGGATGCCCGACGCGAAGGTGCACCTGTACGGCAAGGGGGAACGACCCGACCGCAAGATAGGGCATGTGAACGTGCTCGGCGACGAGGTGGCCGTGGTGCGGGAGAAAGCTGAGCGTGCGGCGCACTGGATGTCGCACGCGGTATGGACCGACGGATGGGATCCGCACAAGTGACAACCCCGAGCGATAACACCGGCCCCGCTGTCGGCCTGATCATGGGCAGTGATTCGGACTGGCCGACCATGGAGGCCGCCGCCGAAGCGCTGGCCGAATTCGGTATCCGTTTCGAGGTCGGCGTGGTCTCCGCGCACCGCACCCCGCAGCGCATGCTCGACTACGCCCGCTCCGCTGCGAGCCGCGGCCTCAAGGTGATCATCGCGGGGGCGGGTGGCGCCGCTCACCTGCCCGGTATGGTCGCTTCCGCCACCGCCCTTCCCGTGATCGGTGTTCCCGTCCCGCTGAAATATCTCGACGGCATGGACTCGCTGCTGTCCATCGTGCAGATGCCCGCGGGCGTCCCCGTCGCCACCGTCTCCATCGGCGGGGCCCGCAATGCGGGTCTGCTCGCCGCGCGGATCCTGGCCGCGCACAACCCGGCCCTGCTCCAGCGCATGGAGCAGTTCCAGGCTGGGCTGGAAACCATGGTGTCGGAGAAGGACGAGGCGCTGCGCAGGCGTCTGCTCGGATGACCACAGAAGACAACTCTGGACGGGCCGCCTACCTGGCATTTCCGGTGTCTGCCCGGTGGTCTCACCATTTCTGAGGAGCCCCGGCCTGTCGCTCGGCCATACGATCTGCGGGACGTGGTGGCTGCAGGTGAGGTCGGAGTGGTGTCGGAGTTTCCTTTTGCGGCGGTGACCGCGAACGAGTTGTCCGTCGACGAGCGTGACGAGCGTTACCAGCGACTGCACCGGTGGCCTGAGCCGGTGTATCGGCATGGGTCCGGGTTACGGATGATCTGGAAGTACGACGACGTCCGGGAAGTGCTGGAGGCGTCGGCATCCGGGATCTCCAATGCGAACTCCCTCGATCCACTGGTCGGTTACCCGCGGATCGCGATGACACCGCGAGCCATCCCGCCTATGCTGCGGCATCTGATGCCGCTGCCTGCCAAGGCGACAGCGAACCTGACCGACGAGCGGCTGCACAAACAGGTGTGGGACACCATGGCGGGGCCTGCGGGGCATTTCACGATCGCCGCAGGCGACGGGCCGCGGTACGCCGAGGAGATGACGGGACATTTCCACGCTGCCCTGGGGGAACACGACGACGACACCGAACTCGATGTCACCGCCCTGTCCATCGCCTACGCCACCAGGGTCACCGGTTCGGCGGTCGGCCTGCCGCCGGACAACTGGCCCAGCGTCGCGGTGTGGAGTGGTGCGCAGTCGGGGCTGCTCGGCCGACAGATGCGCGGCCGGGTGCTGGCCGATGCGGTGGGCGCGCTCGGGCAGCTGTTCACCGTCAGCGGGCACGCCGTCGATCAGGGTTTGCGTAGCGATACGGTGGGTTTCGCTACCCGGCTGCGCGACGCAGGCATTCCCCGTCGAGTTGCCGTATCCGCTATGGCGAACTCCTTGGCCGCCGGTGTGCACACGGTGAGCGGCAGTATTCAGCAGGGTGTGCAGCGGCTGCTCGGCGATCCCGAGCGAACATGGTGGGAGCTGCTCGACGGAGACGAGGCCGCGCTGGTCGCGGCCAAGGTGTTGCAGCTTGATCCCGGCTTGGTGGCATGGAAGCGGCGGATCGTTGCTCCCGTGACGTTGCGCAGCGGCACCAGATTGCCTGCGGGACCGGTATTGGCCATGTTTGCCGCGGCCAATCGGGATCCTGCAGCCTTCCCTGAGCCTCTGGCGCTGGGGCGGGGCGGCAAGCTTCCGTTGACCTTCGGCTTCGGCAGGCATATCTGTCCTGGTAAGCAGCTGGCCAACCTCGCGGTGGAAGTCTTCCTCCGGGAGTTGCGCGGTCGCATTCCGAGAGCTCGGCTCGCCGGTGCGTCGTCGGCTGTTGCCCGCCCGGCCGATCTGCTGTTCAGTGGCGCGGACGTGGTCGTCACCCGCTGACCCTGCCGCGGCCCCTGGCCATCGCTCGCTACCGTTGCGCCATGAACAACGATGGCACCGCTTCTCGGCGCACTCGTGTCCACCCGGAACGTTTCCGGCTCGCTGTGGTGGACGAGGCGTTGCGGTTGTTCGCGGCGCAAGGCTACGAGGCGACGTCGGTGGACGAGATCGCCGAGGCGGCGGGGATATCGCGGCGGACGTTTTTCCGGCAGTTCCGTTCCAAAGAGGATGTGGTCTTCGCCGATCACGAGGCGCAGTTGGCGGCGGCCGCGGAGTATCTGGCCGGTGCGCGGGGGGATCCGTGGGAGGCCGTGTGTACGGCAGCGGTGCAGGTGTTCGAGCGGTTCACCCAGTGGCGTGATATCGCCGCGCGGCGGTATCAGGTGGTGCGGCGGGTGCCTGCGCTGCGTGACCGCGAGATCGTCACGGTGTTCCGGTACGAGCGGTTGTTCACCGATTATCTGCGGGAGCGATTGCCCGAGGTGCCCGATCTGGCGCGGGTGCAGTTCTCGGCCGCGGTGACCGCGACGCACAACTATCTGCTGCGGCGGATGGTGCGGGGAGAGTCGGCGGCGGGAGCGGCGGATCTGCGCAACGAGCTCGCCGCGATTCCGCGCGGTCACCGGGTGCCGGGTGTGGTGGACGAGATGGTGGTCGCGGTCTTTCCCCGGGATATGGCGCCCGCGCAGGTCGCCGACCTGATCGGACGCAGGCTCGGTAGCCTGTGAGTTGCTGGGATGTGCCTTCGATCAAGCCGACGTCATTGCTGACACTCCGTGCCAAGGAGTGTCCGCAAGTCACTCGATCGAGTGCGCGTACTATGGTTTCTGACTGGCACTGAGTGCCGACCATGCTGTGTTGGCGATTCGTTGCCCTGGCACAGCGCAGCAACCGACGATCAGGAGCGTGCCCCGATGGCGGGAAACCCCGATTTCGACCTGTTCAAGCTCGAGGACTTCCACGATGAACTGCGTGCGGCCATCCGCGGCCTGGCGGAGAAGGAGATCGCACCGTACGCCAAGGACGTCGACGAGAAGGCCCGCTTCCCCGAGGAAGCGCTGAGCGCGCTCAACGCTGCGGGTTTCAACGCGGTGCACGTGCCCGAGGCCTACGGCGGCCAGGGCGCCGACTCGGTGGCCACCTGCATCGTGATCGAAGAGGTCGCCCGGGTCTGCGGGTCTTCGTCGCTGATCCCGGCGGTCAACAAGCTCGGCACCATGGGCATGATCCTCAACGGCTCCGAGGAGCTCAAACAGCAGGTGCTACCCGATATCGTCAACGGCGAGATGGCCTCGTATGCGCTGTCGGAGCGGGAAGCCGGTTCCGACGCCGCGGGGATGCGTACCCGGGCCAAGCAGGACGGCGACGACTGGGTCATCAACGGCTCGAAGTGCTGGATCACCAACGGCGGAAGGTCCTCCTGGTACACCGTGATGGCGGTGACCGATGCGGACAAGGGCGCCAATGGCATCTCCGCGTTCCTGGTGCACAAAGACGACGAAGGTTTCGTGGTCGGACCGCTGGAGCACAAGCTCGGGATCAAGGGCTCGCCGACCGCGGAACTGTACTTCGAGAACTGCCGGGTGCCGGGCGACCGCATCGTCGGCGAACCGGGCACCGGTTTCAAAACCGCCCTGCAGACCCTCGACCACACCCGCCCCACCATCGGCGCGCAGGCCGTCGGCCTCGCCCAGGGCGCGCTGGACGCGGCCATCGCCTACACCAAGGACCGCAAGCAGTTCGGCAAATCCATTGCCGACTTCCAGAACACCCAGTTCATGCTCGCCGATATGGCGATGAAGATCGAGGCGGCCCGGCTGATGGTCTACACCTCGGCCGCCCGCGCCGAACGCGGTGAACCCGACCTCGGTTTCATCTCCGCCGCCGCCAAATGCTTCGCCTCCGATGTGGCGATGGAGGTCACCACCAACGCCGTGCAGCTGTTCGGCGGCGCGGGCTACACCACCGACTTCCCGGTGGAACGCATGATGCGCGACGCGAAAATCACCCAGATCTATGAGGGCACCAACCAGATTCAGCGGATGGTCATGTCCCGCGCCCTGCTGCGCTGATCGCGGCGACCGTACACCCCATATGGGGCGATTATGTATCCATATGGGTGTATAGTTCGCGATGTCACCTGAGTGATGCTGGGGGCGAGACGCCGCGGCTACGGCGCCTCGCCTGGTGGGTCATCCGGCCCGCAACCAGCGGACCACCAAGATGAGTGCTCCGGCGGCCAGGACAATGCTGATTACGCCAGCAGTCTGGTCGGCCGGGGCATTTTTCTTGCGGTGTCTGCCCGTATTCCTACGATGTTTCCCCATAAACCCACACCTCCTTCCTGGGCGCGGAGTCGGGACCATGTCCTCCGCCCCTCGGAATGAGGTGGGCTCACAGTACCGCAAGCTGGAATGCGAGTTGTACCGGCGCAGTGAGGATTCGGGTTCGAATGCTCTTCCGGCCCATGCGGCGAGACACCGCGGTCACGGCGTCCCGCCCGGTGGGTCTTTGGTCCGCAATCAGCGAGCCGGGTCAGCCGCAAGTGCGGGCGCTGCGACCGGAAGGTGCAGAGCCGTGAGGGGATCAGCCGGGTCGCGGTGGCGATTCAGCGCACGAGGTCGGCGTGCTCGGGGTGGGAGCCGATGTATTCGCCGACGTACCAGCAGGTGGGGATCACCGAGAAGCCCGCGGAGCGGGTGTCGGTCAGGGCGTATTCGACCACCTGGGCGGCGACGCCACGGCCGCGGAACTCGGGGAAGGTCACGGTGTGGTGGAAGTCGCGGGTCTTGGTGTCGGTGTTATCGGCGTAGTCGGCGTAACCGGCGAGGGTGTCGTCGAGGTAGATCTCGTAGCGGGTGTCGGCGGTGTTGTGTTCGATCTGGGTGGTCATGGTGGGGGAACTCCTCTGTCGGATGTTTTTGTTCCTGGCGGTTACAGGACGGCGCCGGGATTGAGGATGCCGTGCGGGTCAAGGGCGTCCTTGATGCGCCGGGTCAACGCGATCACCTCCGGGCCGAGTTGATCGGGCAGCCAGGCTTTTTTGAGCCTGCCCACGCCGTGCTCACCGGTGATGGTGCCGCCGAGCGCGATCGCCAGGTCCATGATTTCGCTGAAGGCGCGGTGGGCGCGTGCTGTCTGCTCGGCGTCGGACGGGTCGTGCACGATCAGCGGGTGGGTGTTGCCGTCGCCCGCGTGGGCGATCACCGATACGGTGACCTGATGGCGTTCGGCGATCGCCGCGACGCCGCTGACCAGTTCCCCGAGCCGGGGCAGCGGCACTCCGACGTCCTCTAGCAGCAGCGGCCCCAGCCGTTCGACCGCGGGGATCGCGAAGCGCCGGGCCGCGGCGAAGGCCTCGCCCTCCTCGGGGTCCGCCGTGTGGAACACTTCCGCGGCCCCCGCCTGCTCGCAGGCGGCGACCATCAATCCAGCTTCGTGCGCGGCGAACTCGCCCGGCGCGTCGGAGCGGGCGACCAGCAGGGCCGCCGCCGTCCGGTCCAGGGCCATCCGCATCTCGTCCTCGACGGCGTTGATTGCCACCGAGTCCATGAACTCGAGCATGGCGGGACGCAGCTCGCCGGTGATCGCGAGAATGGCCTCGGTCGCTGCCGTGAGGGTGGCGAACGTGGCCACCACCGTGCTCTGCGGCGGTTGCGCAGGCAGCAACCGGAGGGTCAGTTCGGTGATGACGCCGAGCATGCCCTCGCTGCCGACGAACAGTTTGGTCAGCGACAGCCCGGCCGTATCCTTCAACCGCGGTCCGCCCAGTCGCACTGGGGTACCGTCGGCCAGCACCACCTCCATGCCCAGCACGTAATCGGTGGTGACGCCGTATTTCACACAGCACAGTCCGCCCGCGTTGGTCGCCGCGTTCCCGCCGATCGAGCAGATCTCGAACGACGACGGGTCCGGCGGATACCATAGCCCGTGCTCGGCAGCAGCGCGTTTGACCTCGGCGTTGAGCAGTCCCGGCTGCACCACGGCGGTCCGGGTGACCGGATCGATGCTGATCCGGCGCATCCGTTCGGTGCTCAGCACGATCCCACCGTTCACCGCGGTCGCACCGCCGGACAACCCGGACCCGGCCCCGCGCGGCACCACCGGAACCCGATGCTCGTTCGCCCAGCGCAATGTCGCCGCCACATCGGCGGTGCAGGTTGCCCGGACCACCGCCGCGGGCGTTCCCGCGTCGGGGTCCTTCGCCCAGTCGTGCCGGTAACTCGCGATCAGGTCGGCGTCGGTGAGCACCGCCGTCTCCGGTAGCTGTCCGGCCAGTTCTTCCAGATCCACCACACCACGCTATCGCTCCTCGACCCGGATATCGGGCGGCTACGAAAGCATCGCGTCCGGTGCCACCGTGCTACGCCGCGCGCGGGGCGTACATGATGACGGCGACACCGAGCAGGCAGATGAGCGCCCCGATCACGTCCCAGCGGTCGGGCCGGAAACCGTCGGCGACCATGCCCCACGCGAGGGACCCGGCGACGAACACCCCGCCGTACGCGGCCAGAATGCGGCCGAAATTCGCATCGGGTTGCAGTGTGGCGACGAAACCGTACAGGCCGAGCGCGATAACACCGGCCCCCATCCAGATCCACCCGCGCTGCTCGCGCACCCCTTGCCAGACCAGCCAGGCCCCGCCGATCTCGGCGATCGCGGCCAGCACGAACAGCACGATCGACCGCAGTACGCTCATTGCCCGCGCCCGTCCAGCAGGTGGGCCACTCGGCTCTCGATGGCGTCGAGCACCTCGATATGCGCGGTGGGCACACCGATCCGCATCACCGTTTCGTCGCCGTCTGTCCCGAAACCGAAGCCGAAGAACGAGCAGCATTGCGTTTCCCGTTCGGCCAGCTCCCGGCCTGCTGCCTCGGAACCGGGTTCGATAACGAGGTCCAACCGCTCCGGCGCGGCGCGGACGAACCGGCGTACCAACTGGCCGAAGAACTCGTCGAACTCCGCCACCCGCAGCGGCTGTTCGTTCGTGGGTAGCGTGCACGCGTCGGGCACCCAGTCCGATGAGCCGATTCCGATCGTCATGGCCGAACGTTATCCCGCACGGACCATCGGCGAACAGGCCCTCGTGATCGGTACGACGGGCGAGCAGTGGACACAGCGGTGCCGAAGCCGGGCACCAGCACACTCCGGCGCCGACGGCCTGCGCTGGCACCGATCACGTGTAGCAGTGGACTTCGTCCCCGTGCACGACGATCGCGTCGTCGTCGGTGAGCGCCCAGTGCGCGATACCGCGAGCGCGGAACTGCGCGGCGAGCTGATTGCCCGCGCCGTCGGGGTCGGTGGGGGAGTCCACGTGCGGGACGATCGGACGGTCGATCAGGCCGAGACCGTCCCACCGCGGTGCCATACCGCAGGCGGGACCGACTTCGGCCGGGTCGTCGGCGGTTTCCAGGCCGTGCAGATCGGGCGCGAGTAGGCAGGCGCCTGCGCTGTATCCGGCATACACCACCGCGTCCGCGGCCAGTAGCTGCGGGATCACCAGATCCGCTCCGCTACGGGCGAATTGGGCACGCAATACGAAAGTATTGCCGCCACGCACCCAGATCAGCGGAAAATCTGCCAGCGTGCGCTCCAGTTCGGTTGCCCGCCCGATATATTCGCGCAGATCGATTTCCTGCGGGGAGAACCCGAGACGACGCAGCGGCACCATTTCACTGGTCATCGCCGCCGCGCGGGCATCGGGCCAGGCATCGCACGCATTGCCGATCACCGCGACCGGCCCCGCAGCGCCGATCAGCGTGACGAGTTCGCTGTAGTGGGCGCCGAAGCGATAGCTCGACAGAAAGAGCCGCATCCGTTCTCAGATCGTGAACGTCAGGTTCCGGACCAGTTGACGGCCCAGATCACTGTCGCCGGTGAAGTGGATTCGGCCGAGTACCGAGTCCGCGGTCACCCGGCCGCCGCCGAGCCGGGCCAGCAGTCCGGCGTCGAGGGTGATGGTGACGGTGGCGGGTGCGTCGAGCGCTTCCACATAGCGGGCCCGGCCGCCGACCTCGATGTGCAGGCGGCGGGCCAGTGGACCGGTCAGGTCGAAGGTGATGCTCGAACCTTCCGGCGCCTTACCGAGTTTCACCAGTACCCGCGGCAGCGATGCGGTGAACTCGGCGAACGCCAGTTCGCCGCGGCGGCCACCCTCGTCGACTGCGACGCCGAGTGCGTCGGCGATATCGAGTTCGTGCATCCAGCAGTCGAACAGCCGGACCCGCATGAAACGCCCGTAGGGGACTTCGCCGACCGGAGACTGGGTCGGCACCTGCCATTGCGCGTCGGCCATAGCGGCAAGCATCTTGTGCCGCCGGTCGGTGACGTCGCGGAAGAGTTGCAGCAGTTCCCTTCCTGGCAGCGGGCGCAGTCGCTGCACCCATATCTCGTTCATCACCCCGATCTCGTTGCGGACGTGCGGCAGCGTGCGCACATCGACCTTCGCGTGTTTGGGGTGTTGGGCGGGCGGTTTCTCCCCGAGCAGGAACGATTCGGTGCCGATCACGTGCGCGAGCACATCGAAGACGGTCCAGCCGGGCAGCGGAGACGGTGTGCGCCAGCGGTTCTCGTCCAGACCGGCCACCAGGTCGGCCAGTGCGTCCCATTGCTGGGACAGCAGGGAGATTGTTTCGGCCCGATCGGGTGTGTCGGTCATCGGCGTGATCCCTTCTCCGGGGGCGGTTGCTCGTTGTCGGTGTCCGGTTCGGTGTCGAGTAGGGCTAGGCCGGCTCGGATGGCTGCGGCGGTCGTTTCGGGGTCGTGCGGGCGGCGCAGCAGGAAGCCTGCCGCCAGTCGCAGTGTGTCACCGTGCTTACGCGGGATCACGTGCAGATGGACGTGTCCAACGGTTTGGAACGCTGCGGAGCCGTCGTTGAGCACCAGATTGGCGCCGTCTGCTCGCACCGGCGATCCAGCCGGTTCTCCGCGCCGGATCGCCAGCGCGAGGCGATGCCCGACCTGGAAGACGTGCGCGCCGGTTTCGGCGTCGAGGTCTTGTAGTTCGCCGGCATGGGTTTTCGGGATCACCAGGGTGTGGCCGCGCGTGATCGGCCGGATGTCGAGGAACGCGCAGACGGTGTCGTCCTCGTAGACCTTGGCCGCCGGGGCCGAGCCGGCGACGATCCGGCAGAAGACGCAGTCGTTCACCCAGCAGACCTTACGGCGTACGGCGGCCGGTGCGACACCCCTTTCCCGGGTGGTGGAACGACAAAAGGCGACCGGCCGCTGTGATAGGGATCTCAGCTACCTTCACCGCGGGGCGGGTACAGTTGCGAGGATTTTCAGTTGAACTTACCACCGAGTAACTTTCAAGTGCCCGTGATCGGGCGAATGCAGCACAGTACGAGTAAGGAAGACAGACAAGTGGAGACAACGCAGACCGTGAGCGACTCGTCGCCGCGCGCGGCGCGTGTCGGAGTCGTTCGCGAGTCCAACGCGGGCGAACGGCGTGTCGCATTGGTACCGAAGATCATCCCCACCCTGGCCAAACAGGGAGTCGAGGTGGTCGTCGAACCCGGTGCCGGGCTCGGTGCGCTCATTCCCGACGCGGCCTATGTGGAGGCAGGCGCAACCATCGGCGACCCGTGGTCGGCCGAGGTCGTGGTGAAGGTGGCCCCGCCGACCCCTGCGGAGGTGGGCAAACTATCCGCCGGGCAAACGCTCATCGGGTTCCTCGCGCCGCGCAATGCCGACAATCAGATCGACGCCCTCACCAAGGCCGGGGTACAGGCTTTCGCGGTCGAGGCGATCCCGCGTATTTCCCGCGCCCAGGTGATGGATGCGCTGTCCTCTCAGGCCAACGTGTCCGGCTACAAGGCGGTCCTGCTCGCGGCCTCGGAATCGACCCGGTTCTTCCCCATGCTGACCACCGCCGCGGGCACGGTGAAACCCGCGACCGTGCTGGTGCTCGGCGTGGGTGTCGCGGGCCTGCAGGCGCTGGCCACGGCGAAACGGCTCGGCGGACGCACCACCGGTTACGATGTGCGGCCCGAGGTGGCCGATCAGGTGCGGTCGGTCGGCGCGCAGTGGCTCGACCTGGGGATCGACGCCGCCGGTGAGGGCGGTTACGCACGGGAGTTGACCGAGGCGGAGAAAGAAAAGCAGCAGCAGGCACTGGAAGAGGCGATCAAGGGCTTCGATGTGGTGATCACCACCGCGCTGGTGCCGGGCCGCCCCGCACCGCGGCTGGTGACCGCCGACGCGGTGGAGGGGATGAAACCGGGCAGCGTCATCGTCGACCTGGCCGGTGAGACCGGCGGCAACTGTGAGCTGACCGAACCCGGCCAGACCGTGGTGAAGCACGAGGTGACCATCTGCTCGCCGCTGAACTTGCCCGCCACGATGCCCGAGCACGCCAGCGAGCTGTACTCGAAGAACATCGCCGCGCTGCTCGAGCTGATGCTGGTCGACGGCAAGCTCGCGCCGGACTTCTCCGATCAGGTACTTGCCGACTCCTGCGTCACCCGTGACCCGCAGGCGCCGAGCGAAACCACGAAGACGGAGGCCGAGTGATGTATACCGAACTGCTGGCGAATATCGCGATTCTGGTGTTGTCCGGATTCGTCGGTTTCGCTGTTATCTCCAAAGTCCCCAACACCCTGCACACCCCGCTCATGTCGGGCACCAACGCCATTCACGGCATTGTCGTGCTCGGCGCGCTGGTGACCCTGGGCCGCATGGAGAACCCGTCGATCGGCGTGCAGATCATCCTGTTCGTCGCGGTGGTGTTCGGCACCCTGAACGTCATCGGCGGTTTCGTGGTGACCGACCGCATGCTCGGCATGTTCAAAGGCAAGAAGGCGGCACCCGTCGAACAGAAGGCGGGCGAGTAACCCATGGATAATCTGGTCAATATTCTCTACATCCTGGCGTTCGCGCTGTTCATCTACGGTCTGATGGGCCTGACCGGCCCGAAGACCGCCGTCCGCGGCAACTGGATCGCCGCGGCCGGTATGGCCATCGCGGTGGTGGCGACGCTGATCGCGGTGCGCGACACCAGCAACTGGATTCTGATCGTCGCCGGCCTCGTGGTCGGCGTGGTGCTCGGTGTCCCGCCCGCCCGCTACACCAAGATGACGGCGATGCCCCAGCTGGTTGCCGCGTTCAACGGTGTCGGCGGCGGCACGGTGGCGTTGATCGCCTGGGCCGAATTCATCGACACCACCGGGTTCTCAGTGTTCAAGCACGGTGAGGAACCGACGGTGCACATCATCGTCGGATCACTGTTCGCCGCAGTGATCGGTTCGATCTCGTTCTGGGGTTCGCTGATCGCGTTCGGCAAACTGCAGGAAATTCTGCCGGGCAAGCCGATCGGGCTGGGCAAACTGCAGCAGCCGGTGAACCTGCTGCTGCTGCTCGCCTCGATCGTCGTGGCCGTGGTGATCGGTATCGGCGCAGCCGACGGCGGTGTCTCGCAGTGGTGGATGATCGGCCTGCTGGTCTTCGCAGGTGTGCTCGGCCTTATGGTGGTGCTGCCGATCGGCGGCGCCGATATGCCGGTGGTGATCTCGCTGCTCAACGCGCTGACCGGTCTGTCGGCCGCGGCCGCGGGCCTGGCGCTGAACAACACGGCGATGATCGTCGCAGGCATGATCGTCGGCGCATCCGGCACCATCCTCACCAACCTGATGGCCAAGGCGATGAACCGGTCCATCCCGGCGATCGTCGCGGGCGGATTCGGTGGCGGCGCCGCTGCTGCCGGCGGTGCGGGCGGTGAGCAGAAGCAGGCCAAGGCCACTTCCGCCGCCGACGCCGCAATCCAGATGGCCTACGCCAACCAGGTGATCGTGGTCCCCGGTTACGGTATGGCCGTCGCTCAGGCCCAGCACGCGGTCAAGGAGATGGCGGGACTGCTGGAAGCAAAGGGCGTCGAGGTCAAATACGCCATTCACCCGGTGGCGGGCCGCATGCCAGGCCATATGAACGTGCTGCTGGCCGAGGCCGAGGTCTCCTACGACGCGATGAAGGAAATGGACGATATCAACGGCGAATTCGGCCGCACGGATGTCGCCCTGGTCATCGGTGCCAACGACGTCACCAACCCGGCCGCACGCGAGGACTCCACCAGTCCCATCTACGGTATGCCGGTCCTCAACGTCGACCAGGCCAAGAGCGTTATCGTGCTCAAACGGTCGATGAACTCCGGGTTCGCCGGTATCGACAACCCGCTGTTCTACGCCGAACACACCTCCATGCTGTTCGGCGATGCCAAGAAGTCGGTCGGTGCGGTCACCGAAGAACTCAAGGCGCTCTAGCAGGGCACTGTGCACTGGCCCCCGGCTCGACCGAGCCGGGGGCCAGTGTTGTTGTGATGGGCCAAATGCTGCGGCTGCCGCACTGGCTATCGTTATGGGGTGGATGCGTTGGCCGGTCTGCTCGAAGGGCCCCGAGCTCGGGGCGCGTTCCTGATGCGATCGATGCTGGCGCCGCCCTGGTCGTTGCGGATCCAGGACAAGGCCCCGTTGACGCTGATCGCCCTCATGCGGGGTAGTGCGTGGATCATCACCGAACCCGATACCGCGCCGGGCGCGGGCAGCCGCACCATGCGGCCGCACCGGACGACCCGGCAGCTGCACGAGGGCGATATCGCGGTGTTCTGTGGCCCGCGCCCGTATACGGTGGCCGACGACCCGGCCACCGAACCGCAGATCATCATCCAGCCCGGACAGGTCACCACGACACCCGACGGTGAAGTCCTGTGTGAGACCTTGAGTCTGGGCGTACGCGAATGGGGCACCGACCCCGACGGCGAGACGATGATGGTCACCGGCACCTACGAATCCGCGGGCGCGGTCAGCCAGCGGTTGCTGCGCGCCCTGCCGCCGGTGATCGTGCTGCCCCGCGGGGAGGGCGACAGCAGGCTGCTGGAGCTGCTGGTGGAGGAGATGGCCAAGGATCAGCCCGGGCAGAGCGTCGTCCTGGACCGGCTGCTGGATCTCCTGCTGATCGCGACCCTGCGCACCTGGTTCGCCCGCGGTGACGCCCCCGCCTGGTATCACGCTTACGGTGACCCGCTGGTCGGTAAGGCCTTGCGGCTGCTGCAGCACAATCCCGCACACGGCTGGACTGTCGCGAGCCTGGCCGCCGCGGTCGGCGCGTCCAGGGCGGCGTTGGCCCGCCGGTTCACCGAACTGGTCGGCGAACCGCCCATGGCGTTCCTCACCGAATGGCGGCTGGCGCTGGCCGCCGACCTGCTGCAGGGCTCTGACGCCACCATCGAGGCCATCGCCCGCCAGGTCGGCTACGGCAGTGCGTTCGCGCTCAGCGCCGCGTTCAAACGCCAGTACGGCATCAGCCCCCGTGACCACCGCCGCGGCGCACCGCAGGCACCCGCCTCATCAGCCGGTTGATTATCGTCGGCGTGGTGACGCAACAGCAGTATCCGGTGCTTTGGCCGGTGCCCACCCGGTGGGCCGACAACGATCATTATGGGCACGTCAACAACGTGACCTACTACTCGTACTTCGACACCGCGGTCAATGCGTGGCTGATGCGGGCCACCAGCACCGATATCCGTGAGCTGCCCGCTCTCGGCGTGGTCGCACAGACCTCCTGCCAATACCTGGGGTCGATCAGCTTCCCCGACCAGCTTCAGGTGGGGTTGCGCATCTCGCGGCTCGGCCGTTCCAGCATCACCTACGACCTCGCTATTTTCCGGGAGAACGGGGAATCGCTGGAACTGGCCGCCACCGGTGTTTTCGTGCACGTCTACGTGGATGCCGGAACCCGTAAGCCGGTCGAGATTCCCGAGATCATCCGCACCGCCGCCGCCGAACTCGTCGTCCAGTAGCCGGCTGCCGGTTCAGTCGGCGTTGCCGAGCAGGGCGGATTGGAAGCGGCGCATGCCCTGGAGCCAGCGGTCGTAGTCGGTGCCCTTGTGGCGGTACATTTTCAGCACTTCTGGATGCGGCAGGATCAGGAACCGCTCGTCGGCGATACCCTCCAATACGATCTCAGCTGTTTGTTCCGGGGTCAGCACCGCACCTGCCGTGGTGACCGCCTTCAGCGCAAGCTCGCCCGCGGCGGCGTCCTCCGGCGGCATCAGACCGCCGCGCAGCAACTGCGTGTCCACACCCATCGGGCAGACGCAGCTGACGCGAATGCCCTGGTCTCCGTATGTTACAGACAGCCATTCGGCGAAACCGACGGCCGCGTGCTTGGAAACCGAGTAGGGCGCGGAACCGAGTTGGGTGAGCAGCCCCGCCGCCGACGCGGTGGACACGAAATACCCGCTGCCACGCTCCACCCAACCCGGCATCAGCAAGCGGGCGGCCCGGACATGGGCGAGCACATTGACCTCCAGCGCCGCCGACCATTGGGCGTCGGTGCTCGCCAGCCCGGGCCCGCCGCCGATACCAGCATTCGCGAAATACATATCAACCGGCCCGAACTCGGCCTCGGCCCGTTCGATCAGCCCGCGGATGACCTGTTCGTCGGTGACATCACCGGTCACCGCAAACGCGCTGTCCCCGATCGAATCGGCTACGGTCTGCGCGTTGTCGCCGTCCAGATCGGCGACGACAACGCGCGCCCCCTCTCCGGCCAGTTTCCGCGCCAGCGCCGCACCGATCCCCGCCCCTGCGCCGGTGACGATCGCGACCTTGCCTGAAATCTCCATTCCCGCACCCTAATGGGCGCGGCCGGACGTAGTGCCGGCCCGATGGTTCAGTTCGCGCCCGCGAGCCGTTCCAGCAGCGGGGCGGTACGCGGGCCGACGAGTTCGCGCATCACCAGCGCCATATTGGTCCGCTGCACGCCGGGGATCTTCAGTATCTGGCCGGTGATGCGGTAGAGGTCGTCGGCATCGCGGGCGACCACCCGGACGGTGAGGTCGGTGGGGCCGGTCATCCCGCATACTTCGGTTACCTCCGGCACCTCGGCCAGCTCGTCCACTACCGAGTCGAGCTGGTGCTGATCGACTACAACCGCGACGAATGCCGAGAGCCGGTAGCCGAGTGTGCGTGGTTCGACGCGGCGTTCCATGCTGCCGAGCACCCCGGCCGCCTCCCAGCGGGCCAGCCTGGCCTGCACTGTATTGCGGGACAGCCCGAGGCGCGCGGCCAGTTCGACTCCCGTGGCTCTGGGATTGGCGACCAGCTCGAGCAACAGGCGCGCATCGGTGGCGTCCAGCATCGAGTCGGTGGGTTCTCGACTGGTCATACAACGCAGTATGACAGCAATTGCCCGTCATGAAACGAGCATTTTGCTCAGTCTGCATCTGATCGCTTGCGCAGTTCGCTTTCTCGTGGATGCTGTGTGGTGTAGGACACACCACAGTGGTGCCCCTGTTCGAGGAGGCGATGAGCGATGGCAGGCACACTCGATTACCCCGTGCAGTTGGTGCAGCCCGACGGCCGTCGCGTCCTAGACCCCGCCCATGCTGCGCTGGTCGCCGATTGCGGAGCCGAACAGCTGCTGTCGCTCTACGAAGACCTGGTGGTGGTCCGCAGGATCGATATCGAAGCCACGGCGCTGCAACGTCAGGGGCAGTTGGGTCTGTGGGCGCCGCTGCTGGGACAGGAAGCCGCGCAGGTGGGGTCGGCGCGCGCCCTGCACTCCGACGATTACGCGTTCTGCAGCTACCGCGAGTCCGCCGTCGCCTACTGCCGTGGCGTCGCACCCGGCGAGCTGACGCGGATGTGGCGCGGGGTTGCGCATTCCTGCTGGGACCCCGATGCCGCCCGGTTGTCCAACCCCGCGGTCGTGGTCGGCGCCCAAGGTCTGCACGCCACCGGGTACGCCTACGCCGCCCAGCTGCAGGGCGCGGAAATCGCGACCGTCGCCTACTTCGGTGACGGCGCCACCAGCCAGGGCGATATCGCCGAAGCTATGACGTTCGCCGCGAGCTGGGATGCGCCGGTGGTGTTCTTCTGTCAGAACAATCAGTGGGCGATCAGCGAACCCGTTCGGTTGCAGAGTGCGACGCCGATCGCGCAGCGCGCCTACGGGTACGGCATCCCCGGCGTCCGGGTCGACGGTAACGATGTGCTCGCGGTGCTGGCCGTCACCAGGCAGGCGGTGGCGCGAGCGCGCGCGGGCGGTGGCCCGTCGTTCATCGAGGCGATCACCTACCGGATGGGTCCGCACACCACCGCCGACGATCCCACCCGCTACCGCGCGGCCGCCGAAACCGAGGAATGGCGGCGACGCGACCCGATCGACCGGATGCGCAGACTGCTGGAACGGGAGGGCCTGTTCGACGACACGCTGCGTCGCCGGATCGGGGAACGTGCCGACGAGGTCGCCCACCAGCTGCGCACCGCAACCATCGAGATGCCCGATCCGCACCCGATGGAGCTGTTCGACAACGTTTATGCGACACCGCATCCGTTGATCACCGAACAACGGCAGACCTATGCGGACTATCTCGCGTCTTTCGCCGACGACGCCGGAGACCCCGGCGGTGATACCGGCCCATGTAAAGCGCATGGCCGGAGCGAGGAAGGAGTCCTGTCATGATCACCACCTTCGCCGCCGCCCTCAACGCTGGGCTGCGCAGCGCGCTGGAGGACGACCCAACGGTGGTGCTGATGGGTGAGGACATCGGCCGGCTGGGTGGCGTGTTCCGGGTGACCGATGCCCTGCAGAAAGATTTCGGCAACAACCGTGTTATCGACACTCCGCTCGCCGAATCCGGCATCATCGGCACGGCTTTCGGTATGGCGTTGCGCGGGCTGCGGCCGGTGTGTGAAATCCAGTTCGACGGGTTCGTCTATCCGGCCTTCGACCAGATCGTGTCCCAGGTGGCGAAAATCCACTACCGGACGCAGGGAAAGGTACGTGCCCCCATCACTATTCGGATCCCCTTCGGCGGCGGTATCGGGTCGGTGGAACATCATTCCGAATCTCCCGAAGCGTATTTCGCGCATACGGCGGGTTTGCGGGTGGTGTCGCCGAGCACCCCGGCCGACGCCTACTGGATGATCCGCGCAGCGATCGCGCTGGACGATCCGGTGATCTTCTTCGAACCCAAACGCCGGTACTGGGACAAAGCCGAAGTGGATTTCGGTGCACCCGCCGGGCTCCCGCTTGATCGTGCTCGGGTATGTGTCACCGGGACCGATGCCACGGTGGTTGCTTACGGCGGCACGGTCGCCACTGCGTTGAAGGCAGCGGATATCGCTGCGGGCGAGGGGTATTCGCTCGAAGTGATCGATCTGCGCAGCCTGTCACCGATCGATTTCGACACGATCGAGAAATCGGTGGCCGAAACCGGCAGGCTGATCGTAGTGCACGAAGCGCCGGTCTTCGCCGGCCTCGGCGCCGAAATCGCCGCCCGCATCACCGAACGCTGCTTCTACCACCTGGAGGCCCCGGTGCTGCGCGTCGGGGGCTTCGATATCCCCTATCCCCCGGCTAAGCTCGAAAAACACCATCTGCCCGACCCCGACCGCATCCTGGCCGCGGTCGACCGCTCGCTCGCCGCCTGACCAGACAGAGGTGCTTTCGTGGACGACGCTCGTGCCGACGCTTCCCGTCCCGACAACCAGGGTGACGTCCTGGAATTCCGGTTACCGGATCTGGGCGAGGGGTTGACCGACGCCGAACTGCAGACCTGGACGGTGCGCGTCGGGGATCGGATCGAACTGAACCAGACCATCGCCGAGGTGGAAACAGCCAAGGCGGTGGTGACGTTGCCGTCACCGTTCGCCGGGACAGTGGTGGAGTTGCTGGCCGAACCCGGTGACACCGTCACGGTGGGTACGCCGCTCATCCGTGTTCGCGGCGCGGGCTCGGCGCCGGACAGCACCGCACGAACATCGGTGCTGGTCGGATATGGACCGGAGGCGGAAACGGTGACGCGGCGCAGGCGGGGCCGTCCCGGCGCACCCGGGAACACGCCCACCCGATCCGCTGCGGCCGAGGGGCCGGATACGGCACCCCCCGAGGCAGGCGATGCAGGGCCGCACGGAGCCGGGGAAAGTGCGGGCGTGCCGGGAGGCGATCGGGCAGAACCCGCCACCACCGGCCCCGAAGCCCGGCCCGGCGGGACCGGCGTTCCCACGGACCCGCGAGGTGCTGCCGGGAGCACCCGGACCGGATCTGCTCCGCTGTCCGATGCGCCTGCGTCGGCCGGACGCGCGGCCGCCACCCCGGGTGCTCGGAAACTGGCCCGCGAACTCGGCGTGGACCTGTGGTATATCGCCGGATCCGGCCCGGACGGTGCGGTCACCGTCGCCGACGTGCGTTCGGCCGTTCCCGTCTCCCAGCCGCCCGCCCGCGGCGGCGCACCTGCTCCCGAGCCACCACCTCACCCCGACACCGGCCAGCTGTCGCGGGAACGCGAAGAACGCACCCCCATCAGCGGGATCCGCAAGCGAACCGCCGCCGCCATGATCGCCAGCACGCGCACCATCCCGCAGGCATCGACCTCGACGACGGTGGACGTCACCGCATCCATGGAACTGCTCGACCACCTGCGCACCACCACATCCTTCGCCGGGCTCACGCTCACCCCGCTGGCGCTGGTCGCCAAGGCGGTGCTCGCGGCGCTCACCGAATATCCGGGGATCAACGCGTTCTGGGACGAGCCGAACCAGCAGATCGTTACCAAGTACTACGTCAATCTAGGCATCGCCGTGGCGACGCCGCGGGGGCTGCTGGTACCGAATATCAAAGAGGCCCAAGCGTTGAGCCTGCGCGATCTGTGCCGGGAGATCGGCTGGCTGGTCGACACCGCGCGCAGCGGGGCCGCTACACCAGCCGATCTACGTGGCGGCACGTTCACCATTTCCAACGTCGGGGTTTTCGGTGTCGATTCCGGTACCCCGCTGGTCAATCCGGGTGAGGCGGCGATACTGTGCCTCGGCTCGATCACCGAGCGCCCGTGGGTGTTCCGCGACGAACTGGCCATCCGCTGGGTGACCACGCTGACGGCGAGCTTCGACCATCGGATGATCGACGGCGAACTCGCCGCCCGCTTCCTGGCCACGGTTGCCGCACTGCTCGAGGACCCGCTCACCCTGCTGAGCCGTTGACCAGCTAGCCGCGTGCGGCGCGGACACGCAGGTGAACAACAGGTGCTTGCGCGCACAACCGGCAGATGTGTTGCGTAAAGTGGAAAAAATCTGTTGAGGACGCGTGCACGAGGAGCTGCGTTGAGCGCGGTACTGATCTCGGCTGAAGAACTCCGGGAAGCGTTGACAGGCAAGACGATCAGGCTACTGGACGTGCGGTGGGCGCTGGGTGATCCGGACGGCCCCGAGCACTACCGGAAAGGGCATATCCCCGGCGCGGTGTTCGTCGATCTGGACACCGAACTGGCCGCGCCGCCGTCACCGGCCCGTGGGCGTCACCCGCTGCCCGACGCCGGACAGCTGGAGAAGTGCGCCCGCAGCTGGGGCGTGTGCCGCGGTGACCCGGTGGTCGTCTACGACGCGACCGGCGGGATGGCGGCAGCCCGCGCCTGGTGGCTGCTGCGCTGGGCCGGGATCGCGGATGTGCGCATTCTCGACGGCGGGCTGCCCGCGTGGACCCGCGACGGCGGGGAACTGGCCACCGGCGCAGCACCGGACCCGGCGCCCGGCGATGTGGAGCTCGCCCCGGGTGCACTGCCCGTTATCGACGCCGATACCGTCGCCCGCTGGGACGGCGTCCTGCTCGACGCGCGGGCCACCGAACGCTACCGCGGCGACACCGAGCCGGTCGATCCGCGCGCAGGCCATATCCCCGGCGCGATCAGCGCTCCGACCGCGGAGAACCTCACGGCAGACGGGTGTTTCCGGCCCCCGGAGCTCCTGCGGGAACGGTTCGCCGGGCTCGGCACGGGCCCGGTCGCCGTGTACTGCGGCTCCGGTGTCACCGCCACCCACCAGATCGCGGCGCTGGCCGTCATCGGTGTCGAGGCCGCTCTGTACCCGGGCTCGTGGTCGCAGTGGTCGCACGACCCGAAGCGGCCGGTCGCCACCGGCGCCGGCGCCTGACCCCGATCCGCGGCAAACCGGTCATCGTGTGAGCTCAGCAGAGCTCGATGCGTCGCAGCCGGGCGACACCGCCGCCTCCGATGGGCAGTGCGAACCGGATCCGACCAGCAGGATGTGCGCACCGGGACCGGTACCGCTACCGCCGGTGGCGGTGCTGCGTGCGACGGCTTACCCACACATCTGTGCGATACCGCGCAGGACCGTATGGTCGGCGGTGGTGACCGGTAGGTCGTAGCGGATGGCGACCGACAGGTACTTGCCCGCGTAGAAGCAGTGGCCGGGACGTGACGGCGGCAGCCATTCAGACGGGGTGCTGTCGCCTTTGGCCTGGTTGGCGTCGCGGGTGGTGACCAGCAGGTTGTAGTCGAGATCGTTGGCGAAGCGGACACGCAGGTCGTCTGGCCAGCCCGAAGCGCCGAAATCCCAGGCGGCGGCCAGCGGGTAGACGTGGTCCACGGGCACGTCTCCTGCTGCTGCTTTGCGGAATTCGATCCGTTCGCCGGTGTAGGGGTCGGCCAGCGTTCCCGAGACCACCACACAGTCCCGGGTGCCCGGGCGGTGGATGACCTCGGTGAGCTGCCGGGCGAGCACATTGTTACGGGTGTCGCAGCCGTCGCGCCCGCCCGGCCCGGTGTGTTCATCGGACCAAGCCGGGCCGAACACACAGGCTTGCCCCGCCCGGCAGCCACGCTCGTAGCCGCCGGTATGCGGTCGGTACGACACAACTCGAACCGCGCCGAGTAACTGCTCCAGCTCCGTCCGGGTCGGGCTACCCGGTGCGGGCGCATCCGGCTGCCACGGCGCACACCCACAGAGCGCGAGCAGCGCCGCGATCATCCCCACCCATCCGCGAATACGCGTATCCATGCCCCGGTTCTCTACCGGCGCCCACCGACAGATTCGCAGGCGGCGGGGCTGGTTTGTTCACAGCCAGGCGCGGGCCAGGAGTTCGTCCTCGGAAACACCGATCCCTCGCGGCGGGAACCGCGTGGCGGCCAACGACTCGACGTGTGTGCCGTCGTGGCCGATCACCCAGCTGCCGCCGCTGTCGCTGCATTCGGCGATCTTGGCGAACGCGGTGAGCAGGAAGGTGATGGCCTGGGCCGGATCGGCAGTGCGGGCCAAACGCTGGGATTCACCCGGCCGGGACAGATCGAGCCACACCCCGCACTGCCCGTCGAGCCGCATCCCCACGATCTTGCCCGCATCGACGAAGGTGAATTTGCGCCGCTCCCACGGTGTGGTGGGGGTGAAACTCTGCTCGAGAACCTGGAGCAGGATCGTCATACTGCTGCCCTCCGCTTGTCGGTGACGCCGGTAGTGACTGACACTGCTTGACGCCGCTTGCGGTACACACCGCCGTAGGATCTGCATTCCGTCGCAGTGCGCGGAACCGGCGGTGACCAGCGGATATAACAGTATGTTCCGTCCTAGGGGAGAAATCCAGAGCCGGTGTTCGCCGCACCGGAACATGCGGTGGGGTTCGGCCGTCCGCCGGGAGTGTCGGACCGACCTGATTTGATGACGCAATGCTGCACGGCCTGTGGTCCCCCGGTGCTGGTTTGCTGCTGTGGTACCCGCCCGGTGGCGCCGGCGCGTCCGGCAGCGACGTGCCCGGACTGCTGGGCAGTGTGGTGCGGAACGCGAGGTTCCGGCATCGGGCCGATGTTCTCGTCGCCGATGCCGACGGGATACGGCGGGAGCGGGTGCGGGCGCACGCGCTGGCGCCGGACGCTGCAGTGGCCGCATTGCGGCAGCGTTTGCCTGTTGAGGCGGTGTCCGGGGATCTGCGTTTCCTGTCTCATGTAGCGCTGGGGGTCCAGCGCTGGGTGCAGGCGGGCCGGGTCGTTCCGGAACTGCGGCGTGACGATGGGCAGTGGTGGGCGCGCTGGCGGCTGGTCGGCGGGGCGGGGCAGCGGGCGTGGCTGGCCGAACTCGCCGCGGCCATGCCCGCGGCGTTGCAGGTCGCGGGTGCGGCACCGGCGGTGCTCGAGGATATGGTCACCGAGTTGACCGACCCCATCGCCCGAGAACTGGTCGACGACCCCTCCTGCGAGCATCCGCTGGTGCACGGGCTGTACGCCGACGTCGCGGTGGACAGTGGCAGCCACCAGGTCGCCGAAACGCTGGAACGGTGGCGGAACAGCCTCGCCTCGGACGAACCGGAACTGGTGCTGCGGCTGCTCGAACCGGACGGCGAGTTCGATGCGGACACTGATGCGGCGCTGTGGCGGCTGGAGGTGTGCCTGCGTGTCGACGGCGCGGCCCCGGCCCCGGTTCCGTTGCACGGTGATCCGCATCTGGTCCGCGCCGCCGTGGAACGTCTCGGCGCAGCGCAGCGGGCCTATCCGCGGTTGCGTGACCTGCCCGGTGACCCACGCAGTATGGATTTGTTCCTGCCCACCGAGGTGGTCGCCGATCTGGTCGCGCACGGCGCGCATGCCCTGCGCTCCGCGGGTATCCGACTGCTGCTGCCCCGGGCGTGGAATATCGTCGCGCCCACGTTGCGGCTGCGGGTCGATGGCACGGTGCCCGCGGCCGAGAGCACTGTCGGGCTCGACGGGTTGGTGTCGTATCGGTGGGAACTCGCCCTCGGCGACACTGTGCTGACACCTGCGGAAATGCAACGGCTGGTCCGCGCCGAATCGGATCTGGTGCGGTTACGCAACGAATGGGTGCAGGCCGATCACACCACACTGGCCGCGGCCGCGGAATACGTCGCCCTGCACACCGGTGGCGGCGAGATCACCATGGCCGATCTGCTCGGTGAGATCGCTGCCACCCGCGTCGACCAGGTCCCCATCACCGCGGTCACCGCCACCGGCTGGGCTGCGGAGCTGCTCGGTCACGCCCACGAACCCGAGCTGGTGCCGCCGCCCGCCGGGCTGCGGGCGAGCCTGCGGCCGTATCAACTGCGCGGCCTGTCCTGGCTGGCCACCATGAGCCGGATGGGCTGCGGCGCGATCCTGGCCGACGATATGGGGCTGGGCAAAACCATTCAGGTGCTGGCGCTGCTGCTGCACGAACGCAGGCATCGCGCAGACGAGAAAACAGCGGTGGGCCCGACCATGCTGGTCTGTCCCATGTCGGTGGTCGGCAACTGGCAGCGCGAGGCCCAGCGGTTCGCCCCCGATCTGCGGGTGCTCGTGCATCATGGCGCCGACCGCGGCAGGGGGACACAGCTGGCCGCCGCCGTCGCAGGCTCGGACCTGGTGGTCACCACCTATGCGTTGCTGGCCCGCGATATCGGCGAGCTCACGCAGCAGCAGTGGGCGCGGGTGGTGCTCGACGAAGCCCAGCACATCAAGAACGCGGCAACCAAGGCCGCCCGCGCCGCTCGCGCTGTCCCCGCGCGCCACCGGCTCGCGCTGACTGGGACTCCTGTGGAGAATCGGCTGGAAGAACTACGCGCCCTCCTTGACTTCGTGATGCCGAAGCTGCTGGGCAGCGCCCAGACCTTCCGCGCCCGCTTCGCCGTGCCCATCGAACGCGAACACGACCAGAACGCCATCACCCGCCTGCGCACCGTCACCGCGCCGTTCGTACTGCGCCGCGTCAAAACCGATCCCGCGGTGATCAGCGATCTGCCGGAGAAACTGGAGATGACCGTGCGCGCCAACCTGACCGTCGAGCAGGCGGCGCTGTATCAGGCAGTGGTCGACGACATGCTGGAAAAGCTGCGTGATGCGAAAGGTATGGCCCGTAAAGGGGCGGTGCTCGGCGCGCTCACCCGGCTCAAACAGGTGTGTAATCATCCGGCGCACTATCTCGGCGACGGTTCGGCCGTGCTGCGCCGCGGCGGGCATCGCTCCGGCAAGCTGGCGCTGGTCGATGACGTCCTCGACGCCGTGCTCGCCGAGGGAGAGAAGGCGTTGCTGTTCACTCAGTTCCGCGAATTCGGCGAGCTGATCGCGCCCTATCTGAGCGAACGGTTCGGTACTCGCGTTCCGTTCCTGCACGGCGGACTATCCAAGAAGCGCCGCGACACCATGGTCGAGGGCTTCGGGGAGCAGCACGGCCCGCCACTGATGCTGCTGTCGCTGAAGGCGGGCGGCACCGGCTTGAATCTCACCGCGGCCAACCATGTCGTGCACATGGACCGCTGGTGGAATCCCGCGGTGGAGAATCAGGCCACCGACCGCGCGTTCCGCATCGGCCAGCAGCGCAGTGTGCAGGTGCGCAAGCTCGTGTGCGTCGACACCATCGAGGAACGTATCGACGACATGATCAACGGCAAGAGCATGCTGGCCGATCTGGCGGTCGGTGCGGGGGAGAACTGGATCACCGAGTTGAGCACCGATGAACTGCGTGAACTGTTCACTCTCGGCGCCGAGGCGGTGGGGGAATGATGCTGCTGATCGTGCCGACACCAGCGGCCACTGGGTCGTCGCGGGGCGAGGTGCGACGATGAACCCTCGCGTCGACTACAACGCATTCGGTGAACGCCGCCCCGTATCGGGTGGTGTGCAGGCGCGCAGCACCCGAGGCCCGTTCGCTCGCACGTCATGGGGTAAGGCGCTGATCGAGGCCGTAGAGCGGATGTCGGCACCCGGTCGGCTTGCGCGCGGCCGCACCTATGCGCGCGCAGGCCAGGTGGTGAGCTACCGGATCGAACCGGGCACGGTGACCGCCGAGGTGCAGGGCAGCCAGCCGCGCCCGTTCACCGCGATCTGCACGGTCCGGCGGCTCCGCGACGAAGAAATCGGCCTGCTGATCGAAGCCATCCGCTCGTCGCCCGGCATGCTCGCGCAGATCGCCTCGGGCGACCTGCCCACTGCCCTCGCACCGCATCTGTTGCCGGACACCGCCGCCGACCTCGATTTCGGTTGCACCTGCCCCGACCCCGGCTGGCCGTGCAAACATGTCGCGGCTGTCTGCTATCTGCTCGCCGAACGCCTCGACCAACACCCCCGCGACTTGCTCACCCTCCGCGGCCTCACCCTCGACACGCTCATCGGCGGCATCGAACGCTCCGACACAGGCAACAGCACCGATCCATACGGCGACAACTTGGACCTGCCCGCCTTACCGTCCCCCGAATTCCACCCTGCCCTCGACGATCTCGATCCCGCCCTGCTCCGCCGTGCCTTACGCACCCTCGCCGAAGACGAACACACCGCAGCTTCTGCCCTTCGCGCTCTCACCGCGATCTACGCCCGATTTCCCGCCCGGTGAGCAGGGCGGCACAACTCCTGTGCGCTCCGCAGCCACTGCCGGTCCGGGGACTACTCGGCCGATGGTTCGTCGAGACGATAGATCCGGTGGGCATTGCCACTGAAGACCGGGCGGGCGGTTTCGGTGCTGCCGGTGTGCTCGGTGATGGCGGTGGCGACGGCGGTGACGCTGTTGCCGATGCTGGTGATCGGTTTGTCCACCGGGAAGTTGGAACCCCAGATCAAGCGTTCGACGCCGAACACGTCCACCGCGTGCCGCAGCAACGGGCCGATCCGGTCGAGCAGTTGCGGTACCGGGGTCGCGGTGCCGCGGTGGGGGACCGGATGGCCGAGGATCGGCATCATCAACCCGCTCACCTTGGCGACCACGTTCGGGTGTGCCCCGAGTGCCGCCACATCATCGCGCCACCGCACGAACACCTCGCGCCGCCGCTCCGGATTCGCTCCGGTGTCCGCGCCGACCTGCCCGAAGATCCCGGCAGGTGTCCCCAGATGGTTCAACACGATGGTGACCTCCGGATAGCGTTGCGCCAGTGCCGTCACCTCGGGCAGTTGATGTGAGTACACCCAAGCCTCGAAGAGAAGGTCGCGTTCGGCGAGTTCGGCGAATCCGTCGAGGAATGCGCTCGATCCCAACACGCCGTCGGCCGCAGCGAAGGACCGCACGTCCGGGTCCGGGTGATGGGCGACCATGGTGCGTATACCGCGGAACAGCGGCGACGCCGAGCGGTGCGCGTCGAGCAGGTCGGTGAAACCGGGCGCGGCCGGATCGGCGCCGCCGATGACGCCGCCGAGTCTGGGCGTATCCACCCCGAACGGCAAACTCACGACCCAGCGGGTCTCGTCCGCCTTGGCCAGCCTGCCTTTACCGGACCACTCGACCTCGATGTGCACGAGTGCCTCGATACTCGAACCCGCGGCGTCCGCGCGGTAGTCGGCGGGCAGATACGGCCCCAGGTAGGGCGTCGGGTCGCCGACGAATTCGCGGTCCCGGCGTGGCGCCAACCGGACCGCCAGCCCGAGCGGCACCGGCAGATACCGGAACATCTTGGCCATTCCGCTGAAATCGCGTGGAGTGGTGAGGGGATCCCACTGGTGGACATGCGCATCGATGATCTGGATACCGCCGAGGTCCATGCCGCTCCCGTCATGCCGCTGTATTTGATCGGCGGCGTTCGCGGGGCCCTTCGTGGTTACGCTTCGCTACCGCCTTCGGGCCCGTCGCTCCCGCCGCTGTGTTCG
>NZ_MUKP01000054.1 GCF_002081715.1 Nocardia donostiensis | reverse complement strand
CTGAATGCCCACGTTGTGGGCGGAAAGGCTCGATATTCATGGCGACACGGAAACGACATACTCCTGAGCAGGTCGTGTGGAAGTTGACCGAGGCCGATCGGCTACTGGCCGACGGTAAGGACGTGGCAGAGGTGTGTCGGTTGCTGCAGGTCACCGAGGCGACCTACTACCGGTGGCGTAACCAGTTCGGCGGGTTGAAAGCCGATGACGCCAAACGGTTGAAAGACCTCGAACGCGAGAACTCGACGCTGAAACGACTGCTCGCCGAAGCCGAGCTGGAGAAAGCAGCGCTGAAGGAGATCGCCAAGGGAAACTTCTAGACCCGGAACGTCGGCGGGCAGCCGTGGCGCATCTGCGACAGGGATTCCGCCGCGCCTACCACCAGGCCCGCGACGAAGGCTGGGTGGCCAACCACAAGAAAGTTCAGCGGTTGTGGCACGACGAGGGCCTGCGGGTCCCGCAGCGACGGCGCCGCAAACGACTCGGTGCTTCCACCACCGACACGGTGGCCGCTGATGCACCGGACCAGGTCTGGGCGGTCGATTTCCAGTTCGACGCGACCGAGGACGGACGTCCGGTCAAGATCGTGTCCATCATCGACGAGCACACCCGGGAATGCCTCGGCGGGCTGGTCGAGCGTTCGATCACCGCCGATCGGCTCGTCGACGAACTCGACCGCCTCGCCGCAACCCGCGGCTACCCTGCGATGTTACGTTGCGACAACGGCCCCGAGTTGGCGTGCGCCGTGATGGCAGACTGGGCCGGTGAACGAGTTGGGCTGGCGTTCATTCCACCTGGTCAACCCTGGCGTAACGACTACATCGAATCGTTCAACGGCCGACTACGCGACGAATGCCTCAACATCAACAGCTTCTGGTCACCGACCCAAGCCAGGGTCGTGATCAGCGACTGGAAACACGAATACAACCACCACCGAAGACATTCCGCGCTCGGCTACCGAACCCCAGCCGGATACGCTGCCACCTGTATCCACTGATAACCGACTCTCACTCCCGGTGGACCACATCATGGGGACTGGTCAGGCACACTGATTCAGCTGTCCAATCGACATCAGAGAGCACCCACCAACGAGTAGACGCGACGTCCAGTGAAGTGAATGTCACCGAGTGCGCTTTCGAGCGTGATGAGTGAAAGACCACCTCAGGCCTTGCCGTACGGGAAGGCCCGCAGAACGTAATCGGTGTCGAAGAAGTCGACGATCACCGGCGTTGCGCCGAACCCTTGGATCAACCGCGGAATCAACGCACGACCGAGCACCCCGTGCCTCACCCGTCGGATTCTCGTTGCGCTTCGCTGTCACATGGGTCACGCGTGGAGCGGCGAAGCGCAACGATCATGTGTTGAACCCGCAGGTGCAGCGACCAGGGCGCTTTGTCCTCTCGGCAAGCACGGACAAGCAGGCGACGGATACGATCCTCGGCGCTCGCCATGCCTGTCGGTTAACTGGTCGCGGCCGGTAGATAGGGGCCGAGTTCGTTCACCAGCGCGCGCTTATGCATCGCCCCGACGAACTGGTGGACGGGTTCGCCGGCTCGGAAGACGATGGTCGTTGGAACGCCCATGACCTGGTACTTGGCCATGCTCTGCGGGTTCTCGTCGATATTCATCCGTGCGACGGTGATCTGGTCGCGGTAGTCACCGGCGGTTTCATCGAGGATCGGAGCGAACATTCGGCATGGTCCACACCATGGCGCCCAGAAGGCGACGACCACGGTTCCTCGGGAACTGAGGACGTCACGCTCGAAGGTCTCATCACTGACATTGATGGTGTTGGCCATCGTGTTCTCCGCTTCTGTCTTGTCCGACGTAGGATCGATCATCGCGCCGCCGCCGCGCGGTAGCGTTCGACATCGTGCTGTGTTGCTTCGTGGGCGAGGTCGTGTGTGATGAAGAACGCGGCAGCCTCGCCTACACCTGTGGTAGTCACGGTCTGAGCGCGCTTGTCGGTGCCATTGCCTGCCGCTCGGATGGCGGGAACGCTGGTGCGTCCAGTCCAGCGGTCTCGTCCCAGCGTCGACGCGGCGTTCGAGCCCGCCGCACCGCTGCGACCACGACGATCCCGTACTCGCTTGTTGGTTTCCACTGTCGGCAGCAGTTGCATCGCACTGACCTCCTCGAGATTCAAGCTGCCATCGGGGGCCGTCCTGTAACAAAGATCGTTGCCAATTCCGGGACGGCCTGGTGAGTGATGCCGCCTTCGACGGCGCCCGGCCACGCTCCGGGCCTCTTGTTCCGCGCCGCCAAGTCCGGGTGGCGTAGCCGCGTCGTGTCGACTGACGTGACCGGGTCGTGTTCTCCGAGTGGCCTGACGGTGGATAGTGCCTGGCGGGCTCGCAGGGATCGTAGGTGCTCTGCTCGGACCGGTGCCGACCGCGTGCTCAGTCCACGGTTCGGTGCAAGAACCTCTGATCAGGGACCTCGTCGTAGCAGAACGAGTCCCAGACGGGCTCGCTACCTCGGTCGACGAAAGCGCCCGACTTTGCTCCGCCTACGAACAAGCCCACTCCGGCGTCCTTACTGTCCTGCTGGCGTGGAATGGCCGTGTTCGATGCTTCCTGCGTGACCGACAAAGGACTGGCAACGGAGAGCGCGACCATACGGAATCCGTCAACGTGGTGTGGTACGGAGGTGGATCCGCTCGCCCTGACGGCCGAAGAGACTGAGCACCTCGACGTCGCCTCGTCCGGCTGCGCCGAACCAGTGAGGAATCCGGCAATCGAACTCGGCCGCCTCGCCGTTGCCCATCACGAAGTCGTTCTCGCCCAACCGCACGCGCAGCCGGCCACGAAGAACATACAGCCATTCATGTCCCGAATGAGTCCGCAGATGCGGCGCCTCGTCATCCGCCGGAATGACGAGCTTGTAGGCCCGGGGCTCGCTCTGATGGCGCGACAACGGTATCAGGACCCGCCCGTCCAAGCGGGTCCGTTTCTGCGGGATCCGCGGATCGACAATCCGGGGCGACGATACGATCTCGTCCAGACCGATTCCCAACGCCGCGGTGATCGGCAAAAGCAACTCCAGACTCGGCTTCCGCTGAGCCGACTCCAGACGAGACAATGTACTCGTCGAGATACCGGTGACACGCGCGAGCGCGGCCAGGCTCATGTCCTTCTTTTCGCGCGCTTGCCGCAAGCGAGGCGCGATCTGCTCGATCACCGAGTCAACCGTCGGCTGATCCTCCATACCCCCAATTTAGCCCGCCATCCCGGTACCAGCACGAGGATCTTGCTGAAACGGCATTACCTCGCTAAATCATCGGTCTGCTGCGTAGGTAGGTGGCGCTGTGGCGGCAATGCGATGACGTCCCCTTGGCCGTGCTGTGCCAGCGCGCACGGTCTGCCCGTTTCGGGCGGACGACTCGTGCGTTGATGCGGCCTGCGTTGATTCGGGCGCGTCGGCCGCAATCGACGTCATGACTCGTCCTCACCTCCGGGCCTGGCCGTGGATTTCGCCTCCGGCGACGTACTCCTTGAATTGCGTCGACGTCGGTGCCGGATCGCCGGAGCTGGCCGCCGACTGCCATCACGGGAAATTCGGTGGCCAACTGATACGCGGCTGCGTTCCTGGAGCCTACTGCCGCGGCGGTCCAAGTGAAGTCTCCCGCGTTGTCCGACAACATCGTGACGAGCTCCTCACTCGGTTCTCCGACGGCCTGCCCGGGCATGCCGCCGCCGCGCGAGCCGCCCGTTTGGGCGGATATCGCGGCGGCGCTGTAGTCAGGGCCACCGGCCCGGGCGGCCCGCCCGTGCCCAGCTGCTCGTCATCGACGCTCGGTCCCGCGGTAGCGCGCCCGCTGGGTGCGTGCGACGCTCAGCGTCTGCACCCTGGTAGACCGGGACCATCCCGCGACATGCTGTGGTGTGGCGTGCTCATCCCCGCAGCAGTGCATGTAACGCTGCCTGGCGGCTCAGGTGCCTCGCGTGCGCACGACCCACTGCGATGAAGAATTGGGCGTGCCGTACCCCGGTCGGGAGTTCGCCCGGGTTCAGCGTCTCGGCGATGCGCAGCGCCTCTGCGGGCTCGCGTCGCTATCATTTGCCACAAAGCGACGTCGGCGCCACCGAATGTTCGGTGGCGGGCGGAACTTCGACCGCCGGGAGCAATCTGCCAGTCGTGTCGCGATCTGGGCCGCTTCCTCGAGGCGGCGCCGCGCATCGCCCCCGGCCAGCGTTTCGAAGACCTGGTCTGTGAACGCGCCAACCCCACCGTTTCGAGCTCGCCGAGGGTGCGCGCATCGGGCGTCAGCCGGTCGGCCGCGCGGCCAGCGGTGCCAACGCGTCAGGCAGCGCTCCGGGACTCGTTTCAGGGGTTATCGTGCCGACATTGAAAGCTGTTGTAGGACGGCATGGGCTGCGGTGACGCGGGCGTCGATGGGAAAGTTCTTGTTCGCAAGCATGACAATGCCGATCCGTTCGTCGGGCACGAAAGCAGCATACGCGCCGAACCCGGCAGTGGAGCCGGTCTTGTTGAACAGGGTCGGACGTGAGGGCGATCGCGGCGTGAGGGACGTGGCCGGGTTGGGCTTCATAGCCGCGATGGAATTGCCGGCCAGCAGCCGATCAAGGTCCGTCGTGACAGTGCCGCTGAGTTCGATGAGCTGCGGGCCGACATCGACACCACACTGACGAGCCAGAGGGCACGCCTCGAACGGTTGTTCCTCGCGCCGCGCACCTGGACATTTGATGTGTGGCGGGAACTGTACCTGGAGCATCCGCTGGTCGGCAGTCTCACCCGGCGCCTGCTGTGGGATGTCGACGGGACCACGATCGGATACGCTGCCGGGCAGCTGCGCACTTTTCCCGGCGATCCTATAACCGATGGCTCGCAAGTCCGGCTATGGCATCCCATCGGTCGCGCAATCGATGAGATCCAGGCCTGGCGGGTTCGCCTCGACAGCCTCGGGATCACGCAACCGTTCGAGCAGGCCCACCGCGAAGTGTACCGGCTCACCGATGCCGAACGCGAAACTGCCTCCTACTCGAATCGGTTCGCCGCACATACTCTGCGGCAACACCGGTTCCACGCTGTTGCGACCCTTCGCGGCTGGCGGAACAAGCTACGCTTACCGGTCGACGACGAGGCGCCGCTGGCGACCCGCGAACTGCCCGAATGGGATCTGCGCGCGGAATACTGGGTCGATAGCAGATGTGACGAGGAGGGCACCGGCTCGCCGGGCTACCAGTATGTGTACGGCGGCCAGATCAGGTTCTACCCGATCGATGCCCCCGTGGCCACGGCACACATGTGCGATGAGGGTTACGGGATGCGGCCGGAGGCCGGGGTGGTACCGGTCGACCCTATCCCCTTGGAAACCGTACCGCCTCTGGTGCTGTCCGAAATACTCCGCGACGTTGCCTTCTTCGTCGACGTCTCCACCGTCAGCAACGATCCTCCACGGGGTGACGGTCCTCGTTCCGCCATTCAGTGAGACCTGCGAAACCCTTATGGGTGCCGGCGCTCGGGCGAAGTCACACTAGGGCAGCCTTCCCTGCTGTCAGCGGCGGGTGGCTCAGCTGGTCGGCCCGGTGGGGTACATGTTGGTTCCCATACCGAGAACTGCTGTTGCTGCCCGGGAAACCTCGCTCATAGGCGCACCGGATTCGAGACCATCAGTGTGTTTCGTTCCGCATGCGTGGCCGCGAGTGTGACTGCCCGAGTTCTGCGAACCTGCTCCAGCTGAAGACCCTTCACGGGACCCGGCGGATACTCCATTCCACGCTCGAGGCCTCTGCCCCGCTCGCGTGGCAGGTCGGGGTTGGTGTGCGCCTGGTGAGTACCTACGCTTCGGACCATGGGGCACAAAGGAGCGGGACCGAGTCCGGCAGATAGCTCGGTTGTGCCGAGTCCGAATCCGGCGCGTGGAGGCGCCGCCGTCGCCGGAGGGCGAGGAGTCGGAGAGCTGCCGCTGGCGAGACACCTCGGTGTCCCGTAATAGCATACCGTCGCTTGGGGTTGTGCCCGGTATGCGATTCGGCGTCTACGTTCCTTCGTACGGTCCTTACGGCGATCCGCGCGTGCTGCGTGATCTCGCGATAGCGGCCGAGAACGCGGGCTGGCACGGGTTCTTCGTATACGACGTGATCAGCCCCTTGGATGACGAGCCGCCGCCGGTCGCGGATCCGTGGGTGGTGCTGTCGGCGATCGCGCAGGTGACCACGACGATCGCGCTGGGGCCGATGGTTGTGCCGTTGCCGCGGCGGCGACTGTGGAAACTGGCGCTCGAGATCGGCACCCTGCAGCAGCTCTCCGGCGGGCGGCTGATCCTCGGAGTGGGGGCGGGGGGTACCGGAGGACTACACGAACTACGGCGAGTCCGCCGACCGGCTCGGATCGCGGCTGGACGAGGCCGCTGGATTGCTGCGACAGCTCTTGTCCGGCGGGGTGGTGGAGCACGCCAGTGAGCGCTACCGCGTGTCGGGTGTTCGCTCGGCACCGATCGATGTGCCGGTGTGGACGAGCGGGTTCTGGCCCCGGCGGACGCCGGTGCGAGCCGCGCAGGACGCGGACGGGCTGTTCCCGCAGATCCGCGACCCAGCGCACGACTTCCGGTTGCCGACGCCGGAGGAACTGGTCCGGATTCGAGCGGATTTCGTGGAGGCCGGCGGGCGAGCAGACGGCGACATAGCGATGTGGTCGCCGAGTACCGAACCGTCCGCCACGCGCGTCGGCGACTACGCCGACGCAGGCGTGACCTGGTGGTTCAGAGACGGCTCCACTGTCACGCCCGAGCAGCTCCGGAAGCGGATCGCCGCCGGCCCACCCGACATCGCGTAGTGCTGCTGGCCGCCGCCAGCACCAGCTACGTCGACGAAGAGCCCGCCGACCACGGTCTGTGGTCGCGTGGTGGGCTCACCGCGAAGTTATCTGGCCGCCGAGCGGCGTAGGCGGCCATCGGCGCTGATGAATACGTCTTGGCCAGTGGGGCTGACTGCCCGCAGTACACAACGGTGCTCGGCTAGGTCGGATACCGCGGCTCGGGGTCGGTGGGACCCGGTCGCGGCCGGCTTTCGAGGTCTGGGATGACCGCCCGCCGGTAATGTGCGGCGTAAGGCTCACCAGCCGAGGCCGGGCACGGTTCTCTCGTCGAATTAGGACGGAAACTGTCCTATCTGTGCGACACACTCGAATCATGAGCGAAACCGACTCGACCGCGGAACAGACCGACATCACCGACTACAACGATCCGAACGCGCCGTGGAACCAGGCTTGGGACCAGGAGGACAGCATAGCCGACTGGAACGGTGATGTGATCAAGGAGTTTCGGGAGAACTCGGGCAAGGTGGGCGGTGCTTATGCGGGCGGGGACCTCATCCTGCTCACTACCACGGGAGCCAAGAGCGGTAAGCGGCACACGACTCCGCTGGGGCCGCTGTACCGGGACGACATCATGTTCGTGAGCTCGTTCATCGAAGGCAAGTACCCGGCTTGGTGGTACAACATCAAGGCGAATCCGCAGGTCACTATTGAGCTTCGGGACAAGACCTACCAGGCGACAGGCAAGGTGCTCGAAGGCGGAGACTACGCGGAGTTCGCGGCCTGGGTGCTGGCCAACAACCCCTTGCTGGCAGATTTCCAGTCCAAGGTCGACCGGCCCATGCCGCTGGTCGTACTGACCCTCAACGACGCTGGCTGAGCGCACCACTGTGTCAGCAGACCATTTCTTCGATCGTGCGCCGCCCTGTCTCGTGGTATGGCGGCGGAGAATGCGAGAACATCTGCTTTCATGTGTGGCGCGTTTGGTCACTATGCGCCGAACCTCCTTCTCTCGGCGGTGACAGGCCGATGATGCTGGCGCCATGGCAAGGTCCGTAGCGGTCCGCACCCTGGCTGGGGCGCGGCGATACCAGCGCGGGATTTGCAGGTTCGGATGCGGTCACGACTGTGACGAACGTGGTGATGCCCGCGTCGCGTGCCAGCAGGGCGAGTCGACCGTACCGGCAGCGGAGACTCTATGTGCACTCGCGTTGTTTGGCCGGACGCAAATGGGTCCGTTCTGGTAGGGCGGAATATGGACTTCCACAAGGACCTGATGACCAACGTGTGGAAGCAGTCCCCGGGGGTAACCCGCGATGACGGAGTCGACGGTGGGCTCACGTGGACTTCTCGTTACGGCAGCGTCGTCGCCACCGCCTTCGATATCATCTCGGTGGACGGTCTCAACGAGGCAGGATTGGGTGGGCATGTGCTGTGGCTCGCCGAATCGACCTACGGTGAACGTGACAGTTCCCGCCCCGCGTTGAGTCAGGCCGTGTGGTTGCAGTATTTTTTGGACAATTTCGCCACCGTCACCGAGGCCGTGAACTGGATTGCGGAGACGAACGTTCAGGTCATGCAGATGCCCGACCCGACGGGTGGCGCACCGCCTGCGCTACATCTCGCTCTCGATGACGTGAACGGCGACTCGGCGATCATCGAGTACATCGACGGTCATCCGAATGTGTACCACAGTCGCGACTACCGCGTGATGACGAATTCTCCCACCTATGACCGGCAGATCGAACTGCTCACGCGTTGGGA
Source organism: Nocardia donostiensis (assembly GCF_002081715.1). Classification (GTDB taxonomy): domain Bacteria; phylum Actinomycetota; class Actinomycetes; order Mycobacteriales; family Mycobacteriaceae; genus Nocardia; species Nocardia donostiensis. The sequence continues at coordinate 21,054 of NZ_MUKP01000054.1, read as the reverse complement.
AGGTCTCGGGGGAGAGGGCCCGTTGCCCGGCGATACGCTGGCTGAGCATCGTTTCGCTCGGGCGGCGTATTACGCGAGACGCCTGCCTCAGCCGGACAGTCAACTGGAAGCCATCGCCGGCATGTTCAACCTCGTCCGCAATGTGGCGCAGCCGTTCCGCATCCCGGGCCCGGACAAACCAGATGCGTCGCAGACGATTTGGCAGGTGGTTGTGGATTTGACGAACAAGCGTTACGTGTATGAGTCCACAACGCGGCCCAATATCGTGTGGTCGATCTGGCGGATCTCGACTTCGGCGAGGGCTCTCCACAACTGAAAGTGGATCTGGTAGGAAAGCTTTCGCTGGAGGGTGGCATCGCCGGAGATGTCGGCGGCCAGTTCGAGGATGCCGGTCCTATGGTCTTCCTCTCGTTCCAGGCTATCGAGCAGCTCGAAGCGATGCAGAAGGCGTAGGGCGCCGATATCCGACACCGGTGAAGTGGGGATCCGGGGTCGTGTCACCACCTCGCCGGTTCGGGTCCACCGCCGACGGTGTACCGATGACCCGCCGAGCCGGTGGCTGTCGGTGATGAGTCGGTGTACCGAGCCTCCTTATCGATCATGCGATCGGCGGTGGCGGCGCGGCCGGGCAGGCGACCGTCCCTCCGGGCGACGGCGCAGGCTTCGGTGATGGTGATCGTCGCGGCCGGGGCGTTGTTTTGGCGATCTTCAACCAGATCTCCGTGGCGGAGTCGTGATGTGCGGCCAGCTACCGCTGGTAATCGGCGGCTGTGGTGAAGGTGTATGCGTCGGTGTGGTCGGGCGTCGGCATTTCGGGTCTCCTTCGGTGTCCGGTAATGACCCGATTCTCCGACGAAAAGTGCGCGCCGAATGAGCACTTGGCGCCGGCCGTAGCGTTCGACCAGGGCTGCGCCCAGCGCGGCGAGTTCGTCGAGCACCGATGCCGGTTCGATCACCTCGATATCGGCGCCCCAGCCGCAAGCTGTTCGGCGATCGCTCGCGGGGCGTGCGCCGTGAGCCGGACCCGAATCCGGGCGTCGGGGGCAGGGCCCAGGACTTCGCAATGCCTGCCCTGTCGGTCGCGCAGGATCGGCAGGAGACCTTCGGCGATCAGGGCCGTGGCCGCCGTGGTCGCCCGGCGCTGCTCCATTTGTTCCACGATTTCCGCCCAGACAGTCGGCAGATCCAGATCGGCGGGCCGGTGGGCGGGCTGCTCGGTCGTTTCCCCGGCACGGCCCCGATAGTGCAGCACGATCCGGTGGCGGCGCACCACTGCCTGCTGCAACTGCTGGACCATACCGGGAAGTTCCGTTCGGTGTGTGGCCCCAACCTGCAGGCTCGATCACGACCGCGTCGGCGGCGGCTTCGGCCTCACCGCGGAAGGTCGCCGGCAGGGCGCGCAGCAGTTTGCGCCGACCGAGATGTTCGCGGGGAACTTTCTGGACGTCAGCTCCGACTCTGTGACGGTGAGTGTGGATGTGGTGGAGGACCGGCAACGGTTACTGACTGGTGCGTTGGTTACCGCGATGACGTTGTCGATGCTGCCGTTGTTCCTGTTGGGGGCGCTGGCTTTGGCGGTGTTCGCCGTTGCCCCGAGCTACCCGGTGTTGGTCGTGGGGATCGCGGTATCGGGTCTGGCGCAGGCGTTGGCCAACCCGGTGACGAATAAGTTGATCCTCACTCGTGTCGTCGTGGACCGGCGTGGACCCGTGATGGGCTGGAAGCAGTCCGGTGTGCAGCTCGGGGCGTTCCTGGCCGGTGTGCCGTTGGCCGCGATCGCCGCGGCGGCGAGTTGGCGGTGGGCAGTGGCCGCGGGCGCCGCAGTGTCTATGATCAGCATATTCGCCGGTTTTGTGCTCTCGCCGGACGCGAATTCGGTGCGCCGGCCGACTGTGCTCATCGGCCGTCCCGGCTGGCGGGCGGTTCGGCTCGGTGCTTTCTCGGTGCTGCTGGGTGGCGGTATTTCTGCGATCAATACGTATCTCCCGCTGTACGGGATCGCCGAATTCGGTATGGCGGAAGGGGCCGCGGCGGCATTGCTCGCGGTGTTGGGAGCCGCCGGGATCGCGGGGCGAGTGTGGTGGACGCGGCGGTCCGCCGCACTAGGCGATCGTGCGGTGTTGCTCGGTCCGCTGGCGGTGGGTCGGTGGTTGCCGCATGTCTGCTCGCGGCGGCGGGGTGGGGCGGCTCGTGGGGCGTGTGGGTCGCGGTGCTGGGTATCGGTGGGTGCGCTGTAGCGGCCAATGCGGTGTCGATGATGGCTGTGATCACCGGTGGCGAACCGGCCCAGTGGCTCGGTACGGAGTTCGGCGGCTGCGCGAACCGCCTGGTCGACCGATCACCAGAGTTGCTCAGGGTCCCCGTGGCCGGGTATCGCCGTCGGCGGTGGTTTCGGTACACGACACGGTGTACACCAACGCGCCGACGGTGACCGCGCCTGCCACCACGGCCACCGAAATCGCCACCGCGCCGCCCCATACCGTCCGCGCCGCAATCATCCCGATACTCGTCCTGTCCCTCGGCGATTCACCGGGCATCCGCCCTACGCTGATCGGTAGCCGTCGGGGCCGGGCGCTCAGTTCCGGAGCCGGCAGAGGAGTGATGCGGCTCTCGTTCTCCTGCACGCGCCTCTTGCGGGAGATCCAAGGCGTCTATCCGGCCGCTGCGCGCGTAGGCCGGCACAGCGCAGCGCCCGGTGGTCGCCTGACCGTGATCTCCGGCCGGGGCCTCGCGGTAACGTCTGATGCGGTGCAGGGAACACCGGTGCGAATCCGGGGCTGTCCCGCAACTGTCACCGAGGAGCGATCCGTCATGCGTGGCCACGACCTACCGAGGTTGGAAGGCCGGCGGAAAGCGTCGATCCGGGAGCCAGGACACCTGCGCCGCGCATCGGGTGACCCCACGAGGATGGCGATGAACAATTCCACATCAGGGCGATCGGGTGTCGGTCGCAGACGTTTGCTCACCGGGACGGCAGGGCTGCTGGGGCTCGCGGCTTTCGGCGGCGTGCCGTTGCTCACGGGATGCGGTACGGCCGACGGTCCGTCCGGCCCGCCGGTGGGCCCGCCGCGGCCGGGTGGCCGGTTGCGGTCGGTGATCGCGGGCCGGTCGGCGACCTCCGATGTGCTGGATCCGCACGAGGCGGGCAGTTCCGCGGGCGGGGCGGTGTCGAAGAACGTCTGGGACAAACTGGTCGCCTACAACAACGACCTCACCCTGCGGTACCGGCTGGCCCGGGCACTGGAACCGAACGCCGACGGCAGTGTGTGGCGGATCTCGTTGCGGCCCGGTGTGGTTTTCAGCGACGGTAGTCCGCTCACCGCGCGGGATGTGCTGTGGAGTTTCGAACGCATGCTGGATCCGGCGCGGGCGTCCGCCGGTGATCTGGCGGTGGTCGATATGTCGCGGACCCGCGCCGAGGGCGACCTGGACGTGCTGGTGGCGATGACAACGCCGCTCGCCGACTTCGGTTCGGTCCTCGCCGGCTGGTACTGCTACATCATCAAGGCCGGCACTACGGACTTCGACGAGAAGACGCTGCCCGTGGGCACCGGCCCGTTCGCGCTCGCGAAGTGGTCGCCCGGCGACCGGACGCTGCTGCGCCGCAACGACCGCCACTGGGACGGTCCCGCGCCGCTGGACGAGGTCGAGATCATTCAGATCGCCGAAACCGAAGCGCGGATGAACGCCTTCCTCTCCGGAGAAGCGGAGGTGGTGCACGAGATGAGCTACCTGCAGGCGAGGAATCTGGAGAACGACCCGACCGCGACGGTGTACGTGCCGCCCGAAGGGCTCATGGGCGCACTGCAGATGCGTGTCGACCTGCCGCCGTTCGACGATGTGCGGGTCCGGCAGGCGATGCGGCTGGCGGTGGACCGGCAGGCGATGGTGGACTCGGTCTACTACGGGTATGGCGAGGTCGGCAACGACCTCTACGGCAAGGGCGCCCCGTTCTACAACGACACCCTCCCGCAGCGCACCTACGATCCTCAGCGGGCCCGCGAGCTGCTGCGGGCGGCGGGCAAGGAGAACCTCGAGATCACCCTGCCGACCGCGGACGGGATGCCGGGGATGGTCGAATCGGCGACCCTGTTCGCCGAGCAGGCGAAGGCGGCCGGGATCACCGTGCGGCTCGAATCCGCGCCCGCCGACACCTATTTCACACAGATCACCGGTAAACGGCCGCTGACCCATATCGGCTGGTGGAATTACAGCCTCGACTACTTCTACGGCCAGACGGGCACCAGTTCCTCCCCGAGCAACGGCACCGGCTGGCGGCGACCGGCCTGGGACGCGAAGTTCGCGCAGGCGCGTGCCGCCATGGACCCCCGGCGGCGCCGGGAACTCTACTTCGAGCTGCAGGAAGAGCTGTGGCACGAAGGCGGCTACATCCTGCACAGCTTCGCGAAACGGCCGGATGCGGCCCGTAATACTGTCGGGGGAATGCGCGCGGGTGTCCCGGGGACCGACGATTGGGCCAACTACGCCACCACCTGGCTCGCGCCGCAGAGTTGAGGCACGGCGTGCTGCGCTATGCCCTGCGGCGTACCGGTGCCGCAATCGGTGTGCTGGCGACGGTGACCGTCCTGGTTTTCGTTCTGTTCGAGCTACTGGATTCGGATGCGGCGGTGGTGATCCTGTCGCGGCAGGGTGCGGGTGACCCGTCTCCGGAGCACCTGGCCACTCTGCGGGCCGAGCTGGGGCTGGATCGGCCGGCGCCGGTCCGGTTCGCCGAGTGGTTGGCCGGTTTCCTGCACGGGGACCTGGGGCAGTCGCTGATCTCGGGTCGTCCGGTGGCCGATGTGCTGTTCGACCGGGTGGCCAACAGCGCCGCCCTCGGACTGCTGACCCTCCTGGTGTTGATCCCGCTGGCCCTGGGGCTCGGTCTGGCGGCGGGGACGCGGCCGGGTTCCCGGACCGACCGCATCGTCAGCGCCGCGGCGCTCACCATGGAAGCGATCCCGTCGTTCGTGCACGGCGTGCTGTTGGTGGTGGTCCTCGCGCTGTCGCTGCGGCTGTTCCCCGCGGTGTCGCTGGTGCCCACCGGGACCAGCGCCTGGGAGCGGCCGGAGGTCCTGGTCCTGCCGGTGGCTTGTCTGGTGCTGGGATTGTCGCCCCATCCGGCGCGGATGGTGCGGGCGCAAACCACCGAAGTGATGACATCCGAGTACATCCGTACCGTCCGGCTCAACGGTGTCGGCGGGATGCGGCTGGTACTGCGGCATGTCGCCCCGAATGCCGTCTCGGCGTCCATTCATCCGCTCGCGGGTTCGGCGGTGGGGCTGGTCGGCGGGATCGCCGTGGTCGAAACCTTGTTCTCCTATCCCGGGGTGTCGCAGGAGCTGCTGATCGCGATCTCGGCGCGGGATTATCCGTTTGTCCAGTCCGCGGCGGTGCTGCTGGCTGCCTTCGGTATCGGTGTGTATCTGCTCGCGGACCTGCTCGCGCTGCTGGTGAGTCCGCGGGCCCGGGCGCTGGTGGGGGAGGGTCGGTGGTGAGGAAGGCGTGGTGGTCGCTGGTCCTCGCGGGCGTTCTCGGGGTGATCGCGCTCGGCCCGCTGCTCGCACCGCGTTCGCCGACGGCTTCGGTCGGGCTGCCGTTCCGGCCTCCGGGGCCGGGATATCCGCTGGGCACCGATGTGGTCGGCCGGGACGTGCTTTCCCGCCTCCTGCACGGCGGTTGGTCTCTACTGGCGGTCTCGGGGATATCGCTGCTCGCCGCATACACGCTGGGGCTGGGACTCGGGCTGATTGCCGGATTACGGTCCCGGGCGGACCCCTGGATCATGCGGCCGGTCGACGCGATCGTGGTCGTCCCCTGGTTTCTGCTGCTCGCCGTGCTCGCCACCGCACTCGGCTCCGGCACAGTAGCGGTGCTGGTAACCGCGTGCCTGGCCGCGGTGCCCTGGATCGTGCGCATCATCCGCGCCGCGGTCCACGAGATCGCCGGCATGGGCTACGTGGAATCGGCACGAGCCCGGGGCGAACCCCTATGGTGGATCGCCGTCGTCGAGATACTGCCCAACCTGCGAGCAGTGGTACTCGCCGACGCGGGCGTCCGGTTTTCCGGGGTCGTTTCGATCGTGGCGGTCGGCGGTTTCCTCGGACTGGGCGCACGTCCACCGTCACCGGACTGGGCGCTGATGATCACCGAGAATCGCGCCGGTTTCGCGATGCAGCCCTGGTCGGTGCTGGCCCCGGCGTTGCTGATCACCATGTTGGTGGTGTCGGTGAACATGATCGGTGATCGGGTGCTCGGCTACCGGCGTCCCCGCACCGCCACCGCGGTCCCGCATCCCGGTAGCACGGCGGGTCTGCGGGTCGAGGACCTCACCGTGCGGACCGACGCCGGCCAGGTTCTGCTGCACGATGTTTCGGTGCGGCTGGCGCCCGGACGGGGGCTCGCAGTGACCGGGCCGTCCGGCGCCGGGAAGACCACCTTCATCTCCGCGGTACTGGGTGCGCTGCCGCCCGGACTCTCGGCGGCGGGCACGATCGGGATCGGCCGCACCGATCGGCACCGCCGGGCAATCGGATTCGTGCCCCAAGACCCCACCACCGGACTCAATCCCGCTCTGCGAATCGGTACCGCGATCGGCGAGATCCTGCGATTACACCGGACCCCGAACACCCTGAGTGGGCACGCCTCGAGGCGGCAGCGGAGTGTGACCACTCAAGCCATCGGATACAGCGAGGACGCGGTAGGAGAAGCACTGCGCCGGGTCGGGCTGCCCGCCGACCGGGAATTCCGCCGCAGGTTCCCCCACCAGCTGTCCGGCGGACAACAGCAACGGATCCTGCTGGCAATGGCACTGGTCGACGACCCCGCGCTCGTCGTCTTCGACGAGCCGACAACCGGACTCGATGCCCGCGCCCGCGCGGAACTGGTGACGATGCTGGACCGAGTGCGCCAGGAATCTGCCACCGCATTCCTGATCGTCACCCACGACCTGGACTCCGTCGCGCCACTCATCGACGATGTCCTCGAACTGGCCGACGGCCGGGTGGTCTCCTACGCACCCCGCCGACAGCCGCAACCCCGGGACCCGGCGAGGCTGCTCCCGAAACCGGTCATCCCACACAAGGACCCGATCGTGCGGGTGGCGGGCCTGACCGTTGCCCACGGGTCGCGGCGAGTCGTCGACGATATCTCCTTCACCCTGCGTCCCGGCTCCTGCCTCGCGCTCATCGGCCCTTCGGGCGCGGGCAAGACCACGGTGGCCCGCGCGCTGACCGGCCTGCATCGGCCGGCCGACGGCACCATCCAGTTGGACGGCACCGTGCTGGCTCCGGATATCGACCACCGCCCAGTCGTCCACCGCCGCGCCGTGCAGATGATCCCGCAGAACCCCGCCACCGCACTGAATCCCGCGCACCGCATCGACGCCCAGATCGGACGCCCGCTGCGACTGCTACGCGGAATGGACGCCGCGGCGGCCGCCCGCGAAACAACGCGACTGCTGACGCAGGTCCGCCTCGACCCCGAACTCGCCGGACGCCGACCAGGCGAACTCTCCGGCGGCCAACAGCAGCGAGTGGCCATCGCCCGCGCCCTCGCCGCGGACCCCAGGGTCCTGATCTGCGACGAGATCACCGCCTCACTCGACGCCGAAGCGCAGCAGACCGTCCTCGACCTGCTCGACGGACTCCGCCGAACGGGGCTGGCGCTGCTGCTGATCAGCCACCAGCACACGGTCCTGGACAGGCTCGCGGATACGGTCTTCGACCTCGCCTGCTCGACCCAGTCGAAGCCACCCGGACGCACAGAACAATCTGGCGGCAGAACCGGTCATAAAGACCCAGTACCTCGTGACCCGGAACGAGCGCTCTGACTGTCCCGGCTTGCCCGTGACGATCGGGCCTGGGCCTCTACGACACTGGACCGGTGGGAGCGGATAGGACGCATATTCGTGGCAGGGTCGGTCATACTCGTGCCCGCCCCTGAGAATCTCGCGTGGGTATTCCGCGTCGACGCAATGTGGCCAGGACAGTGGCGTGGTTGACGTCGAGGTGGCTGCCGACCCGTGCGAGTGACCAGCCGAGTGTGTAGAGGTGGATCGCGATGTCGACCTGGTCGGGGGACAGGCCGCGGCGGCGCATCGTTTGCCGGCGTTTCAGGGCTTCTACCTGAGGTTTCAGGGTTGTAGTAAGGTCCCCCGAGGTCCACATAAAACCCCAGGTCAGGACCGGTCTAGTGCCGGTCCTGACCTGTTTCTTTCGAACCGACTCCACGTTTTCCCCACAATTTGGCTCCGAAAACCATGTCGACAGTGCCGTCGGGTCGGCCCCCTCGGTGTAGAGGTTCAGGAGTACATACGCCAAGCCGGTATTCGGTACGCCTCGACTGACCGCCTCGGATCGCCGATCAGCTCGGTGCGGCGCAACATCAGGCGCAGATGCCGTCCCGGGGCGTCCTCTCCGCAGCCACGATCGAGCAGATAGGCGCTCGTGCTGCCGTCGTCGTGGTGTGCGACGGCATCGGCGGAGTACGCGTTGATCGCCACCGCGAACTCCAGTCGGTCGATCGACGGGTCGGTTGCCCTGTCCCGCAGGCGTGACCAGAGATCGTCTGGGGCCGCGATCTGGGCCGACCCTGTACCGGCCGCGCGAATGAGTTCGCTGCCGAGGTACCGGGTGCGCCAGACACGGCGGTCGCCGACTACGTACAGGCGCTTGCGCGCCCGGGTTATCGCAACATTCCACAGGTTCGGTTGCCGATCGAGCCAGCCGATCGATTCGGTCGGCATGCCATCCGAGGCGACCAGGGAAAAGATGATCACGTCGTGTTCACCACCCTGGAAGGCATGTACGGTGCCGACGCCGATACCGAACCCTTTCAGCGCCCGCGATAAAGCTGTGGCTTGATCCCGGTAGGGAGTGATCACGCCGAGATCGCGCACCCCGTTGCGGACCAGGTCGCCGATGAGTTCGCTGACAGCATCGACCTCAGCGTCGTTCACCCACGACCCCCACCGCTGTCTCGTAGCCTGGCCCCGAACATCGTGCCAGGTGATCGCCTCGTCGGTCGGCCTGTCGCGGGTGTCGGTCAATATGCGTAATCGGCCCTGGTAGAAGAGCTCGTTGGCGGTGGCCGCGATCTTCGGGTGGCACCGATAATGCTCGTCCAGCACGGTGTGCGCGCCGGCGGCGTGATCGGCGGCGTGGAAGGCCGAATGCCGTTGATAGTCCAGTTTGCGCTGTTCGAGCCACGACGGCGCCACCCCGGCGAAGCGCTCGGCTGTGACTCGCCCTGGGCCGTCCAAGGTGGTGATATGCGTGAGTTGCATCGGGTCGCCGATCACCAGCGCGCGTTCGGCGCGGAACATCAGCGGCAGCACGGCGGGAATGGCGCACTGGCTCGCCTCATCGATCACGACAAGATCGAACAGTGCTGGTTCGGGTGGAAAGTTTCTGGCCGAGAGCGCGGTGACCGCCCAACCGGGAGCTGCCTGGAGCACGTCGGCCCGAGGACGCCAGGTACGGCCGTTCGAACTGTTCAGCAGGGTGGTGATCAGAGATCGACCGGCGGTAGCTTTCGCCCGCACCACGCTGTCCACCAGGGCAATCGAACTCGTGCGCGCGGCCTCTTCGCGGATCCTGCCGGTTTCCACCAGGTGGTCGTCGGCTGTCGCAGTGCCCGCGTGCCAGGCTGTACGCCAGTCGATCTCCGCGGTTGCGAGCTGTGCCAGCAGCTTGCAGATCTCCCAGGATGTGCTCGAGGGCGGCAGGCCCAGGCGTTGCAGCAATTTGTCGCAACGCGCGGTTGCGAACAGGGGTGAGTAGCTGGCGAATGCGGCGCGGCGACGAAGTTGTATCAAATCGGCGTCATGCAGGATAGCGTCGATTGCATCAATGCCGATGCCGAGGTGAGTGGCCAGATCGGCAACGATCGAATCACGCCGGCGGGCGGCTGCAAGAAGCCGAGTTTCGTGCCGCGCGGCGCGGTCCAACTCCATATGGTGCGCGCGCAATTCGTCCATGGCTCGATCGGTCTGGGCTGCCACTGTATTCTGATTTTCCCCGGGCAGAAGTGCGGTCAGCGATGCCAGATCCTGTCGCTCTCGACTGTATTCGCGGCTACCAGTGCGGATCACCGATCCCGGTACCAGTTTCTGGCACCGGTCCACGATCTCGTCCACCGCGCGGTTGTTGGTCGAGGCCACCAGCACGGTCTGGTCGTTGGCCAGGGCGGTGGCGACCAGATTCACCACGAGTTGGCTCTTACCGGTGCCCGGTGGGCCGGTCGCAACCGTCAATTTGCGCGTCATCGACGATCTGATCACCTCTTCTTGGAGTTCGTTGCAGGCCAGGGGGGTTGTCATCCGAGGCTCCGGCCGTGGTCTCGGTTTTTCGGTCGGCGCGACCGAGTCCGGTAGGAGAGCAGACAAGGCCGTGCGGCCGATCGCGGTTCTTTTGTCGGCGATATCGCCGAGATCGGCCAGCAGACTTCTGTTGGGCCCACCGTCGTCGGCCATCCGGAAGAGAATGGCGGCGTTTCTCGCCCCCGGTGTCGGCGTGTGGATGTCGACATGGTCGGCCAGCGTTTCGGGGTCGAGTTCCTGGACCTCATCGATGGCGAAGTCGTCGCGCAGCAGATTTCGGACATCGGTGGTCATGGCGGTGCGACCACCGGCATGCCAGGTAGGCCGATAATCGGCCGCGAAATGTGCCGCGTCCTCCTCGGACATGCATGCACGCAGTAGCGCAGGATGGGGCACCGGCGGGCCGACCGGGAGGAGACGGCGGCCGCGCACATCCTCGACGATATCGAGGCGGCGCATCAGCAGCGGTGCGATCTTCCACTGCCCGTCCGAGCGGCCGCGCCGCCCACCGACCGGACTGTTGATCGCGACCACCGGGTAACCGGCCCACAGCTGAGCGGAGCCGGTAGCGGTCGTGCCGAGGAAGGCTTCGCTCTCGGCAGGTACCGGTACGCTGTGGTCGGAATCGAGGTCGCCGACTAGTAGCCGCTCCCGGCCCCGTAGACAGACGAAGGTTTTGTCCAGGTCATCGGCGGATAGCCAGGAATTGGACTCCGACCGGAGGCAACGGATGTAGTAGTCGATGAGCTGCGGCCATCGCAGCGCAGCCGATTTTGTTGCGCTGCCAGGTAATTCTGTTCCAGGAGTGGGCTGCCGACGGTCGGTGAGCGCGATAGGCTTCCGTGGGCGACTTGCCAGGATTATCCGGCCATCGACGCCATTGGAGGAGATGACCGGTGTCTGCTCGCTACCGGCCTTGCAGAGTCGACCGTTGACGTATTCGAAGACATCGGAGACCGATACCTCGGGCCCGTTGCGTCCGGCTTCCCCGGTGCGCAGCGCATCGACCAGTACACCGGTGAACACCGATGGGTCCGATGGAGTGGCTCCTTGGAACGATTGTTCGAGACTGCGCGAGGACGACACGATGTAGCAGCCACTGCTGTGCAGCAGCGCGGTCGGTTCCTTGCCCGATCTGCCACTGCTGCCTTTCGCCCCTGAGATTGTACCGTTGCCGGTCGTGGGAACCGGAGTACTGGTGCGGAATCCGAGCACGTATCCCCCGCTGTAACAGCTGTCGATGATCACCACGCGCTGCGGCGCCAGGCAGCGGTAGTCCAGGAGATCGTTGACGAAGCCGGCGCAGACCGCTGTCCGGCGCGGATCGGCGGGATCGGTATCCGTGGCGATGAAATGGAATTCACCGGTATCCGGCGTTCGTAGACCGTGACCGGAATAGTAGACCAGGGACAACTCGTCATCGCCGCTGCTGGACAGAAACGCCGATAAGGTGTCACGCATCTGATCAGCGGTGAGATCGACAACCGATAGCACATCGGGGAACCCGCCGATCTCCCGATGCGAGAGAACCTCGTCCATGCCGGTGAGGTCTGCGCGGACCGCGGGGAGATCGGCGAGGTCGGGATGCTGGTAGGTCTGTGTGCCTATCAGCAGCGCGCGCCGCCGGGCCAGGCGAGTCATCGAGGGGTTTCCCCGTGGTCGTCCGGATTGTCGGGTTGTGAGGGAGCGGGGGTTTCGAGCTCGGCAGTTTCATCGCTCGCCGTCCCCGCATCCGCGGAATCGGCGAAGAAGTGGTCGAGTACCCGTCGTGTGTGCTGCCCGCCGCCCTTGACGTCGAGCGAGGCGGACCCCAGCATGACTTTTATCTCGCGATTCCGGTCTACCGCGCACCACTCCGAGATGAGTGTCGTGAGGATCTTCGTGGCGCTGGTTGCGGCAATCGAAGCGAGGATCACTAAGTCCGGTGATATTGCCCCCTTATGGCCTGTGGTAGGACTGGTAGCGGCAGCACCGTGTTCGACGGTGATACCGGATGCGACCAGGTGCGCATACAGGTCACGGGTCAGATTCTCCGTGATCCGGCTGCCCCCGCCGGTTGTTACGGTCAGCCGGCATACCGATGTGCGCATACTGCCCCTTTCGCGTTATTGGAAATGCTGTGTTCGCACAGAATGATTCATGTGTGCCGCGACCGAACGGCAGATTGTCTCCGAACGCCGAGGTTGCCGGTCTGTTCACAGCAGCACGATGAGGACCAGCAAGCCGAGGATCGTCAGCACGATTCCCGTGTATGCCCATCGTGAATCCGCTGGGTGCGGCGGTGGTGGCGGTGGGCGATAGGGAAAGGGCTCACGCCGATAGCGATTCGGAACAGGCGGGGGACGGTTGGCCTGGGATGCCGATTCGGGCGGTTCAGGAATCCGGTGTCCGATACTGGGTGCTGGTGGGCCTCCATGGGCCGCTGCCGATCTGGGAGCAGCGGGCGGATTCGGTGTCTCAGGAGGAACTGCCGGTCTCAGCCCGGTGCCTGGCGTGATATTCCGAGCTTCGCGGAATGCTCGGGTTGTCGGTGCCCCGGCACGCATCGTCCTGGTTTGTTCGGTGGGGTGTTCCGCTCGGGCAGTTGGCCGATCGCCGAGGCTCGAGCCCGTGCCGGGCTTTGGCTGCTCGGTCGGTTGAACGGCGGAACTGGAGAAGAAACGATTCCGGATGGCCTCTTTGTCGGCTGCGGCGAGCTGACGTTGCTGGGGGCTCGGGGAAGTGATTCTGCCGGGTGCCCCGTCTGCGGGAGCACGGTGAGAGGTGGAGGGGGCAAGACCGGGGCCGGGATCCGGGACAGATTCTGGTGAGTGAGGCGCGGCGGAGACTTCGATGCGTCGCCGTGCCTGCACCATGAGCTCGTTGAAGCGCTCCTTGGGGAGGTTATGGAGCAGGCTCGCTCGCGGTAGTCGGATCTGCGGTACCACGATCGTCGGGTGGTACTTGCGTTTGTACTCGTACAGCTCCAGCGGCCCGGTGATGGACACCCGCCACCCCTCCAGTTCGGACAGTCTCATTCTCGGATCAGGCGCACTTCCGAATCTCGCGTACAGCTCCTCGCAGACCTGCTCTTCGGCGTAAATCGTGAAGTCTCCGTCCGACCAGCGTCCGAGATTGATCAGAGCAACCTGCTCGTTGGTGTAATACCTGGTCTGGACCTTCGCGAACTTCACGGTGCCGACAACCGTGATCACTTCGCCCTCCTGCGCTCGCAGCACATCGGTTTCTGCGGCATCGAATACCCGGGATGGGCGGACGGCGTAGGTTACCCGTCCAGATGGCGGGTGCGCACCGTGCCCGAGGAGAACATTGCCGACATGCGCGTAGTCGACCTGGCATGCCCGTCGTAGCCGTCCGCTGAGGTCGGCCGTTTCGACCATCGAGGTGAGTTCATCGAACACACGTGACTTGGCCGGTGCGACGAAGTCGCCCGCCTCGAACAACAGGTTCTCGCCGGTGCCACCGTATTTCTCCCACAACTGCGGTCGTTCCCGCAGTGCGAGCAAGGACAGATCGATGACCGCCGCTGCGAAATGATCGATGGTATAGTCGAACGTCTTGCCGCGCCCAGGGTGCTGATAGTTGCGGTGTCCCATCTCGAGGGCGCCCAGCGGACGTAGTGATGGCAGATACATCCCGTCGTAGTCGATCAGTCGAACTTGCAGTTGGGAGTCGACCAGGATATTTCCGTGCTGGAGATCACCGTGCGCGATATCGAGCGCGCGCAGCCTCTTGACGGCATCCGCAATTCTCCTGCGGACGATCTCGATCCGATCCGGATCGGCACCGTCGGCTGCCCAGTCCTCGAGCCACAGACCGAGGGGATCGCCGTCCACCCAGGGCATACGCACGGTGGGGTACGCGCTTCCACGCACTTGAATTCCGTTCTGGTCGTAGGTGACAGGGATGAGAAACCCCAGGTCGCCATGACCTGATACGAATTCGTTGATGTGTTCGTAACGTTGCTGCAGATGGCGGGTGAGTCCGCTCTTCTTGTGAAAGCAGCGGACTGCCCACCGTTTCCCGTGGGCGTCCAAGGTGAATGTGGTGGCGAACCCACCCGAAGCCAGTTTGGGTAACCCCATTGCGTTCTTCAAGACAGTTCCGCTACGGAGAGGCTCAGTGCGGAAGGCACGCTGCGGATTCTGTACCGCATTTCGGTACTCGAGCGGGGAAGGCAGTGTCATGGCCGTACCAAACAGAAGGTGGTGTCGTCGTTGTCGAGGGCACGCTCGGCTCGGGCTTCGGTCACCCACGCCTTGAAATGCGGTCCTCCGTCGCCGAGTTCGGCGAGATCAAGGGAGAGTCCCTGCTCACGTCGATGCAGCAGGTACTTGGCCAGCGCATCCGAGGCCAACACGAAACTGTCTCCTGGCAGGTATCTCTCTGTTAGCTGCCAGGGGCGCGTGCGGCAGTCCTCGTCGCCCGTGTGCGTGGTCAGCAGCGCGGGGGTGCGGGTGAACTGGCTCGAACTGTCCAGCGGACCGGCGTTGACGACCGCCCGGTCGCGGAGATGCAGGAGACAGGAGTCGCCTAGCGCCGACACGGTGAACCGGTGATTCTCTGTATCGAGGATGAGCCCGACGAACGCCGCGGCGCTGCCCTGGGCCTGTTTGCGCACGACATACCAGGGCGAGCCGTGCGCCGCCGGACGTGTCTTCGCATTCCAGCGCCATCGGAGGTGGGAGAGTGTGCTCGGCTGAAACGGGTTGCGGCCCTGAAGGAATGACCAGACCAGTAGCTCCGCCCAGATGCCCGGGTAGGAGGCGTCGCTGGCGCCGTCGGCGAGTGCGAAGCGGCTGACGCCGGTACCGACCCGATCGGCATTCTCATCGGCGTCGCGGCCGTCTTTGCCGATCGAGCCGGACGTTACGTCCATCTTTGGCCGGGGTCGTCGAGCGCGTCACTACCTGTTGCGGTATCGCTGAAATCCTCGTCGGGGTCAGTGGATTCGGCGCCCGGAAAACCCAGGATAGACATGTCGTCCCACTGAGCGGGTGGATGTGGGGTGACTGACCTGGTGCCGATATCGAGGAAATCGATCACCGTAGGCGCAGGCGCATTGTAGAGGAATCCGCGCGATCCCGCCTGCACTGGGTAGTCTGTGGCCGCAGCTTCCAGCATCATGGGCGGCAGTTCGCTGGAAGCGCGGAACAGCATTCGGGCGTTCGCATCCGGTAGCGCGGCATCGGTATGCGGAAAGCATACGGGTACACCACTTCCGGAGAGGTGCAGGTTGAATACGAGCGCAGTGCCGTCGTCAGTGCCGAGTTCGCTGATCCGGTGTGCGACGTCGTACGGATCACCGTCGGTACTGTAGCCGTCGGTGATGTTCATGATGATCGGTGGGAAGCTTGCCGGGTGCTCGGCGCACCACGCCGCGATCAATGGCTCTGCCATCGAGAATCCAGCCACCATGGGGGTGCGCCCATTGGCGGAGGCGTCGACCCAGACCGGCATCATGTGGTCTACGGTCACGACACCGCCTGCCCCGTCGTACTCTTTCTTCTGAACCGTGTCCACCCGTTTCGGGTGCTTGGCGACCTGCTCGATCGGCAGTATCAGCCGCGCTTCGTCGGTGCCGTGGAGTAGTGAACGAACCTCGGCCCCATACCCGAGGACTCCGACCTCGAAGTAGTTGTGGACCTGATCGTTGCCACGCGTGCAGAGTACAACCGTGTTGGCGAGCAGATTGTTGACCGCCGTCGCCAGGACAGTGGCTTTGGATTGTGCTGTATCGCCCCATGTTTCGTTCATCGAGAACGACTCGTCGATCAGTAACAGCAGCAACGCGGGCTGCTTTCGGTTGATTTCCGCCGAGTACATATACGAATCCCCATTCCGCATCGGAAGCTGCCTGCCGATGGTCGTGAATCAATACAGGAACCATGAGCCCCACCCCAGCGTCGCTTCGATGTTCGTCCGAACCGACCGAGAATCGTTTGGCCGCAATGTAGTTCATGCCCGGGCCACCGCTCTCATGGAGTTTTACCGCTGAGCCTCCCCGGTGTCAAGGACGCCTCGGTCGGCAGTAGATGTCACGTCCGGTTACGGAATTCGGCAGTTACAGACGTCCGCTTGTTCAGTGTTGGCGCTGGATGAACTGCCGAGGGGTTACAGGCCTGGCGCCCCTGCTCGGTCCCGCATCAGTTGGCGAAGCAATCCGCCGGCGCATTACCGCGGCGGCGAGCGGAACGCGTGTCGTTGGCGGTGCCGCCGATCGCCGAAACGGCAACGTCAGGTGGGGCGATTGCTGGGTGTGGACTGGAGACGGGCCATCGGATCACCATGGATTCGAGGATCTTCTGACCTGTGCGGGGCCGTGACCATACCAACGGTGGCTTGCTCGTCGCAATGCCCTGGAATCGGTATAGCCGACGCGGGTGGCGATGGGTTCCATTGTCAAGGGAGTCTCACGGAGCAGACGATCCACCCGGCGGTATCGCACGTAGTCCACTTCCTCCCGTCAACTCGTGCCTTCCTCTCGCAGCCGCCTCACTCCGGTACCCCCGCGGCGAAGCCGCCGAGGTCCGCAGGTTCCTCGGCTGCCCTGCACGCAAACGCACCCGCACACCGACGAACGAGAGATCGACATGGTCGGAGGATTACCTGGCCGTTGAGAGCTGACGACACTTTTGACGACAACGTCGCGGCGCAGCTCTCCGGTTACGGCGTTCGGCTACGCGACAGCCTAGAACTGTGCGATCGCGAAGCCGGTGAGAAGCACGGAGAAGCCGCCGATCTCGCCGATGATCAGCGCGGCGAGAACGAAGCGCATCTGCGGCGGTGGGTTGCGCATCTGGTTGTCGGTCTCGCGACTCGCGCCGAGCCGGACATAGTTCGCGATCGTCACCACGAACAACAGAATCATCACTGCGGCGGCGGTGAAATCGACTGCGGACGGCCAGCCGGACAGTTCGACGAAAGCCGCGATCAAACCGGTTGCGAACGCGTACAGCAATGCGGCGCGGTGAGCGATATCGACGTACGGATGGGCCAGACCGTCCGGTGAGGTCGTCATCGCCTGCCACTTCCAGACGCCGAGGATCAGCGCCCACAAGAAGATGAGCCCGGCGGAGAACAGCACCACTGCCGTTTCCGTGTGAACAACCATGCTTTGTTCCTTCGTCGATACACGGCCGGTCTGTGGCCGCGGAGATCTGGGCGATACGCACCGTGGTTCGGCCGCGAGGTCGATATGGTCATGGCTGACCTTTGTTGGTACTGGAGGTATCGGGTGACCACACTAAGACCGTCTATTCGGCGAGTTCGCGGCATCGCACGCACGGTTTTCGACGATTTGCGAATGGCCGCCGGTGCCTCGTTTCGGTGGTAGCAATGCGTAGCCACTGCCTCGGTGCAGAAACACTGCAGGCGAACGACCACGGTGACTGGTCCCAGGTCTGCAGTGATGTCTTCGTCCCGTCGCATGTGGCGGCCGACGAATCCTTCCGCGGATCGATCCGGCAGGTGAGCCTTACCGGCATCGCGGTGTCCCGTGTCGTCGCCACACCGGTCGTCGTCCACCGCAACGCTTCGCTCATCGCCACCGATCCGCGCGACGACGTGCTCCTCGTCATCCACCTCTCCGGTACAGGTTGGGTCGACCAAACGGACCGGACGGCGCGGCTGGTGTCGGGCACCGCCGCACTCTGCGAGACCGACCACCCATACCGGCTCCGCTTCGATTCTTCGATGAGCCAGCTGGTCCTCCATGTCCCCCGTGAGCGGCTCCGGCTTCGCGAAACAGTTCTCCGGGAGTCCACCGGACGCCCGATTGATAGCGGTGCTCCGGGTTTAACGGTCCTGACTCATCTGCTGACCGGGATCCTCGCGGAAGGTGCGCCGGTCACCACCGCGGACCAGCTCGCCGAAACAGCCCTCGCCCTGATTTCGGCAATCCTGAGCCCGGACAACAGCAGTCGCGGGCAGCCACCGCTGAGCGGGGACGCACTCCTGCACGTCGTGCGCACGTATATGCAGCGTCGGCGCACCGACCCGGAATTGGATGTGGCCGCGGTGGCAGGCGCACACGCGATCTCCCGGCGATATCTGGAGCAGCTGTTCGCGCGAGTAGGCGAGAGTCCCGCCGCGTACCTGCGCCGACTCCGACTCGACGAAGCCCGTCGCCTGCTGAGCGAAACGACCTCCTCGATAACCGATATCGCGTATTCGGCCGGCTTCAACGATGTCAGCACCTTCACCCGGGCTTTCCGGCGCGTTCATGGAATCACTCCGCGTGAGTGGCGACGAGATGAGGCCGGCGGGTGCCGCTAGGCTGCCTACGGAACCATGACGGCCACAGCAGTGGCTCGTCGCTCCATGGCCGTGCTTGCCAGTATCGATACGAGCTGGGTGATGGTGCTCATTCCCTATCGCACTTCAGCGACATCGGTATAGCCGGGAAAATACCTCTGAAGCATAAAATCGGGCAAAACGTACTGCGGAAACATCCGCGAGGTATTGCTCTCATGGATGATGTGCAGCACCAGGCCCTCCGCGTCCGCCGCATACGCAGAGCGGAATCCTGCGCTCACGACTCGCTCGAAGAATTCCGCGTCCTCACCGTGATTCTTGTCCGGGAACTGCACCTGTGAGACTACCTGCTTCCGCCACGCGGTAGCGAAACCGTAACCGTTGCGCTGAGCGCGCGTCCAATCCGGATCCCATCCCTTGGTGGAAACGACGCGCACCGGGTCCCAGGGAGACAAGACGAAGTGCGTCGGCCACATCACGTTCGTTTCCCAGTAGCAGAATTTGCCGTGTTTCGGACTGTAGGCGAACCACCCGCTCAACGTGAGAATATCGTCGTCGCCGAGCAGTTCCAGCATCCTCTCGACGTAGCTCGGCGCGTAATAGTCGTCGTCGTCGAATCTCATCACGACGTCCCCGCGAGCCATCTCCATCAAGACATTGAGCTTGGCGCCTATCGAGCTCCTGTGTTCCGGTCGATGAACGTAATGCACACCGTGCTTCCGGTACTGGCCCTCCGCGAGGAATTCGGCAGACTCTGGACTGTCGTCGAGGATCAACAACTCCAACGAGCCACTGTACGTTTGAGTGCAGTAGTGCCTCACCATCGCCCGTAGCTGTTCGCTGCGCTGATAGGTCGGGCAGATCACGCTGACGCTAACCACCCCGGCAAGCTTACAAGTGCCGGCTTCGAGGCATCTTGCCGACGAATCGCGCCGCGGACGGCGGCGTTCGGCACCCATGACTTCGCCACCCGTGCCAGCACTATCGACATGGCGATTGGTGAAGCTGACAACGGCTTCTCCGACCAGTCCTCCATGAGTAGTGGCACAGCATTCGACGGCGTGTAACGGAACCGGCGGCGGAACAGCGGATTCGGCGTTCTCGATCCCATCGAGCACGCGGCGAGGCCGACCACATGGCTAACGACCTACAGTCCGGTGCTGGTGGTGCTGTCTGTGCCAGTGCCGCTGGGGCTGTCGGTTTCTGCGCCTGTGCCAGTGGTGTCGGTGCCTGTTCCTGTCCCGCTGCCGGTTCCTGCGTCGGTGCTATCGGTGTCGATATCGGTACTCGTGCTGCTGCCGGTGCCCGTGTCCGTGCCGGTGCCGGTGCCTGTGCTGCTGTCGGTGTCGGTTCCGGTGCCTGTGCTGCTGTCGGTGTCGGTGCCGGTGCCGGTTCCGGTTCCGGTGCTGCTGTCGGTGTCGGTTCCGGTGCCTGTGCTGCTGTCGGTGTCGGTTCCGGTGTCGGTTCCGGTGCCCGTGTCCGTGCCGGTGCCGGTGCCGGTGCCGGTTCCGGTTCCGGTGCTGCTGTCGGTGTCGGTTCCGGTGCCTGTGCTGCTGTCGGTGTCGGTTCCGGTGCCGGTTCCGGTGCCCGTGTCCGTGCCGGTGCCGGTGCTGCTGTCCGTGCCGGTGCTGCTGTTGGTGCCGGTTCCGGTGTCAGTCCCAGTCCCGCTGTCGGTGCCGCTGTCGTCGTCGGGACTGCTGTCACTGTCGAGGCCGAGATCTCCGAGACCAGCCATGGCTGCAGCGGCCATGAGGGGGCCAAGAGCGCTGCCGAGACCACCCATGCCGCCGCCAGGGCTGGGGCTCGGGCTGGGGCTGGGGCTCGGGCTGGGCTCGCTGTCGCTGCCGGAGCCGCTGTCGCTGCCGGAGCCGCTGTCGCTGCCGGAGCCGCTGTCGCTGCCGGAGCCGCTGTCGCTGCCGGAGCCGCTGTCGCTGCCGGAGCCGCCGTCAGAGCCGGAGCCGCCGTCAGAGCCGGAGCCGCCGTCAGAGCCGGAGCCGCCGTCGCTACCGGAGCCATCGTCGGGACCGCTACTTGGGGGTGGTGTAGTCGGTGTAGACGGTGGTGTCGGTACTGGGGGTGGTGGCGGGGGTGTCGGTACTGGCGGGGGTGTCGGTACTGGCGGGGGTGTCGGTATCTCTGGTGTCTCTGGTGTCTCTGGTGGTGTCGGTGTTTCTGGTGTTTCTGGTGTTTCTGGTGCCCCTGTCGGTGTCGGTGTCGGTGTCGGTGTCGGTGTCTGTGGTGTCGGTGTTTCGCTTCCGCTGTCGAATTCGGAATCGAGAATGGCAGCGGCACCAAGAACGGCAGCGGCCCCGATACCGATTTTTGCGGCAGTTCCGAACCGGCCGCTGCTGCCGCCGGAGCCGCTGTCGCCGCTGCCGCTGGTGCCGTCGTCGCCGTTGCCGGTGTTGGTATCGGGGCTGTCGTCGCCGTTGCCGCTGGTGCCGGGGCTGTCGTCGTCGCCGTTGCCGGTGTTGGTA
>NZ_MUKP01000053.1 GCF_002081715.1 Nocardia donostiensis | reverse complement strand
CGTGCTCTTGTTCCGCTGGAGGTGGCCGTTGTGGGCGTTCACCAGCGCCGGGCCCTGTTCGGCGAGGGCGAGCAGGTTGGCGGCCATCATCGAATCCCGCACGGCGAGCAGCCATGACATGCGGCTCGGCGAGGTGTCGGCCATCCAGAAGTGGTACCGCAGCAGGCCGGTGGCGGTGCGCCCGTACAGGCGTGCCCGGTGCCAGTCCTCCCGTGAGGACGCCGCGATCAGGTGCGGTGTCTGCGCGTCGAGCAGGGCCACCAGATCGTCGGCGAGTAGACGCAACTGTTCGGCGTCGGGCGTTTGCCCCACGGACTGGGACGGGTCCATCATCGCGGTGGGATCGGTCCACCGGTCGTCGGTGCCGAGCAGGCGGTCGAGCGTTTCCGCGGTGCAGGGGAGCAGGTTGGTGTCGACCCGGGTCGCGAGGTAGGCGTGGAGTGCGGTGAGGGCCTGTCGAGGGCTTGCGGCGCCGGTGATCTCCAGCGGGCCGTCGAAACCGGCGAAGCGTAGTTGCTCTGACGCTGGTCGGCCGTCGTTGTACGCGCGCATCCAGCGCACCAGCTCGCGGTTGGCTGGGAAGGTGCCCCATCCGTGGCTGAAGCCGCGCTCCATGACCTCGTCGAGAGTGCCTGTGCCTGATGCGATGTAGGCGTCCACGACCAGGCCCATCAGGCAGTCGCTCTCGATCGCGATCGTCAGATAGCGCTCCTGCTTCACGAGTTGCCGGAAGAGATCGTTTCGCAGCTCGAGCAGAACGCCCTCGCCGTGGGTGGGCTCACCCACGGCAAGCAGCCGCGGCCGAGTCGGGAGCAGGTCCTTGACGGTAACAGCGTCGACGGCATGGGTGGCGTCTGTGACGGCAGTAGGCATGCCCTCAACGGTATCGTTGAACCAACTGTTGAAACTTTCCACGATATTGGGCAGAACATTGCAGCGAAACCTTCAAAGTGGGCGTCTCAGGCCGATTGATCTGGCGCGCGGGTACGGCCTGTCCACGCAAGCGATCCGCAACTACGAGGCAGTCGGGATCCTTCCGGGCGCCGAACGCACCCCGCATGGCTACCGCACCTACACGCCACTGCACGCGCAAGCGCTGCGCGCGTTCCTGGCCCTCGTGCCCGGGCACGGCCACCAGACGGCCACGGCGATCATGCAAGCGGTCAACCAGGGCGCGACCGAGGACGCGCTTCGGCTCGTCGACGAAAGTCACGCCCAGCTGCTCGACGACCGCTGCACCCTCCAGGCCGTCGAGGCCGCGCTCGGCGACCTCGAGCCCGTACCGCAAGAACGCGGCGAGATGTTCGTCGGCCCTCTGGCAAGAAGGCTCGGCATCCGCCCAGCCACCCTGCGCACATGGGAACGCGCCGGCCTGGTCCAACCACGCCGCGACCCGCAGACCGGCTACCGGGTCTACCGCGCGGCCGACGTGCGCGACGCCCTACTCGTCCACCAGCTCCGACGGGGCGGCTACCTGCTGGACCAGATCGCCCCGCTGATCGCCCAGGTTCGCTCCGCCGGAGGCGTCGCACCCCTGGAAGCGTTGCTCCGCGACTGGCATGCCCGTCTCTGTGCCCGCGGCCGCGCCATGCTCACCGGCGCCGCCGCGCTGGACGCCTACCTCGGGTGCCGGCCCCCTGGAGCCGGCTGCACCACTGTCGAGGGCAGCCGACCGTAGCTTCGGCAGTCGCGGCCCGGCTACCCGCGCGCCAGTTCCGGATTCGTCCGTCGTCGCTTGCCGGGGTCGCCGTAGTATCGGCCGAAAATCGGGCGGATATGGCCTAGCTGCTGGTCGGTGGGTGCGGGAAGTACCGGGACCGATGAGGCTCGTCAGTTCGTGCATCGCCTGAGGAGATGGTTGAAGTAGCGGCGCAGGTTCTCGGCCTTGCGGTGCCGCGACTTGGCCGTCAGTTCGAGCAGACTCGCGCCGGATTCGTCGAGGTGTGTCAGCCCGGAGTGCCGGAGTTCGTGTAGGTGCCGGGCGATATGCGGTCGTCCGACCGGTGTGCGAGATCTCATTCGAGGCGCGTACCTCGACGCGCTGCTACTACTTTGCGGTAGATGATGCGCCATCCTTGTTGTCCGCGTTGGAGGACGTCTTCGTATACCGCGGACGTGGTTGTTCCGTCGGCCGCGACCGCCAGTCCCTTCGAGCGCACCCGCGCGTTCCGGTGGTCCTGGCCGGCGATGACGATGTTGGTGAGGTGATGTGCCAGCGGTTGGTTCGTCTCGTCCCGGCTGCCGCGTACCAGGTCCTGCACGGCTTGTAGTCCGTGCAGGTGCCGTACCCGTAGTCGGTCACGTCGAAAACCACATCGGCGGCGAACACTTCACCGAGTCGGTCCCACTCACGATCGTCGGCCAGATGCCCGTGTAATGCGATGGTTTCGTGTATCGCGATCAGGTCCTCGGCGGTGATGTCCGGCATCGGTCACCTTCCGGTTTGTCGGGTCAGCCCGGCGAGCAGGTCGATGGTGCGATTCTGTTCGCCTTCTCGGGGCCACTGCCAATCCATTAACTGGGGTGAGCACCCCAGTTAATTCCGGTACGATACGGAGGACCCACCCCATTTAGCAAGAAGGTGCCGGGCAGATGGGAGAAAACCTCATATCGTCAGGTCGAAGGAGAGCCGATGCGCGACGCAACCGCGACAGATTGGTGACAGCGGCGAGCGCGGTGATCGCGGAGTCCGGGGCCGAGGCGTCGCTGGAAGAGATCGCCCGCCGCGCCGGAGTCGGCTCAGCCACGTTGCATCGGCACTTCCCGAGCCGCACGGGACTGCTCGAAGCAGTGCTACGCGACCGTGTCCAGGCATTGTGTGACCACGCAGAGAACCTGCTCACGGCCCCGAACGCGGGCGCTGCGCTGGTGACCTGGCTACGGGCTGTCGTGGCACACGCGGCCGCCGTCCGGGGGTTCGGGCCTGCCCTGACGGGATACGAGCCCGATCCGGAATTCTTACCCCACACCATGATCAGGCAAGCCGCCCAGCGACTCCTCACCCGCGCCCATCAAGAAGGCTCGGTCGCCCCGGCTGTCACGGTCGACGACGTCCTGCACCTCGCCAACGGCATAGCCCTGGCAACCGAATCCCTGCATGACCCGGCACAGCGCGCCGACGCACTGATAGCACTGGTAGCCAACGGCCTTCTGGGCAACAGCAACGACGAGCGATAGGCGTGCGCTGTAGGTGGCGTGATCAGAATCCAGCACAATTGCCGTGGCAGCGACCGGAGAACGCGGTTCAGCTACGCACGGCTACCGGCACCGGTACACCGGTGACCGCGTCGGCGGCCAGGTCGCGGAAGATGCCGTTGGCGGCGCTGGTGCGTGACAGTGCGTCGGCGGCCAGGATCATCGCCGCACCGGTCCAGGTAGTGCGTTCCTCCGGCCAGCGTTTCCCGTCGGCGAACACCAGACCGGTCCAATACGATCCGTCGGTTTCACGTAAATGCTGCATGGCGGCCAACAACCGGTGGGCGCGGTCGCGGTCGCCGAGGGTGTCCAAAGCCAGCACCAGTTCACAGGTTTCGGCGCCGGTCACCCATGGCTGGTCGGCCACACAGCGGGCACCGATGTTGCCGACCACGAAATCACCCCAGCGGGCGGCGATCCGGGCCCGCCCGGCCGCACCGCGCACCGCACCGGCGAGCACCGGGTAATACCAGTCCATCGAATACCGGTCCTTGGCCTCGAACACTTGCGGGCGCTGTCGGATCGCGGTACCCAGCCGATGCCGCGCGGCCTGCCAGTCGGAGCGGGGTTCGCCGAGCCGTTCGGCCAGCGTCACCGCGCATCCGAGGGCGTGGAACATGCTGGCGGACCCGGTCAGCAGTGCCTCGGCGGCCACGGTGTCACCGTCGCGCAGCCACCGGATGGCGCCGTGCTCGCCCTGCATGCCGACCACGTAGTCGATCGCGGCGCGCACCACCGGCCACATGCCGGTAACGAACGCGTCGTCACCGGTGATCGCGTAGTGGTGCCAGACGCCGGTGGCGATATAGGCGCAGAAGTTGGTATCGGTGGCGGTGTCCTCGATGCTGCCGTTGCGGAACTGCCGCGGCCAGGACCCGTCGGGGCGTTGGGTGTACGCCGACCAGGAGTAGGCGGCGGCCGCCTCCTCCCAGAGTCCGGCCACAGTCAACGCCATCGCCGATTCGATGTGGTCCCACGGGTCGGTGTGCCCGCCGGGGAACCAGGGGATCGCACCGTCGGGTTCTTGTGCGGCGGCGATGGATTCGGCGGTCTGGCGGCATTGGCGGCGGGTGAGAACGTAGGGTATCGACGGCAGGTCACACCGCGGCACGATGCACCACCGGCTTGGTGAAGTAGAGGGCGACGCTTTTCCCGATCAGCGGGTCGAGCGCTTTCTCCGCGACCCGGGTCAGCAGCGGGCGGCGCATCATATCCCACACCAGCAGCTGATGGTAGGCACGCGCCAGCACATGGTCGTCGTTGCGGACTCCGACCGCGCATTTGATCCACCAGTACGGTGCGTGCAGGGCGTGCACATGGTTGCGGTGAGTGAACCGCATCCCCCGGCCGGTGATCTTGTCGCGCAACTCGTCGGCCTTGTAGATGCGCACATGCCCGCCTTCGTTGCTGTGGTATTCGGTCGACAACGCCCAGCACACCCGTTCGGGCAGCCACCGCGGCACCGTCACCACCAGCTGCCCGCCCGGCTCGAGCACCCGCACCAGTTCGGTGATCGCGGCGTCGTCGGCCGGGACGTGTTCCAGGATTTCCGAGGCGATGACACAGTCGAACGCGTGGTCGGGGTACGGGAGCGCCAACGCGTCACCGCACATCGTTTCCGCAGTCGCGCCCGCAGGGGCTTCACCGGCGGCGGCCATGGCGTCGAACATTGTCGCCACCCCGGACAGTTCGTTTGCGTCCTGGTCGAAGGCGATCACTTCGGCGCCGCGCCGGTAGGCTTCGAACGCGTGCCGGCCCGCGCCGCAACCGACGTCGATGACCCGGACGCCGGGACCGACCCCGAGACGGTTGAAGTCGACGGTCAGCACAGTGGCCCTCCTGCTGTCGATGGTTGCTGAAACGGTGTTCCGACGCGCCGGTCGATGGCACGCTGATACACCTGCACGGTGTGCGCGGCCACCGATTCCCAGCTGAACACCGACACCGCCCGCGCCCGGCACTGCGCCTGCATCCGGGCTCGAAGCTGCGGGGCGTCGAGCAGCTCCCCGATCACCTGCGCCAGTTCGGCGGCGTCACCGGGTTCGGTCAGCCGCGCGCACACCCCGTCCGCGCCGACGACTTCCGGCAGCGCCCCGGTGCGTGACACCACCAGTGGGGTGCCGCTGGCCATCGCCTCCACCGCGGGCAGGGAAAACCCCTCATACAGTGAGGGGATGCAGGCGATTTCGGCCGAGGCCAGCAGTTGCGCCAACTCCAGGTCGCTCACGCCCGCGCGGACGGTGACGATATCGGTCAACCCGAGTTCGGCGATCAGTTTCTCTGTCGGCCCGTGAGGGTCGAGGGTGGCCACCAGCTGCAGTTCGACGCGGTGTTGCCTGCGCAGCCGGGCCAACGCGGCCAGCAGATGCGCGACCCCCTTCAACGGTTTATCGGCGCTGGCCACTGCCACGATCCGGCCCGGGATGCGTGGCCCGCGCGGGGTGAACAGGTCGGTGTCGACGCCGAGGGGCACCACCTGCAGCTGCCGTGGGTCGACACCGAAGTCGTCGGCGATATCGGTGGCCGATGACGAGGACACGGTGAGCAGGTCGGGGATGCGGCGGGCCACTCGCATCTGCATGCCGAGGAACCCGTACCAGCGGCGCACCAGCGGTTTACGCCGCCAGCTCGCGGCGGCCAGGTCCACGGCGCGGTCCTTGGTGATCGGGTGATGCACGGTCGCCACCAGTGGAAGCAGTTCGGCGATGTCGAGCAGGCCGCTGCCGAGGCACTGGTTGTCGTGCACCACATCGAATTCGTGCGCCCGTGCCCGCAGCAGGCGGGCGACGCGCAGGCTGAAGGTGCGTGGTTCCGGGAAGCCTGCCGTCCACATCGTCGCCAGCTCCAGCAGGTCGATGTGGTCGCGGATCTCGCTGGGGCGCGGGGTGCGGAACGGGTCGTCGTCGCGGTACAGGTCCAGGCTCGGTACTTCGGTCAACCGCACCCGCGGGTCCAGCTGTTCGGGGTAGGGCTGCCCGGAGAACACCTCCACCCGGTGTCCGAGTTCGGCCAGCCCGGCGCTGAGCTTGCGCACATAGACCCCCTGCCCGCCGCAGTGGGTTTTGCTGCGGTAGGACAACAAGGCGATCCGCACAGTCAGCGTCCTCCGCCGGTCGCCGGTAGGTCTAGTGCGGCCAGTTTCCCCGCCAACCGCTGCAGGTAGGTCCGCACGTCGGTTTCGGGTTTGTCGGGCAGGCCGTAGAGCACGTCGGTGACGCCGTCGGTGGCCCACTGCGCCAGCCGGGCGGGGTCGGGTTTGGTGTCGAGGGCCACCACCCGGGGCTGCCCTTCTCGGCCCGCGTCGCTCCAGGTCTTGCGCAGCAGCCCCAGCCGCGCGGAGAGATCGGTTTCTCCGGGGGTGGTGATCCAGCCGTCGGCGTTGGCGGCGATCCAGGCGAAGGTGCGTTCGGTGCCCGCAGCGCCGATGAGGACCGGGACGGTGCGGTCGACCGGTTTGGGCCAGGCCCAGCTGGGGCCGAAGCTGACGTATTCGCCGTCGTAGGCGGCTTCGTCCTGGCTCCACAGCGCGCGCATCGCACCCAGGTATTCCCGCAGCACGGTGCGACGTTTTTTCGGCGGCACGCCGTGGTCGGCCAGTTCGTCGGTGTTCCAGCCGAAACCGGCGCCGAGCATCACCCGCCCGCCGGACAGGTGGTCGAGGGTGGCGATGGTTTTCGCGAGGGTGATCGGGTCGTGTTCGACCGGTAGCGCGACCGCAGTGGCCAGTTCGATGCGGTCGGTGACCGCGGCGGCCGTGGCCAGCGACACCCAGGGGTCGAGGGTGCGCATATAGCGGTCGTCGGGCAAGGAGGCATCCCCGGTCTGCGGGTGCGCGGCTTCGCGTTTGACCGGGATGTGGGTGTGTTCGGGAACGTAGAAGGAGTGGAATCCGTGGTCTTCGGCGGCTCGGGCGGCGACGGCCGGGCTGATACCGCGGTCGCTGGTGAACAAAACGATGCCGAAACGCATACCTGGTGCCTTGTCTGGTCGGGGGTCGATTCGTCGCTGCGGCGCCGCGGCGGGGCGAGCGAGTGCGGGTGCGGTCACCGATGCTGGTTGCCGGTCTTCTTGCGGTGCTGGGCCACGGCCTGGCCGACGACGGTGTCGAGTTGGGTGCCTGCGGGCCAGCCCACATAGTGGCACAGGAACAACGCGATCTCGCGTAGTTGCTCTTCGTCGAGCTCACCGTTGTGCAGGGCCGATCCGACCTGGATTCCGGCGATGTCGAACAGTCCTTGGGCGGTCAGCGCGCCCAGCAGCAGCAGCCGGCGGTCGCGCACGGTCAGCGCAGGCCGCGACCAGATATCGGCGAACAGGTGGTCGGCGGTGACGGCGAAATGCGCGCCGGGTCCGTCGGAGAATTCGAAGCCGTAGACCTCCGCCATTTTGGCCAGGCCGCGTTCGCGGACCGTGGGCTGGGGGTCGGTGTCGGTCATGGGGGCTCCTTGTTCTGCGGTGGGGCAGCGGTGCGCGGGCCGGTCAAGATCATCCGGAACTGCCTGGACAGGTGTACAGAATATAGTTCGACCACTCGAGCGCGCGCAAGAACACGTTCCTGTTTCAGTCGTGCCGCTCCCGGGTGCGCAACACGATGGGATATCGCGGCCCCGATAAGACCTGGCGGGCGAAAAACCCTGTTTCGTTGTCTGACACGCCCGCTGGTGGTACCGTCCAGACACATGTCCAGCTACGTGTCTTCCTGCTGGTTGGTGCCGCTCACTCCAGGCAGAACTCGTTACCGGAAACAAGGGCGCGCCATGACGGCCACGCCCCTCCGGCCCGCGACACCCACCCGAGAAACCGCCGCCTTCTTCCCCACAGCCGCCCCCACCACACCCCGCGGCCCCACACCCGGTCCCGCCCGCCGCGCAACCCCGGGCCCACCGACCGAACACCCTCTCCGGTAGGCGAAGACGGGAGCACACATGAAAATTGTCGCCGACCTGGACCTGTGCCAGGGACACGCCGTCTGTCAAGCCGAAGCGCCGACGGTGTTCCACGTCCCCAAACGCGGCACCGTCGAAATACTCGACCCCGCACCGGGACCGGAGACACAAGCCGACGTCGACAACGCGATCCGCTATTGCCCCACCCGAGCTTTGTCCCTGACCCCCGACAGCGACAACAGCTGACTCCTCGAAAAGGACACACCGATGACAGGTTTCGACCGCGCCGAACTCGACGACATGGTGCGCCGCTGGGTGCTGGAAAACCAGCGCTGCGAAAAGAACGGCGACTGGAAACCCCTCGCCGAGATGTACACCGCCGACGCCACCTACGGCTGGAACTACGGCCCGAAACAAGAATTCATGGCCGTGGGCCGCGACGAAATCCGGGAACTGGCCCTCGGCCAGGAAATGGCAGGCCTGGAAGGGTGGGTGTACCCGTACCAGCAGTTCGTCATCGACGAACGCTCCGGCGACGTCATCGGCTTGTGGAAACAGATCTACGACACCACCCCCCGCGCCGACGGCAGCAAATACACCGTTCAAGGGATCGGCGGCAGCTGGTTCCGGTACGGCGGGAACTACCAATGGTCCTGGCAGCGCGACTTCTTCGACTTCGGCAACGTCTCGGCCCTGTTCCTCGAGATGATCACCGACAACGCACTGTCGGAGGGCATGCAGCAACGGATCGGGCGCGCCACCTCCGGCGACCCGCTACCGGGTTGGTATCGCCTCGGCGCATCCCCGGTCCCGCTGTGGTGACCCCGATGCCCACACCCACCAGCAGATTTCACGACTTCTCCCGGGAAACTCTCGCGGCTGTGGTACCTGAACTGCTGCTGTGCGGGCACCTCATCGACCGCTCCGGGATGGCACATTCCATCGCCGCGTTCGGCCGCGAAGGTATGACCGAAGTCGCGATCGAAGAATGGCAGCTGGCCAGCCCTGTCTACACCCGCCGCATGCAGCGGGCCCTGAACTTCACCGGCGACGACGTCATCACCATCTTCAAAGGGATGCAACTGGAAATCGGGGCACCACCACAGTTCATGGACTTCCGCTACCGCGTCGACGACCCCCACCACGGCCGGTTCTGGCTCGACCACTGCGGCGCCCTCGCCGACGTCGAACCGATGGGCACCGAATACGTGACCGCGATGTGCCACGACATCGAAGACCCCACCTTCGACGCCACCGCCCTGGCCACCAACCCTCACGCCCAGGTCCGGCCCCTCCACCGGCCGCCACGCGAACCCGCAGACCGGAAACCGGTATGCGCATGGACAGTTGTCATCGACGAATCCCATACCCCGCCCCCG
Organism: Nocardia donostiensis; assembly: GCF_002081715.1. Classification (GTDB taxonomy): domain Bacteria; phylum Actinomycetota; class Actinomycetes; order Mycobacteriales; family Mycobacteriaceae; genus Nocardia; species Nocardia donostiensis. Next base: position 20,208 of record NZ_MUKP01000053.1, on the reverse strand, counting down.
GCTCCACCCAACGCGGCCCTGGTCGCCGATTCGGTGGCCGCCGGGATCGCCCTGCCCGCCATCGCCACCGACCAGGAGGGACGCAGCGACTACCGCGGCCCCCTGTTGAGCGATCTGCGTTTCGCCGACTTCTCCCATTCGGCGCTGGTACGCATCAGCGAAGAAGTATGCCTGCAGCAGCATCTGCTGACACTGGGGTTCATGATCGCCGTACACAGCCGCACCGACACCGACACCGCGCTCGGCATCGGCCGCAAACAGTTCACCGGTATCGCCGGTCTCACCGCCGAACGCCTCCGCACCTGCCTGAGCCTCGACAGCGACGACCCGGCCACCCTCGCTCAGGTGCTGCGCGTACACCCGGCGCTGAACCCGCAGCCCTACACCGGCATCGACATCGACGACAGCAGCCCCGCGCTGCGAGTGCGGTTCCCGCACAACAGCGGCGCGATCACCGACCGGGTATGGCCGTCGATGATCGACCCCGACCATCTGGAGCCGTTGGACGCCCTGGTGCGCGGAGTGAACGCCCACTACTACAGCCGCGTCACCGACACCGACGAAAACGGATGGACCGCCGACATCCTCCGCGCCGACGCACCCTTTCGCGAAGCCTCGGAGGTGGCGGTGACCCGATTCAGCACCGGCGCCGATTTCACCTTCACCGACCGAGGGATACCGCTCCCGCTCACAGTCATCTGACACCGTGCAGCACACAGCACGACACCACCGGAATCCAGTCCACTGAACAGGGCGAAGCCGCTGGTGACAGCGTATTCCGAGGATTGGTCACCGAATTCGCCCTATCCGTATCGCCTGTGAGTCCGAATGTGAAGCGACAAAGTCTGTTTCAGGATGAAAGGTGACACATGGGCAGCGGCAAGCACAGAGCAGTCAGCCCGCGTCGACAGAAAATGGGTTCCATGGTCGTGGCGGGAGCGGTTCCCGTGGTCCTCACGCTGGTAGGAAACGGCACCGCGAACGCCGAACCCGATCGCTACATCCCCATAACCCAGACCGAGCAGACCGACCCGGTCGTCGCCCCGGCCGTCCCCGCCGCCGATGACACGGACTCGACCGCTCCGACGGACATGAGCACCCCCGGCGAACACACCGACCAGTCACCGGAATGGCCTGCCGCCCAAGCACCGAACGTGCGCCCGTACCGGGGTCTGCGGATTCCCGACGACGTACTGAGTTCACTGCAGTGGGCACGCCCGATGCCGAAGAACGAGTACCTGTCGCCGGTGGAGGCGCTGCATCCGCCCGTCCCGGTCGACCCGGTACCGCCGATCGCCCCACCGCCGGGCACCTTGCGGTTCGGCGACGTCCACGTCGAGGCACCGGAATGGCTGCCCCGGGAGCAGGCGATCCAGCTCAACGACGGCGCCGCGGTCACCGAGGCCAATATCGCCACCTACCTCGACTCGGTCGGCATGGAACGCACCCGCTCCGACCGCATCGCAGGTCAAACCGTGGGCGCCGCCGCGATCGGCGCCGCGGCCGGTGCCGCGGTGGCCAGCCCCTTCGCGCTCATCGGGGCAGGCGTCGGTGGTGCGCTCGGCCTGGCCATCGGCTTGCCGTTCGCGCCGATCGGTCTCGCCGCAGGCCCCATCGGCGCCGCCTACGGTGCGGCCCTGATGGCTGCTCCGCTCGCAGCCGTCGGCGCAGCCGTCGGGGCGGGCCTCGGCGCAGCACACGCCTTCAGCGCGCCCCCACGCGCCCTCGCCCCAGCTCCCGACACCGCCATCGAAGCGATCGACGGCTGACCGGACGGCGCTCGCTGTATCGCCGGGCAATCGGGCGGCCCGCCGCGGTGGGGCCGAACCTCACTGCGGCGGGTTCTGCCGGGCCTGCAACCTCATCGGGTCCGTCCGGCCATATCCATGTCGTCAGCGGACCGCCGAGCGGATCCGGCGAATACGCCACCGGTCGCGAAGACCTGCTCGGCGAAGCGTTCCCCGATGCGCACATGGCTGGCGGCATCGGGGTGCAGACCGTCGGGCAGCGGCGACTCGACCGCGTCCTGCTCCCCGTAGAGAAGACGACCGTCCAAGTAGTGCAGGTCGGGGTCCTGGACCGAGCGCTGGGCGACGATACGCGCCAACTCGTCGCGGATCACGGTCAATGTCAACCGGCCGTCGGCCACCTGCGCCGGATCCCCCAGAGCGCGGAAACCCAAACCGGTGTCACCGACCTCGGCCACGATCGGGCCCGGCGTGTGCTCCTGGAACGGGCACAGCAGTGGGGACACCACCAGCAGCGGCGTCACCGGATGCCCGTCGCGGATGGTGTCGAGGAACCCGTGCACAGCGGAGATGAAGCCACGCACCCGCATCAGATCGGCGTTGGCCAGGTTGATGCCGATCTTCACGCTGATCAGGTCGGCGGGCGTGTCCCGGATCGTGCGCGCGGTGAACGCATCGAGCAGGGCGTTGCCACGCAAACTCAGATTGATCAACTCCACACCACCCCGGGCCGCGGCCACCGCGGGCCAGGTGCCGGTGGGGTGGTCGGCGTTGGAGCCGTGACTGATCGAACTACCGTGATGCACCCACACCCGGCGGCCCCGGTCAGGTACCGGCTCGACCGGCGCGTCGGTGCGCAGACCGACCAACTCGACGCCCTCGGTGTGCGGCAACCAGATCTCGATGTCCTTGTCCCCGCCGGGCAACCCGGTGAAACGAGCGGTACCCACCGCACCCGCCCTGGTCACCGTCGCCCCGGTCGACATATCGACAGTGACCACGTTGCCGCCGCTCACCTGGGCGCGAGCGACACAGCGACCGTCGATGAGCAGCTCGTAGCCGCTCTCGGGTGCACCAGGATACGGTGCTTTGGTGGACAGTACGTCCATCTCGACCACGGTGGCGCTGCTGCGGAACACCACCCGCACCCCGGTCGGATGCGTTTCGGCCATCATCAGGAATTCATCGGGAAACTGGGCGCGGGCGCGGGATGGGAACCGGTGGGGTCGTAGCCCGTGCTCGGTGCGCTCCACCTCCAGCGCGCCGCGCAGCAGCCAGGGTTCGATCGCGGTGGTGATCCAGTCGGTCACAGAGGTCCATTCCTCGGCGGCAGATTCCGGGTGGGGACGATAACTCGAGTGGCAACTGCCGTCATATGAATTGTTCGCCCACGGCAGCGAGGGCAGCCCGGCGGGGAGCCGGACCTTCGAACACCACTATATGCCAGCTGCCCTCTAGTACAGATCCAGCAGTATGCCTCGCCGGAACCGCACCGGCAGAGGCAGTGTTTTGCCCTGAATGCCCAGGGCTGCGGGGCAGGGGAGGAGTCGTCTGCTAGTCGTTCCGGGGTGTGCGGCGCCTGCGGTAGCGGACGATGCACGGCTGCTGCAACTGCACCACCATCTTGGAATGATCGTTCCGGTAGGACTCCGACGGCTGAGTCATCTCGAATTCCCAATCCCGCAGCAGGATCGAGAAAATCGCTTTGAGCTGCATGAGCGCGAACGCCGCACCGACGCAGCGGTGCCGCCCGGCGCCGAACGGGATCCAGGTCCAGCGGTTGACGATATCTTCCTGATTGGGGTCGATATAGCGGCCCGGGTCGAAGGTGTCGGGGTCGGGGAAGTCCTCGGGCAGCCGGTTGGAGATGGCGGGGGTGGCCGCAACATGGTCGCCGGGGGAGATGATGTGCCCACACACCTCGAACTCTGCCTGCGCGACACGCATCAAGATGATCAGCGGTGGATGCAGCCGCAGCGTTTCCTTGAGCACCGCTTCCAGCTGCGGGATCTGGCGCAACGCGTGGAAGCTGACCGCCGAACCGTCGGCGTAGAGCGCATCGAGTTCGGCGACGACACTGTCCAGGATCTCGGGGTGGCGCAATAGTTCGATCACCGTCCACGCCGCGGTGCCGGAGGTGGTGTGGTGGCCGGCGAACATCATCGAGATGAAGATGCCGGTGATCTCGCTGGCGCTGAACCGCGGGGTGCCGTCCTCGGTGGTCACCGACACCAGCACGTCGAGCATGTCCCGGTCGTCTTTACCGGTGGGTGGATCGGCGATTCGGCCACTCATGATGCCCTGGACCAACTCGACCAGCGCAGCGCGGGATTCGTCGCGGCGGCGGAAACTGTCGATCGGCGCGTAGGGGTCGACGTAGGCCAAGGCGTCGGTGCCGCGTTCCAGGTCGTGGTAGAGGTGGGCGAACCGGCCGTCGAGTTCGTTGCGGAACTTGGTGCCGATCAGGCAGGCCGAGGAAGTGTAGATGGTGAGTTCGGCGAAGAAGTCGAGCAGGTCGATCTCGCCTTCGTCGCCCCAGCCGGCGAGCATCCGGTTGACTTCGTTTTCGATGGTGGCCGCATGCCCGCGCATCTGTTCGGCGCGCAGCGCGGAGTTGTGCAGCATCTCTTTGCGCCGTTCGGGACTGGCATCGAACACCACACCTTCGCCGAAGATCGGTTTCATGAACGGGTAGGCGGCGGCCTGGTCGAGTTCGTCGTCGCCGGCGCGGAAGAAGAATTCGTTGGCTTCGGCACCCGAGAGCAGGATGACCTGACGCCCGGCGAGTTCGAACAGCCCGACATCGCCGCACTCTTCACGCACCCGGCGCATCAACGCGATGGGGTCGACCCGGAACTCTTCCAGATGGCCGTGTTCGTGCTCGCCTCCGGACACCCGCGGCGGTTTCACCAGAGTCATTGGACATCCTTCCCCAGATTGCCGTCCAGAGGCGTTGATGGACACCTGTCCGGACAGTACTACGGTCACAAGGTGGTGGGCAACCGAAACGAGAAATAGAGGGTCTGGGTGGAAACCTGACCTGCTGCCCGGTCGGATCGGCCGGGCACGCTACACGTTCTGTGCGTTGGAGGCGCTGCGCCGCAGCCTGGAACGGTACCGCCAGCTCAGATTGGACGCTGCTGCGAGCTCGGTCAGGTAACGGCGTATTATCCGACAACACCGGATGACGCTTCTGGGGAAACACCCCGCCAGACCCCACCCCTTTCCCGCGGGTTATCCGACATTGGAGGAGTCGTGAGCCGATGACCCCCACCCGGCGCTTGGCTGCGGTCGGCACCCCGGCCGGGGTGCCGACCGCTGCTGCGCTGGCTGGGGGGCCATTCACCGCGGCCACACCAGCCGTGGCTGCCCAGTAGTGAGGCTCGCGTGAGCATCAGCTGGGGCGAGGCCATGTCCCGAGCCATCGACAGCCTGAAGTCCAGTGCCAAGAGGGTGACCGACCACATCGCGCACCGCGGGTACAAAGACACGTTTGTTCACCCTCTCGAGAAGGGGGTTGGTCAAAAAGTCGACGTGGACCAGCGCGGGGGACACGAGGTCGAGGAAGTAAGTGAGGGACTGAGCGCGCCGGAACACAGGAGGGTGCCCCCTCTCGATCACTCGCAGCCGAAACGAGCCACCGAACCGAGCCGAGACCCAACGACCATGACATTCGAGGAATTCCGCGACGAATACCACCAGATCATGGCTGCGGTGGCCGCCAAGGAGAAGAAGGGCGGCCTCGATCCGGATCACCGCGAGAACTACCGAGCGGTCACCGACGAAGAACAGGCTCTGCTGGAGCGAGACTGGAAAGCATTCAGCCGAAGTAGAGGATTCTCCGAGGAGGACATCACAGAATACGAACGATGGCTGGAACTTTCCGGCCAGAAACAAGAACTTCCGGGTGCGGTCAACGACCCGTGGCGACGGACCCACACCTGGAAACAGCCCGGTGGGTGGGAGACAGCTCTCTATCTCAGGCATGTCGAAGCCCGGATGGCCCGAGACGGCGCCGGTACGTTACCTCCCGAAGTGCTCGACTCCTACGAGATAGCCAAGTCCGAACGCGCTCGGCAAGCACCGAGGCTCTACGGCGGCAGCGGCCCGGACACCGCCCCCGACACTGCGTCACCGACTCCGTCGACACCGGACGAATCGACACCAGATGACGAGGACGTCTGGTAACACGCCAGGAGAGCCGAACAGACGGCCAAGACTGGGAACAGCGTGAAGCCGCCGCGCCGTTCATTCATGGCCGGGAGGACGTCAAGAACGAGTGAACGACCCGAGACCGTCGGCGTCGTAGAACTCCAACCACAACCGATCACCCTCGAACCGGGCCCGCGACACCGTACCCGGGGTCGCGCTCTCCCCGACGGGGGAGAACACGAACACCTCACCGTCCCAATGCCGCAACGGCATCGACACATTCCCCGGCCCCAACATCAACCTCAGCTCACCGCCGTCCACCGCCACCGTCGCGGGACCGTAGAAGTCGTTGCTATACCTGCCCGCATAGCCCTCGAGCGGCCGCGCCGGAGCCGGATCCACAGGTGGCGCGGCACCCACCAATTCCCCGGTCGGCGCATTCACCGTCGCGAACACCTCCTGATACAGCTCCCACCAGTCCGCACGCACCTCCCCGAACTGAACCAGATCGGCGAACTCGGCATTCAACGTCTCCGGCACTCCGATCGGCGCCGCATTGGTCAACGTCACGATCCCCACCTCCGCCGACGGGATCAACGTGAACGCCGTCGCCGCCCCCTGATCGAACGCCCCCGAATGCCCCAACGTCACCCGTCCCGCCGCCGACACACCCACGTTGAAACCGAACCCGTAGAAACCGGCCCGCGCGTCCGGAGCCGACGGCGGGGACGACACCACCTGCGGCGACACCGCGGGCAGCAACGCCTCCGAAGCCACCACCTGTTTCTGGTTATAAGACCCGTTGGCGAGCATCATCATCATCCACCGCGCCATATCCGCCACCGACGAACTGACCCCACCCGCGGGTGACTGGGCATCGGGCCGCCGCCCCGGATCCGACCTGCGATAAACGCCGTCGACCAGCACATGCCCGGCCGCGCGGTCTTCGGCGGCCGCGAAATCGGCGTACCGGGAGCTGGTCGCATCCATCCCCAGCGGACCGTAGATCGCCTGCTCCGACAACGTCGCCCAATCCAGCCCCGCTGCCTGTGCAACCGCCGCCGCGGCTGCCGTCAACCCGAAATTGGTGTACGCGTAGGTGGCGCGGAACGGCGCCAACGGCAGCAACCGCAACCGCTCGAGCACCTGCTCTCGGTCGAACCCCAGATCCTCGAGCCGATCCCCGGCGTGATCGGGCAAACCCGACCGATGCGCAAACAGATCTCCGATGGTCCCGTGGTCGCTGACATACGGGTCCTGCAACGCAAACCACGGCGCCACCTGCCGCACCGGCGTATCCCACGCCACCAGTCCCGCCTCGACCTGCCGCGCCACCACCGTCGCCCCCACCGGTTTGGACAGCGACGCCAACTGGAACACCGTATGCGGCCCCACCGGCTGCTTACCATCGACGTCGCGCACCCCGAACCCCTTCTCGTACACCACCTTCCCGTCGTAGACCACAGCCACCGCCATACCGGGTATCCCCGTGGTCTCCATCAACTCCTCGGCACGCCGCTCGACCTCGTCCAGAATGTGCTCGACCCGCCCATCCGGTATCGCCACCCCCGCCACCTGGTTCGGTTGCGGCGCGGTCGTGATCATGCTCGTCGTCATCGCCCCCGGCAGCGGTGCGGTCTCCTCGTCACTACACCCTGAAACCATCCCGGTGGCCGTCACCGCCGCAAGCCCGAGCACTACCAGCCGACGTCCACGCATAGATCGCCTCCGGGGTCGTCTCCGATGACACAAGCCCAGTTCGAGGGTAGCCGGGCAGCACCGCACCCGGCACACCGACACGTCCTCCCAGTTCACCGCCGCACATCCCACGAGCGGCGATGCCGGAGACCGACCGTGTCGGCCCAGGAATCCTGAAGCTGTCAGGAAATGCACGGAAGCCCTTCCCGACTCCTCGCCGCGCACAGCATTCGGCGCGCAACTCACATCCCGGCTGATTCCGAGCCCTGGCACCCAGGCGCGTTCACCGCTGAGCGGCCAGCACTGCCGCGAGGCCTTCTTGCAGATCCTTGACGAAATACTCGGGAACCTCCAGCGACGGGAAATGCCCCCCGGCTTCGGGCGACCTCCATCGGACGATCTTTCGGTACCGCTCCTGCGCCCAGGGACGCGGACACTTCTCGATGTCGCGGGGATACATAGTGATTGCCGACGGGACGTCGACCCGAAGTTCGGGGTCCAGCGAGTTGTGGCTTTCGTAGTAGATGCGGGCCGCCGATGCGCCGGTCCGCGTCAGCCAATACAGGGTGACGTCGTCGAGAACGCGGTCTATGGAAATCGTCTCGAACGGGCTGTCTTCGGTATCTGTCCACTCAGCGAACTTGTCGAGGATCCAGGCAAGAAGCCCGACCGGTGAGTCGACGAGCGAGTAGCCGATGGTCTGTGGTCGGGTCGCCTGCTGCTTCGCGTACGCCGCGCGGTGGCGCCAGAAATCGCGGGTTTCCTCGGCCCATTTGCGCTCGACCGCCGTCAGCCCGTCCGTTGGCAACCCGGGTGGCGCCTCCGCGAACAGGGTGTGGATGCCGAGAACGTGCGCCGGGAACCTGCCGCCGAGAACCGTGGCGATATTACCTCCCCAGTCGCCGCCGTGGGCGGTGAACTTGCTGTAGCCGAGCCTTCCCATCAGTTCCACCCATGCGGCTGCGATCTTCTCGGTTCCCCACCCGGTGGTGGCCGGCTTGTCGCTGTAACCAAAGCCTGGTAGCGATGGAACCACGACGTGGAACGCCGGCGCGTCTGCATCTTTCGGATCTGCCAGCTCGTCTACTACATCGATGAACTCGGCAATGCTGCCTGGCCAGCCGTGCGTCAAGATCAGAGGAGTGGCATCTGCGCGCGCGGATCGGCGGTGCAGGAAGTGGATTCCCAGATCATCAATGGTCGTGCGGAACTGGCCGATGCGGTTGAGGCGCTCTTCGAACGACCGCCAGTTGTACCCGGTGCGCCAGTAGTTCACGACATCGACGAGGTCGGCGAGGGGAACGCCCTGTTCCCATCGGCGATGGTCGGGCGCGGCGCGATAGACCGTCTCGGCCTCCGGTAGCCGCGCCGCTGCTAATCGCGCGCGCAGATCGTCGAGGTCAGCGTCAGAGGCGTGGGCTTCGAATGCTTGCACGTCGCTGGTTGGACGGGACATGAGACCTCCTGGCCATCGGGGAACCGGCTGCGAACTATCGCGAACCGGCTATGGCGGTTCTAACATGTCGTCATGCCAGCGTGCAACCAGCTATGGTGGTTCCATGCGCGCTGGGTTCCCTGACTTTCGCCTCGGTAACGTGCTCGCGACCAGCTTCACGGCGACTCTGACAGAACGTCAGGGCAACGCTGTGGAGCGCATTCCGACGCCGCAGCGACTCGTCGACTGGCTGGCAGTGAACGGGCTCGCCGTGGACTCCTGCACCACCGCCCAGTTCGAACTCGCCCGGGAACTGAGAGAATCAATTCACGCCGCCGCAACAGCGGCCGCGCTCCACGACCCTCTCCCTGCGTCTGCTCTCCACGTCATCAATGACTGCAGCATCCAGGGCCGGGCCGCAGCCATCTTGACCCCCGAGGGCAATCGGCAATGGCACCTCAGCTCGGCTTCCTGCGTAGAAGATGCCCTAAGCGTGATCGCCGCCGACGCGATCAGCATCATCGCAGGCGAACGAGACGGAAAATTGGCCTTGTGCGCATCGCCAACCTGCCAAGCCGCCTTCTTCGATACCAGCCGAAGTCGCACCCGCAAATGGTGTGACATGAACACATGCGGGAACCGTCAGAAGAAGGCGCGCTTCAATGCCAACCAGCGCAAGAACGGGACTACCGCACGGACCGATATGCCCAGGCCCTCATCGACTGCGCCAGAACACCTGGACACAGCGTGATCACCGGCGAACGACGTCGAAGACGAACCCCTCGATCGTGACTCCCGGCGCGAACGAGAACGCGACGCCCGTCGAGATCGGCTTGTCCACCCCTGCCTGATCGGCGATCCGCTCGAGCACGAAGATCAGCGAGACACTCGACATGTTTCCGTACTCAGCGAGAACACCCCAACTCGTCGACGCGGCGCCCTGCAGGAGGCCGAGCGATCGCGCGGATTCGAGCAAGATCTTCGGCCCGCCCGGGTGGATCGCCCACACATCGATGTCCAGCTGCCGCAAACCATTGCGCCGCAAAACGTCTCCGACGACGGGAGCAACGCCGTTGTAGATGTACTGGGCACGTTCTCGGACAGCTCGCACGTGATGCCGTCGGGGTTGATGCCGATAGCGATGCCATCTCCGGTGCCCTCGAACAGGTGAGTGAATTTGTCCCGGATGACGATCGTCTCGGGGGTGGATGTGTCGTCGGTGCCGCCGCGGCGGTTGCTGGGTTTGGCTCAGCACGACTTGTGCTCAGCACGACTTGTGGGGCAAGGTAACTCAGTTGCGGCGGATGGGCCGTGAGCACCGGCCGGCGGTCTTGACGGCCACGGTGTCGGTGCTGAGCGTCCGCGCCGTCGATGACGTGCTGGAGCTGTTCGACCTGCTGATGACCACGGCGACGAATGAGCCATCGCACGTCGGTACTGGGAGCAGGCCCTCGTCGAGGCGCCCGGAGTAGGTGGCGGGCCGCCGCGCGTGAACGGACTAGAGGCCGGCAGTAGGGTTGGCAAGCGATGGTGGAAGAGAATCCGGGCTTGTGCGCAACAACCGAAGCACTGTTCATCGGGGGCCGGTCAGGAGTGGGGAAGACCTCTGTCGGCAACGAGATTCACGCCCAGTTATCCGCTGCGGGAGTGCGACACTGCCTGATCGACGGCGACTTTCTCGATATGGCGTACCCATCGACCGAGAAGCACGGATTGGCCGAACGGAACCTCGCCGCGATGTGGGCCAACTACCGCGCGCTCGGATACCGGCGATTGATCTACATCAACACCGCCAGCGTCCTGGACGAGGTGACCGACCAGTTGACCGCCGCCATGGGAGACGGCCCCCATGTGACCGGTGTGCTACTGACCTGCACGGACGAAACCGCTCTCCACCGTCTTTCCCAACGCGAGAGAGGTTCCACTCTGCACGCGCACCTCGAACGCAGTGCCACCATGGCCCATCGACTGAACAGCGGTTCTTGGCCCCGGGTGCGCCGAGTCGCGACCGACGAACGGTCGATCACCGAGGTCGCCACGGAGATCATCGGACTCGCGGACTGGCTCCCGCCCGAGACTCGGGCGGTCGGCTGACCGAATGCCTTTCGACCGATTCCCGCTTCGACCACCGAAGCCAACGCCCGGCCAGTGCTCGGCGGTGCAGCGGAAAAGCCCATGCTTGTCTGTCCGTACGCCTTCTAGGATGCGGTCTTGTGCTTTCCCGGCCTTCGTTCATCAGTGATGAGGCGATCGCGCAGGCGGTCGCTACGCACTGGTTGCCCGAGATCACCGATATAAGCTATTTGCCGTGGGGTTTCGGCGCGCACCATTGGCGGGTGATCGGTGGGGGCGCCACGGTGTTCGTGACGTTGGATCAGTTGGAGCCCCGGCACACCGCGACGTCGCTGGAGGCTGCCTACGCTGGGGCTGCCGCCCTGGCCGACGCTGGTTTGAACGTGGTGTGTGCACCGCTACCGGCCCGGTCCGGACAGTTCAGCGTCGATGTCGGGTCCGGTGCGCTCAGCGTGACGCCGTGGCTGCAGGGCCGCAGCCCAACCGAGGCGCAGGCCAGCGAGCCCCGGCATGTCCGCGAAGTCGTTCGCGCGTTGGATGCGCTGCATCGTGCTGCTCCCCCTGATGGTCTGCGGCCATGGACCCCGCAGGTCGGTCCTGGGTTCGCCGATGAGTTGCGAGCTCACACCGCCGAGCCCTGGACAAGCGGCCCGCTGGCGGAGAAGGCACGGCTGGCCCTTGCCGCGCACATCGGTCCGATCCAACGCTGGACCGACCGCTACCTGGCACTGGCGGAATTAGCGCTTTCCCGACGGGACTCATGGGTGCCGACACACGGCGAACCGCACAACGACAACCAGGTCATGACTGCCGACGGGGTGCGGCTGGTCGATTGGGAGTCGCTGGCTCTCGCACCGCCCGAACGGGATTACACCGACCTACTCGCCGTCGCACACGACCTGTTGCTCCCCGACCCCGAAATGGTAGAGCTGTTCGTGCTGGACTGGCGGCTCTCCGAGCTCTCCGAGTACGCACGCTGGTTCGCCGCCGCACACATCGGCACCGAAGACGACCGCACTGCGTTGGAAGGGTTGTACGAAGAATTGGCCGGGGATGCAGAATAAGCCCGCAACGTTCCGCCGGCTGCAGACATACCCGATTCCGGAGGATCACCTCCCACCAGACAGCGGCCCGAGATTCGGCCGATACTACGGCGACCCGATTCAGCGGTAGACGGCCCAGAACTCCTGAAGCTGTCACAAGCCGCAAAGTAGGACGCGCGGGTAACGGCTCAGGACTCCCGAGGCTGCTCCCCGTTACCCCCCGGGGGGTGGCATGTCCTGGCGGATCGATTTCAGCGGCTGGATGTGTGTCCGTTAGGGGAACCTTCAACGGACACACGGGAGAACCTTTGTCTGGATGTGCCGACCAGGCGAGATGCCGTCTCATTTAGGGTGTCCACGGATCTGTCCGCTGAGGGGAGGTCTACCGTACGCTTCCCGTGTGACCGCAACCCTCATCGGCTACGCTCGCTGCTCCACCGACGAGCAGGACCTGACTGCCCAGCGACATACGCTGTGTGGCCTCGGAGTCGCCGAAGACCGGATCTACCTCGACCACGGCCTCACCGGCACTCGCCGCGCCCGGCCAGGTCTCGACCAAGCTCTCGCGGCCGTCCGCGTCGGCGACACCCTGGTCGTCCCCAAACTCGACCGGCTCGCCCGTTCGGTGCCCGACGCCCGCGAGATCGGTGACTCCCTGGTCGCACGAGGGGTGAAGCTGTCGTTGGGAGGCACCATCTACGATCCGGCCGACCCGATGGGGAAGATGTTCTTCAACATCCTGGCCACCTTCGCCGAGTTCGAGGTCGACCTGCTGCGGATGAGGACACGCGAGGAGATGGCCGTCGCGAAGGCCAAGGGCAAGCTGAAAGGCAAGCAGCCCAAGCTATCGGTCCGCCAGCAGTCCCATTTGCTGCAGCAGCACCGGTCCGGCGAGCACACCATCGCCGACCTCGCCGAACTGTTCTCCGTCAGCCGGGCGACGGTCTATCGGGTCCTGGAACGCCAGAAGACCACGGTGTCCTCATCGACCCGGGCAGGGCAGTGACGTGCTGCCCTACGTCTACCGGGTCACCAAGTACGACCCCGCCGACCGTGACGAGCACGGCGGATATACCGGTACCGAGGAATCCGTCAGCGACCACGGGCCGGTCGAAGCCGCCTACCTGCAGGCGGTGGCCGCCTTCGCCGAAGACACTGGCGTCCACCAGCTGACCATCCGAGAACCGCACCTCGCCGGCCTCGTCCACTTCGGCCTGGAGCCGGCCGTCGAGGGCCACGGTCTGGCCGGGCTCTTCCCGCCCGACCTCACCGGTTTCCACGACGGCGCGCAGGTGCCGGTGGCCGTCGGCCTGGAGTTGGTTCGAGCGATGCTCCGCGACAACGGCGCCTGGTGCCGCCTGGAGGTAGAGGACGTGTTCGCCGTGCACGTCGGGTGGGACCAGTACGTCTACGTCGGCACCAGCGACCCCTGTGAAAGGGCGTTGTCCCGCACCCGCGAACTGGGGCTGTTTCCCGAACGGCTCGAGGCATCCCCCTACGATGCGGCTCTCGACGAGGAGCCCGGCGAACAGCGACCCGCCGACGACATTTTCTGGGCCCGGCTGCGTTGGTGCATCGCCACGCACCAAGCTGCCATCTTGGAAGAGGGCTACATCGGTGGCGCGTCCCGCTGGCACCGCCTCACCGGCGACACTGTCGACGCAGTCCGCGCCGAACTCACCCCTCGTGCTCAACTCACCGTCTGGCCGGACCTGTCCACCGACGTCGACGAGATCCTTGCCGCTCTCCCGGACGAAGGCTCGATCGAACTCGTCTGGGAAGACGAACACGGACAGATCACCAGCACCATTGCCGACGAGACCCAGTTCACCGAACTGGCAGCGCAGGTCACCGGCGCACGCGCCGCAACCGCGCTTTCCCTATACGTCGAGGAACGCCACCCCCTGTTCACCGCCGTCCTGCCCGACATCGATGGCGTCCTGCGGGCCCGGTGGAGGACCGAACCGACCCCGAGCGACCACAACTGGGCGTTCTTGAAGACCCTGCACCGAGGCCAGATCTGCAACGGCACCGTCAGCAAGATCGCCAACTTCGGGGTGTTCGTCGACATCGGCGGCTTCACCGCGATGATCAACATTCCGGAACTGTCCTGGCGACCTGTCGACCACCCCTCCGCGATCCTCACCGTCGGCCAGGAGATCACCGCACAGGTCCTCGACGTCGATATGGTGCGCGAACGTGTGGCTCTGTCGCTCAAGGCACTGCAAGAGGATCCGATGCCGCAGATCGTGCAGCGGGTCGGCCAGATCGTCCGCGGCCGCGTCACCAAGCTCACGCCGTTCGGCGCGTTCGTCCGTATCGACGACCGCCCAGACGGCTTCGAAGGGCTGGTGCACAACTCCGAACTGGCCGCAGGACACGTGGACAAGCCCGAAGACGTCGTCCAGGTCGGCGACGATCTCTACGTGAAGGTCATCGACGTCGACCCGAAACGCCGCCGAATCACCCTGTCACGCAAACAGGCCGTTGCAGCCAGCTGACGAGAAAGCAACCTCGACTTCTACTGCCAGGCCACCAACACGGCGGAAGAGCCTCTACCCGCGAATACACGAACGCAGGCCAAGCGCCGGGCCCGGTGCGGGACTGGCTCGACGCGCAGGGCTGGCAGCAGACCCCTGCCGGGCTCATCTGCCCGGGTCACACCGTGTAGGCGGCGCACCGGATGCCGCAGCGCGCCTGCTTAAGTTGCAGCTCGTACACCGCGCGAGTCTTGCCGGGCCCGGATGCGATCCGGCATCGAACCGATCCCCGTCGAGCAGTACAGGCAGACCGGCCGCGTCTGGGACTACCCGCAACGCTGAAACCCGCTGCTATGCGGCCTGCCTGGCTAGGTCGAGGCGACGGTTCATATCCAGCAGGAACCGTCCGTAGGGGTTGATGTTGGACCAGAACAGCGCCGAGAGGGCGCGGCGCTCGTTGTCTCCCATGAGGTTACGGAACTGTGGGTCTTGCAGCACCCGTTGCAGCAGCAGGGTGTTGATGTGGACCAGCGATGATTGCAGCAGGTGCAGTGCGAGCATGGAGACTTCGGTGTGCTCGCGGTCCGGGCCGGTCAATGCGCCGTCTTTGCCGTAGTAGATGACGCTGTTGCCGGAGTTCCAGTTCTCCACCACCTGCAATCCGCTGTGGATCTCGTGACGCAGCTCCTCGGAGCTGAGGTATTCGCAGGCGAAGATGGTGCGCACCGCGCGGCCGAGTTCTTCGAGGGCCTGGTAGGTGGGGTGTTTCGGGCCGCCGCGGGTGAACCGGCGCAGGATCGACTCCGACTCGGCGGTGCCCAGCCGCAGCGCGGTCGCGTATTTGACCATCTGGTCGTACTGCTGGGCTATCAGATCCCAGCGGATCGGGCGGCTCAGCACCGGCCCGAGATTGCCGTAGGCGGCATTGTCGTCGGGTCGGTACAGCCTGATGTGGCCGATGTTCTTCAACCTGGGTAACAGCCGAAACCCCAGCAGCTCGGTGAACGCGAACCCGACGATGTTCGCGCCATGGGTATCGACATAGTTGGATTCGATGTCGGCATCGGTGCAATGCCGCAGCAGGCCCTCGATCATCGACGCCACCTCCGACGACGAACACGACTTCAGCTGCGAATAGATGCAGACCCGGTTGCGCTCGACGTGCCAGTAGATCATCACCCCGGCCCCGCCGTAGCGCTGGTGATACTCGGTCATGAAGTTCGACTCCCACGACCCGAACTTCTTCGAATCACTCGCGCACGCCGTCCCCTGGCCCCACCACTGCGGATCCCGGTCGGCGAACGTCGCGTTGACCAGCTTGACGATCGCCCGGCGCATGTTGTCGCGGGTTACGAAGTGCCGCCGCACATGCCGCAACGTGGCTTCGGTCTCTGCGTGCTCGCCGGTATTCACGATCGCCTTGATGCCCATGTTGGTGCCCAGCGCGAACAGCACCAGCAGCAACCGCCGCCGCAGCGTGTCGCGGTCCATCGACTCACGCGAGGCCACCGACACGAACTCCATGGAGAAGTCGGTCAGGAAGTCGGCTTCCTTCAACACGTCGAGCAGGTCGATCGTGCCCCAGCGGCGGGCTACCTCGTCCTTGATTGCGGTCAGGTTCTCCGGCTCGACCAGTTTGTCCAGCTTCGGTACCGAGATCCACGGCTCGCCACGGCGCTTGGTGATCCGCACCCCGCCGGTACTCCCCTCGATCAGGCCC
This sequence comes from Nocardia donostiensis, assembly GCF_002081715.1. Classification (GTDB taxonomy): domain Bacteria; phylum Actinomycetota; class Actinomycetes; order Mycobacteriales; family Mycobacteriaceae; genus Nocardia; species Nocardia donostiensis. The sequence goes on along the minus strand of NZ_MUKP01000053.1, from coordinate 3,859 downwards.
CTGTCCAACCCTTCCAGCCCGGCCGTCATCCGTGCGCGCAGATCGGTGATGAACTCGGTCGCATCCAGCGGCTGACGCAGCGCGGCGTAATGGACCTCGCGGGCCTGCTCGAAATCACCCGGCAGGTCGTCTTCCGGGTTGCGCCACCGGTTGCCGCCCTCGACGTAGATTTCGCGCCGGCGCAGCGCGTCACGCAACGCGACCAGCACGCACAGCTCGTACGGGATGCGCTCGACCCGGTCGCGGTCGTCGACCACGGCTTCACGCCAGGCTTTCGGGACCACGCCGTCCAACGGCACCAGGGCGTGCTGGTCGTAGAAGCGGACCTTGCCGTCGATCGTGGCATAGCGTTGCAACAGTTCCATCGCCACCATCACCGGCCGGTAGGCGGTGTTGTTGCACCGGAAGTCCAGCGCGGCCAGCAGTGGCGGCAGCATCCGCCGGTAGTGATTGGAGTACGAGCTGCGCAGCACCGTGCGGACCCGCTCCTGGAATACCTGCTCATTGGCCTTGGCTTCGGTGACCAGCTCCCGCAGCGTTTTCTCCCCGACCACCGGGAACAGTGCCTTGCGCACGATGTCGTCGGGGTGCTCCACGGCAGCCTCGGCCAGCTTGAACAGGATTCCCTCCTTCCCTCGGACCCGCCGCAGATCCTCGGTCAGCTCGCGCTCCACCCGCCGATCTGCGCGGGTATTGATCCGCAACACCAGACTGATCAGCAGATCCACCAGGGCGTCGGTGATCTCCGAGGACCGCATCCAGCACAGCACCGCCAGCAGCGTCAGCCGCACCGGCTCCGGGGCGTCGCGCAGGTCTGACGGGAACATCCGCGCCGCGCGTGCCCGCCAGGCGTCGACAAGCTTCTCGCTGGCATCGGCGAACAGCTCCGCCGGCAGCTTCAGCGAACGGACCGCGGTCAGCTTCTCGATCTCTCGCAGCAGCGTCTCCAGGCTGACCTTGCCGGGGTCGGACTTCAACTCCGCCAACAGATTCCGGCCGCTCGCCAACGGAGTGGCGGTCTCGGCGACCAGCTCGTTGAGAGCCTGGACCGACGCCGCACCCAGACGCGACATCGTGCGGGCGCAGAATCGCTGATCGAACGTCGATCGCGCCGAACCCACCAGTCGATCGATCCGGCCGGGTGTCGGCGGCTCCAACTTCTCGGCCCGACACCGCACCAACACAGCCTCGCGCAGCCGGTCCTCACGCAACTCGACCGGGCACATCTCCTCAGCCAACCAGCCGATCAGCTGGTCCTCGTCGCTGACAGCGAATTCCCGGAACCCGAAAGCAGCACGAACCTGGGCACGGTGATACTCGATCGTCCGGCCCGACCACCGATACGAGGCGAACAGCGCCGGATCGACCTTCACCTGCTCGGCGACGTAGCTCACCACCGCAGGCGGCACCTCCGCCGCCGCACGAGGGAACCTCGCCTCGATCTCGAAGAACTTCAGCAATACAGCGAACCCGAGCCTGGTAGCTCCCGATTTGTTGCCCACCAACCGCCAGTCGTTCTTGCCGATCAGCGTCCACGACCCGATCAGATCCTCGGGCGACCACTCCAACTGCACGAAACGAAACCGTAAGGCGGATCAACGGTTACCCGCGCGTCCTACTTTGCGGCTCATGACAGCTTCAGGATTCCTGGGCCTAGACCACTAAACCGTCCCTCAGTTCCTCTTCGTCACCGTCGCGGTAGGCGGCAAGGGCCTGCTGCAGGGCGAAGGTTCCGGCGATCGCGGCGATGCGGGCGGTTGTTTCGTGATCCGCCCAGCCACCCAGTGTGAGCACGCGCCGCAACAGGGAATCGCCGTAGCCAGCGCCGATGGCTGCAAGGTCCTCAGCGGGGTCACCGAGACCGACATCGTCCCAGTCGACCACCCCGCTCAAGCGCGGCAGCCCGTCGATGCTCTCCCACAACACGTTCTCGGGGCCGAGATCACCGTGCACCACCGCCTCCGTGAGGTGAGAAGGCTTTCGACAGCGACGAGTTCCTGGTCGGCACGCCGACGCCCACTGGTGGACATGAGCCCGAACAGCTCGGCGCGGACGTCCGCCGCGAACCGCTGCCACAGGATTCCGGGGCCGTCATACTCACCCGCACGCTATGCGCGGCGAAACCACCAGCCTTCCAGCCCAGCAGCAGTCCGTGACACTCCTGTTGACATTGACGTCTGTGACAAGGTCCTAACCTCGGCGCCATGTGCAGTTCTTCGAAGGGCCGTGTGCCGTTGTGGCTAATCAGCTTGCTATTGTTGACCTTCGCCATCGGTACAGACGACTTCGTCATTGCGGGCCTGCTGAGCGAGATCGCCACCGACCTGGATGTGTCGGAGGCGCTGGCTGGACAGTTGGTGACCGTGTTCGCGCTCGTGTACGCCCTTGCCGCGCCACTGGCCGCGTCGCTGACCGCGCGCATATCGCGCCGCACGCTGCTAATCACGCTGTCCGGTTGCTTCGCAATGGTCAATTTGCTCACCGCAATCGCCCCCTCCTACGGAATGCTGCTGGCGATGCGTGTGCTCGCGGCAATTCTCGCAGGGGCCGCCACTCCAGCCGCGTTCGCCTCAGCAGCCGATCTGGCGCCGGCCGGGCGCAGCGGTCGTTACCTGGGCGCTGTCCAAACCGGCCTGACGCTGTCCCTGGTGGCGGGCGTGCCAGTGGGCACCTGGATTGGTGGCGCCGCCCACTGGCGGTGGTCGCTGTCAGTGGTGATCGTGCTATCGCTGCTAGCCATGATCGGGCTGGCTGCCAGCCTGCCCGGCTCGGCTACACCGGTGACCGCCGGACTCCGCACGCGGTTGGCGCCACTGGGCAGGCCCGCGATCCTCGTCGGGCTCGTAGGCACCATAACCGGCGGCGCGGGAGCGATGATGTTCTACAGCTACATCGCCCCCATCGCCCGCGACCTCACCGGTGCGGGTCCCACGGCACTGGGGACACTTATCGTCATCGCGGGCGTGGCGGCCCTGCTGGGATCGGTGTGGGGCGGTCACGCCACCGACGCATGGGGCGCCTCACGCACCATCGCCGCGGCCTTGATCGGCCAGATGGTGGTGACCTTCACGCTCGCCGCTGCCAGCTTGCTGACCAGTCCGGCAGCGGTGCCACTGCTGCTGGTCGCCGCACTGGTCGCCGGCTGGGGCGTGACCGGGTTCGCACTCAACCCGCCAGTTCAATCGCGAATACTCGGGTTGTCAGGCGAAGGAGCCGGAGAAGCCATCGCCCTCAACGCGGGCGCACTGTACTTGGGCATCTCCCTCGGCGGCGCCATCGGCGGTGTCGCCCTCGCCGAGTACGGTCCCGCAGCGGTCACCGTTGCGGCCGGAGCGCTACTGGCGGTGTCGGTGCTAGTGTTCTTGTTCGCCTTCGGCGCCCTCGATCCGCTCCACCGCGCTCGGATGACCCGAGCTGACCCGTCGCAGGACATCGACGAACACAGACCAGCCCGGCAATGACCTCAACACTGGCTACTATCGAATCGAAGGTGGTGTAGGCGAATGCCACGCCAGCAAACATTGCGCATCGGGCAACTGGCCAAACTCGCCGGAACCAGCACGCGCAGCATCCGCTACTACGAATCCATCGGACTGCTGCAGTCCGAACGCGCCGACAATGGTTACCGTGTCTATACCGACGAGACCGTGACGGTGATCCGCAACATCCGCAAACTGCTCGACGCGGGGCTGAACTGCAAGGACATCGGTACCCTCGGTTCCTGCCTGGCCGGCGCCGACTTCGATGACCAGGACGTCTGCCGCGAAACCATCGCGCTGTTCGAACAACGCCTGGCCTCAATCGAGTCCGCTCTCACGTCACTGTCCGCGTCGCGGGAGCGGATCATCGACGACCTCAA
>NZ_MUKP01000052.1 GCF_002081715.1 Nocardia donostiensis | reverse complement strand
GGGGTCGGTGGTGTCGGGGCGGGTGGCGTATGTGTTGGGGTTTGAGGGGCCTGCGGTGTCGGTGGATACGGCGTGTTCGTCGTCGTTGGTGGCGTTGCATCAGGCGGTGCAGGCGTTGCGGGCGGGGGATTGTTCGATGGCGCTGGTCGGCGGCGTCACCGTGATGGGGACACCTGACACTTTCATCGAATTCACCCGGCAGGGTGGGCTGGCCGCGGACGGGCGCTGCAAACCGTTCGCCGAATCCGCCGACGGCACCGGCTGGGGAGAAGGCGCAGGCGTGCTGGTGATCGAACCGATCTCGCGGGCAAGGGAACTCGGCCATGAGGTGTTGGCGGTGGTGCGGGGGTCGGCGGTGAATTCCGACGGTGCGTCCAATGGGCTCACCGCGCCGAATGGTCCCTCGCAGCAACGTGTCATCCGGCACGCCCTGGCGAACGCGGCACTCTCGGCAGCCGATATCGATGTGGTGGAGGCGCATGGGACCGGGACGGTGTTGGGTGATCCGATCGAGGCGCAGGCGTTGATCGCCACCTATGGGCAGGGTCGTGCCCCGGAGAGTCCGTTGTGGTTGGGGTCGATCAAATCCAATATCGGTCACACTCAGGCTGCGGCGGGGGTGGCTGGGGTGATCAAAATGGTGCAGGCCATGCGGCATGAGGTACTGCCGCGTACTTTGCATGTGGATGCTCCGACTCCGCATGTGGATTGGTCTGGGGGCGCGGTGCGTTTGCTTACCGAGCAGCAGCCGTGGCCGCAGCGGGAAGACCGGCCTCGGCGGGCGGGTGTGTCGTCGTTCGGGATCAGTGGTACCAATGCTCACGTCATCCTCGAAGAAGCACCACCCACCCGCGACCAGACCGTTCGCGCCGACGAAACCGGGCACCTACCCGCCGCCGCATGGCTGATCTCGGCCCGCAACCCTGCCACCCTCGCGGAACAGGCGGCGCGGCTGGCCAGTTTCGTGCGGGAACATCCCGAATACGACCACGCGGTCATCGGACGGTCACTGGCGTACCGGACCCGGTTCGAGCACCGCGCGGTCATCACCGGCGCCGACCGGGACCAACTGTTGGCCCGGTCGACCGCCTACGCCGAGATCGCGGCGACCACCGACATTCACGCGATACCGGGTGTCGTCTCGGGCACGGCCCGCCCGCAGGGTGGGACAGTGTTCGTGTTCGCAGGTCAGGGCGGGCAATGGGTGGGGATGGGGTGCGAGTTGTTGAGTTCGGTGCCGGTGTTCGCGGAGGCGGTGGCCGAGTGTGCCGGGGTGATGAAGTCGTTGGTGGAGTGGTCGCTGTGGGATGTATTGTCCGCCGGGGAGGGGTCTTCGGAGGTGGCGGGGTTGTTGGGGCGGGTGGAAGTGGTGCAGCCGGTGTTGTTTGCGGTGATGGTGGGGGTGGCGCGGTGGTGGGAGTCGGTGGGGGTGCGTGCGGATGCGGTGATCGGGCATTCGCAGGGTGAGGTGGCGGCGGCGTACGTGGCGGGGGCGTTGACGCTCGAGGATGCGTTACGGATTGTGGTGGTGCGCAGCAGGTTGATCGCGCAGGAATTGGCGGGGTCGGGGGCAATGGTGTCGGTGGGGTTGCCGGTGGAGCAGGTGCGGCCGCGGTTGACCGGTTACGGCACCGAGTTGGGGGTTGCGGCGGTCAACGGGCCGGGGTCGGTCACGGTGTCGGGTGCCGTGGCGGCGGTGGAGGGGTTCTTGGCCGATTGTGTGCATGACGGTGTTCGCGCGAGCCGGGTCGCGGTCGACTACGCCTCGCATTCGGCTCAGGTCGAGCGGTTGCGTGAGGCGCTGTTGCGGGAGCTGGATTCGGTCGAGCCGCAGTCGGCGGAAGTCACGTTCTATTCCACGGTCACCGGCGCACCGATGGACACGCGCAGCCTGGACGCGGAATACTGGTATCAGAATCTGCGCCAACCGGTCCGATTCACCGACGCCGTCACCGCCGCACTCGACGACGAACACACCCTCGTCGTGGAGGTCAGCCCGCACCCGCTGCTCACCTCCGGTATCGAAGCGATCCTCGACCATCGGACCGGCACCGCTCCCGACAGCGCACCAACCGTGGTCCATACGCTTCGACGCGGCGACGGCGGCCTGCCCCGATTGCTGGAGGCGGCGGCCCGAGCCGAGGTGTCAGGAGCCGCCGTGGACTGGGCGACGGTATGCGCCGGACCGGGACCGCGGCGGATCTCCCTGCCTACCTATCCTTTCCAGCACCATCACTACTGGCTACCCGCGCGAGCCGACGCGGATACATTCGCGCTGGGGTTGTCCGGCGGCAATCACCCCCTTGTTGCCGCCGTCGTGCCCGCACCGGAAACCGGCGGCGTCACCCTCACCGGCCGAGTGTCTGTGCAGACCCATCCTTGGCTCGCCGACCACACCGTCGCGGGCACCGTCCTGTTTCCCGGCACCGGATTCGTCGAATGGGTGCACCGCGCGGGTGTTGAGATCGGCACCCCTGTCATCGGCGAACTCACACTGCTCGAACCGCTGCCGCTGCCCGCCGAGACCGCGGTATGCGTCCAGACCGTTGTCGGCGGGCCTGGAGATGATGGTGGCCGCACGGTCGGCGTCTACGCCCGACCCGACGGGGAACCGGACGCGGACTGGACGTTACACGCGCAAGGTCGGCTGATCCGATCCGAGGACATCCACACACCACCCGGTGACCTCGCGCATTGGCCACCCGCGGCGGAACCGATCGATATCGACGGCGTCTACGACGAGCTGCGCGACGCCGGATACGGTTACGGGCCGGTGTTCCAAGGCCTGCGCGCGGTATGGCGGCGCGGCACGGATCTCTTCGTCGACGCCTGGCTACCCGAAACAGTTGCCGACGGAAACGATTACGCCATCCACCCGGCGTTGCTGGATGCCGTCCTGCACGCACTGGCGCTGGATGGACCACGCACGTCGATGCTGCTGCCGTTCTCCTGGTCCGCGATCACGATCCACACGACCGGTGTGTCGGCGGTGCGCGCGCATCTCACCCGAGACGCGTCGGACTCGATCACCGTGCACGCCGTCGATCCGAGCGGCCGTCCGGTGCTGTCGATCGAATCGCTGACCCTGCGGCCGTTCCCGGCTGGTCAGACCACCCGCATTCCGGCGCGCGGTCTGCACACCCTGTCCTGGACAGAGGTTCCCCTGCCTGCCGCCCCAGCTCAGCCGGCCACGGTGCGACCCTGGCCCGCCGATGCACCCGGTGCGCCGCACAGCCCCGGACCGGTGGTGTGGGTGCTGGACCTGACTCGTCCCGACGGAAGCGGCGATACCGTCACCGACACCCACCACCGCACCCACCGGGTGCTCGCGGTCCTACAGCGGTTCACCACCGACACCGCCTACCACGGGCACGCATTGCTGATCATCACCCGCGGGGCCGTCTCCGTCGACGGCGAAGACATCGGCGATCTGCCGGGGGCCGCCGTATGGGGACTGGTCCGTACCGCGCAGGCCGAGGAACCGGGGCGGATCACCGTCATCGACATCGACGCCGCCGCCCGGCGCGACCAACTCCCCCAGCTCACCACGCTGCACGAGCCTCAGCTCGCCGTGCGCGGCACCGCACTGTATGCGCCGCGGCTGATCCCACCACCGGAGGGGGCACTCGTGGTGCCGGCGCAGCGCCGGGACCACACCCACGGCAGCACCTTCCGCCGAGACAGACGCGCCGGACTCGGCACACGTGTAGATCTGTGCGGCCACGTTGCCTCGGCCCAACGAAACATTGTGGAGCCGCGACTGCCCGACGCCGAGCACGCAGAACAGTGCCGCCACGACGCCCCGGACCAACCCTGGCGTCTCGAATCGGTCGGGGACGGCACGGTGGACGGTCTCATCGCTGTCGCATACCCCGCCGTTACCGGCGAGCTCGCGGCGGGTCAGGTCCGTATTGCGGTGCGGGCCGCGGGATTGAACTTCCGGGATCTGCTGATTTGTCTCGGTATGTACCCGGACCCACATGCGCTCGTGGGTGGTGAGGCTGCGGGTGTGGTGGTGGAGGTCGGGCCAGGGGTTGTTCGGTTCGCACCCGGTGATCGGGTGATGGGGTTGGTGGTCGAGGGGGTGGGCCCGGTGGTGGTTGTTGATGAGCGGTTGTTGATTCCGGTTCCGTCGGGGTGGTTGTTTGCGGAGGCGGCGGGGGTGCCGGTGGCGTTTGCGACGGCGTTGTACGGGTTGCGGGAGCTGGCCGAGGTTTCGCCGGGGGATCGGGTGTTGATTCATGCTGCTACCGGTGGGGTGGGGATGGCTGCGGTGCAGTTGGCGCGGGTGTGGGGTGCGGAGGTGTTCGTGACCGCGAGCCGCGGCAAATGGGACACCCTGCGCGGAATGGGGTTCGACGACGACCACATCGCCGATTCGCGGAGTCTGGGTTTCGAGCAGCGGTTCTTGTCCGTGACCGATGGCGCGGGTGTGGATGTGGTGCTCGATTGTTTGGCGGGGGATTTCGTGGATGCTTCGTTGCGGTTGTTGCCGCGCGGTGGGCGGTTCATCGAGATGGGTAAGACCGACATCCGTGATCCTGAGCAGGTTGCCGCCGAGTATCCGGGGGTGGTGTATCGGGCGTTCGATCTGCTCGAAGCCGGACCCGACCGGATCTCGTATCTACTGTCGGAGATCGCCGCCATGCTCTCCGATGGTCGCCTACACCCGCTTCCCGTGCGCTGCTGGGACATCCACCACGCCCCCGCAGCGTTTCGTTCGTTCGCGCAGACCCGGCACATCGGCAAGCTGGTCCTGACCGTGCCCGCACCGCATCTGGCCGAGGGCACAGTGATCGTCACCGGCGGAACCGGTGGCCTGGGCGCGCAGTTCGCCTGGCATCTCGTCACCGCGTACGGCGTGCGCTCGCTGATGCTGGTCTCCCGCAGCGGCGCGACCGCCACCGGCGTGGCGGAAGCGACCGCTGAACTGGCCGAGCTCGGCGCCCGCGTCACCGTTGTCGCCTGCGATGTGTCCGACCGTGCCGAGGTCGAACGACTGCTGGCCGCTGTCCCCTCCGACGCGCCGCTGACCGGTATCGTGCACGCCGCCGGTGTACTCGACGACGGCACCCTCCCCTCCCTGACACCGGACCGCGTCGACACAGTGCTAGCGCCGAAGGCGGATGCCGCCTGGTATCTGCACGAGCTGACCCGGAACCTGGACCTGGCCATGTTCGTGCTGTTCTCCTCCGCCGCGGGGGTCTTGGGGGCGCCCGGTCAAGGCAACTACGCCGCCGCCAACGCCTTCCTCGACGCCCTCGCCGTCCATCGGCGCAGCATCGGGCTGCCCGCCGCATCCATCGCGTGGGGTCTATGGGCGTCGAGCACCGGGATGACCGGTCATCTCAGCGACACCGGCGCCCTTCGCCTCGGCACCGCCCTCTCACTCGGCGAGGGGCTCGCCCTGTTCGACGCCGCCGTGGGCTCTGCCCTCCCCACCGTGACTGCCCTGCGGATGGACCGCGCCGCGCTCACCGCACACGCGCGGGCCGGTACCCTTCCACCACTGCTACGTCGGCTCGTCCGCACCCCGACACCGGCGACGGCTGCCGAGCCGATGCTGACGCAGCGACTCACCGGACTCACCGGCAGCGCCCGCCACCGCGCGGTCCTCGACCTCGTCCGCGGACAGATCGCAACCACTCTCGGCCACAGCGGTCCCGAGGCAATCGCGCCGGACCGCAACCTGAAGGACCTCGGTTTCGACTCGCTCACAGCCGTCGAAACCCGCAACCGGCTCAACACCGCCACCGGCCTGGCACTACCGTCGACGCTCGTCTTCGACTACCCCACCGCCGACGCCATCGCCCGCCATATCCTCGACCTCATCGACGGCCCAGCCACACCCGACCCCACCGACCCAGGACTGCCGACAGCAGTGGTCGCCGCACTGGAACAACTGCGCCGCATCCTCGCCGACCTACCGTGGAGCACCGACCGGCACGCCGACCTGTCCACCCGCATCCAAACCGTGCTCGGCGGCTGGTCGGACACCCACACCGGCAACGGCGCAAACCACGGCGACAATGCCGACCTCGACCAGATCAGCGCTCAGGAACTGTTCGACATCCTCGACCAAGAGCTGGGGTAGGGCTGGTGAGCCCACGTATTCGACTATCGCGGGTTGTGGGCAGAGGGCGACAACTGTCGAGACGGCTCTCCGTAGCGGGTGGCAATCGCGGCGGCGCGGTTGCGCAGAGAAGTGCGCAACGACTGCGGGGCCAGGGCTTCCGCGTCCGTGCCGAGCTGCCACAGCGCCCATTCGGCGTGTCGTGCATCTTGGAAGGTCACCTCCAGCCGCAGCCAGCCATGTGCGTCGGGTTCCTCGGAGCGGACGGCCAGTGCGGTGCTCACCAGGTCCTCCCGTCGCGCCGGGTGCACCCGTACCAGCACAGCGATTTGCTCGCCGCTGGTCCGAAACCGGGTGCTGCGTTCCTGCCAGGCCCGGTCCAGATCGACCCGGTCTGGTCGCTGTGCCGGTTCGGGAAGTTCCTGGGCAACCAACACTCGCGACAGCCGGTAGGTGCGGTCCGCGCCAGCTCTCGTGGCCAGCAGGTAGCCCCGGTCGCGAACGACGACCAGGCCGATCGGGTCCACCGTGCGCCACTTCGGGGTCTGGTCAGGGGCCGCGTAGTGGATGCGCAGCTTGTTTCCGGAGAACACCGCGCGCCGGATCTCGGCCACGACGGTGCCAGGCACCTCCTCGGCAATCAGCCGACGCGACAGCAGATCGGTCTCCGGGTCGATGAGCAATCGCTCGGCCACCTCAGCTGCGGTGTCCCGATAGCTTTCGGGCAGCGCGTCAACCACTTTGAGCATTGCCGAAGCAAGCGCCGAGCCGAGGCCGAATGCCTGCGCGCCGCGCCGCGATCCGGCGATCAGCAAGGCCAGCGCCTCGTCGTGGTTCAGCCCGGTGAGCTCGGTCCGAAACCCAGGTAGCAACGCGAAACCGCCGCGCCGGCCGCGTTCGGCGTAGACCGGGACACCGGCCGCGGACAGCGCTTCGATATCGCGCAACACGGTGCGGGTGGATACCTCCAGCTCGTCGGCCAGCTCGGCCGCGGTCAGCTGACCGCGCTGGCGCAGCAGCAGCACCAGCGACACCAACCGGTCGGCGCGCACACGAAAAACTTAACAGGAATACACGACACAGGATGTCGTGATTCGTTGAGAGGCTTACCACCACGGCGTGACAGCGGCTACCGGGCCGATGGACGTACGTACTTCAACGAATCGAATGGAGCTGATGTGGTAGTACAACGAACGGCAGTCAACCCGGTGACGTGGTCGGTGGAGATGGGATTCAACCAGGGTGAGCTCGTTTCCGGGCACACCAGGACCCTGTACTGCTCCGGGCAGACCGCGATGAGCGGCGACGGCAAACCCCAGCATGCCGGTGACATGGCGGCGCAGTTGGCGCTGAGCCTCGACAACGTGGAAGCCGTACTCAAAGAGGCAGGCATGTCGCTGGCGAACCTCGTCCGGCTCAACGTCTACACCACCGATGTCGATCTCCTTTTCCAGCACTACGGTGTGCTGGCGTCGCGGTTGGGCGCCGCCGGTGTAGCGCCGACTACTACCATGCTCGGGGTCACCCGGCTGGCGATCCCCGGCCAGATGGTCGAGCTAGAGGGAACCGCCGTCGAGTGACGCCACCTCGCCGCTTCCGGTAGGTCTGCCGGAAGCGGCGAGTAACAGAGGGTCGGGTGGTTTCCGGTGACGCGGGTTTGCAGCCGAACTGTGCGTTTGCTGTTCGGGTGAAAGGTGACCGGATCGAGCTGCCACCCGAGGTGCACGAGGCATTGGTTCAGGTGGTCTCGGCGATACAGGCCGGCGAGGCCGTGGCTGTTACGCCGCGCAAGATACGGCCGGATCGCCGTCAGATCCTGGCAGATGCTGCGGTATTCAGCGCGGTGCTCACGCTCGGCGAGGGCCCGGGCCGACCGGTCATGCGTGACGCTCCGCCTGCTTGTCTTCCGCGGAGGAGCCTGTACTCATGCGTTTGTTGCGCACCTGGATGGGGATCCATGCGGCCAGCGCGACAGCGATGACCGTGCCGACGACGAGGAGATCGGGGATTTCGCCTGCCTTCCGGAGAACCGAGTCCTCGAGTTGCGCTTGGTCTGCGACACCCAGGATTCCGCCGAGCGAGGTGGTGCCGTCGGTGACCAACAACAGGATGCCTACGGCGATGGTGAGTGCCCCACCGATGATGCCGGTCCAGGTGTTCTGCCATCGGCCGATGGTCACACCGCGCGGCCGGACAAGGCTTTTCGCCAGGGGCAGCCGCCCCCACAGCAGGGCGAGGAGGAACAGCGGAAGCGCCATTCCCGCCGCGAAGACCAGCAGGACGATCCCGCCCGCCAGCGCGTTCCCGGAGACTGTGGCGAGGGTCAGCACAGCTCCGAGTAGGGGTCCGGCGCATACCCCGGCGAGGCCGTAGACCGTGCCGAGTGTATAGACGGCGGCGATCGACGTGCCCGCGGTCGCATTCCGGCGGGAAAGCAACGGTGTGGGGATATTCAGCAGCATGATCGTGCCGAGGATGATGACGACGACCGCGGAGACGGTGACCAGCGCGAACCGGTGCTGGTTCACGAACGCCCCGAGGCTTCCGGCGAGCACACCGAGGGGAACGAGGGTGGTGATCAGGCCGAGGTAGAACACGCCGGTGCGGGCGAGGAGCGCGGTGGGACTGCTGAAGGCGTAGGAGAAGAACGCAGGCAGCAGCATCGCCGAGCACGGGCTCAGCAGCGTGAGGAGACCGCCGAGAAAAGCACCGAGAAGACCGAGATCCATATCGGTCACTCCGTTTTCGCCGCGGCGGCGTCGAGGAGATCACGGAACACCTCGATCGGTTGTGACCCCGCCAGGGCGGTGTCCCCGGCGACGAAGAACGGCACGCTGTTGACTCCGATCTGCTGCGCTGCGCGGGTGCTGGCTTGTGCGGCGTCACGTATCGCGGGATCGTCGAGATCTGCGGTGAAGCGTGCCATATCGGGCACCCCGGCCTTTTCGGCGAAGGCGATGAGCGTTTCCCGGGGAAGATCAGGGTGCCCACGTTCCGGTGCGGCGGCGTACACGGCGGTGACGAATTCCATGAATTTGCCTTGCGCGGCGGCGGCGCGGGCGGCGACGGCGGCGTCTTCGGAGTGTTCACCGAAGAAAGCCACATCGTGGAACTCGATTCGGACCTTACCCGTGTCGACGTATTCCTGGATCAGGGTGGGCAGGGTTTTTCTGGCGAACAGTGCACAGTACGGGCAGCGCAGGTCTGTCCACTGTGTGAGCACCACCGGTGCATCGACGTCGCCGATGGCCATCGGATCGCCGGCATCGCGGCGAACGAAGTCGAGCTCGTCGGCCCGCTCCGACTGTGCGGGCGCGGCGGCCGGGCTCTGCCCCTGTAGCGACTGAGCTGCGACCACGACCCCGAGAAACGCAGCGACCACACCCAGCACGACGTTCAGCCTGCGTGAGCGCCGATACCTCGTCTCCAGTGTTTCCGTGGTGGTCTTCGTAGACGAACTCGGGACCGGCATCTTTCTCCTCTGGACAAGCACTGGATACACCGCGGCGATCTGCCACGCGCGAAACGCATAGTCGACTATCACGCATAGTCGACTATGAAGGATAGTAACCGATCGGGCATAGTAGAGCCATGAGTCGCATCGAACGCTCGGCGGCCCAGCAGAGGCTGTCCGCAGGCATGGCGCTACGCGCACTGCGCGGATGGGGACCGAGGCAGGTGATCGGCGCTGCCATAGCGGCCGTGATCGTCGGCGTCGTCGTCGGTGTCGCCACCGTGCTGATCCCGAACCCGGTCTTCGGCCGCGATGTCCCCCCGATGCCCTGGAACTACCCGGTGTGGATCGCCACCTCGATTCTTACCGGGACCCTAGTCGCCACCTACATCCGCCCCAGCAGGACCGCGCCGCCGGATGCCGCGGAACCGGCCGCACCGAACGTGGACGATGAGTCCGGAATCCGGAGCGCACGCATCGGTGGGATCGCCGGGATGCTGGCCTGGTTCGCGGTGGGCTGCCCGGTCTGCAACAAAGTCGCCCTACTGGCCCTGGGTTACACCGGAGCACTGACCTGGTTCGCACCCTTCCAGCCCGTGCTGGCCGCCGTAGCGCTCGTCCTGTCCACCTACGCCGTGATGGGGCGTCTGCGCGGCCAGGTCGCCTGCTCGACGCAGGCCCCGCGAAAGGTGGCGATGCCATGACCTTCCGGCGGCGACCCGAGCGGCGATTCGACCCGGTACGGCTGGGGGCGCTGGAACAGCAGGTCATGGACGTGCTGTGGGATCACGGGCCCCTCACCATCCGGCAGGTGATCACCCGGCTGGACACCGACCCCGCGTACACGACCATTGCCACCGTCCTGGCGAACCTGGAACGCAAGCACCTCGTCACGCCCGAACGACGCGACCGGTCGGTACATTATGCCCCCCGGCACACCCGCGAGATGCACGCAGCGCAGATCATGGAGCAGGCGTTGTCGAGCACCGACGATCGCGCCGCGTCCATCCTGCACTTCATCGACGCCATCGACCCGAGCGACGTGCAACTCCTGCGTGACTACCTCAACCGCCGCGGTGATCCCGCATGAGCGCGATGGTCCTCCCGCTGCTGCTCGCCGCCGCCCTCGGCGCCACCGCGGTCGCCGGCCCCTGGTTGCTGCGCGCAGCCGCTCCGGTTCTGATGCGCGTGCCGCGGCTGACGGTGCTGCTACTCGGCGGCAGCCTACTGCTCTGGCTTCTGACAGCCGCAGCCTTGTGTTTGACGCTCGCATGGACGGTCACCGGCCCGTCCGTCCTGCCCGCACCAGCGGCCGATATATGCCAACGCTGCCTCGACGCGGCCAGTCCCTTCGCCCCGTCCACCACGATCGAGACCGGGATTCCCGTCGTACTGCTCCTGGTTCTTCCTGGTCTCGTGCTGCTGCTCCTTCTCGTCGTGAGCGCGCATCGATGGCTGTGTCGCCACCGCGCCACCCTCTCGGTCGCCCGAGCTGTTGTCGCGCGAGCGCGCCGAACCCACATCGCCGGGCACGCTGTTCTGCTCATCCAGGATGCGAACCCCGTCGTCTTCTCTCTCCCGCAGCGGTCCGGCGGGATCGTCGTTTCCGATGGACTTCTCGCTGCCCTGGAGCCCGTCGAGCTCGCCGCGGTCCTGGAACACGAACACGCCCATCTACGGCAACGCCACCACCTCGTCTTGGCGCTCCTCGCCGGACTGGTCTGGCCACTGCGGTGGGTGCCCTTGGCGGCCGCGATCGCCGACACGCTTCCGCACTACCTGGAAATCGCTGCTGACAACGCCGCCCGGCGCCACACCGGAACTCCCGCGCTGGCCGGCGCGCTACTCAAACTCGGCACCCCGGAAACCGGGATCACGCTGCCCACCGAGGCCGGGCTCGACAGCCCTGTTCTCCACGCCGCCGGTCCCGACCGCATACGCCACCTCGTCGCTCCCGCCACCACCGGCGTCGCCGCGCTGCCGACTGCGCTTCTAGCTCTCCAGTTGTCCGCGTTCACCGTGGTAGCAGCCGCGATCCACGGACCTTACGTGTACGCCGCCCTCGCCGGATGCCCCCTCCCCACATAGTACGAACCAAGGTCGTTTCTTCGACGTAATTCCCCGCGTTCGGACTCGGAGCACCGATCGGCTCTCGCATATTGCGCGGGCCGGTGTCCTCGAGGCAACTGTTGCGCCGCCAACTTGCCGCGCGAACTCCCCCCAAACCTGTAACGTGTTCCACTTCTGTTGTCTTCGCCAGTAGACCCGGAGGGGAAGCGAATACCGATGGTGAGTTTCTTCGTTGAGCGAGGCAATCAGCTCGTGGCTGAGCGGTTGGCGATCAGCCCGTGGACACCGACCCAGCTGAGCGGGACGGGCGTGTGTGGTTTGCTCGCTCGTGAGCTAGAGGGCCGATGCCCCGACGGGTTCGTCCCGGCACGCCTGACGGTGGATCTGTATCAGCCGGTGGCCAACGGCGAGTTCGATATCCGCAGCGTCGTGGTGCGCCAGGGTCCGCGGATCACCGTCGCCGACGCGTCCCTGCGCCAGGACGGGCAGGAACGAGCCCGGGCATCGGTGGTGTTCCTGCCCGTCGGGGAAGAGCCGCCGGGGCAGGTGTGGAGCCCGGAGGAGGAGTTGCCGATGCCCGCGGAAGTGTGCGTGTCGCCCGACGGATCACCACCGTTGTTCAAAACCGGCGACCGTGACTGGACCGGAGACTTCGAGGCGAGCCAGAACGCTGAACGCAAAATCCTCTGGCAGAGCTTGCCGCCGCTGGTCGCTGGGGAACCGATCACCTCGTTCCAACGGGCCGCGATCTTCGGCGACTCCACAAACCTCGTGTGTCACTGGGGCTCTGAAGGCGCCGGCTATATCAATGCCGATGTGACAGTGACCCTTTCCAGGCTCCCCATCGGTGACGAACTCGGCCTGCGCGCCGACAACACCATCGCCTCGGCGGGCATCTCCATCGGCTCCGCCACCCTCTACGATCGCACTGGCCCGGTCGGTACCTGCGTGGTGACCACCCTGGCCAACGCTCGTCGCCACATCGATTTCGCAGGCACCACGAGTGCCGAACTCGCAGGCGAACCGCTGTGATCGGTTGAACCAAGTGAGATAGTGCGCAGCTACCTGCGGTAACTCGGTCAGCGGGGTGGCTTCGCCAGATCTGCGTGCTCGGCGGCGTATTTTTTGGCTGCCGGGTAGTTGGCTTTGCCGCTGGGTTGGCGCATCATCCGGTCGACGATCCAGTAGCTGCGAGGTGCCTTGTAGCCGGCAACTTTGGTTCGTGCGTGCGCGTCTACGTGGGCCAGGTCCAGAGTGGCTCCCGGGCGGGGTTGGACCACGGCGGCCACGGCCTGGCCATAGCGCTCGTCCTTGATGCCGATGACCAGGGCATCGAAGACATCCGGGTGCGATTTGAGGGCGCCCTCGACCTCTTCGGGGAACACCTTCTCACCGCCGGTGTTGATGCATTCGGAGCCGCGGCCGAGCAGGGTGACGGTGCCGTCCTCCTCGTAGCGAGCGTAGTCGCCCGGTACGACGTAGCGCTTGCCGTCGACTTCGACGAAGATTGTCTTGGTCTTTTCCGGGTCCTTGTAGTAGCCGATCGGCACATGTCCGGTGCGGGCCATCCGGCCGACCGCACCGGGCTTGGGCTCGACGATGTTGCCCTCGTCGTCGATCAGCGCGGCCTGGGCACTGAATTTCACTCGTGGCCCCTGGGAGTGGTCGGAGTCCTTGGTTACCACACCCAAACCGGTGCCACCGCTTTCCGACGAGCCGATCACATCGGTGATGAACAGGTTAGGGAAAAGCTCGAGATATTCCTGCTTGAGCGACTGCGAGAACAGCGCGGCGTGGCTGCTGAACGACCACAGCGACGAGGTGTCGTAGTCGCCTGCCTTGTATGCGTCGAGCAATGGCTTGGCCATCGCATCGCCGACCACGGTGAGTACGTTGACTCGGTGTCTTTCGACTGTCCGCCATACTTCGTCGGGATCGAACTGCGGCACGAAAACGATAGTGCCGCCGGAATTCAGGCCGATGAACGCCGCCCACTGGGCCGCGCCGTGGATCAGCGGAGACAGCGGGGCCATCACCAGGCCGGCCGGCGACTGCTTGGCCTGCTCGGATAGTTCCCACTCGTCCTTGACGTATTCGCCGGTGACGTGGTTGATGCCGCCACCGAGCGTGCGCCACACGTCCTCGTGCCGCCACATCACGCCTTTGGGGAAGCCTGTCGTGCCGCCGGTATACAGAATGTAGATATCGTCGGAGCTGCGCTGTTCGAAATCCCGCTCCGGAGACTGTGCGGCGATTGCCGCGTTGTACTCCACACCCCGGTAGCGGCTGTAGTCGGAGTCCGAACCATCCTCGACCACAACCACATCGGCCAACTTCGGTGTCTGCGGCAGTACCTCGGCGACGATGTCGGCGAATCGCCGCTCGTGGACGAGTGCCACCAGATCGGCATTGTCGACGATATAGCGGACCTCTTCGGCGGTGTAACGATAGTTCACGCTGACCGAGATGGCGCGCAATTTGTACGTCGCGATCATCGTCTCGAGTGCTTCGATCGAGTTGCGCGAATAGATGCCGACGTGGTCCCCCTTGCCGACACCGCGCGAGGCGAGATGGTGCGCTAACCGGTTGGCGCGCTCGTCCATCTCCCGGAAGGTGACCTGTCGGTCTCCACAAATGATTGCGATGCGATCGGGCACCGCGTCCACCGCGTGCTCGAGAAGATCAGCGACGTTGAAAGCCATATCAGCAAGATAGAACGTGTTCCAGTTCTTGGTAACGGATTGGCGAGTTCAGTGATGAAACTTGGCGTTCAACTGGTCCGTTGGCCTGCCTTCACGCCGCCGATGGTGGGGGCGGGATGTCGTGACACTCCGCAACACCACCTGCACTCCAACCTCAACCGGCTTGTCGCCCGGGATCGGGTACACCAATTGACTGGTCTCGCGGGGCGGACCTCGGGGTGGCCGAAGACGCCCTGGTCACCCCGAGACAGCATTGGAGTCGCCGCTGTGCCTCACGCGTTGTTGGCACCCGACATGTCCAATGTCCGGCCTTGGGCGATGTTATCGGCGACTTCTGCCTCCCACGCCTGCACCGCGCGGGTGACATCGACCTCGAATTCATAGCGGTTGGTCATGTCCGGGGTGATGTCCTCGACGTCGACATAGAATTGCTGATACCAGCGCCGTAGCTGGTAGACGGGACCGTCCTCTTCGCACAGAAGCGGGTTATCGATGCGGGTCTTGTGCCTCCAGATCGGCACGTCCTGCAGGAAGACGGTTTCCAGACTGTCGGCGAATGCCGTGGCCGTCTGCTGAGCAATATCGTCCGGAACGTCCGGCCTCTTCTTCACGATCGCGCCGTATTGCAGGACGAACGAGTCGGGAGTGACTGGATAATGACAGTTGATCAACATGCCCTCGATCTCCTGGCCTTCCACCATCAGCTTCTGGCCGTTCATCATGAACGAGGGGCCGTAATACGAGGCCCACGAGTCGAGTTCGGTGTCACCGTCGTATGTCGTGCCTGCAGTGACATCGCGGCGAGGAACGCTCCCCATGTACTGGGTAGCGACTTGCCCTTCGAAGACGTTCTTGAAGTATGTGGGCATGTTGTAGTGGACATAGAAGAAGTGAGCCATGTCCACCAGATTGTCGATCACCTCACGGCAATTGCTTCCTTCGATGAGCGTGGAGTTCCAGCTCCATTCGGTCCACTCGCTCGACCCGTACCCGTTGATGTGCGGGATCGTGACGTTGTCGGGCGGCGGGTTGCCTTGGGGATCGTTCCAGACGAACAGCAAACCGTTGCGTTCGAGCGTGACCCACGCGCGCGTACGTGCAAGGGGCGGAACTCTGCGCGCGTAGGGGATTGCGGTACACCTGCCGTTGCCGCCCCATCGCCAGTCGTGGAACGGACAGGCAATCGAGTCACCCTTGACCGTACCGTGGGCGAGGTTGCCGCCCATATGCCTGCAGTAGGCGTCGAGAACATTGAGCTTTCCATCGGACTCGGACATGAACACGACGAGGGTCGTACCGAATGCCTTGATTTCATGCGGCTGCCCATCTTGGAACGCTCTGGCCACGCCGAGGCAGTGCCACCCACGTGCGAAACGTGTCGGATTCTGGCCGGAATCAATGGTCCGGACCTCATCAGGTTTTGAAGTAGCTGTCATCTTTGAACTCCTACTGGATGCCGAGTCGGTCTGTGCATGTCAGTCTGTCCGGCCACCAGAGGCCGCGTGCGACTTCATCCCGACCATCGGGCCGATTTCCACTCAGCGAAAACGAGACCGGCGCTGTTCTCAGATAGGGCGAGATCAGGTGCGTTCACCTCTGTTCGAACGACTCGGTGCAGCAGGTCTGCAGTGACTGCGACTGCCGGGTTGCGAGCCGGGGCGGTGCCCGGATGCGCATGCCTGGGATGGGTTGGAACATCTTGTTTGTTCCACCAGATCAAGCCAGCGTCGGGGGGCGGCCATCGTGAGATCTCGCAGTGGGCGTCGTTTCACTGGAGGGCGGGGCCGATGACGTAGCGCAGGCCGCGTCGACGCACCCAGCCCACCGTCACCATCTGCTCCAGCATCCGGTGCACAGTGGATCGGGGCAATCCGGTGCGGTCGGCGATATCGGTGAGGGTGACAGCCGCGTCCCGCCCGCGAATGGCCTCGACGACGCCTGCGACGCGCCCGATACAGGAAGCCGGAGGCTGTATGGGACCGCGAGTATCAATCGAGATCGACGCGGCCATATCTCCTCCTCGGGATAGTCACCGTCGATCGCCGCCGGTACCACGCACACGGCATTTTTGCCGAAAATGCCGCGTAGGTGACGGCGACGTCCCATTCATCAGGAGACAGCGCCGGAACAAGGCCCATCCGGCCATAGCCGGCAGGTTCTGGGACGCACTGGTGCCGACCTCCTAGTCGATCGCGATCTGTGACGTATGCCGATGTAGGTGAGTCGTTGTACGCCCGGACGCGACGGCGGCCATCTGGTGCAGTGCCCGGACCGGGGCGCCGCACCAGATGGCCGCTGGATCGATCGCCGCCAACCCGACAAGCGACCGATCCGAGAACGCACGACCGGCGATCGGTGGGTGGACCACCGATCGCCGGTCGTGCCTATGGATTTGTCATCGCGAGAGCATGTTGCGCAGATCGGTGATGGTGGCGCGGCGTTCGTAGGCGATCCAGGCGAAGATCGCAGCGAGCACCAGCGGGAAGATCCCCATCGAGGGCTTGTCGGCGATGAAAGCCTGCGTCCCGGCGGCGAGCACGGTCAGCACGGACAGCCCCGCAGCAGCCAGGGCGGACAGTCGTGGCACCATCAGGCCGATACCGCCCGCGACCTCGACGACTCCGATGAAGATGAGCAGCCCGAAAGGGATGGCCAGATTCTCGGAGGCGTTGTCCGTCAGGGTGTTCGGGATCACCAGCTTCGGCCCGCCGGAGGCGATGATGAAGAACAGGCCGAGCAGGATCTGCAAGGCCCACAGGACGCGGTTGCGGATCTTGCCAGGACGATCGGTGACATCAGCGGAGAAGTTGGCGGAGGGGTTGGCGGTGGTCATTTCTGGTCCTTCTGGTCAGTCGCGCCGGGTTGGTAGCGCGTTCAACAGATAGGACGGGGCACCCTCCGAGAACTCATCGCTGTCCGCGAAGTTTTTTCGGAACCGCTGTTCAACCACCGGTTTGGTTGTCCTGGCCCGAGGCAAGACCGTCAGTCAACGAGCTTCGACCAGCATTCGTGGGCGGATCGAACGCTGGACGTGTTACGCCATGCGGACAGCAGGGTGAGAGGAATGCGGGAGACGGGTCACCGCGGCCAGCTCGCCAGGAATCAGCAGTACCTTGCGGAGTGGAGCCAACGCACTCCAGGGCCGACCCCAGTAGCGGGCACTGGAGGGAACACCAACTGCCCGCCGGGGCGGTAACGGTCTGCGTTCGCGAGTATCTCGCGAACGTTCATCGATGAGACACCCCGAGGGCGTCGGAATCCGGATCGGATCGGTCGTGCGGTCGGCGAGTTTCGGATGAGGGCTTGACCTTGCCCCAAGGGTAGGGTTCGAGCATGGTGGCATGAACGAGATAGCGCAACAATTGACGGATTTCGACGCGGCCGAAGCCGAGAAGCTGGGCCTGCCGGGTGTCGCCGTCGGGGTGTTGACCGGCGGTCGAGAAGATTTCGCGTGCCACGGGGTGACGAGTGTGGACAATCCGCTTCCGGTGGACCGGGACACGATGTTCGTGGTCGGGTCCGTCAGCAAGACGTTCACCGCTACCGCGTTGATGCGGCTGGTCGCCGAGGGGCGAGTGGAGCTGGAGGCGCCGGTGCGGCGGTATGTCCCCGAATTCGCCCCCACCGACTGCACCGGATGCGGGAACACACCGCAGAACTGCGCGGCAGCACCCCGGGTGACGCAGCCCGCGCCGCCCACTTGGTCGTCGACGACCAGCCCCACCTGTTCCATGACACCGTCGCCGTGTCATTGCTCGGCACGCAGGCCGAGGAGCTGATCGGCTACCACCGCCAATTCGGCGAGCACCCCATTCTCTCCGGCACCCGCACCCAGGTCGTGTGACGAACGGTCTTGACGCCCTCCTGACCGCGGCGGCCAACTGCTCGAGCGGCCGTGATACCGGTGGCGCCGACGCCCCCACTCGATGACGCGAACATCCCGTAATGCGGGACCGCACGGTAGGTCAGCGATCCCGGGAGGGGATTTCTCTTTGGTTCGAATCCTTTCTCGGGCGGAGACACTCTTATGGTTGTGTCAATCGAACCGAGAAGGACCGCACTCGGCATCTGTGCAGCCCTATACCCAGCGCAATCACCGGCCACCGCATCGGACCGTCGGGGAGGTGGGTGGCATGGAACGTGGGTGGGCCGGTGAACAGCTCGTGGAAGCGGCCCAGCGTGGTGACCGGGAGGCGATCTCCGCGATCGTGTACGGGGCCCGTCCGCATGTGCGGCGCTTCGCGCAACACTTGTGCGCCTCCCCCGACGACGCCGAAGACGCCGCGCAAGAGGCTTTGATCATCCTGTATCGCAAGATCGGGACTCTGCGCGCCACAACAGCCCTCGCATCGTGGATGTTCCGCATCGTTCGCAACGAATGTCTGCGCCGCGCTCGGTACCTGCTCGACCGCGGGCAGCAGACCGCCGCCGCTACCGACGTCGTCGCCTCCGCCGAGGACGAAGTCTTACGCCGGCTCGACGCCGACCAGCTCACACAGACGATCGCTGCGCTGCCCGATCTTCAGCGCCGAGTTCTGATCATGCGCGATGTGCTCGGCTATCCCGGGCGTGTGACAGCCGATGCGCTCGGCTTGAGCACTGCGGCAATGAAATCGCAGTTGCACCGCGCACGCGCCGCAATCCGGCACAGCCTCAGCCACAACCCGTAGCCTCCACCGCCGCCGGGCACGGCAGCGTCCCTGCGGCCGTCCATCGCAAGCACAACTACCGTCCTCCTGAATCGAAGGGAAGTCCCGCCATGCTCACACCCGGAACCCTCGCGCCGGAAATGGAATTCGAAGACACCGACGGGCAGGTTCGGCGTCTGTCCGACTACCGCAGCGTGCACAGCGCACTGCTGTATTTCATGCGGTCGACGTCGTGCCCGATCTGCAACCGGCATGTTCGTGATCTCGTCGCGCGCCGAAACGAGTTCGACACCGACAACATCGGTGTCCTCATCGTGGTGCCCGAGGGGCGCGACGCCGGCTCGGCGTGGAAGACCGAACACGGCATCCCGTTCCCCGTTCTGGTCGGCTCGACCGGCACCCCGCACGAGTCGGTCGGCCTGACCCGCAAAGTCTTCGGCTCGATGCAGCAGTCCGGCACCATCCTCGTCGACCCCGATGGCATCATCCGCCACGCCCACGGCGCCACCCTGCCTACCAACAGCTACGACAAGAAAGGCATTATCGCGGCCATCCACTCCATGCGTAGCCGCACAAGCCCGTGACGCACAGCCGGGATCGGTAAGCCCGGTAGCCGGAATCCCCGGGGTCGGTGAGGTTTGCGAGGTAAGTCCAGGGATGATGCTGGACATGTCGAGCATGCGTAGCCGGGTTCCCACGAGCTGGGTCGCCGTCTTCATCACCGTTGCGTTGTCGGGGCTGCTCGTCAGCTGCGGTGGGGATGGTGAGCAGTCGCCTCGTCCGGCGAAGATCGCCTTCGCCGACGACTGGCAGTCGGTTTTCGTGATGAATCCCGATGGCACCGGGGTCACCCGGATTGCCGACGGCGGCGATCCGAGTTTTGCCGCCGATGGTTCGAAGATCGTGGTCGGTGGTCGTTCGATCTCGGCAATGGATCCAGATGGCAGCAATATCGTGAAACTCGCTGATGGCGGCTACCAGCCCACGTTTTCCCCCGACGGCACCCGGATCGCTTTCGTTCGCGGCGGCGTCATCTACGTGATGAATGCCGACGGCAGCCAGCTGAAGCAACTCACCACCCCCGGCCCCACTTCCGGCCGCGACCTGACCTCGTCGCACCATCCCGCGTTCTCGCCGGATGGTGCGACGATCGTGTTCACCAGAGCCGACACGATCTGGACGATGGCCTCCGACGGAACCGGCCAACGGCAGCTGCTGACGGATGGGTATTTCAATTCCGAGGCGGTCTTCACCCCGGACGGAGCCGGGATCGTGTTCACCAGCAACCGGGGCGGGAAGGACCGGTCGGAAATCTACATGATGGACCTCGACGGCGAACACGTCCGACCACTCACCGACGACCACACAGGGCACCCGTCGTTCACCTCGGACGACACGATCCTCTTCACCCGTTTCACCCGTGATCCAGCGACATCGGATAACGGGGTCGAGATTTGGGAGATGAACAGCGACGGCAGCAACCCGCACCGTCTCACCGATCCACAACAAACTGCGCAACACCCCAGTTGGGGCGGAGAAACCGTTCCCTGACCACGTAGCGGCCTTTCCGGCGCCGCAGTATCGCAGCTCAATAGACTCACTACCGCTCGCCCCGGTATCGATTCATCGATACCGGTCGCCACGACGGCACATCAACGAACCGTATGCCGAATAGTCGTTCAGGCCGACATGACCGCCTCGATCGCTCGCACCAGTGCGGGCGCCTGCTGGTTGAGGTAGAAGTGTCCGCCGGGATAGGTCGTCAGTTCGAAAGCGCCGGTGGTGTGCAGGTTCCAAGCTTGGGCTTCCTCGGTGGGGACCCGTGGGTCTTGGAGGCCGAGATGGGCGTGGATCGGTGCGCCCACCACCACGTCCTCAGGGCAGCGGTAGGTTTCGGCGGCCTTGTAGTCGGCGCGGATCGCGGGCAGTACGGCGCGCAGCATGTCGTCGTCGTCGAGTACTCGGGTGTCGGAGCCGTCGAGGCGGCGGATCTCCGCGATCAGGCCCGCATCGTCCAACCGGTGCACCCCCTCGTCACGCACCCGCGAGGGGGCTCGGCGACCGGACACGAACAGGGCTGCGGGCGCTGTACCGTCGGCTTCGAGGCGGCGCGCCACCTCGAAGGCGACCGAGGCGCCCATACTGTGCCCGAACAGGTACAGCGGCCGGTTCAGCCACGGTTTCAGCTCAGCGGCAACGAGGTCGGCGAGCTCGGTGACGCTGTCCACACAGGGCTCCAGGCGGCGTTCCTGGCGTCCGGGATATTGGATGGCGAGCACCTCGTGGGTCGGCCCGATCATGCGCGACACCGGATGGAAGTAGGTGGCGGCGCCGCCGGCGTGCGGCAGACACACCAGACGTGCCGCCGGGTCGGGACGGGGATGGTATCGGCGCACCCAGTCACTGGTCGGTGAGGCAGTGCCGCCGGTCTGCTGGGCAGGGCTCATTGTGTCTCCTTTCGCCGCAGCCATCGTTCGATGGCCTCGGCAGCCTTTCCGGCGTCGTCGCCGCACAGGGAGAAGTGGTCGGTCGCCACCACATCGAGGGTTTGCGCGGAGGACCACGGCTGGGCCAGCACCGGTGTGGGCTCGTTCGCACCGGGTGCGGTCGTCTGGAACACCGGGGTCGAGCACTGGACGAACAATGTGTCCGTTTCCGCCGCGCCGCCCTGGACCTGTGGTACCAGATCCAGCCAGGTGAGCATCCCGGTGAGGCTGGTGCTGGTGAAATCACCGACTGTCGCCGCCATATCGAAAACCTTCGCTACGAGTGCGTCGAACACCGGGTCCGCGGTATCGATCAGGAAGCTGTCCAGCAGGATCAGGCTGTCGAGCCGTGACCCCGGCAACCGTTTCGCAACCGCGGCCGCCAAGGTGCCGCCGGAGGAATGGCCGATGAGGACGAACGGCTCGTCTCCTACCAGCTCCAGCACCGTCTCGGTGAGCAAGGTGAGCGCGGCATCCGCATCGGATGGGAGCGGCTCGCCGGTGCCGAACCCGGACAGCGGCACCGCCGAAATACGGTGCTCCGGCCCGAGCTCGGCCACGATCCGGGCGTAGTGGTCGGCGCGGCCGGTGAACAGGGGCGCGCAGATGAACACCAGATGCGGGCCGTGCTCGCCGTCGGTGAGCCGGACTCCGGCCGGTGTGCCCGATCGTTCGCCGGTGCGCTCGAACACCGGGCGCAGCCGGGCCGCGGCGCGTAGCAGCTCACATCCTTGCATCACCTGCCCGGCGGTCAGCGCGTGCCGGAACAATTCGGCGATCTCGGTGTCACCGGTCTCGGTCTTCGTCGTGAGTCGTCCACGCAGATAGCGGGCGAGAGGAGCTGGGCCGGGATGTTCGAAGATCGCCAGCGGCGACAGCTGCACACCGGTGGCGGCGGTCAGGGCGTTGCGCAGCTCCATCGCGGTCAGCGAATCGAAACCGGCGCTGGTGAAGTCGGAACCGACGTCGGCGGCGTCGGTATGGCCGAGTACGGCAGCCGCGTGCCGAACGATCAACTGTTGCAGCATCCGTTCCTGCCCCGCCTCGTCCAGGCCGGTCAGTTCCGCGCGCAGTTGGTCCGGATTGTCGGCCACCGTCGCCGGTTGTGTGGCGGCGGGCGCCAGCTCCCGCAGCGCGGGCACCATCTCGGCGAGCGCTGCCAGCTTGGACCGGTGCAGCCGCACGGCGAGTACCGCGGCCAGGTCTTGGCGCATGGCGGCGTCGAACAGCGCCATGCCCTGGTCGACGGTCAACGGTACGACGCCGGCGCGGCTCATCCGCGCCGCATCGGCCCCGGCGAGGTGCGCGGTCATCTCACTGGTCGATTCCCACCAGCCCCAGGCGATAGACGTGGCGGGCAGTCCCCGCGCACGCCGGTATGTGGCAAGACCATCCAAGAATGCATTCGCCGCCGCGTAATTGCCCTGACCTGGAGCACCGAAAACCCCTGCAGCTGAAGAGAACATCACAAAAAACGCCAGATCCCGACCTCGAGTCAACTCGTGCAGGTACCACGCCGCATCCGCCTTCGCCGCCAACACCGCCTCCAACCGGGCAGGCGTCAACGCCGACACCACGCCGTCATCGAGCAGCATCGCCGCGTGTATCACTCCTTTCAGCGGGCGGTCCTCGGGAATCGTAGCCAGCAACTCCTCCAGCGCCACGCGATCGCCGACATCGCAGGCGGCGACCCGCACCGACGCGCCGTGGCTCGTCAGCTCATCGACCAATCGGTCGGTGCCCGCGGCCGCGCCGCCGCGGCGACTGACCAGCAGCAGCGACCGGGCCCCGTGGCACCGCACGAGGTGGCGGGCCACTTCCGCACCCAACCGTCCGGTACCACCGGTGACCAGTACCGTACCCGACGACAGCCCCGGCACCTCCGACGCGGAAACCGAAATGTGCGGAACCCGGGTCACCCGCGCCACATGCAGTACGCCGCCCCGCACAGCCAGGTGCGGCTCCCGCCCCGCCACTGCCGCGGCGGCGATCTCCTCGATAACCCCGAGATCCCCGGGGGTACCAGGAGCGCCGAAAGCCCCGGAACCACCGACGCCCCCGGGAGCGCTGTCCAGGTCCACGGCGACAATGCGGCCGGGGTCCTCGGACTGGGCCGAACGCACCAGTCCCCACGTCGCCGCACCTGCCAGGTCGGTGACTGCTTCACCGGAGACCGAGACGGCGCCGCGGGTGAGTATCAACAGCGTCGCCGACGCGAATCGCGGGTCCGTACCGAATCGCTGCAGCGCCGAGAGCACCTCCGCGGTGAGGCTGTGGGTGTCGGCGACCGGCTCGGTGCCACGGGCGCGGCAGTCCAACACGACGACATCGGCATGGCATTCGGTGTCGACGACGGCGCTCTGCCAGTTCGTGTACGCGACACGGCCCGAGAGCCGCCGAGACGGTGCCGTACGCCAGGTGAGAGTGTGCAGCGGAATCGTTTGTACCGACGTTTGCCGTACGGCGTCGCCCCGGACCGGCCGCAGCGTCAGCGACCCGATCGAGGCGACGGGGCAGCCGGCCTGGTCGCGGATGTGCAGCGCTACCGCGCTGTCCCGGCCTGTGGTGGTGATCCAGGCGCGCAGCGTTGTCGCTTCGGCCCGATATACCCGCACCTCCTCCCAGGCGAAAGGCAGAACCGGATCGGCAGCGAACCCGGTATCGGCAACGGCGGCCGCCATCGCATGCAGCACCGCATCCAGCGCCGCTGGGTGCACTCGGTATCCGTCGGCTCCTGCCGCGCAGTCCGGCAGCACGACCTCGGCGAACAGGTCCTCGCCGCGCCGCCACACCGCCCGCAGCCCTTGGAACCGCGGACCGTACCCGTATCCCGCTTCGGCCATCCGGTCGTACAGGTCGACCACCGGCACCGGCACCGCACCCACCGGCGGCCATGCCTGTTGCGCATCAGCCTGCTCCACCGCCACCCCGAACTCAGTACCCGGCTCAACCATAGATGTGGCCAACCCGGCGGTCGCCGAGTTCGGAATGGGTACCTCCATCTCGAGTTCGGCTGTCGGCATGGCCAACCCAGCTGTCGCTGTGTCGCGTCGGCGCGCTGCGGTGTGCGAGGCGACCGTAACGGTGCCGTGCTCGCTCGCATGGTCGGGTATGAGCCGACCTTCGGCATGGAGTGCCTGTTCGTCGCCGGACTGCGAGTAGATGGACACCGACCGGGCGCCGGTCTCGTCGGCGGCCGCGACGATCACCTGGATCCGTGGGCCTGTCCCGGCGGACACCAGCAGGGGTGTGAGCAGGGTCAGTTCCCGCACTGCCGGGGTTCCGGCGCGGGCGCCTGCGCACAGGGCCAGGTCGAGGAATCCTGTTCCAGGGAACAGGGCGGCACCGGCGAAGGCGTGGTCGGCCAGCCACGGATGCCGGTGTAGTGACAGCTGGCCGGTCAAAATCAACCGTCCGGTCTCCGGGTCAGCTACCAGCGAGGTCAGCAGGGGATGACCGGTTGGCGACAAACCTGCCGCGGAGATGTCTGTACTCATCGGCACCGTGTCGAGCCAGTAGCGGCGGCGCTGGAACGCGTACGTGGGCAGCGGTACTCGCCGGGCATCGGTTCCGGTGTAGAGCGACGACCAGTCCACCGGTGCGCCTGCGACGTACAGTCGGGCCGCCGACTCCAGCAACCGGTCCAGGGTTCCCTGATCGCGGTGCAGGCTGTCGGCCACCAGCGGCGCGAGGCCGTCGGCGGTACCGGTTTCCGCGAGGGTGTTGTCGATATGGGGTGTGAGCACCGGGTGCGGGCCGGTTTCCACGAACACATCGAACCCGTCCGCACGCAGCGCTCGCACCGCCGGCTCGAACAGCACCGGGTTGCGGCAATTGCGGAACCAGTACGTCGCGGTCATCTCCGTTCCCGCGAGCACACCGCCGGTGACAGTCGAGTACACCGGGATATCGCCGTTCCGCGGCGCTATCGAGGACAACCGCTGAATGAGCTGTTCCCGCACTCGATCCACTACGGGCGCATGCGAGGCGACCGTGGTGACGACCACGCGTGCGCGCACCCCGGCGGAAGTCAGTGCCGTCACCAGACGAGCGAGTTCGTCGGCGGGCCCGGACACCGACACCGCCGCGGGCCCGTTCACCGCTGCCAGCGACAGTGCGGGAAACCTGGTGAGGTACTGCTCGATCTCGGCGGCAGGCAAGGCGACGGCCGCGATCGCCCCCGAGTCGGCCAGCTCGTCGGCGAAGAGCCGGGATCGGATCGCGACCAGGCGCATCGCCTCGGCCGGTGTCAGCACTCCGGCCACGCACGCTGCGGCGATTTCGCCTTGGGAATGTCCCACCACGGCGTCCGGGCGTACCCCCAACGTCTCCCATACCCGCGCCACGCCCACCATCACCGCGCACAGCACGGGCTGCACCACTTCGATGCGCGCCAGCAGCGGACCGGCCTGCTCCGGCGGTGCCGCCAGGACCTCGCGCAGCGACCAGTCCACCCACGGCGCCAGCCCCGCCTCGCATTCGGCGATCGTCGCAGCGAACACCGGCGATGCGGCGAGCAGTTCCCGGCCCATCCCGGCCCATTCGCCGCCTTGACCGGGGAACACGAACACCGTCTTCGAGCGTGCTGCGACCGCGCCCGCCAGCACACCCGCTGTCGGCGTCCCGGTTGCCAGTCCGTGCAAGCCGCTCAGCAGTTCTGTACGGGTTCGGCCGAGTACCACCGCACGGTGGTCGAAACGAGCCCGTCCGGTCAGCAACGACCAACCAATGTCCGCGGGGTCGGTCTCCGGCCGATCCCGTACGAACTCCTCCAACCTGCCGGCTTGAGCAGCGAGCGCGTCCCGGCTGCGTGCTGAGACGATCCATGCCAGCGGCACTTTCACTGATTCACCGGCCGGTTGGTCTGCCGCTTCGCTGGCCGTTTGATCTATCGACCCACCGATCGATGGGTTCGACAGCTCGCCTCCCAACGGGCTCGACAGCACACTTATCGGTGGGCTCGCCGGTTCGGTCAGGCCGGTGGCCGTCGCCGGTGCCTCCTCGAGAATGACGTGGGCGTTGGTCCCGCTGATCCCGAAGGAGGACACCCCGGCCCGGCGCGGGCGGCCGTTCGCCGACCACGGTCGTTGCTCGGTGAGCAACCGCACCGCGCCCCCGCCCCAGTCCACCTGCCGGGTGGGCTGGTCCACGTGCAGGGTGCGGGGCAGGGTTTCGTGCCGCAGCGCCAGCACCATTTTGATGACACCGGCCACTCCGGCCGCCGCCTGCGCGTGCCCGATGTTGGATTTGATCGATCCCAGCCACAGCGGCCGGTCCGCGGCCCGGTCCTGCCCGTAGGTGGCCAGTAGGGCGCCGGCCTCGATGGGGTCGCCGAGCACGGTGCCGGTGCCGTGGGCTTCGACCGCGTCGATGGTGTCCGGCTCCAGTCCGGCGTCTGCGAGGGCGCGGCGGATCACCCGCTGCTGTGAAGGACCGTTCGGCGCGCTCAACCCGTTCGATGCCCCGTCCTGATTCACCGCAGACCCCCGCACTACTGCCAGCACCTCATGGTCGAGTTCTCGCGCCCGCGTGAGCGGCTCGACCACCAGCACACCCACCCCCTCGGCGAAACCGGTACCGTCGGCGGAGTCGGCGAAGGCTTTGCAGCGGCCGTCGGGCGCGAGCCCGCCCTGCCGGGAGAACTCTGCGAACGCGGCCGGGGTTGCGGTGACGGCGACCCCGCCGACCAGCGCCGCGCGACACTCCCCCGTCCGCAGCGACCGTACCGCCTGGTGCAGCGCCACCAACGACGACGAGCACGCCGTGTCCACCGACACCGCGGGCCCTTCGAGGCCGAGCACATAGGCGACCCGCCCGGAGACCACGCTCGGCAGCATGCCGGTGAGCCGGTAACCGGCGATATCGGTATCGGTACTGGTGGCTGCGCCGTAGGCCTGACTGGTCACGCCGACGAACACACCGGTATCGCTGCCCCGCAGCGTCAGCGGGTCGATTCCCGCGTGTTCGAGTGCTTCCCAGACGGTTTCCAGCAGCAGCCGCTGCTGTGGGTCCATGGCCAGCGCTTCGCGGGGGCTGATGCCGAAGAATCCGGCATCGAAATCGGCGGCGTCGTCGAGGAAACCGCCCGCACGAACGAAGGATGCGTCCGTGGCGGTGTCGAGGTCCCAGCCGCGGTCGGTGGGGAACGGTCCGATGGCGTCGCGGCCGTCGAGCAGCATCCGCCACAGCGCGTCAGGGGCCGCGCCGCCCGGGAAACGGCAGCCGATGCCGACGATCGCGATCGGCTCCGCGGTGGAGACGGGGATTGCGGGTGCGTCCTCCGCGTGTTTGCTGCCGGTGAGTAGCCGGTGGATCTCGACCGCCACCGCTCGCGGCGTGGGGTGGTCGAACACGAGTGTGCTGGGCAAGGTGAGGCCGGTGATGGTGTGCAACCGGTTTCGTGCCTCCACAGCGCTGACGGAGTCGAACCCCAGGTCTTGGAAGGTGCGGTCGGGGTCGACGGCGGTGGGCGTCGGGTGGCCGAGGACGACGGCGAGTTGTCTGCGCACCGCGGTCAGCACGGTGGTGAGCTGTTCTGCCTCGTCCTGCCCGGCCAGTCTGCGCGCCAGCGTCGGTTCGCCGGGTTCGGCCACGTCGCCGAACGACTGGACGCTGAACGGCGCAGCGGCGGTCGGGGCGGGCGCGGTGGAGCCGCTGGAGCCGGGTGCCGGTGTCAGCCAGTAGTGCTCGTGCTGGAAGGGGTAGGTGGGCAGCCGGACCCGGCGGGTGTGCGCGTCGTACAGCGTGGACCAGCCCACTTCGACACCGGCCGTGTCGAGCCGGGCCGCCGATTCCAGGAGACGCCCGAGACCGCCGTCACCGCGCCGCAGGGACCCCACCACGACCGCCGGGGGTTCGAGCGTCCGTGCGGGAGCTGGTGTATCGGCCGGTTCGAGGAGTGCCTCGATCCCGGGGGTGAGCACCGGGTGCGGGCTCGTTTCGACGAAGACGGTGTGCCCGGTCTCGTGCAGTGCGCGGATGGTGTCGGCGAACCGGACGGGGCTGCGCAGGTTGCGGTACCAGTAGTCGGCGTCGAGTGTCTCGGTGTCGACGGCGGTGCCGGTGACGGTCGAGTAGAAGGCGATTTCGGTGCGGCGCGGGGTGATCCCGCGCAATGCTGTCAGCAGCGGGTCGCGCAGCCGATCGACCTGAGCGGAGTGTGAGGCGTAGTCGACGGGTACGCGGGTGGCGCGGACGTCTGCAGCGGCGCATTCGCTCAGGAAGGTCTGCACGGCTGTGGTGGTGCCGGAAACCACGACCGATGCGGGTCCGTTGACCGCGGCAATGCTCAACTCGTCGCCGAAAGCGCCCAGCCGTGCCGTCACCTGCTTCGGGGGCAGCGTCACCGAGGCCATCGCGCCCGTGCCTGCCAGTTCGTCGGCGATCACCCGGCTGCGGTCGACGACGATTCGGGCGGCGTCGGCCAGTGTCAACGCTCCCGCCACATGAGCGGCGGCGATCTCGCCTTGGGAATGTCCGGCCACGGCGTCCGGCTCGACTCCGAGCGAGCGCCACCAGCGGGCAAGCCCGATCATGACCGCGAACAGTGCGGGCTGTACGACGTCCACCCGCTGCAGTAGCGCGGCAGCTGCCGATCCGGCAGGGTCCGGGTGGGTGTCGTCGGCAGCGCGCAGTACGTCGCGGAGCGACCAATCCACCAGCGGTGTGAGAACTTCGGCGCATTCCTCGATGGCTTGGTCGAATATCGGGGCACTGTCCAGTAGTTCGCGTCCCATCCCGATCCATTGCGCCCCTTGGCCGGAGAATACGAACGCGATGCGCCCGGTGCCGCGGGCGGTGCCTTCCACCACGCCGGGTAGCGCGATCTCCTCGCCGAGACCGGCGCTGTCGCGGTAGGCGGTCGATCGTGTCAGCAGCTGGTCCCGATCGGTACCGATGACGACGGCGCGGTGTTCGAACCGAGCGCGGCGGGCCAAGGCCCGACCCACCTCGTTCGCGGTCAGGTCGGGGTGTCCGGCTACGAAATCGGTGAGCCGGGTGAGCTGGGCGAACAGGCTGGTGCGGGTGCGTGCCGATATCACCCACGCGGTGGCGCCCGCCGGGGTGTCCGGTACCGGCGGCTGCGCGGGCTGGTCAGGGGCGGGTGCTTCTTCGAGGATGACGTGAGCATTGGTGCCGCTGATCCCGAACGACGACACACCGGCTCGTCGAGGGCGTTCCGCGGTGCGCGGCCATGGTTGTTGCTCGGTGAGCAGTCGTACTGTGCCTGCCGACCAGTCCACGTGTGGAGTCGGTGCATCCACGTGCAGGGTGCGTGGCAGTACCTCATGCCGCATGGCTTGCACCATCTTGATCACCCCAGCCACCCCGGCCGCAGCCTGAGTATGACCGATATTGGATTTGATCGACCCCAACCACAGTGGATTCTCAGCAGAACGATCCTGCCCATAGGTGGCGATCAACGCCTGCGCCTCGATCGGATCACCCAACACCGTCCCGGTCCCATGCGCCTCCACCACATCCACATCCCCCGCCCCCACACCAGCACTCGCCAACGCCCGACCGATCACCCGCTGCTGCGACGGACCATTCGGCGCGGTGAGCCCATTCGACGCCCCGTCCTGATTCACCGCGGTCCCCCGCACCACCGCCAACACCTCATGCCCCAATTCCCGCGCCCGAGACAACGGCTCGACCACCAACACCCCCACCCCCTCAGCCAACCCGATCCCATCCGCACCATCCGAAAACGGCTTACACCGCCCATCCCGC
>NZ_MUKP01000051.1 GCF_002081715.1 Nocardia donostiensis | reverse complement strand
GCTCCCGCACCTGCCCCGGCGCCGCAGCCCGCAGCCCCGAAGCCCGCGGCGCCCGCCCAGGCCCCGTCCGGCGGTAACGGCGCCACCCCGTACGTCACTCCGCTGGTACGCAAGCTGGCCGAGGAGAACGGCGTCGACCTGAGCACCGTCACCGGCTCCGGTGTCGGTGGCCGTATCCGCAAGCAGGACGTGCTCGCCGCCGCCGAGGCCAAGAAGGCACCCGCCGCCCCGGCTCCGGCCGCTGCGGCTCCTGCCGCGCCGTCGGCCCCGGCTCCGGCTGCGCCTAGCCCGCAGCTGGCGCATCTGCGCGGAACCACGCAGAAAGCCAACCGGATCCGCCAGATCACTGCGGCCAAGACTCGGGAATCGCTGCAGACCACCGCGCAGCTCACCCAGGTCCACGAGGTCGACGTCACCAAGATCGCGTCGCTGCGCGCGCAGGCCAAGGCGGCGTTCAAGGAACGTGAGGGCGTCAACCTGACGTTCCTGCCGTTCTTCGCCAAGGCCGTGGTCGAGGCGCTTGGCACCCATCCCAACGTCAACGCCAGCTACGACGAGAACACCAAGGAGATCACCTACCACGCCTCGGTGCACCTCGGCATCGCCGTCGACACCGACCAGGGTCTGCTCTCCCCGGTGATCCACAACGCCAGCGATCTGTCGCTGGCCGGGCTGGCGCGCGCCATCGCCGATATCGCCAACCGGGCCCGCACCGGCGGCCTCAAGCCCGACGAATTGGCAGGCGGCACCTTCACCATCACCAATATCGGCAGCCAGGGCGCACTGTTCGATACGCCGATCCTGGTTCCGCCGCAGGCGGGCATGCTGGGCACCGGCGCGATCGTCAAGCGTCCGGTGGTGGTAACCGACGAGGCGACCGGCAGCGAATCCATCGGCGTGCGGTCGATGTGCTTCCTGCCGCTCACCTACGATCACCGCCTGGTCGACGGCGCCGACGCGGGCCGGTTCCTCACCACCATCCGGCACCGCCTCGAAGAGGCGGCGTTCGAGGCCGATCTCGGGCTGTAACACGAGGCCGCGGGCATGAAGGTCGTGATCGCCGGATCGTCCGGTCTGATCGGGACGGCGCTCGTCGCGGCATTGCGCCGCGACGGGCACCGCGTTGCCCGGCTGGTCCGCCGCCCGGCCGCCGGACCCGACGAGCACGTCTGGAATCCCGCACGCGGCGACCTGGACGAGCGGGTGCTGCGCGATACCGACGCCGTGGTGAACCTGTGCGGCGCCGGTATCGGCAGCAGACGCTGGACCGGCAGCTACAAACAGGAGCTGCGCGACAGCCGGATCACCCCGACCGATGTGCTGGCCGCAGCAGTCGCCGCCGCGGACGTTCCGGTGCTGTTGAACGCCAGCGGCGTCCACGTCTACGGGGGCGGCACCGGCGACCGGGTGGTGGACGAAACCACCCCGCCCGGCACCGGTTTCCTGGCGCGGCTGTGCCGAGACTGGGAGGCCGCGACCGCTCCTGCCGCCGCGGCGGGCGCCCGCGTCGTGCTGTTGCGCAGTGCGGTGGTGCTGGCCCGCAGCGGCGGGATGCTGGCGATGCTGCGTCCGCTGTATCTGCTCGGTGTGGGCGCGCGGCTGGGCAGCGGCCGCCAGTACGTGCCATGGATTTCGCTGGACGACGAGGTCGGCGCGATCATGTTCGCGCTCACCCGGGAGTCGGTGGCCGGGCCGGTCAATGTGGTCGGCCCGGCCCCGGTCACCAACGCGGAGTTCAATCGGGCGCTGGGCCGGGCGCTGCACCGTCCCACTCCGCTGGTGGTGCCCGCGTTCGCGTTACGTGCCGTGATCGGCGAATTCGCGCAGGAGGGAATTCTCAGCGGCCCCCGCGCGATTCCATCGGTGTTGGAAGAAACGGGCTACCAGTTCCGGCATCCCACTGTCGGCGCCGCCCTCACCGCGATCACGAATACGAGCAGATGACCAGTATCGACGCCACCGTCGTCCGGGACGCCCGGCTCGACGATGTGCCCGCAATTCTCGAAATCCACAACCAAGCCATCGCCGAAACCACCTCCATCTGGGACACCGAACCGGCCGACCTCGGCGAACGTCTGGCCTGGTTCCACAACCGCACAACCGCGGGGCGACCGGTGCTGGCCGCCGAAATCGACGGCGAACTGGCCGGTTACGCCAGTTACGGCCCGTGGCGACCGAAATCCGGCTACCGGCACACCGTGGAGAACTCGGTGTATGTCGCCGAACGTTTCCACCGGCGCGGTGTGGCCACCGCGCTGCTCACCGAGCTGCTCGCCCGAGCGCGGGCCGCGGGAAACATCCACGCCGTGATCGCCGCCATCGAATCCCGCAATACCGGTTCGGTCGCGCTGCACGAACGTTTCGGCTTCCGCACCGTCGGTGTGCTGCCGCAGGTGGGCCGTAAATTCGACCGCTGGATGGATTTGACGCTGATGCAGCTCACCCTCGACATGGGCGTAACGTCGTGATCGTGAACAACACGCGCACCGCCACCCGGTCGGCACGCTACGACAGCACACCCGTCGTCGTGCGCGAGCTGGGACTCATCGACTACGAACAGGCCTGGGACATCCAGCGCGATATCGCCGGACAACGCGCCGAAGGCACAGGCGCCGACCATCTGCTGCTGCTGGAACACCCCTCCGTTTTCACCGCGGGCCGCCGGACCGAGCCCGAGGACCTACCGGTCGACGGCAGTCCCGTCGTGCAGGTCGACCGCGGCGGCAAGATCACCTGGCACGGGCCGGGGCAGCTCGTCGGTTATCCGATCATCCGACTGGCCGAACCGGTCGACGTGGTCGATTATGTGCGCCGCCTGGAGGAGGCGCTGATCACGGTGTGCACCGACCTCGGGGTCGGGTGCGGACGTGTCGCGGGCCGTTCCGGTGTGTGGCTGCCTGCCACCGATGTGCTGCCCGAACGCAAGATCGCCGCGATCGGTATCCGGGTGCAGCGCGGTGTCGCTCTGCACGGTATCTCCCTGAACTGCAATTCCGTTTCCGACGGTTTCGACGCCATCATCCCGTGCGGTATCCGCGACGTCGGCACTACCACGCTCAGTCGTGAACTGGGTCGTGAAGTGACCGTCGACGAGGTGCGCCCACTGACCGCCGAAGCCATCATCGCCGCCCTCAATGGTGAGCTGCCGGTGTCGGAGCACGATATCCCCCGTGCCGAACCGGCGGACGATACGAAAGCAGGTTCGATCTCGTGACCTCAGCGCAAGCTCCCGCAGGCCGCAAGCTGCTGCGCATCGAAGCCCGTAACGCCGAAACCCCCATCGAGCGCAAACCGAGCTGGATCCGCACCCGCGCCACCATGGGCCCGGAATATTCCGAGCTGAAGGGTTTGGTGAAACGCGAGGGTCTGCACACTGTCTGCGAGGAAGCGGGCTGCCCCAATATCTTCGAATGCTGGGAAGACCGCGAAGCCACCTTCCTCGTCGGCGGTGAGCAATGCACCCGCCGCTGCGATTTCTGCCAGATCGACACCGGCAAACCCGCGCCACTGGACCGTGACGAACCGCGCCGCGTCGCCGAAAGCGTGCAGGCGATGGGGTTGCGTTACTCCACCATCACCGGTGTCGCCCGTGACGATCTGGACGACGGCGGCGCCTGGCTGTACGCCGAAACCGTCCGCGCTATCAAGAAACTCACCCCGCACACCGGCGTCGAACTGCTGATCCCGGACTTCCACGCGAAACCGGACCGGCTCGCCGAGGTGTTCGCCACCCGTCCCGAGGTCTTGGCC
Source organism: Nocardia donostiensis (assembly GCF_002081715.1). GTDB lineage: Bacteria > Actinomycetota > Actinomycetes > Mycobacteriales > Mycobacteriaceae > Nocardia > Nocardia donostiensis. The sequence continues at coordinate 26,796 of NZ_MUKP01000051.1, read as the reverse complement.
CACAACCTGGAGACCGTGCCCCGGGTCTTCAAACGCATCCGCCCCGCGTTCCGCTACGAACGTTCGCTGGAAGTCATCACCGCCGCCCGCAACGATGGCCTGGTCACCAAATCGAACCTGATCCTCGGCATGGGTGAAACCCATGATGAAGTCACTCAGGCCATGCGTGACCTGCACGAAGCCGGGTGCGACATCCTCACCATCACCCAGTACCTGCGGCCCTCGCCCCGGCATCATCCGGTGGATCGCTGGGTGAAACCCGAAGAGTTCGTTGAGCATTCACGTGTCGCCGAGGAGATCGGTTTCGCGGGTGTGATGGCCGGTCCGCTGGTGCGCTCGTCCTACCGCGCCGGCCGGTTATACGCCCAAGCCATGAAGCATCACGGCCGCGAGCTCGCGCCCGAGATGGCGCATCTGGCCGAGGAAGGCACCGCGTCGCAGGAAGCCAGTGCGGTGCTGGCTCGTTTCGGCAGCTGACCGAATCTTCTTTCCGCACATCAGCAACCTTCGGTGCAGCGTGATATGGCACTTCCCTATCACGCTGCACCAAGCCTCGTACCCGGTCCCGGCATCACCCGTGCCGTTTGCACTCGCTGAACAGGCTACTCGACAAGCGCCTGTTCTCCTGATCAGGACTCAGCGGTGATCGCGCCGCTCTGGACTGTTCGTCCCCATGAGATGAACGTCCTTCCGCCACCGCCGATTACGGCGCTTTTCGTCCGCTATTTCGCATTCTTCTTCGGCATTTGCGCCCAGTGGTCACGCGGGGGCAGCGCCCTGCTGACTGCCGGTTTCGCCAGTCAGCCAGTCATCAATAGGGACCATAAGATTTTAGCGGACTGTTTTTAGGTAAAAATTTCATTCTGGAGATCCCGCCTGGCAGACTGCATTTCGTTATCGCTCACCTGATAGGAGCAAGATGAAGCTCGCAGCCACGCTCGGCACAGCCGTCCTGGCCACCGCGGCCGTCGCACTGGCCCTCCCCACAGCCACCGCCGCCGCTCAGCCCTCCGGCTGCCACTCCTCCTACGATCCCTGCGTCCCCATCACCAGCGATGTGGACTGCGAAGGCGGCAGCGGCAACGGCCCCGCCTACACCGGACGCGTCCGCGTCATCGGCCCCGACGAATACGACCTCGACCGCGACGGCAACGGGATCGCCTGCGAAGGTAGCTAGGGTCGTAGGAGTTCCCGGCAAGGCCGGCTTACTGGTTCGCACGCTGGATGGAGCGTTGGGTTGTAAGCAGTTCCTCCCCTATGGGCCGAGCAGGGCCAAGGGGACCACAGCAATTCCATCAGGCCTGCGGTACGCATAGCTCCCGGTGGTGATCACCACAGCGTCGGCAAGTAATTCCCCGACCTTGGCCTTCAGCCATCGCAGGTGAACGATATCTTGCTCGTCCACTGTTGGCGCAAGCTTGGTCTCGACGGCGACGATCCGCCCGCCCTGCCCGGTAATGATGAAGTCGACCTCGTGGTCACCGTTCCGGGTACGAAGATGCTGCACCCTGGCTTCGTTGTCCTGTGCGTAGACCCGCAAGTCGAGTGCGGCCAATGATTCGAACAACTGGCCGAGAACATTTACGCCGTAAGGGGTTCGCATATTCTGGCCGGAACGGGCCAGCAGCGTCTCCGCTGTCATATCGAGCAAGCGGGCCGATAGCGCCGGATCTGCAAGAAAATGTTTGGGAGCTTGGGCCAGTCGTGCAATGGTGTTGCCGACCGGAAGCCAGCCCGGCACCGGGTCCAACAGCCACAGCTGGGAAAGAACATCGCGGTAAGCGATTGTCGTTGTTTTCGCCGGCTTGTCGGTCTCCCCGGCCGTCGCCGCATCCAGAATTGCATTGTAGGAGGTGGTGGTCGCGGTCGCGGCAGCGTATGCGGCGAGCCACGCCCGCAGAGTGGCAGGCCGCCGAACAACATGCCCCTGTTCCGGGAAGTCTCGTTCGACAATTCTGGCAATATAGCCGTCGAGCTGAGCTCGGCGAGCCCGATCGGGCAATGGACGAATCCCGGGGAAACCCGAGCCGGTGATCTCCTCGACATATGCCGGGAGGTCCATCGGAGAGTCGCCCGCGAGCGCCGCACGCCGACCGGACAGCAGGTCCCGCAGACTGACGGTCGGCTCGCAGATGCCTCGTTCGGCCAGGCTCATCGGACGCATCCGTATTTGCACGATCCGTCCGGCGCCGGAGTGCATCGGCGCCTCGGTGGGAGCCGCGCTGCCGGTAAGGATGAATCGCGCTGCCCGCGGGTCTCGGTCGACACTGCGTCGAACGTCGTCCCACACCGATGGCTGGCGTTGCCATTCGTCGATCAAAATCGTGCCCGAATCGCGATCGAGCCGCCCCGGGTCGGCAGCAAGCAGTTCACGCTGCTGCTCATTGTCCAGCGCATACATCACCTCGCAGCGCCGCTGTGCCGTTGCGGTTTTCCCCACCCCTTTGGCACCTTCGACAGCCACGGCTGCCAGGCCGGGCAACAAGTCGTCGAGTTCGGAGTCGACTACCCGCCGTCTGTACTGATCCACAGGGCTAAACTACCGTTAGCACGACAACTACGCTACCGTTAGCAGCCAGTCTAGGCTACCGTTAGCAGGTCAAGGGGCTGGGCGGATCGCGATCACCAGAAGTGGTTCGAGGCGCATCACTGAACCGCCCCCACCCGCAACCATGGCCGCAACAGGTTCTCCTCAGTGGACGGACCCGCCTGCCAGTCGGCAATCCACGGACCGGTGCCCTCGCTCTGGTCGATCACGCCCTCCTCCAGCCAGCGGTAGCGGCCGTCGAGCACATTGCGGGTCAGGTGCACATCCTCGTCGTCGGTGTTGTCCCACAGCGAGTCGAACAACTGCCGCACGCGGAGTCGCGCCTGCCGGCAGAACACGTCGGCCAGTTCCGTGGCGGCTGCCCCTTCCGTCGTGCCGTCGACGCGCTCGGCTTGCGCTCGTACACAGGCCGCCGACATCGCGAACAGTTCCGCGCCGAGATCGACAAGGCGACCCAGGAACATCTGCCGGTACTCGAGCTTCGCCTGCCAGCGCGCCATGCCGTACATCAGCGCGCGGGCCTGCTTGCGCGCCATCCGCTCGACGAAACGCATATGCGGTGCCAGCGGCCCGAAATCACTGAACATGGCCGGTACCGTGCCTGGGCCTACGGCCAGCTGCGGGAACCATTTGGCGTAGAAGCCGCCTGCACCCACTGCTGCCTTTGCCTTCTCCTTGAACTCCGCGTGCCGGTCGACGAGCGCCCCGGCAGCAGCCATATGCGCGTCGGCCATCTCCCGGGCGATCAGCAGGCGCATGATTTCACTGGAGCCTTCGAAGATCCGGTTGATCCGCAGATCGCGCACCAGCTGTTCGGCGCCGACCGCACGTTCTCCCCGCGCCTGCAACGACGCCGCCGTCTCGTATCCGCGGCCGCCCCGAATTTGCACGAGTTCGTCAGCGATCCGGCAGCTCATCTCCGAGGCCCACAGCTTGGCCAGTGCCGCTTCGATGCGGATGTCGTTGCGGTTCTCGTCGTACATGGTTGCCGAAAGGTCGAGTACCGCTTCCAAGGCATAGGTCGTCGCGGCGATATAGGACACTTTGGCGCCCACCGCGGCATGCTCGCCGATCGGCCGCCCCCACTGCACGCGGGCGGCGCACCATTCGCGGGCGATCTTCAGCGACCACTTGGATGCCGCGGTGCACATCGCCGGAATCGCGAGCCGGCCTGCGTTGAGCGTGGTGAGGGCGATCTTCAGCCCGTCGCCTTCACGGCCGATCAGATTCTCTTTGGGGACCCGGACGTTGTACATGCGAGTAACGCCGTTCTCGATACCGCGCAGGCCCATGAACGCATTGCGCCGCTCCACTGTGATGCCCGGACTGTCGGCTTCCACGACGAAGGCGGAGACACCGCCACGGTGCCCCTCGCTTTTCGGCACCCGCGCCATCACAATCAGCAGTTCCGCGACCACGCCATTGGTGGTCCACAGCTTGACACCGTTGAGTTCGTAGGCTTCTCCGTCGGCCGTGGGGGTCGCGGTGCTGGCGATGCGGGCCGGATCGGAACCGACGTCGGGTTCGGTGAGCAGGAAGGCGGTTATCGCGCCCTTCGCGCAGCGCGGCAGGAACCTTTGCTTCTGCTCCTGGGTGCCCGCCAACTTCAGCGGTTCGGGCACACCGATCGACTGGTGCGCGGACAACAGCGCACCCAAACTAGGGTGTATCGAGCCGACCAGCATCAGCGCCTTGTTATAGCCGACCTGAGAAAGGCCCTGTCCGCCGTATTCCTCCGGGATCTTCAGCCCGAAGCAACCGAGTTCGGCGAGGCCGCGCACATACTCCTCCGGAATACGGCCCTGCGCCTCGATCACACTGCCATCGATGGACTCGCAGTAGGCCCGAAGTCGCGTCAGGTACGCATCGGTCTTGGCGGTGTCTTCCGCGCTGGGCCGCGGAAACGGATGAATCAGGTCCACCCGGTAGCGGCCGAGGAACAACTCCTTGGCAAAGGAAGGTTTGGTCCAGGTGGTTTCCCGGGATTCCTCGACCAACTGGCGGGCCTGCTCCTCAGTGGCTTCGACTTTCGCGGAAGTGACCATGATGCCCTCCTTTGGACGTGACAGCGGTCACAGTCGAGTGTAGGGATCTTTGTTACCAGCCGGTAGGTCCACGTGGGGAAGGATTTGCACAGAGCCAGTGATCCGGCCGTAGACGGCGATGCTCACGAAGGGGCGAGCTCGACTCGAACGATGACGCTGTCCGGCCACAGCGTTGTCGACCTCGCCCGGCGAAATTTTTCACGCACGGACAAGTCGCGGTGCACATTGGTCACACCAGGCACCTTGATCAGCGGTATCACGTTCCACTGCCACCCGTACCGTGCGTGCAGGGCACGGTCGGCGGCTTCCGCCTCCGCGCCGTCGAGAAGCGTCGCTCGGCCGAACACTGCCCCACTACCGGGAATGACGCGGCCGCGGTAATCGCACGGCCGGAGCTCAACCCGAGGATTTGCGGACAGTCGACGGGTTTTCGGGCCGCGTTTGGTGCGGAACACCAGCGTATTGCCGTCCAACCGGAACCAGATCGGGGTGTCAACGGCGGCACCGTCCCGCCGGTAACTGCGCAGCAGCGCATACCGAGCAGATGCGAGCGCGTCGGATGGGGCCGAGAGGGAACGAGAAGTCATAGCGGCATTCAACGACTTCGAGTCAACTCGAAGTCAAGGGCTCGTGCGTCGATAATCGACATGATGTCGCCACACATGTCTATCGGCGCGATCGCGCGCCGCTCCGGAGTTCCAGCCACAACCCTGCGCTACTACGAAGAGCTCGGACTGCTGCTCCCCGCGGCGCGAGTGAGCGGCCGCCGCCGATACGACCAGACTGCGCTGACCCGGCTCCAGGTGATCGGCCTGTGCAAAGCCGCAGGGTTCTCACTCGACGAAATCAAGCTACTGCTGGCCGACGACACTCCCGGCCGCCCCGCGAGCCGAGCCTTGGCCGCAGCCAAGATGGCCGATATCGACGCACAGATCACCACCCTCACCCAGGCTCGATCGATCCTCGAATGGGGTATGGCCTGCACCTGCCCCTCCATCGACGCCTGCACCTGCGGTGTACACCCCTACACTTCTCCGGATACGCCAGGGCCGACTTCTCCCCCGAACTGACCGGCGACGTATCGCCGCCCACGCCGTTCGCCACGTCACAGGCGTTGGTGTCAGACGAAGCGGAAGGTCGGCGATTCGTCACTCCAGACCCTGACCGATCCCCAGTCCCCTTCTATCTGGTAGCCGTCCGAGTATGTGACCAAAGAGTCGATGTTGCCATAGTCCGTCTCGCCGGACGCATCAGTGTATGACCGGAAAGACCGCTCCATCCAATCGATCCGCGTAATACCAGAGAATATTAACGCTCCATTCCTGTAGTAGTATTGCTCGCCGGGCCTCGGGAGGCGATACTCCTTGTTCTCTGGCGTCAGCACGGCTTCGAGCCTGAAACTGAGCATCCCCGGCTTCTCGATAATATCGAGAACGTAACTGTCCTCCAGATACACCCCCGCCAAAGAGGCAATAGTCGAATAGTCTTCCGTCACTGTATCCCGGGTGACCAAATAGCAAGTTCTCCGCCCGGCATGCATACCATGCGATAATCGCCTGGCCCGGTCACTGACCAAGATTCGTACTCGGCATCTGGATGGAACTCGATCACGCAGCCGGACTCGAAGGTGGTCTTCATATTTCCCTCCTCGTTCACAAAGGCAGATTCTATTACCCCGTTTACCGAGCCCCAGATCGGAAACTGCCTTATATCCGTTTCTTCGACATCTCCCTGCCAGCTCGCTCCGCTTTCAGAGGTGATCGTTATAACCCCTTCTGATTGGATTTCATACCCATCCGTTGTTCGAATGATCAGGATCGGATGTGACGATTTCACCGAAATGCTTTGGCTGGATATCGGGAGTTCCATTACGCTACCATTCTTGATGCGGCTCGTAATACCCAAAATCCTCCTCGAGATATTCGACTCCGGCAGCGACCTCGGATGGCAGTTCACCGAGGTTCAACGCGCGAGCGCGGCGGAGGACGGGAGCTTCTCCGGAGCCCTGCAATTCTTGGAGCTTGTACACGATGTAGTCGAGGTCGGCGTCACCGGCACGACGCCCCAGCTCGCTCAGTACCGCTATGAGCCCTTGCTCACCCCGCCACGTAACCAGTACCTCTGCTGCTTCGACGAAGACGGCGATGTTGTCATCATCGAGCATCTCACCGAGCCGCTGGCGAGCCACAGGTTCTGTGATGTGGTCGGCCAGCATGCGCACTGCTGCAATGCGCTCGCCGACGTCCGGGTCGCGAGACTTGTCGAACGCTGATTTGAGGTCACTGGGCACTCGGGGCTCCTCTGTACAACTCTGGCCTGCTCCCTCCGGGATCCAAAGCTGGGCTGCCTTTCTCCGTAGGTACCAGATTCACCGTTCCGCCGGTGCTGTTCCGGAAGATCACCGATGACGACATCGCGAACTGGCGTGAGCGTTTTAGAGCCTTCATTACATCGGGCCTGTGTTACGGCCACTCGCCGCGCAATTCACGTAGGTCTCGAATCCCGAGTTTTTGATTTTCGGAAAGTTCATCCTCGTCAACCGATAGCATGAGGTCGAATACCGGCACAGCACCGCTGGCGTCGAGGGCGTTGAGTCTGTTAGCTATGTAATCGGAGTCTCCGTCGTCTCCGCGTCGCCCGAGATTCTCCAGGATCGTGAGTAGCCCAGCCTTACCGCCGTGCCGAGCCAACACCTCTGCCGCATCGACTTCCACATTGACGATCTCGTCATCCAGCATATCGATAAGTCTTTGCATTGTTCGGCTATCATGCATGTACCTGGCGAGTTCCACTACTGCCTCGAGCCTGACCCCGGCATGCGGGTCCCTCGACCGCGCAAGAGCCAACCCCAATTCACCTTCTGTATCTAGGTTGCTCATGGAGCCGAAGCCCAACGATTGACTGCCTCAGCCATCGGGAGCAACTTCAGCACCGAAGAGATCCTCGAGTTGCCGGATACCTTCATGAATCGGGCCGGACGGGTACTTGTCGGCGTACTGTCGGGCCAACTGTAGAACCGGAATTTGTTCGAACAACTGCAGTTCCCTCAGTCGATATGCGATGTAGTCGGCATCGGGATCTTCCACACGAGCTCCGAGGTTGGCCAAAACAGCCAGCAGCCCGTACGAATCGCCGCGCCGCACAAGCACCTCCGCTGCTTCTTGCTCGACTGCAGTGTCTTCGTCTTCGAGCAGTGCGGTCAGACGGTGCAGTGCTTCGGTGTCGGGGAGCAGGTTACCGAGTAGCCAGGTAGCGTCACGCCGAACATCCCACTCCATGGAACAAGACTTCTCAAAGGCTGACCTCGAATCCACGGTTCCTCACACTCCTCACTGATAACTCACGGTACTTCTTCAGGCGTCGCTGGACGAGCTCCTCGTTGCTCCCTTACGAATACTCGCCCATCGGGTGCAACGTTATGATCCATCTCCACCACATGCGGGGTGGGAACCCCGCCGTGGGGTCTACCAGTCAGATCAACCCGCTTGATCCCTCGTCCGTTTTCATCAAACTGAACGTAATTTGTAATATTGCCATTTGCATCGCGCTTGACGATATATCCGTTTGGTGGCCCTTTGTCGATAGTGATTCTTCTATCCGTGGTCACCTGTGCCTCATCCAGCTTCTCACGTAGCGACTTTTTCGGCCCCTTTTTGACATCATCGCCGTGTTTTTTGACGAGGTCGATGATGCGTTGGAGTTTGTGGCGGGTGTTGGTGGTGGATTTTTGGAGGGTGACGGCGGTTTTGAGTTTTGCGGCGGCGACGATGGCTCGGATTTTGGTGACGAAGTCTGCGACTTTGTCGGCGGCTTTGCCGGCTCGGATGGCGGCGACGGCGGTGCCGCCGATACCGAAGCTGACCACGGAGGCGGCGATGGTCAGGGCCAGGGTGATGGCGATTTCTTTCGCGATCTCGGTGGCGAGTTGCTGCAGGATGTCTTCGAGTTGGGTGCGCAGGTCGTCGAGGGCGGTTTTTTGGTCGCGGCAGGCGGTGGCGAGATCGGCGAAGGTGGTGATCAGGTCTTCGGCGGCTGATTTGAGTTCGCGGAGGTCTTCGTCGATGAACGACGCTTCGGGGGCGGTGACCGTCTGGAACAAGGCTGCGGCGCGTTCCAGTTCGCGGGGCAGATTGGTGGTAGCGGGCGCGGTGGCTGCGGTGTTCCACGTGTTGGCGGCGGTGGTGAGTTTGTCGGTGTCACCGTCGGGCACGGGTAAGTCCAGGCCGATCTTTTGGGCGAGTTCCAGGCCGTCGTCGACCAGACCGCTTCCTGGTCCACCGGCGGACGGGGGTGGGATCGGGCAACTGGAGAACGCCAGTGGTGGGGTGGGCGGTTTCTCCGGGGCCGGGGTACCGGTGGCGGGTTCGTGATCGGCGAGCGCGTAGTTGTGACCGGCTTGGATCAGGATCCCGGTGTAGTTGTCCAGCGCCATGACCAGAGCGGAGACCAGGTTGTTGGTGTCGCGGACCTGCTGATCATAAGAGCCGGCCCACTGTTTACCCGCGCCGACGCTGCCCGCCATCTGCGCCGTGGCGTTCATCGCTCGTAGCTGCGCGGCGTAGGCGGTGAAGAACTCAGTCGCAGCGCGATGACAGATCGTCGCTGCCTCGTAATACACGCTCGGAGCGACGTTGATGACCGTCATCTACCGGGATTACTTCCGGCCCAACATCTTCAGGTTGGCTTCGGCCGCCGAGGTGTAGCGACCATGAGCGGCCAGCGCTGCTTGGCGCATCGCCTCGATCCCCTCGCTGACATCCGTTGCACCGGTCGCCCATTGGCGGAACGCATCGGCTTGCGCGATAGCGGCTTCCCCGGTCCAGGTCTGCTGCAGTGTGGCGATCCGCTGCTCGAGAGCGGTCAGACTGTCTGCCAGAAAACCGATGAACCCTGCTGCGCGGGCGGTGATGTTGTCCAGCTCATTCAAGTCGACCTGGAAAGAATCCTCGCTCACCGGTTCCCCCTCTTCTCTATATCTTGATGTTCAGCGAGCCGAACCCTTGGGAATTGGTGTCGTCTTGCTCGGTGAAGGTCCGGCTGTTCACCCCCAGCAGCCCAGCGATCGTCGCCAACGCTTCCAGCACATCGATCGCACCCTGCTTGGTCTCTTCCCACCCAGCCCGGTAGGCGGTCGCCGACATACCTTTCCAGGATCCGAGCAACCCCTCCACATCGGTGTCCAGCGACCGCAGCCCGTTGACCAACTCATCAGCAGTCAACTGCACAAACCGACCCGCATCGACCACATACTCAGGAACGACCTCGAGATCCGAAGACGAGTTCCCCAGCTCAGTCATGACACCCCCCAGAAAAACGCCGAACTATCAAGGCAGAGACTACCAAGCAAGCCAACGGCTGTCGCTATGGTCGCGACCAAAGCCTTCGGCGTTGCCGAGCACGCTCTCAGCACGGAGTACCGTTGCAGCGGTCACCATGGTGGAGTTGCCGAGGCTGTGGCCTGTCCCCGCTGAGTGAGACCGGTTGGCCTCGTCATCCGGGGATCGGCCAGCCCTGACAGGCGCAGACGTCATGCCTGGTGTTCGGCCAGGTAACGTTCGACTGATTCCACTTTGCTGGTCATGGCGTCAGTGACGCCCGGCCGGATATCGCCTTTGAGGACGATGCTGCACCTGGGCGCGACAGCCATAACCGCGTCGATAGCCTGCTTGACCACCGCCATGACCTCGTCCCATTCACCTTCGATCGTCGTGAACAGAGCATTGGTTTCGTTCGGCAGACCGCTGGCGCGGATGACCCGAACAGCTTCGGCGACTCCTTCGCCAACACTCTCTCCGGCGCCCATCGGCGTAACTGAGAAGGCGATGATCACAACAGCTCCCAGTCGGCATCGAGGTCGGTGGTGGTGCGCATCTGATCTACCTCCAGGTGATGCGGGTTGAGACACTCCAGTGATAGCACTAGCCCGCTCGAGCAAACATCAGAAGCACCGGCCGCGTCATCACCGCCCCCTACTGTCGGCCGCACATGAGCTCGCAGCCCTGCACACCGCACGGTTGAACGGTTCGCTCTGCAGGGCGCGCCGCGCCGAACTGATCCACGGCATCGACTGCTGGGCCGCCACCCAGCTCCCGCCTGCACACGGCGGCGCGCACATGCACACCGAATCCCTCGGCGCCGTCATCGATCGACTCGCCAGATACGCGGTCCTCGCCCGCATCGCGCTCACCACCGACACCACCGAACTCGAACTCCACCACGCATGGAAGCGACTCGCCGAACTCGCACTCGGGTACTGCGATATGGCCAGTGAACTCGCTGCCGGGTTACGCCGACTGCCCGACCTCGGCGACCCGGCCCTCACCGAGCCCGGCTGAACACCTCCGCATTCATTACCCACCGCTACGACCACGTGCAGCTCACCCTGACAGCATTGTTCGCGGTTGATCGTCCAGCAGAGCTCACCGCCGAGTTCGACGAGTTCCGCGGTACAGCCGCTCCAGCAGCGGCGACCGATCCTACGGCTTTGCTGGGCGCTGGTGGCTGGATCGACCCAGCGCAACCAGACGCATTGTGCAGGAGCAATTTCCAAAATTCCGGTCCTTGATGGCGGTTAACACCCACACGTGCTGAACCGAAAACCTCGACAAGAGCCCGCCGACATCCCGGGAGACGCCGCGAAACATAAGGCGGGCAGGGCAATCGAGGCACCCGAGGAGACTCACCATGAATCTACAGATATTGGCCGAATGGCTGATCCTGCTCATGGCCCCGACGGCAGGAGTCTTGCTGGTGTCGAGCCTGTTCGCCCACCGTAGGGCGGCGAAGTCGAAGGCACCGCTGCCGGTGTGGGCGAAAAACGCCGAGTGGGCAGCCATTGCCCTCGCAATGCTCGTCGGTGTCCTGTACTTCGCGGCGAGATCGGTGTAGCGCAAAGTCGACCTGTACCCAGCCGCGGCGCCGCTGAGAGCAAGGCATCCATGAGCCCCCGGTCACCGCCGCGGTCCACGACCCAGCGTCGCCGATCAGCACCGGCAGATAGTGCAGCAGCTGACCCTGCGCACCGATCACGCGAGCATCCCCTCTCGACCGACATCGTCGTGCCCTGATCCGATATCCAGCTAAAGGAGTGATACGCATGCTGATTTCCGAAATATCCGAACGACGAGATCACCGGTCACCACGACCGCACCCGAAAGCTACACACCATCGGATAGCGTGGATCGTGCGCTGTCCGCTGATCGGTGCCGCAGCACTCGCGCTCACGCTGACCGCCTGCGGCACCAACGTTTCCACCGACGAGCCCACCCCGACAAGCACGTCGCCGGTAAGTGCGTCGCCAGCGCGGGCGACAACCTCGTCGGCCCCAGCACCGGCCACATTCGAAACAGCTGAGGGAGCCGGCGATATCGGCGCGTGCTTCGACGGCGACTGCACAGTCACCGTTTCGGCGCCGACAACCATCCCTATCGATGCCGCCGTATTCGGCTTCCCCGAGGTGACCATCTCCCGTGTCACCGGAGATTCGGTGACCTGGGAAGCCTCCGGGCCCGGAACATTTCTGCGCGGTACAACCGGCCGGGGCGGAACCACCACCCTCAGCACCGGTTCGTCGACCCCGATCACCATGCGACCACTGTCGTTCCGCGACGGGAGTGCCACGATCGAAATATTCCGTGGAAAACCGTAACCACATATCTGGTGCAACACGAACTCGGTAACCTCGGCCCGCCACTGCTGTAGGTGCTGGAGTCGGGCCAGTGCACAGCAGCGGGGCGAGGCGTGCGCTACCGGTGTGGGCCGGTCAGAGCATCAGGTGGCGAGGCTGCCGTAGGCGTGGTTATCGGGCGTTCACAGCTCGAGGTCCGCGTCGTCCGGGCGTCGGTTCTCGAGGATGGCCAGCAGGCCGCGCGAGATTTTGCCGTACGTTCCAGTGGAGTTTTCGATGAGGTACTCGCGGAGATTTGTCCGTGTTCGCCAAGGGGTTTCCTGAGGATTCGCGCGGGGCCGTACCCATTCGATGGTCTCGTCGGGGTCCGCTCCGGCGCCGAGAAGTGTTTGGAAAACCTCGGTGATCCCCGCGACGTGTCTCGGTTTCAACCCCTGTCCGTGCGGGACCCGACGCTGGACCCGGAAGGCCGCCCACCACAGCGGGGTCAGCCCGCTATCGGGATGGGTGGCGGTGACATCCGCACCGAGTTCGAGCATCAACCGCAAGACCGCCAGACTCGCCGCCGCTTCGTCCGGATCGGGCAGCGTGAACAGCGCGCTCGCGATCGCCGCTTCGATGGCATCGTTGAGTACCGGCTGTCGTCCATCGACCGACTCGTCCTCGATGAAGTTCACGTTCGCGCCGCGTTCCAGCAGCAGTCGAGCGATCTCGTAGTTTGCCGTTTTCAGGGCGATTCCCAACGGTTGTTGTCCGGTGTCCTTCTTCGGCGGCGGCTTTCGAACGGCCGCGATCAGAGTGGGGTCTTTGTCGAGAACGGCCCTGACGACATCGATGTCGCCTCGCCTTATTGCCTTGAAAAGCTTTTCCACCCGGCCATGGTAAAACCGTCGGTTATCGGCCCTGGCCGCGCAATGCGGTTGGTGGCTCACTGGTTCGCCGGATCCGGGAACAAGGGCCGGGTGAGCCCGGAAGAAGTGTTTCGACCGGGCCCACCCGTCGATGGAAGGAATCGAATAACCAGCTGTCAATGTGAGGGGCGGGAACGGGGTCGGCCTGTTCTCCCACGTCAGGTGGTCAGCACGCGGTCCGAAGTATCGCGGACACGTCGGTGCTCTTACATGCAGGCTCGGGTATCGGTGCGTTCTTTCGCCCCTCGGCACCCTGTGTTGCTGTCAGAACATCACCTCGCTCTCTTCAGTTCGGTTCGGCTGCGGAGGTTTCGGTGCGCCGGGCGGGCTGCGCTGAGTGGCCCGTATCGGGACCGGTCGCCGTCCGTGTAGCCGTGGTGGCCGTGGCGTTCGGCGGCTGACGCAGCGCGACCCTGGGCGACCGGAAACCTCGTTGGGTCGCGGCGGCCGCAATTTCCGGGTGGCCTCGCGCAGGATCTCGTCGACCTCGTCGAACAGTTCCGCGAGATCGGGGTCGAGCGCCAGCAACCGGGCATCCAGCCGCGACAGGTTGTCTGCGCTGGTACCGGTCGATGCAACCATTGCCGTCTCCTCGTTGACAGCGCTGGCTGAGCCGTCAGGTGGTGATGGCCTGATGCTCGTGGCCGTGGCGCGAGACCTCGATCTTGCGTGGCTTGGCCTGCTCCGAGACCGGGATCGTCAACCGCAGCACGCCGTCACGGTAGTCGGCGCGGATCCGGTCGGTGTCGAGGTTCTCGCCGAGGAACAGCTGGCGGCTGAAGAGGCCGCGGGTGCGTTCGGCAGCGATCATCGACCGGCGGGTGTCCAGCTCCGGGCGCGAGGCGCGCACAGTCACGACGTTGCGTTCGACGTCCAGGTCCAGTGAGTCCGGCTCGATTCCGGGTAGATCCAGCTCGACGAAGAATTCGTCGCCCTCGCGCCAGGCGTCCATCGGCATCACTGCCGGACGAGCGGGCGTACCGAACACCTGCTGCGTCAGGCGCTCCAGATCGCGGAAGGGATCAGTACGCATCAGCATGGTCGCCACCTCCAGTTCACTCCATTCTCTGTCGAAGGGAACCCAGATAACCTATGCCAACTGACACAGATAATTTTTAGCACCCTAATCAGAAGGGCGCAAGTATCCGAAGCAGAAAATTGGTGAATACGGCGAGGCGGAAGGTTCGGTAGCGACGGGCGCACCGGGGGGTCTCGTACAGCATGTGAAAAATGCCGATGTCCGGTATCCCGCGTGGTCTTGCGGGATACCGGACGACCGATGGTGTCGGCGGCGCGGTGACTGATGGCGGCTAACGCGTGTACTCGCGGTTGAACAGCTTTTTCGACCAGAGGTACCCGCCAAAGGTGATGAGGACGCACCAGCCGAGCGCGATCCACGCGTTGTTCCCGATCGGGGTGCCCATGAGCAGGCCGCGCAGGGTTTCGATAATCGGGGTGAACGGCTGGTACTCGGCGAACCAGCGCAGCCCGGCGGGCATGGAGTCGGTGGGGACGAACCCGCTGCCGAGGAACGGCAGCAGCACCAGCGGCATACCCACATTGCTCGCGGCCTCGACGGTCTTGCTCGCCTGACCCAGCGCGACCGAGAGCCAGACGAGCGCGAACGTCACCGCCACCAGGAAACCGGCCGTGGCCAGCCACGCGGCCGGCCCGGCGGTGGGCCGGAAGCCGACGAGCAGCGCGACGCCGATGACGGCCGCGATGCTGAGCACGGTTTGGACGAGGCTGCCGAGGACGTGGCCGGTCAGCACCGAGACGCGGGCGATGTGCATGGTGCGGAACCGGGCGATGATGCCTTCGGTCATGTCCATCGCGACCGAGATCGCTGTCCCTTGGACCGCGGCCGTCACGGTCATCAGCAGGATCGCGGGCGTGACGTAGTTGACGTACTCGGCGCGCCCGCCGGATATCCCGCCGAGGCCCGCACCCAACGTGCCGCCGAACACGTAGACGAACAGCAGCAGGAAGACGATCGGCATCCCGGCGAGCGACACGGTCATCAACGGATACCGCAGCATGTGTTTGAGGTTGCGGCGCAGCATCGTCGCCGAGTCGCGCAGCGGGTGGAACCGGAGGTCGGCCGGCCCGGCGAGGGCGGGAGCAGGGGTGCTCATCGGGAGGTCACTTTCTCGTTGTCGGGGTTGCCGGTGAGGGCGAGGAAGACGTCGTCGAGATCGGGGGTGTGCACGGACAGCTCGTCGACCTCGATGGCCCGGTCGTCGAGCCGGTCGATCAGGGTCTTCAGTGAGCGGAGGCTGCCGTCGCTGGGGACCCGCAGGGCGAGCGCGTCGTTGTCGCGCGAGACCTGGCCGAGGAGGCGCTCGGCTGCTTCGAGGCCGCGCGGGTCGGCGAAGCGCAGGCGGACGTGGCTACCGGGAACGCGGCGCTTGAGCTCGTCCGCGGTGCCCTCGGCGACCAGCCTGCCGTGGTCGAGGACCGCGATCCGGTCGGCCAGCTCGTCGGCTTCGTCCAGGTATTGGGTGGTCAGGAAGATGGTGACACCGGTGGCCACCAGGTCCCGGACGATCTGCCACAGGCCCCGGCGGCTGCGCGGGTCCAGACCGGTGGTCGGCTCGTCGAGGAAGATCACTCGCGGGCTGCTGACCAGGGTCATTGCGAGGTCGAGCCGCCGCCGCATACCGCCGGAGTATGTCGAGACCGGCTTCCCGGCCGCGTCGACCAGATCGAACTGTTCGAGCAGTTGGGCTGCGCGCCGCCGGCCGTCGCCGCGGGCGAGGTGGTGCAGATCCGCCATCAGCAGCAGGTTCTCCTTGCCGGTGAGCAGGTTGTCCACCGCCGAGAACTGGCCGGTGACACCGATCGCGGCGCGCACCGCGTCGGGTTCGTGGGCGATGTCGTGGCCGGCGACCCTGACGTCACCGGCGTCGGCGCTGATCAGGGTGGACAGGATCTGGACCGTGGTGGTTTTCCCGGCGCCGTTCGCGCCGAGCAGCGAGAACACTGTCCCCTGCGGCACGGTCAGGTCGAGGCCGTCGAGCACGACGTGGTCACCGAACGATTTGCGCAACCCGGACACCGCGATCGCCGGCTGAGAATGGGTGGTGGTCATGGTTTCTCTTTCTGCAGGGCCGGAAATGGGTCAGGAACGGCGGATCGTGATGCCGCCGAACGAGGTGTGTGCGCGCACCTCGACGGTTTCGTCGGATGCCTCGGGTCCGGTGGCGTTGTCCAGCAGGTTGCGCACCTGCCCGAATCCGGTGTTCACCTCCAGCCAGGCGGCGGTGCCCTCGGCGATGCCGATCTCCAGATCACCCATCGCGCTCCCGAGTTCGACCGAGCCGCGGACCACCTCGCCGAGACGAATGCTGCCGTTGGACGTCTTGGCCTCGACATCCGCGCCGGCCCGGTCGACGGAGATGTCGCCGTTCGCCGAGCGCACCCGCACATCGCCGGTAGCTGCGGCGATGGTGGTGTCTCCGTTGGAGTTCTTGACCATCACGGAGCCGTCGATCTCGCCGATGTGGACCTTCCCGGAGCCGGTGTTGATCTCGGCGTTGCCCGCGACGTCGGCCGCGGTGACATGACCGGCCGCGGTGTTCACCCGCAACGGACCGGTCCGTTCGAGCCCGACGTTCCCGGCGGAGGTCTTGAATCTGCACTCCCCGAGCCGGCCCGTGCCGCTGAGATCTCCCACCTGCATTTCGCCGGACACCTGCGAACCGCTGGGCAGGTCGATGGACACCTCCACCGACCTGGTCTTGCGGGAGAAGTCGAAAACGCGTCCTTTCGGCCCCGTGATCTGGAGCGCGCCGTTCGCGTAGTCGACGCGGACCCGCTGGGCGGCCTGCACATCCGACTCGTCGGATTCGTTACTCGGGCGCACATCGACGGTGGTGTCGGTGCGGTCGCTCGCGGTGATCCGCACGGTGCCGACGCCGAGCTCGAACGTGACGGAAATGGGTTGGGGTGTCTTGAAATTGGGCATAGCTGTCCCCTTGTCGTGGGTAGGTGATACATCCCCGCAGGTCGGGGACGTGGTGTAGTGGCTAGCGCACCCAGCCGGTGAGGCGCTGCTTGCTGGGTTTGCTGCGCGGCTCGGCGTGCTGTTCGCGGTCCGGTTGCCGCAGCGCGGCCGCAGCCGCGCGGACCAGCCAGGCGTTGACCGAGCGCCCCTCTTTGGCGGCGGCTTCCTCGACCGCGGCTTTGAGTTGTTCCGGGAGACGCACGTTGATCCGCGCGGTCGGGCCGTCCTCGGCGAGCAATGTGCCGCCGTCCACTGCCGCCGGTTTGTCCTCGGCCGCGGCTTCGGTCGGTTCGGCGGGTGGTGCGGTTACGACGAAGTTCGGATCACGGCCGCGCAGGCGCAGCTCCACCGATCCCGGGGCCAGGTCCCGGGTGATCTCGTCCGCGGCGGCAGACAGTGCGTCCAGCAGCGTCATCCGGATCGCCGATTCGAGCGATCCGGTCAGGCGCTCGACCAAGGCACGGGCCTCGTCGCCGCCGGCTTCGGCGAGCGTGGCGAATTCACGTCCGAGGTTGCTTACGTAGGAGGTCAAGTCCATGGCATCATGTTGGCACATTAATGGCACCATCACAAGCCATATTGGCTCAAAAAAGAGACGGATAGGCACCACCTGGCACTTCACGCAAGGAAAGCGCTGGTCAAGAGGCGATGCGGCGAAAGACGTTGGGGCGAACGGTGATGCCGACGCGCACCGGGAGACTCCAGGGCGCCCCACCGCCGCTGCACCGGTCCCCACCTCGAGTCCTCACCACCCGAGCCGGTTCGGGCTGCCGTGACGTCGAAAATGTGCAGTGGCGCGGGCCACCGTGGGGCGACATCATTGCGGTGACATCGGACGGCCGTCAGCTGACCACGCAGGCAAGCGCTGCAATGCCAACCGGGCCGACGGCAACCGGGAGATGCGGCAGTTCGTCGGCGGTATGCACCCCTGGCACGAATTCGACGTCGCCGTGCTTATGACGACGCCGAGGTTCACCCGCTCGGCACGAGACCGCCGAACGCACCGGGGTGCTGATCGCGAACACCCGCGAACACCAAGCACTCGCCTACTGGAATGCCGACGAGTCTTCCGCACCATCCTTACCTTCAGGTACGTAGCGAACTATTTTGTGCGTACTTGCCTCGATCGTTGCGCCGGAAAAGAATTGGATCGGCGTTGAACTGAAGTTCCGTACCGGCACCGGGATTCGGTTCCAGATTATTTCGAGACGACACAGGAGAATTCATGTCTGAAAATTCGCATCCCGCGGTGTCCGTGCTGGGCCTCGGCGCGATGGGCCGGGCGTTGGCCGCAGCGTTCGTCGCCGCGGGCTACCCGACCACGGTGTGGAACCGCAGTGCGGGCAAAGACGCGGAACTCGTCGCGGCGGGAGCGAAGAGCGCGAGCACGGTCGCGGAGGCGGTCGAAGCCGGCGAACTCGTCGTGGCCTGCCTGTTCGATCATGCCTCCGTGCACGAGGTACTCGACCCCGTGGTGGATTCGCTGACCGGTCGCGCGCTGGTGAACCTCACCAGCACCGAACCTTCCGCCGCCCGCGAACTCGCCGAGTGGGCCGCCCGCCACGGCATCGCCTATCTCGACGGTGGGATCATGGCTGTCCCGCCGATGATCGGTAACCCCGGCTCCGCGCTGCTCTACAGCGGCTCCCGCGCGGTATTCGACGAATATCGTCCGGTGCTGGAAACTCTGGGCACCGCCGAATATTTCGGCGATGACGCCGGGCATGCCTCATTGGTCGATTTCGCGCTGCTGTCCGGGATGTATGTGATGTTCGCCGGTTACTATCACGGTGCGGCGATGGTCCGCAGTATGGGCATGTCCGCCGAAGAGTTCGGTGAACGCGCCGCCGCCTGGCTCACCGCCCTGATGCCCTCACTGCCCGCTGCCGGTGCCGTGATCGACACCGCCGACTACACCCGGGTGCATCAGCCGCTGACCTTCACCAAGGCAGCCGTGGACGCGATCGTGTCGGCGAGCCGCGACGCAGGAGTCGACCTCGATGTCATCGCGGCCTACCGCGACCTGGTGGATCGTCAGATCGCCGCCGGTCACGGTGCGGAAAGTTCGGAGCGGGCATTCGAGAGCCTCAACCCACCCCCGCGGCGGACGGTGTAGCCACACGAGACAGCATGGAGAAGGAGCAGCGGTTAGTGTTCCGGTTCCCAGATCACGCCCCGCACGGTGAGGTCGCGGGCGCTGCCGCCGCTGTTCTCCTTCCACACCACCTGGACGGTCCCGACACGGGTGTCGTTCGACCGGATGCACACGGTGGTCGAGGACGGCAACTCTTCCCACGACAGCGCCTGCACGCTGTAGTCGGCGTCCCGGCACGCTGCATAGCTCGGTTCGGGAACAACCGCGAACGAGGCCCCGTTCGAGGCGGTGAGGCCGAGATCGGCATCGGCGACGATATCGGCCGCAAGGGCCGAGACCGTTCCCCAGTTCGGATCGAAGAGAGCGATACGGCCTGTCGCGTCCTCCATCTCGATCACACCGGAACTGTAGACAGGCGGGGTCGGCTCGGATGGCTTGGCGGCCTTCGATGTCGTGCTCGACGGGGTAGCCACCTCGCTGCTCGAGGCGCCGTCCCCGGCTGCGGGACTATCCGTTGTCGTGGCCACTGCCGATTCCGAGGTAGTAGACGGCTCGGCTGCGCCCGGTGAGGACGACGCGGAGCACTGCGCAACCCCGATAATCGTGGCGACTACAACACCGACCAATCCGACGATCGCACTGAACTTGGTCCAATAGGTCCCATCCCGTCCCGTACCGCCCTGCCCGGTCTGTTCCGGCATACCTCGCCTCTTCTCGTCTCTGAATTCGTTTGTGGCCCAGCCTGTTGAGCGAGAGATTAATGCAGCCGAGGCCGGTATTCCGATGGAACCGCCATCCACCCCCGTGCCGCGAGCTACACCGACAAATGTGACTGGAACGTGTGTCCAGCGACCATCGTCACCGAATTCCGAGGCCAGGGCCTGACGGTGCTGGGGACCGATCGGCATGCCCTCGCCGCTTACATCACCACCGCTGACGACGAGTTCACCTACCCACCAGAAGGCGCGCCACCGGCAGCCGGGCCCGGATGAGAACTCCCGGCATCGGACCGACGCGGTGGCCGGAGTCTGTACGTGCGGAACTCCCGATAGCCAGCGAATATGACGCCGGGGATGGGGTACCACGCCGACGTATCCCGTAGTGATCACCGGACTGTGGAGGACCGATGACGAATTTCGAGTCACCCTCTCCATCACAAACACCGCAACCACCCGAGCCCGGCAAGCAGCCGGTGGGGGCGCCGGGACGCCGATGTATCGCTTCCTTCGGTGACTACCTGGCGGCGCAGCAACTCGTCGACCGGATGTCCGACGCCGGGTTCCCGGTGGAGTATGTGCGGATCGTGGGTGATGGGGTGCGGACGGTGGAGCAGGTCACGGGCCGGATGACGAACGGGCGGGCCGCGTTGGCGGGCGCCGCCAGCGGTGCCTGGTTCGGTTTGCTGATCGGGCTGCTGTTCGGGTTGTTCACCACCGGGCCCGTCGCGTGGGTATGGGTGATCGTGGGGACCACGATCATCGGTGCTGTCTGGGGCGCGATCTTCGGTTTCGTCGCGCACTGGTCGTCGGGTGGGCAGCGAGACTTCTCCAGTGTCCGGACACTAGAGGCGCAACGCTACGACGTCTACGTCGACGAGGAGCATGCCGCCGAGGCGGCGCGTTTCGTCCAAGGGTGACGAGCGCTCTGCGGCGTGCGGCGACCGCCGGCGCGAGGAGGAGCGATGCCGGACTGGAACGCCATACTGTTTTCCAGCACGCCGGTGCTGGAGCTCGTGGTCCGCGCCACGGTGATCTTCCTGGTGCTGACGGTGCTGTTCCGCATCGCCGGCCAGCGTGAAGCCGGAGGTCTCGGCCTCACCGATCTGCTCGTCGTGGTGCTGGTCGCGGAGGCCGCCGGTCCGGTAATGCTCGGGGATGCCGACACGGTCGCCGACGGCATCGTCGTGGTGGCGACGATTCTCGGCTGGAGTGTGGCCCTCGACGCGATGGCGTACCGGTGGCCGGTCTTCGCGCGGATCACGAAGGCTCAGGCGCGGGTGCTGATCTCGGACGGGCAACTCAACCGGCACGTCATGCGCCGGGAATTCATGACCTACGACGAAGTGCTGACGCAGCTCCGACTGCACGGGATCTCCGATATCGGCGCTGTTCATCGGGTGTATCTGGAGCCCAACGGGATGGTCAGCGTCATCCCCGCCGACGGTGAGCAGACAACCGACCCGCCGCCGTCGCCTCCGAGATGACCTCACAGGGAGCAACGCTGTATGCCAGGAGGGGGCTGCCCCCGCTGGCCCGAGCTGCGGCTAGGGTGGGGCCCTCGAGGGCGATGGACCCTCAGCTCGACTGATAGGAGACCTGGTGCGTCGCGTGTTTTTCGCACTCTCGGTGCTCGGAGCCGGCCTGCTGACCATCCCCGGTACGGCAGGCGCCCAAATACCTTTCTTCGACGGAACGCTGGAAGTCCAGGCGACGAACGGCCCCGACGAATTCCCCGTCCAAGGCCTCGCGGTGGGCGTGACAAAATGCTCGCCCGGCCTTGTGCTCAGCAACCTCACCACCGGCTCGGACGGCACCGCAGGCGCCAACCTCCCTGCCGACTGCTACCGAGCGCAGGTCACTACTGTTCCCACCGGATGTCAGCTCGACGGCCCGGCCTACATCGACGTCGACGTCCGGCCGCAGCAGACAGCGACAGCTCAGTTCCGGTTGCGCTGCGCGTAACCGGACGGCCACCGGCGCGGTTGCCGCTGCCGAACCGGCCCGCTGCCTGATCACGGCAGCGCGAGGAACACGCCGCAAGGCTCTTGGTTGAAACGAAAACTTCACTGGGTGCGACAGGTTTACTGTGTCACCACAAGTCGTTTGCGTACCGAAGGAGTTCGCATGACCAAAGCCCTTGTCAAAGCCGCTACCGTGCTGGCCGCCGCAGCGCTGATGCCGATACTGTCCACCGCGGCCGCACAGGCCGACCCGGGCACCGTCTACTTCCGTGCGGGTAGCACCAACTGCGCGATCAGCGGCAACGGCACCGTCGGATGCGATTTCCACCAGCCCACCCGCGTGGATTACAGCTTCCTGCCCTTCCTGATCCCGGTGAGCGATCTCGTCATCGACCAGCCATGGCTGCCTGCGCACCCGACCTTCGGCTCCGGTGCCGCGCATACGCTGCCGGGCGGAAATCCGGATATCAGCAGCGTGAAAACCGCTGACGGCACCTGGGGCCCGATCGTCGAGCATGCCGGCGCTCGGTGCGAAGTCGGATTCCACGGCAGCTTCACCTGCCAGGCGAAGGGCCGCGGTTTCACCAGCATCGGCGGCACTATTTCCGCGTAAAACCGGTTCGCGGTAGGGGGCGCCCAGCGTTTCGGCGAGCACGCCCTGCCATGAGGTCGGAACCGGGTGCCGAGCCCCTGCTCGGCAGGAGCCGGTAGGCCACCGTTCGTCATCTCCCCCCGAACCGTGGACGCACCCCCACCCCTGGTGGGAAGCTCGAAGTACCGCGTGTCAAAGCCGAGGAGCGTGCGACATGGATCGAGCGAACGGAGCCCGGCGGCCGGAGTCGATCCGGAATGTAGTGCTGGTCGGGGGTAGCGGGGCAGGGAAAACGACGCTGGTGGAGGCGTTGGCGCTGGCCGCAGGGACAGTGAACCGGGCGGGGCGGGTGGAGGACGGGACGTCGCTGTCGGATTACGACGAGATCGAGCAGCGACAACACCGGTCGGTGCAGTTGTCGGTGGTGCCGATGCAGTGGGGCGGGGTGAAGGTGAACCTGATCGATACGCCGGGTTATGCGGATTTCGTCGGGGAGCTGCGGGCGGGGTTGCGGGCGGCGGACGCGGCGTTGTTCGTGGTGTCGGCGGCCGAGGGGGTGGAGGCGGTCGCGGGGGCGACGCGGGCGTTGTGGGAGGAATGCGCGCAGGTGGAGATGCCGCGGGCGATCGTGGTGACACACCTGGACACGGCGCGCGCCGACTACGAGGAGATGATCGCCACCTGCCAGGACATTCTGGCAGGTGGCGCTTCGGAGAATGTGCTGCCGCTGCATCTGCCGGTGTTCGGGCCGAAAAACGCGGACGGGCATCAGTTGGTGACCGGGCTGATCGAGTTGCTGGAACAGCAGGTCGCCGATTACAGCAGCGGCGAACGCACGCGCACCGGTCCCTCGCCCACGCAGCGGGAGTCGATCGAACCCGCACGCAACCGGCTGATCGAGGCGATCATCGCCGAAAGTGAAGACGAAACGCTGATGGACCGCTACCTGGGCGGCGAACCGATCGAGCTCGCCACGTTGATCGCGGACCTGGAGCGGGCGGTGGCGCGCGGCAGCTTCCACCCGGTGCTGTTCGCCGCGGCCGCCACCGGCGACGGACGTCAAGGGTTGGGCACCCTCGAGCTGCTGGAACTGATCACCGCCGGTTTCCCCACCCCAGCCGAGCATCCGGTGTCGGCCATCCACCTCAGCGACGGCAGAAAAGCGACCGCACTGCGCTGCGACCCGTCGGGTGAGCTCGCCGCCGAAGTGATCCGCACCTCCTCGGACCCGTACGTGGGGCGGGTGTCGCTGGTACGGGTGTTCTCCGGGACCCTGCATGCCGACGACACCGTGCACGTGTGCGGGCACGGTGCCGGTCACGAACATGATGTCGATGAACGGATCGGCGGGATCACCGCGCCCTTCGGTAAACAGCAGCGCCCGCTCGACGAGGCTGTCGCCGGGGACATCGTCTACGTCACCAAACTCGGCCACGCCGAAACCGGCGACACTGTATCCGCGACGGGATCCCCCCTGCTCATCGAACCGTGGCGGCTACCGGAACCGCTGCTGCCGGTCGCGGTGCGCGCCCACGGCAAAGCCGATGAGGACAAACTTTCCCAGAGCCTGGCCAGGCTGGTCGCCGAGGACCCGGCGATCCGGCTGGAGCACAACGACCGTACTCACCAGTTGGTGCTGTGGTGTCTCGGTGAAGCGCACCGCGATGTGGCGTTGGAGCGGCTGCGCAGCCGGTTCGGGGTGCAGGTCGATGTGGTCGAGTACCGGGTGGCGTTGCGGGAAACGTTCGGTGCGAAGGCTTCTGGGCGCGGCAGGCATGTGAAACAGTCCGGCGGGCACGGACAGTACGCGGTGTGCGAGATCGAGGTGGAGCCGCTACCAGAGGGTTCCGGGATCGAGTTCGCCGACCGGGTGGTCGGCGGTGCGGTGCCGCGTCAGTTCATCGGTTCGGTGGAAAAAGGGGTGCGGGCGCAGGCAGCGAAGGGGGTGGCGACCGGAAAC
The DNA here is from genome assembly GCF_002081715.1 of Nocardia donostiensis. Lineage (GTDB taxonomy): Bacteria > Actinomycetota > Actinomycetes > Mycobacteriales > Mycobacteriaceae > Nocardia > Nocardia donostiensis. Next base: position 2,332 of record NZ_MUKP01000051.1, on the reverse strand, counting down.
CCGCTGGTGGATGTGCGGGTCACGCTGCTCGATGGCAAAGCCCATTCGGTCGACTCCTCTGATGCCGCTTTCCAGACCGCGGGCGCGCTCGCCCTGCGTGACGCCGCTTCCGCTGCCCGCATCGACCTACTCGAACCCATCGCCCACGTGCAGGTCCGGGTCCCCGACGAATACCTCGGCGCTGCCCTGTCCGACCTGTCGGTCCGGCGCGCCCGTATCCTCGGCACCGAACCCGCCGACTCCGGCCGCACCCTCATCCGCGCGGAAGTCCCCGAGTGGGAACTCGTCCGCTACGCGGTCGACCTGCGCTCGCTCACCCATGGTGTCGCTGATTTCACCCGTGTTTATCTGCGGCACGATGCTGCGCCCGCTCAGGTCGCCGAGCGGCTTCGGTCCGAATCCGGGGTTGTGCCCGCCTGATGCTGCCCGCTGCCACCTCGCGGACTGATCTGCTCGCGCCGCGCCCATCCGGACCGGCTTCCTTTCCGCAGCCGATATTTGCTGCCTGGACCGCGCGTCGACCTCGGCCCGCGACCGACTCCTATGGCAGGTCTGGTTTTTCGGCGATGAGGATGCCCGTCGAGTATCGGCTGGTCACGAAATGCGGAGTAGCGAAACCCACGGCCACCAGGGTTTCGCTGTACTGACGTATGTCCACAGCGTCGAAGGTGTCGTGCGGGTTCGAGCCACGACGAGCCAGGCGTGCGATCCCGGCGAAAACCGAACGGGCTCGCACAGTTGGATGAGCGTCGGCGAGCAGCAGCCGCCCACCGGGCCGCAGCACCCGCCACATCTCCTCGACGGCCGCGACGCGATGCTGTTCCGGAATGTGGTGCATGACGAATGTGCAGGTGATGATGTCGAACGCGGCGTCGAGCTGGTTCAACTGCTGCGCCACAGACTGCTCGTATCGATGGTTCGGTGAGCGGTCGCGGCGGCGGTTGTAGGCGACCGCTGTTTCGGACGGGTCCACCCCGACCACGCCCCCCTCCGGACCGACCATATCGCCGAGTGCGCGGACGAGTTTGCCTGGCCCACAACCGATATCGAGCGCCTGGTCGCCGGTGCCGGCACCGCTGAGGCGGGCGAGTTCGGCGATGAGCCGATGGTGGCGGCCGAGGAAGAAGGCGGCCGTGAAAAGGTTGTAGCGGCGCAGGCCGCTGATGACGATGCCGATGTCGGCGTGGTCGGTGAACATGCGGGCGCGGGTCTTCGTTTCTCGGGACATGACTTGATCGTCGGCGACGGGAACGTCGTGGGCCAGAATCAGAAACCTGGTATCAGTTCGTTTCCGGACAGATCCGCCGACACTGTCCATCACCATGAGGATCAGGATGTCCGACATCAACGACCGCCGGGTGCGCCGGACCCGCGACGCCTTGCACCGCGCGCTGATCGAATTGACGATGGAGCGCGGGTACGAGCGGGTCACTGTCAGCGACATCATCGACCGCGCCGACGTCGGCCGCTCTACCTTCTATGCCCATTACCGAGATAAGGACGAGTTGCTGTTCGTCAGCTGCACCGACTTCGTCCGCCGCGAAATCGCGAAGGCACACCGGGACGGCGATTCCCTCTTCGCGCCGGTGCGCGTCATGATCGGTTTGGCGGCCACCTACCCCGATGTTTATCGACCGTTGATCGGGCCGAAGTGCAGCGGAGCCGTCCTGCGCGGATACCGGCAAGCTGTCGCGAGCCTGCTCCACGAGCATCTCGACAGCCGCCTCGACATGCCCGCAGACGAACTCGATGCCACCATCACCTTCCTCTCCTGGGGACTGATCGGGCTCCTCGTCTCGGTGATCGACTGCCACTCCCCCACTCCACCCGAGAACGCCTGGCGCAGCTTCGAACTGCTGTGCCGATCGGGTCTCGCCCACCGCGCGGTCCCTGGTTGAGCGCAGCGCTCAGCAGTCCGGCCCCAGCATCCGCCGGGGCTAGTAGCAGCCGCTCCTGGCACAGGCCCACAACGGGGGAGTACCGACACCGCTGGACCCCACCCGTAGAAACGGATGGGGTCCACGCTGTACTGCTCAGGCCGTGGCGCGTCGGATCACCGCCCATGCTCCCGCCAGACAGGCCAGGGTGATCGCGGCGGGCAACCACACCATCGGCACCGAGCGCGGGACATCGGCGAACCAGTGTCCGATCGCGGGCCACCAGCGCTGCCAGGTCACCAGGATCGCGGCCAGGCCCGCGACGACGAACACCCCGAAGCCGACGGTGTAGAGGCCGGTGACGCGCCAGCGCTGCTGAATCGCACCAAGGAGCAGACCCACCCCGGCGACCAAGGCGAACCCGGCGAAGAACGTGCCGAGCTGCACGAGCGGGT
>NZ_MUKP01000050.1 GCF_002081715.1 Nocardia donostiensis | reverse complement strand
CGCGCGGAACGGCGTCGGCACGTTCGAGCAACAGGGCGGCCAGGCCGAAGATCTCTTCCGGTTCGGGCAGTCGCCCCGGGCCGGTGTCGGTGCCGGTGAGCCTGCCCGAAGCGGGCTCCATCACGGTCGCGCCGTATTCGCGCAACGCGGCGACGTTGGCGACCGTCGCCGGATGCTCCCACATCTCGGTGTGCATCGCGGGTGCGAACAGCACCGGACATCGGGCGGTGAGCAGGGTGGCGGTGAGCAGATCGTCGGCCCGTCCGGTCGCGGCGCGGGCCATGAGGTCCGCGGTCGCCGGCGCGATCACGACGAGGTCGGCTTCCTGGCCGAGACGGACATGCGGGACCTCGGGCACGTCCGCGAACACATCGGTCTGCACCGGCTGGCCGGACAGCGCCTCGAAGGTGGCTTTTCCGACGAACTGCAGGGCCGATTCGGTGGGGATCACCCGCACTTGATGGCCCGTTTCGGTGAAACGGCGCACCAAAGCGCACGCCTTGTAGGCGGCGATGCCCCCGCCGACCCCGACAACAACCCGTGTGGTCATCGCGCCTCCTGTTTCCCACGTCCGGTCGGCGCGATGACGCCTGCGGCGATCACCGGAGCCGACCGGGTCCAGCTCATTCGCCTTCGGTGTGCTCGAGCAGATCGGCGTGGATCTCGCGCATCGCGACCGACAGCGGCTTCTCCTGCGCGATCGGCTCGACCAGCGGGCCGACGTATTCGAGGATGCCGTCGCCGAGCTGGTTGTAGTAGTCGTTGATCTGACGCGCCCGCTTGGCGGCGTAGATAACCAGGGCGTACTTGGACGAGGCGCGCTCGAGCAGCTCATCGATCGGCGGGTTGGTCAGACCGATCGGGGTGTCGTAGGCGGGCGCGGTAACGGTGTCCGTACTGCTCACTAGGGTGGCTCCTGCAAGGTCGGCGGTATCCGGAAGGGTTCGTTGATTCGCGGGCGGGTGTGGCGATGCGGCTGCCCGCCGGGTCACGAATTCGAATTCGTGCTGACGAACAACGATACCAACTGCTCACAGGCGCTGGTCACCGCGTCGTTGACGATGACGATGTCGAACTCGTCACACGCCGCAAGCTCCACCCGTGCGGTCTGCAGTCTGCGTTCGATCACCTCGGGCGATTCGGTGCCGCGAGTGCGCAGCCGGGATACCAGCTCCTCCCAGCTGGGCGGGGCGAGGAACACCAGCAGCGCCTCGGGCATGGACTTGCGGATGGCTCTTGCGCCTTCCAGGTCCACTTCGACCAGGACGGGCAAGCCTGCCGCCAGCGCCGCGCGCACCGGCCCGGCCGGGGTGCCGGAACGCTGCAGTCCACCGTGGATATCCGCCCATTCGAGCAGTTCTCCGGCGCCGATCATGGCGTCGAATTCAGCCCGGCTGACGAACCGGTAGTCGCGACCGTCGACCTCACCGGGGCGGGGTTCGCGAGTCGTTGCCGACACGCTGAACACCAGCTCCGGTAGGCGCTCACGGACACAGCGCACCACGGTGGACTTGCCCACGGCCGAGGGGCCGACCAGAACAACCAGCCGACCCTTCGTCATGTGTTCGACCACCTGGGCTGTCAGGCGCCGAGGTCGAACTTGGCCAGCAGCGCTTTGCGCTGCCGATCACCGAGTCCGCGCAGCCGCCGGGTGGGGGCGATCTCCAGCTCGCTCATGATTTCCGCCGCCTTGACCTTGCCAACCTTGGGCAGGGCTTCCAGCAACGCGGACACCTTCATCTTGCCGATGATCTCATTGGTCTCGGCGTCGGCGAGGACCTGCTTCAGGTCGGTGCCGCCACGCTTCAGGCGCTCCTTGAGCTCCGCCCGCTCGCGGCGAGCGGCAGCCGCCTTCTCCAAAGCAGCGGTGCGCTGCTCGGCAGTCAGCTGGGGAAGGGCCACGGTTCCTCCGTCTCATCGTTCATTGCATCAACTCCTGCCGGTAACCCGGCAGTCTCAGCGACCGTACCCACGAACCCGGCCGATTGCGAACCCACCCCCCAGGTCAGCGCATGATTCGGGGCGTTGTAACGGTGCGCGCACGGTGATGCCCGCGGTGATGCGCGCCGCAGGTCGCGCGGCGAGCCGTAGCTGACGAAATGGCTGTCAACAGGGCGTTTTCGGTATCAGTAAGGATTAGCGGGCCGATTGCCGTGGGCATACCACCACCCTCAGCTACCAAGCGGCCCGCTCGACCAGGAGCTTTTCGCATATTCTTCGCGTGTCGCGATAACGCCGCAATCGTGTCGCCGACACAACACCGTGCCGGACCGCGCGCACCAACAACGGCAGCACCGCCGCAGGTCAAGGCTGTACACGCTCCACCCAGCGCCCGCGGCTCTCGGCCATACGGCTGGGCTCACCACCCGATATGCGGTTACTGCCCAGTAACTACATCCGTGGTGCGGCAGAGCCCACGAAGCGAAGCCAGAGGGCACGACGAAACAACGCTGCATCCGGCCGGACGCTGCAACCACGCCACCGCAGCGCGATCGGCCTATCGCACCGGGACAACCCGGCTTCGCGGCCCGCAGGTTCGTCACCCCTACCGGAAAAGACACGCCGGCAGGCGAACCCGGCGTCGTACCTGCCCGATCAGCCCTGCAGAAACGCGAACTCATCCTGAAGCGCGGCCAGCCGGGCGCGCAACGCCGCCACCGACGGTCCTGCCCGCAGGATCTCCCGCGATACGTTCGGCACCACGGCAGGCAGCAGCGACGCGGGCAGCAGGGCGCGGATACTGTCCGCGCCGCCACCCTGGGCCCCGACGCCCGGCATGAGCACAGGGCCGTTCAGCGCCGCCAGGTCGGGCGCCTCGGTCAATGTCGCCCCGACGACGACACCGACCGACCCGAACTCCGCGCCTGCATTGTGCTGGGCGGCCGCGTCCACTACCGACTGGGCCAGGCTGACCCCCGCTGTGGTGACGGCACGCTGCACCGCCGCGGCCTCCGGATTCGAGGTCGCGGCGAGCACGAACACCCCGCGCCCGTTCTCCCGCGCCGAGCGCAGCGCCGGGTCGAGGGCACCGAAGCCCAGGTACGGAGAGACCGTCACCGCGTCCGAGCCCAGCGGTCCGTCGGCCAGCCAGGTTCGGGCGTAGGCGTCCATGGTGGAGCCGATATCGCCGCGTTTGGCGTCGGCGAGCACCAGGGTGCCCGAGGCCCGCAGTACCTCGATGGTGCGTTCGAGTACTGCGATACCGCCGGAACCATATGCTTCGAAGAACGCCACCTGCGGTTTGATCAGCGCCGCAAGCCCGTCGAACGCCTCGACGCAGATCTCGGCGAACTGTTCCAGTCCGTTGGTGTCGTCACCGAGACCCCACGCGTTCAGCAGCCCGGGATGGGGGTCGATGCCGACGCACAGCGGACCGTAGCGCCGCATCGCCGCGCGCAGGCGAGCCCCGAAGGCCGCGTGGCCCTGCGGATCGGAGCTCGCGTGCTCAGCCACGCAGCACCGCGTGCAGTTCCTGCAGCGACCGCACTCCGAGCCCACCGTCGATACTGGCTTCGATGCCCTGTACCGCCGCGGCGGCGCCCTGCACGGTGGTGATACATGCGATGTTGACTCCGACTGCGGCGCTACGGATCTCGTAACCGTCCACCCGCGGACCGGAGTTGCCGAACGGGGTGTTGATCACCATATCGACCTCACCGTCGCGGATCTGCTCGACGATGGTCGGCTCGTCGGCAGGCCAGGCCTCGGAGTGCTTGCGCACCCGCTGGCACGGGATCCCGTTGCGGCGCAACATTTCCGCAGTCCCCTCGGTGGCCAGAATGCGGAAACCCAGGTCGTGCAGGCGTTTCACCGGGAACACCATCGCGCGTTTGTCCCGGTTGGCGATCGAGACGAACACAGTGCCCTCGGTGGGCAACGGCCCGTAGGCGCCGGACTGGCTCTTGGCGAACGCGGTGCCGAAATCGGCATCGATACCCATGACCTCGCCGGTGGACTTCATCTCCGGCGACAGCAGCGAATCCACCCCGGTACCGTCGGCGCGGCGGAACCGATGGAACGGCAGCACGGCTTCCTTCACGGCCACCGGGGCGTCGAGAGCAACATGCCCGCCGTCGCCTTCTCCGGGCAGCATGCCTTCCTTGCGCAGCTCGGCGATGGTGGCGCCGAGCATGATGCGTGCCGCGGCCTTGGCCAGCGGTACCGCGGTGGCCTTGGAGACGAACGGAACGGTCCGGCTGGCACGCGGATTCGCCTCCAGCACATAGAGCACATCGTCCTTGAGCGCGTACTGGACGTTGAGCAGGCCCTGCACACCGATGCCCTTGGCCAGCGCGACGGTGGACTCGCGCACCGCTTCGATATCGCTGCGGCCCAGGGTGATCGGCGGCAGCGCGCACGCGGAGTCACCGGAGTGGATACCGGCCTCCTCGATATGTTCCATCACGCCGCCGAGGTAGACCTCCTCGCCGTCGCAGAGGGCATCGACATCGATTTCGATGGCGTCTTCGAGGAAACGATCGACCAGCACCGGATGCTCCGGGCTGAGCTCGGTGGCGCGGGAGATATAGCCTTCCAGCGATTTCTCGTCGTAGACGATCTCCATACCGCGTCCGCCCAGCACGTACGACGGGCGCACCAGCACTGGGTAACCGATCTCGGCGGCGATCCGCTTGGCCTGGTCGAAGGTGGTGGCGGTGCCGTACTTGGGGGCGGGCAGCCCGGCCGCGACCAGCACATCGCCGAATTCACCCCGGTCCTCGGCCAGGTCGATCGCGGCCGCGCTGGTGCCGACCACCGGCACGCCCGCGTCGGTGAGCCGCTGCGCCAGACCGAGCGGGGTCTGACCGCCGAGCTGCACGATCACCCCGGCCACCACGCCGGATTCGGTTTCGGCGTGATAGACCTCGAGCACGTCTTCGAAGGTCAGCGGTTCGAAGTAGAGCCGATCAGCGGTGTCGTAGTCGGTGGAGACGGTCTCCGGGTTGCAGTTGACCATCACTGTCTCGTAGCCGGCCTGCGACAGCGTCTGCGCCGCATGCACGCACGAGTAGTCGAACTCGATACCCTGACCGATCCGGTTCGGTCCGGAGCCGAGGATGAGCACCTTGTCGCGTTCGCGCTGCGGGGCGACCTCGGATTCTGCGGCCGGGTCGAGCTCGTAGCTCGAGTAGTGGTACGGGGTCTTGGCCTCGAATTCGGCGGCGCAGGTGTCGACGGTTTTGAACACCGGCCGCACCCCCAGCCGGTGCCGCAACGCGCGGACCCCGCTCTCCCCTGCCAACTCCGGCCGCAGCGCGGCGATCTGCCGGTCCGACAGGCCGTTGTGCTTGGCCCGGCGCAGCAGCGTTTCGTCCAGCACCGGCGCGTCCAGCAGTTCCTGCCGCAGTTCGACGAGCCCGGCGATCTCGGCGACGAACCACGGGTCGATCCCGGAAGCGGCAGCGACGTCGTCGATGCTCGCGCCGAACCGCAGCGCCCGCTCCACCTGGTAGATGCGGCCTTCGGTCGGTACGCGCAGATCGGCCAGGATCGCCTGGATCGCCGCGTCGACATCCTTCGCGTCGTCCGAGGCGGGGGCCCACCCGGCGTCGTCACGAGTCCAGAAGCCGATGGCCTTGGTTTCCAGCGAACGCAGCACCTTGCCGAGCGCTTCGGTGAAGTTGCGGCCCAGCGACATCGCCTCGCCCACCGATTTCATGGTGGTGGTCAGCGTGGGGTCGGCGCCGGGGAACTTCTCGAACGCGAAACGCGGGGCCTTGACCACCACGTAGTCCAGCGTCGGCTCGAAGCACGCGGGAGTTTCTTTGGTGATGTCGTTGACGATCTCGTCCAAGGTGTAGCCGATAGCCAGTTTCGCGGCGATCTTGGCGATCGGGAAACCGGTGGCTTTCGACGCCAGGGCCGAGGACCGCGACACCCGCGGGTTCATCTCGATGACGATCAGCCTGCCGTCGGCCGGGTTCACCGCGAATTGGATATTGCAGCCACCGGTATCGACGCCGACCTCGCGCAGGATCGCGATACCCAGATCGCGCATCTTCTGATACTCGCGGTCGGTGAGGGTCATAGCGGGCGCGACGGTCATCGAGTCGCCGGTGTGCACCCCCATCGGATCCACGTTCTCGATGGAGCAGACCACCACGACGTTGTCGCGGCCGTCGCGCATCAACTCGAGCTCGTATTCCTTCCAACCGAGGATCGATTCCTCGATGAGCACGTTCGCGGTCGGGGATGCGGCCAGGCCGCCGCCCGCGATACGGTCCAGGTCGGCGTTGTCGTAAGCCATACCGGAGCCGAGGCCACCCATGGTGAACGACGGCCGCACCACCACCGGGAACCCGAGTTCGGCGACGGTGTCGCGGACTTCGTCCATGGTGTAGCAGACCCGGGAGCGGGCGCTTTCACCACCGACCTTCGCAACGATGTCTTTGAACTTCTGCCGGTCCTCGCCGCGCTGGATGGCCTCGAAGTCGGCGCCGATCAGCTCGACACCGTACTTCTCCAGCACCCCGCGCTCATGCAGGGCGACGGCGGTGTTCAGCGCGGTCTGCCCGCCGAGGGTGGCCAGGATCGCGTCCGGGCGTTCCTTGGCGATGACCTTTTCGACGAATTCCGGGGTGATCGGCTCCACATAGGTGGAGTCGGCGAACTCGGGGTCGGTCATGATGGTGGCCGGGTTGGAGTTGACCAGCGAGACGCGCAGTCCCTCCGATCGCAGCACCCGGCACGCCTGGGTGCCCGAGTAGTCGAATTCGCACGCCTGGCCGATGACGATCGGACCCGAGCCGATGACCAGGATGTGCTCGAGATCGGTGCGGCGTGGCATCAGGCTCCCTCCATCAGACCGGCGAAGCGGTCGAACAAGTACGCGGCGTCATGGGGTCCGGCGGCCGCTTCCGGGTGGTATTGCACCGAGAACGCGCGGCCGTCGAGCAGGCGGACGCCCTCGACGGTGCCGTCGTTGGCGCAGACATGGCTGACCTCGGCCTTGCCGAACGGGGTGTCGAACCGCTCGCCCTGCTCACCTTCCAAGGCGAAACCGTGGTTCTGGGCGGTGATCGAGATCCGGCCGGTGTCGTGTTCGACGACCGGGATGTTGATCCCGCGGTGACCGAACTTCATCTTGTAGGTGCCGCGGCCCAGCGCCCGGCCCAGGATCTGGTTGCCGAAGCAGATACCGAACAGCGGCAACCCCGCACCGAGCACGCCCTGAGTGAGCGCGACCGCGCCGTCCTGGGTGGCCGGGTCGCCGGGGCCGTTGGACAGGAACACCCCGTCGGGTTTCAGGTCCAGGATCTGCTCCAGGCTCGCCCCGGACGGGACCACATGCACGCGCATACCGCGCTGGGCGAACATGCGCGGAGTGTTGGTTTTGATACCGAGGTCGACGGCGACCACGGTATGGCGCGCATCCCCATCGGGTTCGATCGTGTACACCGCATCGGTGCTGACCTCATCGGCCAGGTCAGCACCAAGCATGGACGGCTGCCCGGTGACCCTTGACACCAGCTCGTCGGCGCTTGCCAGCGCCGGGCCGGAGAAGATACCGGCCTTCATCGAGCCACGGGTGCGCAGATGCCGTACCACTGCGCGGGTGTCGATGCCCGCGATACCGACGATGTCCTGGCGGCGCAGCTCTTCCGGCAAGGTGGTGGTGGCGCGCCAGTTGGAGGCGCGCCGCGCCGGATCGCGGACCGCGTATCCGGCGACCCAGATCTTCGCCGACTCGTCGTCCTCGTCGTTCCAGCCGGTGTTGCCGATCTGTGGGGCCGTGGCCACCACGATCTGGCGGTGGTAGCTGGGGTCGGTGAGGGTCTCCTGGTAGCCGGTCATCGCGGTACAGAACACCGCCTCACCCAAAGTCTGGCCGACGGCGCCGTAGGCCGTGCCGCGGAACACCCGGCCGTCCTCCAGCACCAGTGCGGCCGCTGTTTCTGTCCTCATCGCTCGTCGTCTCCCGTCGTCACCCGGGCCCACGCCGGATACACCGTCTTGTCGTCACCTCGGAAACCGGTGTCTATCTCGGTTCCGGTCGGCAGTGTCCAGCGAATCACCAGCACACCACCCTCGGTCATCACTTTGCCCGCGTGGCCGCGCTCCGTGCGCACCGCAGTGATCGATTCCTGAGGAATCCAGATCGCCGAGGCACCGTCGCGCTCCAGCAGCACACCCCGCTCGAACCGGGTCAGTTCGGCGGTTGCCCGATAACCCAGATCACCGACCGCGATCCGGTCCTGCCAGCTCGGCGCCATGGTGCTGCCGAGATACAGGCCGGTGGTCGGCTCGAGCACCTGGGCGCCGAGCTCGGCCGGTACCGCCGGCAGCTCACCGATCCGGTCCGCCTGCCGTTTCCCGCGGTTGCGCCACCCCAGATACATGAGGTAGACCAGCAGCGCCCACGCCGCGAGCAGGCCGATAACCCACAATGCCCGTTCCATCACCCACCTCCGGGCCGATAACCGCTCACCGGTGCGACGATCTCGCCGTCACGGGCGGTGATACGGCCGCGCAGCAGCGTAGCGGTGACGCGTCCCGGCAGGGTCATCGCCTCGTACGGCGTATTGGCGGAGATACTGGCCAGCTCGCCGGCGTGCACCGTCCAGGTCGCATCCGGATCGACCAGTACCAGGTTGGCCGGTTCGCCCACCGAGATCGGCCTGCCGTGCTCGTCGAGCCCGACGATATCGGCCGGACGCTCGCTCATCACCCGCGCCACCCCGCGCCAGTCCAGCAGACCCGGCCGCACCATGGTCTCGACCACGATCGACAATGCGGTCTGCAGGCCGAGCATACCGGGCCGGGCCACCGCGAACTCACAGCATTTGTCCTGTTCGGCGTGTGGGGCGTGATCGGTGGCGACACAGTCGACGACACCGTCGGCCAGCGCCTGTCGCAGGGCGGCGGCGTCGGAGGGTTCCCGCAGCGGCGGGTTCACCTTGTTGACCGCGTCATAGGTCTCCAGCCGGGAATCGTCCAGCAGCAGATGATGTGGTGTCACCTCGGCGGTGATGGAAATGCCCTGGGATTTAGCCCATCTCACCAGCTCCACCGTTCCCGCGGTGGAGGCGTGGCAGATGTGCACGCGGGCGCCCGCGTCCCGGGCGAGCAGCGCGTCCCTGGCGACGATGGATTCCTCGGCGGCCCGCGGCCAGCCCGCCAAACCCAGCCGGGCCGCGGTCGGCCCCTCGTGCGCCACCGCGCCGACGGTCAGCCGCGGCTCCTCCGCATGCTGGGCGATGAGCACGCCAAGGGAGTTCGCATATTCCAGCGCACGGCGCATGATCAGCGGGTCGTACACGCAGTGGCCGTCGTCGGAGAACATCCGCACCGCGCCCACCCCGGCGGCCATGGTACCCATCTCCGCGAGCTGTTTCCCCTCGAGACCGACGGTGACCGCACCCACCGGATACACGTCGACCAGGCCGACCTCTCGGCCGCGCCGCCAGACATGGTCGGTGACCACATGCGAATCGGCGACCGGGTTGGTGTTGGCCATAGCGAACACCGCCGTGTATCCGCCGAGCGCGGCAGCCGCCGAGCCGGACTCGATGGTCTCGGTGTCCTCCCGGCCGGGTTCACGCAGGTGGGTGTGCAGATCCACGAAACCGGGCAACAGGATCTGCCCGTTCGCCTCGACGATTTCGGCGTCGACCACACCCAGTGAGGTCGCGATCTCACGGATCTGCCCGTCGCTGATCAGCACATCGACCGGCTCACCCTCGCCGTAGGGTCGGGCACCTTTGATCAGCACAGTGGCGCTCGATGTCATGCCGGTTTCATCCGGCCGCTGACCACTCATGCTGTGTTCATTTGGCATGGGTGGACGGCCTCCGTGGTTATGCTCTGCTGCCTCCTCCGGCCGCTGACCGCTCATGCCGCTGCCTCCTCGGTTCCGACCAGCAGCCGGAACAGCACCGCCATCCGCATATGGACTCCGTTCGTCACCTGTTGCAGGACCGCGGCCTTCGGCGAATCGGCAACCGACGACGCGATCTCCATACCGCGCAGCATCGGTCCCGGATGCAACACCACCGCATGGTCGTCGAGCATCGCCAGTCTGCGCTCGGACAGGCCGTAGTTGACCGCGTATTCGCGGGCCGACGGGAAGAAACCGCCGTTCATCCGTTCGGCCTGCACCCGCAGCATCAGCACCGCGTCCGCGCCGGGCAGCTCCGCGTCCAGATCCGGTGTCACCCGCACCGGCCAGTCACGCACCCCCACCGGAAGCAGCGTATGCGGGGCGACCAGCACCACTTCTGCGCCGAGGGTGGACAGCAGGAACGCATTGGACCGGGCGACGCGGCTGTGCAGGATATCGCCGACGATCACCACCCGCTTGCCCGCGATATCGCCGAGCCGCTGGCGCAGGGTGAGCGCGTCCAGCAGGGCCTGGGTGGGGTGTTGGTGCATACCGTCGCCGGCGTTGATCACGGCGGGCACCGACACCGCCGTCCGTTGCGACCACTGTTCGAACCAGCGGGCGATCTGATGTGCGGCGCCCGAGGACGGATGCCGCACGATCAGCGCGTCCGCGCCGGCCGCGTGCAAGGTGAGCGCGGTATCGCGCAGCGATTCACCCTTGGCGACCGAGGAACTGCTCGCGCTCACGTTGATCACGTCGGCACTCATCCACTTACCCGCCACCTCGAACGAAACCCGGGTACGGGTGGAGTTCTCGAAGAACACCGTCATCACGGTGCGCCCGCGCAGCGTGGGCAGTTTGCGCACCTCGCGGCCGAGCAACGCCTGTTCGAAACGTTCGGCTTCGTCCAGCAGTTCGGTGGCGGCGGCGCGATCCAGGTCGGTGACCGTCAAAAGGTGCCGCATCACGCCTCCTGGTGCAAATACACACCGTCACGGCCGTCGTGCTCGGTGAGCAGCACCGAAATATCCTCGGTGCGCGCCGTTGGCACGTTCTTGCCGACGAAATCGGCGCGGATCGGCAGTTCGCGGTGACCGCGATCGATGAGCACCGCCAGCTGCACGGCGCGTGGTCGGCCGAGGTCGCGCAGGCCGTCGAGGGCGGAGCGGACGGTGCGCCCGGAGAACAGGACATCGTCGACCAGCACGACCAGCGCGTCCTCGATCCCACCCTCGGGCACCGAGGTGCGTTCCAGCGGGCGATGCGGACGGCTGCGCAGATCGTCGCGGTAGAGGGTGATGTCGAGTGAGCCGAGCGCGGGCCGGACACCGGAGAATTCCTCGATCTTGTCCGTGAGCCGGGCGGCGAGCGTGGTGCCCCGCGTCGGGATACCGATCAGCACCACCCGAGGCGCGTCGGCTTCGCCCGCGTCGAGGGCGGTTTTCTCGATGATCTGATGCGCGATACGTGCGATGGTGCGGCCGACATCGGAAGCCGAGAGCAGCTCTCGCCCCGCCGCCACCCATTCCGGGGTGTGCCGCTGCGCCTGACCGGTCGCTTCGCTTCCGCTTGCCGGTACCGCGGCAGCGCCGGATGTGGCTGCCCGTTCCTCGGGCACAGCCATACCGACCTCCTTCCCCGCCTCACCGGACGGTCCGTTAAAGGATGTCTTACGGCCAGTAGCCTAGCAGCCCGCCGAGACCACTTTTCGGCAGGTGACCGGCGAGAATGCAGATGTGAGCCGGGCCACGGGAGCGAGCGTGGGCGCGGTTGCTCGCGCTGGGCATGAGCATCGCACCGACTGTGGGATCGCCCACGAACAGCATGCTTTCCCGGTCAGCCCGATGACATCACCGAAAGCACGACTTAGATTGACTGCATGAACCATCCAGGGGCGGGAGTGTTGGCGGTGATGCCGCTGCACACGATCAGCGATGTCTACGGGGAGCAGGGTCTACGCGACCGATTGCTATGGGAGATCGCGGAATTACCGGATTCGGACCGGATCACCGAGGCGCTCGCCCTCGCCGACGAACTGCACCGCGACGACAACTACGGGCGCGAACCGTATATCAATCATCTGATGCGGGTGGGGATCCGCATCGCCAGCCATTATGCGGTCCGCGATCCCGATGTGGTGATCGCCGGTCTCCTGCACGACTCGGTGGAAGATCATCCGGCCGAACTCGCAGGCAACCGGCCTGGCCCGCGCACCGAAGCCGCGCTCGACGAACTGGCTGCCCGGTTCGGTCGCCGCGTCGCGGATCTCGTTGCCACGGTGACGAATCCGGAGCCCGATCCCACCCGCGACCGGCACGAACAGTACCGCGAACACATCGCCGACCGGCTGGACCGGAACCCGTGGGCGCGAGTGGTGAAACTGTCGGATTTCACCGACAACGGGGTCGGCATCCTCTACGCCACCGGATCCCACCTGGGCAAACTCGCCACCAAATATCGCCCGCTCACCGATGTCTACCGCGACCTGGTCACGCGCGCGGATACACCGCTGGCCGACCACGTCAAACAGCACATCCTCGAACAACTCGACCTGGCCGACGAACGGTTCGACGCCATTCTGTCGGGCGACTGAGCAACTCGCCGCACCAGGACGACCTGTCGGGGATGTGAGATCGCCCGCAGATCCCCTCGGTGGACCCACTCGAATTGACCTGCAGTGTGGTTGAGGTTTCATGATCGGTGAGGAGGACGGCCGCCTGTGGCGCGTCCTCGACGCCGCGGCTCGAACAGCGCCGCGGAATCGCGCCCGCCGGTTTCCCGTACACCCACCGGCGGGCGCGTTCAGCACCGACCAGGATCAGCGGCGCAGCAGGAAGAAATGATGACTCGGCGAGCCTGCACGTATCCGTGACGCCGAAAAGCTGTTGTCGGCTCATCCGTGCAGCCAGCGCTGGCCTCCATGCTCGGGAAAGACCATGAGTCGGCGCTGTACCAGCGGTTGGCGCTCGGCCGGGCACGCAACCATGTCTGCCCTGCTCTGTGGCATGGAGCGCTGAAACAGTCGGGTTACGCCGGGTCAGCCGGTGATCTCCCATTCGTACACGGTGAGCTCTGATGCACCGGTGGTGTGCGCCGGGTCGGTGAACGCGATATCGCGAGCCTGGTCCAGAGAGTCGGCCAACAGGATGTACGCGCCGCCACTGTTGTCGGTGAAACGGCCCGTTTCCTGCAGCCGGCCCTGTTCGCGCAGCTCGGCCAGGAACTGTTGATGCGGTTGCACCACGGATGGATCGAAGCGCGGGGTACGCATCACCATGACCAGGTATTTGCGCACCCTCACGGCTCCGGTTCCTGGCGCGGCGCCCTGGTGGCCGCGGCGGCGGCACGGACCTGCGGTGCGACGAGAACTACCTGGCCGAGTACGCCGTTTACGAAGGACGGGGAATCATCGGTGGACAGTTCCTTGGCCAGTTCCACCGCCTCGTCGACCGCGACGACCGGCGGGACGTCGGTGGCGTGGAGCAGTTCCCATACCGCGACACGCAGAATGGCGCGGTCCACGGCAGGCAGCCGGGACAGGGTCCAGTCCTGCAGATAGGACTCGATAGTGCCGTCGACCCGGTCCAAGTCCTCGGCGACGCCGTCCACCAGGGTGCGGGTGTAGGCATGCACGGGCGCAACCGCTTGATCACGGGCGGCCAGTTCCACGCGTTCGTCGGCGAGATCGGCCGGATCGATATCGCGGGCCTCTGCCTCGAACAGCAGATCCACCGCCCGGCGGCGCGCCTTGTGCCGGGCACCGAGCTTTTTGTATGCGGACTTCCTGTCCGCGGGCTGATCCGCCACGATCACCTGTTCTCGTCGTCTGTGTGGATGGCGGCGCCGTGCGCTGTGTGCACCGCGCGCCGCCCGCGTCCGGGTGCTGCGATCAGGCGTTGACCCGGCCGAGGTAGCTGCCGTCGCGCGAATCGATGCGCAACTTGTCGCCGGTGTTGATGAACAGCGGAACCTGGACCTCGGCGCCGGTCTCCAGGGTGGCGGGTTTGGTGCCGCCGGTGGACCGGTCGCCCTGCAGGCCGATATCGGTGTGGGTGACTTCGAGCTCGACCGATACGGGCAGTTCGACATACAGCGGCGCGCCCTCGTGGGTGGCGACCTGCACGCTCATGTTCTCCAACAGGAAGCGGGCGCTGTCGCCGATGGTGGCCTCGGGGATGGCGATCTGGTCGAAGGTCTCCCCGTCCATGAAGACATAGTCGGTGCCGTCGTGGTACAGGTAGGTCATATCACGGCGGTCGACCGTTGCGGTCTCCACCTTCACGCCTGCGTTGAAGGTCTTGTCGGTAGTCTTGCCGGACAGCACGTTCTTCAGCTTCGTCCGGACGAAGGCGGGACCCTTACCCGGCTTGACGTGCTGGAATTCGATGATCTGCTGGAGCTGACCGTCGATTTTCAGCACGAGGCCGTTCTTGAAGTCGCTGGTGTCCGCCACTGGTTCGGGATCTCCTCGGGTCTCGGGCGACCGGCGTCAGTCGACGACGGTCAGATCTTTGCTGGTGTTGGTGAGCAGTTCCGGGCCCCCTTCGCGCACCACGAGCGTGTCCTCGATCCGGACCCCGCCGCGGCCGGGAAAGTACACACCTGGTTCGACGGTCACCGCCACGCCAGACAGCAGTGTACCCGTGCCGGTTTTGGCAATTCCGGGCGCTTCGTGGATGCGCAGACCGACACCGTGACCGAGACCGTGCACGAATAGGGAGCCGTGCCCTGCTTCGGCGATCACCGCCCGGGCGGCGGCATCGACGTCGGCGACCGGCACGCCAGGCGCCAACGCCTCGCATCCGGCCCGCTGCGCCTGCTGAACCAGAGCGTACACCTCACGCTGCCAGTCGGCGGGACGGCCGAGGACGAAGGTGCGGGTCATATCGGAGTGGTAGCCACCGACCACCGCCCCGAAATCGATCTTGACGAAATCACCGGTCGCCAGCACCGCATCCGTCGGCCGATGATGCGGGACCGCGGAATTCGCGCCGGCTGCCACGATGGTTTCGAACGCGACTGCATCGGCGCCGAGTTCGAACATCGCCCACTCGAGTTCCCTGGCCACCTGCCGTTCAGTCCGTCCCGGCCGCAGTGAGCCTCGCTCGAGCAAAACGGCCAACGCGGCGTCGCCGACCGCGCAGGCGGCCCGCAGCCGGTCCACCTCGTAGTCGTCTTTGACCATGCGTAACTGCTCGACCAATCCTGGGGTGGCGACCAGTTCCAGTCCGGTGGTCAGCTCCTCGAAACCGCGATGCTGATCGACGGTCACCACATGGCTTTCGTAGCCGACCCGGCCGAACTGCCATTCTCCCGCCAGTTCGAGCACCCGGCGGGTGCTGGCGCGCGCGATTTCGGCACACAGATCGGGCACCTGTTCGCCGACCTGGGTGTCGTAACGCCCGTCGGTGCCGATCACGGTCCGCTCCTCGGCGCCGGGGGTGTCCCACGAGTACACGAGCAGCGCTGCGTTGGACCCGGTGAACCCGGTCAGGTACCTGACGTTCACCAGATCGGTGACCAGCAGCCCGTCGATCTCGTTCTCCACCAGCAGGCTCCGCAGCGCACCTCGGCGCGCCGCGTAGTCGGGCGCACGCCGCGCAGCATCAGCAGACATGGGTCAAAACTACCGCCGTGCGGCAGGACGGCAAATCTGAATGAAGTGCTGTTCACAATGCGGGCCGAGGCGGCGAGTAATCCACATTTTGCTCCGGCGCGCCCCGTCACCGGCGTGACGGGGCGACTGTGAACTCATGACCATTGTCGCCGTTGCCGTTCTACTCACCTGGTGTAGCGCAGTGAGCGTCGCCGATATCCGCACCAAGCGCCTGCCCGATGTACTCACCGGTGGCGGTGCCGTCTGCGTATTCGGGTACGCGCTGGCCACCGGGCATATCACCGCCGCGCTGGCCGGGTCCCTGCTCCTGGTCGTGCCCTATCTACTGGTGCATCTGCTCGCACCTGCCGCGTTCGGGGCAGGTGATGTGAAACTGGCGGTCGGCCTCGGGGCGGCGGCCGGCCTGGGCGGTGGACAGGCATGGATATGGGCGGCGGCCGGCGCGCCGGTGCTGACCGGGTTCATCGGACTCGCCGCACGTGCGTTCCCCGGACCTCACCGCAGCGCGACCGGGCACATACCGGATCGGACAGCAGGCCGCGGTGCGACGCGGCGGACCCGTGCGCCCAACGAAGCAGGTCCGGCGACCGTGCCGCACGGCCCGTCCATGTGTACCGCCACCGTGCTCTCGCTGATGCTGTGGTGACCGATCCGCACCTTCCTGTAGGTGCGGGCACGACACCGGTGAGCACCTCGGACCGCGTGCCGGAGCAGGCGTGCCGACATGGGAAGATGGACGGCGTGTTGCGCTGGATAACTGCCGGAGAATCCCATGGTCCCGCTCTCGTCGCCATCCTGGAGGGCATGGTGGCCGGTGTCGAGGTGACATCGGAGGAGATCTCCGCGCAGCTGGCGCGCCGGCGCCTCGGCTACGGGCGCGGCGCGCGCATGAAGTTCGAGGCCGACAAGGTCACCGTGATCGGCGGCGTCCGGCACGGCCGCACCATGGGCGGACCGGTCGCCATCGAGATCGCCAACTCGGAGTGGCCGAAGTGGACGACGGTTATGTCCGCCGACCCGGTGGATCCGGCGGAACTGGCCGATCTGGCCCGCAACGCCCCACTCACCCGTCCCCGGCCCGGGCATGCCGACTACTCGGGGATGCTCAAGTACGGCTTCGACGACGCCCGTCCGGTGCTGGAACGGGCCAGTGCCCGCGAAACCGCGGCCCGGGTGGCAGCGGGCACGGTGGCGCGGGCGTTCCTGCGGCAGGCGCTCGGTGTGGAGGTCGTCTCGCACGTGATCTCGATCGGGACGGCGGCCAACACCACCGGTGTCGTGCCGACGGCCGCCGATCTGGCTGCCATCGATCAGAGCCCGGTGCGGGCGTTCGATGCGGACGCCGAGGCCGCGATGATCGCCGAGATCGAAGCCGCCAAGAAGGACGGCGACACCCTCGGCGGAGTGGTCGAGGTCGTGGTCTCCGGCCTTCCGATCGGGCTCGGCTCGTTCACCAGCGGCGAGAACCGCCTGGACTCCCGGCTCGCGGCCGCGCTGATGGGCATCCAAGCCATCAAAGGTGTCGAGGTGGGCGACGGTTTCGAGACCGCGCGCAGGCGCGGCAGCCAAGCGCATGACGAGATGCGCCCCGGCCCCGACGGGGTGCTGCGCTCCACCAACCGGGCGGGTGGTCTGGAAGGCGGGATGACCAACGGAGAAGCGCTGCGCGTGCGCGCCGCGATGAAACCCATCTCGACGGTGCCGCGCGCCCTGTCGACGGTGGATATGAACACCGGCGCGGAAGCTGTCGCCATCCATCAGCGCTCGGATGTATGCGCCGTACCCGCCGCCGGCGTGGTCGCGGAATCCATGGTCGCGCTGGTGGTCGCGCAGGCGGCGTTGGAGAAGTTCGGCGGCGATTCGCTGCCGGAGACCGTCGGCAACCTCACCGGCTATGTCAAGCGGATCAGCGGTCGTCCGCATCTCGCGGCCCCCGGGCTCGACGACGCGGACAGTCGGTCGCAATGACCGCCCAGGCCGATCCGCCCGCTCCGCGCGTGGTGCTGGTCGGACCGCCGGGCGCGGGAAAATCGACGATCGGCCGGAAGCTGGCCCGCGAGCTCGGGGTGGAACTGTACGACACCGACGCCGGTATCGAAGAAGAGACCGGGCGCACCATCGGCGAAATCTTCGCCGCCGACGGCGAACCCGGCTTCCGCACCATCGAGGAACAGGTGGTGCGCCGGGCGTTACTGTCCGAACACGGCGTGGTTTCACTCGGCGGCGGAGCGGTGCTCTCGCCGCACACCAGGGCGCTGCTACGTGACCGAACCGTGGTCTATCTGGAAATCAGCGTAGCCGAAGGACTGCGCCGAACCGGGGCGAGCACCACGCGTCCGCTGCTCAACGGGACCGATCCCGGCGCCAAATACCGGGAGTTGATGCGCATCCGACGGCCGCTCTACCGTGAAGTCGCCACCGTTCGGGTCCGCACCGACGGCCGCAGCCCCGGCCGGGTGGTGCGCGCGATCCTGGGCAGACTGTCCCTGGAACCGGTCGGCACCGCCCAGCAGGTAGCACCGTCCGAGCAGCCAGGAAGCCCGAACCAGGGCAACAGCAGGACCAGGGCCCGGCGACGGGCCAGGGCCCGCGCCGCAGCTCGCCGCGCCGCAGCCGCGAAGGCCGAGGCCGCAAAACAGACCGGCGCGGGGGCGGCACAACAGCAGGCCACGCCCGCAGGGGGTAAGCCGACCGCCGAAACCTCGGACACGGCAGCAGGCGGCCCCTCGGACGCCAGGAACGGCGGACGATCCCGCCGCGCCCGTGCCCGCCGGGCGCGGGCCAGGGCCCGGCAACAGCGAGAACGTATCGAGCCAGAACGTACAGAATCGGAGCAGCGCACGTGACAGAGCCGAGTCGTATCCAGGTCCGCACCGCCGACCCGTATCCGGTGATCATCGGGCGCGGATTGCTCGGTGAGCTCGTCGAGGCGGTCACCGGCTCCGGCGGGGTGCGTACCGTCGCGATCTTCCATCAGCCGCCGCTCACCGAAACCGCCGAGGCGGTCCGCAAGACGCTGGCCGACACCGGGATCGATGCGCACCGGATCGAGATCCCCGACGCCGAAGCGGGCAAGGAGCTGGCCGTGGCCGGTTTCTGCTGGGAGGTACTCGGCCGGATCGGGCTGACTCGCAACGATGTGGTAGTCAGCCTCGGCGGCGGCGCGGCCACTGATCTGGCCGGTTTCGTGGCTGCCACCTGGATGCGCGGGGTGAGGATCGTGCATGTGCCCACCACTCTGCTCGCCATGGTCGATGCCGCGGTCGGCGGCAAAACCGGGATCAACACCGACGCGGGCAAGAACCTGGTCGGCTGCTTCCACGAGCCTGCCGCGGTGCTGGTCGATCTGGTGACGCTGGAAACTGTCCCGCGTAACGAGATCGTGGCCGGTATGGCCGAGATCATCAAGGCCGGCTTCATCGCCGACCCGGTGATCCTCGACCTCATCGAAGCCGATCCGGAGGCCGCGCTCGACCCGACCGGCACGGTGCTGCCGGAACTGGTGCGTCGGGCGATTGCCGTGAAGGCGGAGGTGGTGGCCGCCGATCTGAAGGAGGCGGCACTCCGCGAAATCCTGAACTACGGCCACACCCTTGGCCACGCCATCGAACGGCGGGAACGGTACCGCTGGCGGCACGGTGCCGCGGTGTCGGTGGGCCTGGTGTTCGCCGCCGAGCTGGGCAGGTTGGCCGGACGCCTCGACGATGCGACCGCCGACCGGCATCGCACCGTGCTGCGCAGCGTCGGGCTGCCCACCACCTACGACCCCGATGCGCTGCCGCAACTGCTGGACGCCATGCAGACCGATAAGAAGACCCGCTCGGGTGTCTTGCGTTTCGTAGTGCTCGACGGATTGGCCAAACCTGGCCGTCTGGAAGGCCCCGACCCGGCTCTGCTCGCCGCGGCGTACTCCGCCGTCTCGCGAGAGGGAGACACCGGGACGAGTACTGCTGTCCTGCTCTGACCGGCCGGAGGGATGAGAACAGGCGCCGCCGGTCTCTGCTAGGGGCAGTGCGCAACGGTGTGCAGCGTCGCCGGGCTATGAGGCGCGCTCCCGCGTGCCCCTCAGGGCCGTGCACGCGGCTGCCGCCGGGTCGATTCCTCGTGCCGAAGCAGCGCTGCTCGACCGGCTCACCGAGCGCGAGACTCTCCAGCAGGCTGCAGAGGATGTCGGTTATGCCGCTGAGCCTGCGGGACGCTGGCCCATCGACATACCGGCGCCACCGTCCTTGCGGGCAGTGAGCCGCCTACCGATACCGACACCGATCAGCGCGGGCACGAAGATCAGCAGAATGATGAACGAAGCGCCCGCGGTCAACTCGAACAGCAGACCGTTGTCGCCGAGGTCGAAGCGCGGCAGCAGATCGAGGATCGAGGCGAGCAGGCCGCTGCCGAGACCGCCCGCAACACCTGCTTTCAGCCAGCGAATCGTCAGGTCCGGGCCGTGCTCCCGGTCGAAGTCGACTGCGCCGGCGCTGCGCCCGTCCAGTATGCCCCAGGCCACTGCGGCGCCGATCAGCACAACCAGGCACAGCAGCCGCAACCACATTCCATGAGTCGGCCAGTACACCATCGCGAATCCCAGCACCACCCGTAGCGCGACGGCCAGCACGCCGAGCACTGTGGCCCGCAACACCCAAGCAGTCATGTCGAACACCATAACCCCACGTCCGGACCGATAGAACTAGAACCCGTTACAGAGGGATGGTCATGCTGGTAACGGGCTCGTACGAGCCCGGCCGCCGCTACGACGCCGACGTCAGCGCAGCCGCCATTTCCGCCCGCGGCGCCGGCTTGCCGGTGAACTGCTCCACCTGGCCGTAGGCCTGGTTCAACAACATGTCGAGCCCGCCCACCACGGTGTGCCCGGCCAGGGCAACAGCTTCGGCCAGTGGGGTCGGCCACGGGTTGTAGATGGCGTCGAGCACCACCGGCGCCGCGGCAACCGCGTCCGAGACCGACGCAGCCGCCTCCACCGGAACAGTGCTGACCACTGCGCCGGCCCGCCCGCATACCGCTGACAGCGCCGCCGGGTCGAAACCGATCACGGTCACGGCCATCCCGAGCCGTTCGGCGAGCTCGACCGCCCCGCGTGCACGTCCGGCATCGCGAGCTACCACGGTCACCGCACGGGCGCCGAGTTCGGATAGGGCCAGCAGCGCCGGGCGCGCGGTACCGCCCGCCCCGAGCACCACCGCTTCGGCGATCGAGCCCACACCCGCGCCGCGCAGCGCGCCGAGCACCCCGTCCACATCGGTGCAGTCGGCGCGCCAGCCGTCCGGTGTGCGCACCAGCGTGTTGGCCGAGCCGACCAGCACCGCACGCTCGGTGCGGGCACTCGCATAGGCCAGCGCGGCTTCCTTACCCGGCATCGTCACCGACAGCCCGACCCATTCCGGCCCGAGCCCGTCGACCAGCCCGGGCAGCTGCGCCGCCGTGCATTCGATCCGCTCGTATGTCCAGTCCAGGCCGAGGGCGCGATAGGCGGCAAGATGCAGCTGCGGGGAACGGGAATGCGTGATCGGGCTGCCGAGCACCGCCGCACGCCGCCCACCGGGTCGTTCAACGTCCACTGTCGAGAATCCCGCTCTCCATCGCACGGTCGATATTGCGCAGATGCTGGGAGTAACTGTCGGTGAACAGCGTGGTCCCCTTCTGGTCGATCGTCACGAAATACAGCCAGTCACCGGGCTCTGGGTTCTCCATGGCACTGAGCGCAGCCAGTGACGGCGCGGAGATCGGGGTCGCGGGCAGCCCGGCCATGGCGTAGGTGTTCCACGGGGTCTTTCGCGCGCGGTCGGCGTCGGTGGTCGCCACCTCTGTGGTGTCGAGGGTGTAGTTGACGGTGGAATCGAACTGCAGGGGCTGACCGATTTCCAGCCGGTTCACGATCACCCTGGCGACCTTGCCCATATCCTGCGGCAACGCTTCACGTTCGATGAGCGAAGCAGCGATGAGCGTTTCGTACGGGCTCAAGCCCGTGTTGCCGCTGGACTGCAGCAGACCGGTGGATTCGTAGCTGCGGGCGCTTTCACTCACCAGCTGCTTCAGGATCTGCTCCGCTGTGCCGGTCGGATCGAAGTTCCAGGTTCCCGCCGCGATCAGGCCCTCGAGCTGCCTGGCTCGGTCCGGTACCTGCCGCACCGCCTCCATCGCCCACTCCGGGACCCCGAGGGCGGCCAGGTCCATGCCCGCACCCGCAGCCTCCAGCTGCTCATAGGTGACACACCGGCCGTCCGCCGCGTCGCCGATGCAGCTGGCGGCGGCGATCTTGGTGTAGATGCCTTCCTTGCGGGCACCGGTATTGACGTCGTGCTGGTCGTGCAGTTGCCTGCCTTCGGACACCACCAGAGCGCCGACCCGCGATTCACCCGAAACGAGCGCGCTCACCGCGTCCGCCGCGGGGCTGTGGCTCGGAATCGCGTAGTAGCCGGGATGGACCGTGTTCATCGCCGAATTCTGCACCGCCGCTTCATAGAATGCCGCGGAGCTGGCGACGATGCCCTTGTCGTACATGGTTTCGGCGATCTGTGTTGCGGTGTCACCCGAACGCACCTGTACCACCACCAGCGGACCGGGCGGGCCCGCGAAATCCTCGGCCGGGGTGTAGCGATTCATGAACTTCATCCCGGCGTATCCGACGGCGACGACGAGCACCAGCGCCAGCGCTGCGCCGACGAGAATCAGGGTGCGGCGCTTCTTCTTCCGTTCAGCAGCCTTACGGGAAGCGATGCGGGAACGTTTGCCGCGCTGTCCCGCCGGCCGTTTCCCGCCGCGCTCACGTGCGGTGCGCGCCCTGGTGCGGGCGGGACGTTTCGTCGGCGCCTTCGCGGGCGGCTCGGTGTCGGCCTCGTCCAGCGGGTCCTCGTCGGTATAGACCGGAATGACCGTGGTGTCGTCGTCGTTGTAGCTGTCCCAGCCATCCCATTCGTCGTCGCGATCCCTGGCGGCCGGCGCGGAGGTCTGCGCTCTGCTCGCCCGCGCCCACGCCGCCTCGTCTCGGCGGTACTTCCGGTCGGCTTCTTGCCTGCGGAAGCGTTCCTCGGCCTGCGCCCACCGATCCGTCATTTATCGTCCCCGGACGACGCGGGACGCTCCGCTTCCTCGACCGACCTCAATACCGAACTCCGTTCGTCCAACCATCCCTGCAGGATCGACACGGCGGCCGCCTGATCGATCACCCGGCGTTGGCCGCGTGCGCGAACCCCACTGTCCCGCAATGCACGTGCAGCAGACACCGTAGTCAAACGTTCGTCGGAAAGCCGGATCGGCACCGGAGCCACCGCCTCCCGCAAACGTTCGGCGAACTCGATTGCCAGCGTAGCGGCAGTGCCCTTCTCCCCGCGTAAAGTACGCGGCAAGCCGACGATTATTTCCACGGCTTCGTATTCCCGCACAATCTCGGCAATCCGTGCGATATCGGTGCCCGCGCCGGCCGAGCGGGCTTTGCGCTGCGCCCGCGCGACGGTTTCCACCGGGGTGGCGAGGAGGCAGTCGGGGTCGCTCGCGGCGACCCCGATCCGGACGCTGCCGACGTCGATCGCGATCCGCCTGCCCCGCCCCGGGTCGGTGCCGGGATCGGGCCGATCGGCCGGATGGTTGCGCGCGGTGGCGTCCCCCATCATCCGGCCAGTTCGGCCACCCGGGCCCGGACCGCCGCCAGACCCGCCGGAATACCCGAAGGGTCGGAACCGGCACCCTGGGCCATTTCCGGTTTGCCACCGCCGCGGCCGGAGATGCTCGGACCGAAGGAACCGACGAGTTCACCGGCCTTGACACCGAGTTCCTGCGCGGGCTTGTTCACCGCGACCACGAACGGCACCTTGCCGTCGGTGTTGCCGAGCAGCACCACCACAGCGGGCTCGCTACCGAACCGGCCGCGGATATCGGTGGCCAAGGTGCGCAGATCACCGGCCGCGACCCCTTCCGGCGCGGCGGCAGCCACCAGCAACAGCGAGCCGACCCGCTCGGCCTGCTGGACGAACGTCGCCGCCGAAGAGAGCACTGCCGCGACCTTGGTGCGCTCGAGTTCCTTCTCGGCGACCTTCAACCGCTCCACCAACTGCTCGACCCGCGCAGGCACCTCGTCGGAGGGCACCTTCAGGGCCGAGGCGACACCGGCCAGCAGGGCGCGTTCCTTGGCCAGATACTTGTAGGAATCGAGGCCGACGAACGCCTCGACACGCCGCACCCCGGAGCCGACCGAGGACTCGCCGAGCAGGGTGATGGGGCCGATCTGCGACGAATGCTCCACATGGGTACCGCCGCACAATTCCATCGAGAACGGGCCGCCGATTTCCACCACTCGCACCCGGTCGCCGTAGTTTTCGCCGAACAGGGCCAGCGCACCCATCTCCTTGGCCTTGGGCAAGTCGGTGACGAAGGTGTTGACCGGGAAATCGGCGCCGACGCCGTCGTTGGACACGGACTCGATATCGGTCTTCTGGGATTCGGACAGCTGGCCTTGCCAGTTGAAGTCGAACCTCAGATAGCCGGGTTTGTTCAGCGAACCGGCCTGCACCGCGTTGGGCCCGAGCACCTGCCGCAGTGCGGCGTGAACCATATGGGTGCCCGAATGGCCCTGGGTGGCGCCGCGACGCCAGGCCGGGTCGACTTGTGCAAGGACAACGTCGCCCTCGGTGATCTGCCCCTGCTCGACCGTGGTCTTGTGCACCCACAGCTTCTTGGCGATCTTCTGCACGTCGTTGACCCGCAGCTTGAGCCCGGATGCGGTGATCGCACCGCGGTCGGCGATCTGGCCACCGGATTCGGCGTACAGCGGGCTGCGGTCGAGGATGACCTCGACGTCCTGGCCCGCAGTCGCAGCCGGAACACGTACCCCGTCGGCGATGAGCGCGAGTACCTTCGCGTCGGTGGCCAGCTCGTCGAACCCGGTGAACTCCGTCTGGCCACGGTCGACGAGTTCCTTGTACACCGACAGATCGGCGTGCGCGTGCTTGCGCGCCTGCGCGTCCTCCTTGGCGCGACGGCGCTGCTCGGCCATCAGCGAACGGAAACCTTCCTCATCCACCGTCAGCCCGGCCTCGGCGGCCATCTCCAAGGTGAGATCGATGGGGAACCCGTAGGTGTCGTGCAATGTGAAGGCGTCGGTCCCGGAGATGGTGCCGGTGCGGCCGGCCGGGGTGGCCGCCTTCACCGATTCGGCGGTTTCGTCGAACAGTTTGGACCCGGTGCTCAGCGTCTTACGGAACGCGGTCTCCTCGCCGACCGCGACCCGTTCGATCCGGGCGAAATCGGCGGCCAGTTCCGGGTACGCCGGCGACATCAGATCACGGACAACCTGCATGAGCTCGCTCATCACCGGCTGTTCGGCGCCGAGTAGCCGAGCCGAGCGCACGATCCGGCGCAGCAGGCGGCGCAGCACATAACCGCGGCCGTCGTTACCCGGATTCACCCCGTCGGCGATGAGCATGGCGGCGGTGCGCGCGTGGTCGGCGATCACCCGGAAACGCACGTCGTCGGCGTGCTCGACACCGTAGGAGCGGCCGGTCTGCTCCTCGGCCTTATCGATGATCGGGCGCAGCAGGTCGGTTTCGTAGACGTTGTCCACGCCCTGCAGCAGCAGCGCGATCCGTTCGATACCCATACCGGTGTCGATGTTCTTCTTGGGCAGTTCCCCGACCGGCGGATGGCCCAGTTTCGGGCTCAGCTCGCCGCGGATGTCCTGCATGAAAACCAGATTCCAGATCTCCAGGTACCGATCTTCATCGGCCACCGGCCCGCCGTCACGACCGTATTCGGGTCCCCGGTCGTAATAGATCTCCGAACAAGGGCCACCGGGGCCGGGCACACCCATATCCCAGTAGTTGTCCTTGCCGTCGCGGAACTGGATCCGCTCGTCGGGGATGCCCGCAACGCGGCGCCAGATCTCGGCGGCCTCCGGGTCGTCCTGATACGCGGTGACCCAGATCCGTTCGGGATCGAACCCGTACCCGCCCGCGTCCTGCGGGGTGGTGATCAGCTCCCAGGCGAAGCGGATCGCCCCCTCCTTGAAGTAGTCGCCGAAGGAGAAGTTGCCCGCCATCTGGAAGAAGGTGTTGTGCCGGGTGGTAACCCCCACCTCTTCGATATCGCCGGTGCGCACACATTTCTGCACACTGGTGGCGCGCGGGTACGGCGGGGTCTGCTGACCCAGGAAGTACGGCTTGAACTGCACCATGCCCGCGTTGACGAACAGCAGGTTGGGGTCGTCGAGAATCAGCGATGCGCTGGGCACCTCGGTATGCCCGGCACGAACGAAATGGTCCAGGAATCGCCGTCGGATCTCGTGGGTCTGCACAGATATCCAGCCTACCGGTGCGTCGCACCCGGTTTGCACCGGCCGGTATCTGGCCGGTGAGGCCCATCACCCGCCGCGGACGATACGGCGCAGTTTCGCCACCCGAGGCGCCACCGACCGCTCGTGACCGTGGTCGGTCGGGTGATAGTAGTCGACGCCGACCAGCTCGTCCGGCGGGTACTGCTGGGTGAGCACCCCGTCGGCGGTGTCGTGCGGGTACCGATAGCCCTGCGCGTTACCGAGCTGTGCCGCGCCCGCATAGTGGCCGTCGCGCAGATGCGGGGGCACCGCGCCCGCCTTACCCGCCGCGACATCGGCCATGGCCGCGCCGATTGCGGCGACCACCGCACCGGATTTGGGGGCGGTCGCCAGATGGATGGTGGCCTGAGCCAGCGCCAGCCGCGCCTCCGGCAGGCCGACCAGTTGCACGACCTGCGCAGCGGCCGTGGCTGTCTGCAGGGCCGTCGGGTCGGCCATACCGATGTCCTCACTGGCATGGATCATCAGCCTGCGGGCGACGAACCTCGGGTCCTCGCCCGCGCTGAGCATCCTGGCCAGGTAATGCAGCGCAGCATCCACATCGGAGCCGCGGATCGATTTGATGAACGCGCTGATCACGTCGTAGTGCTGATCACCGGCCCTGTCATAGCGGACAGCGGCCTTGTCGATGCTGGCTTCCACCAGGTCGACATCGACAGTGCCGTCCAGCGACGACTCCGCCGACGCCTCCAACGCCGTCAACGCCCGCCGCGCATCCCCACCCGCAATACGGACGATGTGTGCGAGCGCGGCATCGGTCACCGTGTACCGCCCATCCAGACCGCGCGGATCATCGATAGCCCGGCGCAACACCACCCGGATATCGGCCTCGGTCAGCGAACGCAACTGCAGCACCAGCGACCGCGAGAGCAGCGGCGACACCACCGAAAACGACGGGTTCTCCGTGGTCGCGCCGACAAGCAGCACAATACGGTTCTCCACCGCGGCGAGCAGAGCATCCTGCTGAGTTTTCGAAAAGCGGTGCACCTCGTCGATGAACAACACCGTCTGCTCCCCCGCCGTGAGCCTGCGACGAGCCACATCGATAACCGCACGCACCTCCTTCACCCCCGCCGACAGCGCCGACAGCGCCTCGAACCGACGCCCCGTGGCCTGCGACAGCAGCGAAGCCAGAGTGGTTTTCCCAGTGCCCGGCGGCCCATAGAGCAGCACGGATGCCGCACCCGCCCCCTCCACGAGGCGGCGCAGCGGCGACCCGGGACCGAGCAGATGTTGCTGCCCGACCACCTCGTCCAACGACACCGGACGCATCCGCACCGCCAGCGGAGCCGAAGCCCCGACCCCACGAAACACCGCATCCGCACCCGACGTGACCTGACCCGCGACCTCCCCACCGGGCACATCGAACAGTCCCTCGCTCATACCTGCGACCGTACTGTGTTGGATGGCCGCGCCTTCGGCGCGGCGGGTTCGTAAGACTCGCCCTGGACGGGGCTGGGTGAGCAGGTAAGGGACGTTGGAGTGAGACCGTCTCGGATTGTTGGTTCAAACTCCATCCGGTCGGTCCAGCACAAACCGCCCTCACGCCCCAGACAGTCTGGTCTCGTTCTTTCGCCTTCAGCCAGTCAGTGTGTGAGGCAGCGTCGATGCGGGACCGGTCTCGGCCGTCAGGTTGCATGCCCCCTCTCGCGCCGCTCCAAATCGCCCCAATCGCGCTCACCCAATCCGCCCAGTTGTGGGCCCGGCTCGGTTCCCGCCTTAGCAGCATCAAACCACCAACAGCCCCGCCCCCACTCCCCCAGCCCCGTCCGGTTTGCGGCCCGGCTCGCGTTTCCGCACCCGCAGCGCATGCGCCGAAGGCGCGAGTCGCGGGTGCGGAAACGCGAGCCACCAGGGGGCCGCAAACCCGCCGCGCCGGAGGCGCGGCCAAATCACACAGCCCAGCGTTCCTCTAGTTCGGCGGAGACGCGTTCGGCGAGGTCGCCGATGGCGTCGTTTCCGCTGCATCGGGCGTCTTCGGCGAGGGCGGCCCATCGGTTGATCAGGGCTTCCGATCGGGGAACCGACAGGCCGTGTTCGCGGGCGGCGGCGATTCGGGTGTGGTCTGCGGGGAGGAACCAGTAGGTGGTGAGCCATACCCAGATGAGCCGGGCTTCGAGGATTTTCTCGGCGAGCAGGGTGTCGTCAGCGAGGGCGGGCCAGACGCCGACGACTTCGGCGCGCCATGCTTCGACCATTTGTGCTGCGCGTTCGCGGGAGAGTTCGACGTCGCACAGGCAGCCAGGGAAGGAGACGAGGGCGTAGGCGATGTCGAGGGTGGCGTCGCGGAATCCGCCCCATTCGTAGTCGAGGATGCGGGCGCCTTCGTCGTTGAGGATGACGTTGTCGGGGCACAGGTCCGAGGGGCTGAAAGCGCGGAAGCGGCCGCCGGAGAAGAGGCGGGCGGCATGGGCGATGTGTTCGGCGACATCGTCGGTGATGTCGATGCCGAGTTCGCGGTGCAGCAGGCGGGGCACTTCGGTGACGGCGGCTTCGGCTTGCTGGGTGATGCCGTCGACGCGGTGTGCGACGTCGACTCGGCGCAGGAGTGCGACGAAGTCGGGTTCGCGGCCCACGGTGGCGGCGTGCATGCGGCCGAGTGCCTGCGCGAACGCCATCATGGCGTTTCTGGTGGCCGGTTCGGTCTTGGCCCGGAGCACGTTGGTGAGTTTGGTGTTCTCACCGAGGTCGCTGAGCACGAGCAGCCGTTCGGGCAGGCTGTGGGCGATGAGGTAGGCGCCTGGCCGCTGTTCCCGGCTGAGCGCGGTGGTGAACTGGTAGGACACCGCTTCGCGGAGAAAGGCGGAGTCGACGCTGGCGACGCCGGGCGTGATGGTCACGTTTTTCGGGCCCGGCGTGGCACCGCGTACCTGTTTGACGATCAGGGTGCGGGGTAGCGAGAACGCGTTCTCTGCAACTCGCACACGTAGGACGGTTGTCCTGCCACTGCCGCTGAGCTCGATGGGGTCGCTCAGCTTCACCGGAGCACCCATGCGCTTTGTGAGCAACTGTTGTGCTGCGGACACGACTTCGGTGGCGCGTTCGGCCAATAGTGCGGTCATCGTCTCCCAAGTTACTCGCTTTCGGTCTCTTCTTGTGAGCGGTTGAGCAACCTTTCCGCGTCGTCGGGCGTGTCCGGGTACCCTGCGCGCGCCGCGCCGCGTGCTTGACACGATTGCACCGGTCGGGTTTTCTCGACGTCAACTGCTGTGCGCCACACCGCAAACCAGCTGAGCCGAAAGGTCTGCCGCCGTGCCCGACACACCGCAATCCGCGCCGGACACAACTGGATCGGGCGGCCCGGGTGGGGCAGGCGATCCTTCCGGCGCGCTTTCGCATCCGGTTCAGCCGGATCTCGACAAATCTCGGCCGGGCGCAGCGGTGCCCGAATCCGGCGGTACCGCACGGGAACCAGCGGCACCGTCCGGTTATCCCGCCCCACCGCAACCCGCTTCGCAGGTGTACGACGCCGGCGCCGCACAGGCGCGGCACGAATCCCCGAGTGCTGCGGGGTATCCGCTGTTCGGCGGCCCTGGCGCGGCGCAACACGGCGGGCCGGTGCTACCACCACCTCCGGTGGGTGGTGGGCAACAACCGAGTTACGGCCCTCCCGGCACCGGTCCGGCACCGGAGCAGCGAATCTACGGGTATCAGGCGGCGGCCGGTGTTCCCGGTTCGCTCGATGTCGGGCATTCGCTGAGCTACGGGTGGGAGAAGTTCCGGCGCAATCCGGGTCCGTGGGTCGCGGTGACCTCGCTCGGGCTCGTCCTCTACCTGCTGTTCGTGCTGATCGTGCGGATTTTCGAACCGACGACGCTGGTGCCGCTGGTGCTGATCTTCCTGGTGGTGATGGCCGGCCTGTGGCTGTTGCAGGCCGCGCTGGTGCGTGGGGCGCTGTACGAAACAGACGGCTACCGCTCGGCTTTCGGCTCGTACTTTCATCTGCCGAATGTCGGCAACGTACTGTTGACCGCGCTGTTGGCGTTCTCGGCCACCTCACTGGCCTCGGCGCTGTGCCTGGTGCCCGGTATCGCCATCGGTATCGGTTGTGTGTTCTCCCTGCATTTCGTGGTGGATCAGGACGAGGGCCCGATTGAGGCGATCCGGTCGAGCGTGCTGTTGGTGCTGGCGAATATCTGGCCGGTGCTGCTGCTGGTCGGCTCGGTGATCGTGATGACGTTCCTGGGCGCGCTGCTGTGCGGTTTCGGTCTGCTGATCGCGGGGCCGGTTTCGGCGATCGCGGTGACCTATGCGTATCGCACGCTCACCGGTGGTCCGGTATCCGATGTCTGAGTTCGACCGGCAATAGGGCGACGAGTCCCGGGACCACCCGGGTAGCGGACTCGGGACTCGTCGTTGTTGTGGTCGCGATTACCGCGCAGACGGCTCGGCTTCGGCCGCCTTTCCCGCCTGTGCTTTCACGGCGCCGTCGACCTTGGGTTTGACGTCGATTCCGGCTTCCTTACGCTGCTGGGCGGTGATCGGGGCGGGCGCGTCGGTGAGCGGGTCGACACCGTTTCCGGTCTTGGGGAACGCGATGACCTCGCGGATGGAGTCCAGGCCCGCGAGCAGCGCGACGATCCGGTCCCAGCCGAAGGCGATACCACCGTGCGGCGGGGCGCCGAACGCGAAGGCATCCAGCAGGAAGCCGAACTTCTCCTGCGCCTCCTCATGGTTGATCCCCATCACCTGGAACACGCGTTCCTGCACGTCCTGGCGGTGGATACGGATACTGCCGCCGCCGATTTCGTTGCCGTTGCACACGATGTCGTAGGCGTAGGCCAGCGCCGAACCCGGGTCGGTATCGAAGGTGTCGATCGATTCCGGTTTGGGCGAGGTGAACGCGTGATGCACCGCGGTCCACGCCGAGTAGCCCAGGGCCACGTCACCGCTCGCGGTCGCCTCTTCGGCGGGCTCGAACAGGGGCGCGTCCACGATCCACACGAACGACCAGGCGTTCTCGTCGATCAGGCCGACCTTGCGCGCGATTTCCACCCGTGCCGCGCCGAGCAGCGCGCGCTGCGCCTTCACCGGCCCTGCGGCGAAGAACACGCAGTCGCCCGGCTGCGCCCCGACGTGTTCGACCAGGCCCGCCCGTTCGGCGTCGCTGAGGTTCTTGGCGACCGGGCCGCCGAGGGTCCCGTCCTCCCCCACCAGCACATACGCGAGCCCCTTGGCGCCGCGCTGTTTGGCCCATTCCTGCCAGGCGTCGAGCTGACGGCGCGGCTGGCTCGCCCCGCCCGGCATGACGACCGCACCCACGTAGGGCGCCTGGAATACCCGGAACGGGGTGTCGCGGAAGAACTCGGTGCATTCGGTGATCTCGACCCCGAAACGCAGGTCCGGTTTATCGCTGCCGAATCGGCGCATGGCCTCCGCGTAGGTCATATGCGGGATCGGGGTCGGGATCCGATAGCCGATCAGCTCCCACAGCGCCACCAGGATCTCTTCGGCCAGCCCGATCACATCCTCCTGGCGGACGAAACTCATTTCCAGGTCGAGCTGGGTGAACTCGGGCTGGCGGTCGGCGCGGAAGTCCTCGTCGCGGTAGCAGCGCGCGATCTGGAAGTAGCGTTCGATACCGCCCACCATCAGCAGCTGTTTGAACAGCTGGGGGCTCTGCGGCAGCGCGTAGAAACTGCCCGGCTGCAGGCGGGCGGGCACCAGGAAGTCGCGGGCGCCTTCCGGGGTGGAGCGGGTCAGGGTCGGCGTCTCCACCTCGACGAATTCGTGCTCGGCGAGCACGGCGCGGGCGGCGGCGTTCACTTTCGACCGCAGCCGGATGGTATGCGCGGGGCCTTCGCGGCGCAGATCCAGGTAGCGATACTTGAGCCTGGCCTCCTCACCGGGTTGTTCGTCGAGCTGGAACGGCAGCGGGGCGCTTTCGTTGAGCACCTCCAGTTCGGTGACGTTGACTTCGACGGCACCGGTGGGCAGCTCCGGGTTCTCGTTGCCCTCGGGACGCTGTTCGACCACGCCGACGATCCGCACGCAGTATTCGGCGCGGAGCCGATGCGCCTGCTCGGCCGCGTCGCCTTCGCGGAATACCACCTGCGCCACCCCGGACGCATCACGCAGATCGATGAAGATCACGCCACCGTGGTCACGCCGCCGGGCCACCCAGCCACAGAGGGTGACGGTCTGACCGGCCTGCTCGCTTCGCAGCGAGCCTGCCAAGTGGGTGCGCAGCACGGGATTCCTTTCGACGGATGTGGTACCGGAGGTCCTCCGGATGCGGTTGCCATCGTAATGAGACACGAAGCCAGGGTGGAAACCGATATCGCGGGAGACAGTGGGAAGCTGTACTGACACGTCACCGGACAAGGGATTCGCTATGACCTTCAACGAGGGTTTGCAGATCGATCCGAACCGCGCTTCTTCCGGCGGCGGACCGGGACCCGGCGGCAAAATGGTACTCGGCGGCGGCGCAGGCGGGCTCATCGTCCTGGTGCTGGCGCTGCTGGTCGGCGGTGATCCCGGCACTGTGCTCGGCCGGTTCACCGGGGCCCAGGACCAGCAGCAGACCCAGCCCGGGGTCGAGGGCACTCCCGAACGCTGCCGCACCGGCGCGGACGCCAACCGCTACCTGGACTGCCGGGTGGTGTTGACCGCGCAGAGCCTGGACGCCGTCTGGTCGGCGCAACTGCCGAAGCAGACCGGCGTGGCGTACGTGCCGCCGGATGTCCGGTTGTTCTCGGGTGCGGTGGCCACCGGATGCGGTAACGCCACCAGCGAAGTGGGCCCGTTC
>NZ_MUKP01000005.1 GCF_002081715.1 Nocardia donostiensis | reverse complement strand
GTCCGCGGCCCGGTCCGCGGCCGAGCCCGAACTCGATGCCGCCGCGGCCAACGCCCGGCGCCATGCCCGCGCGTTCGTCGCGTCCCGGTCCCGCGTCCGGTCGTCCCGGTCGTCCCGGCGGTCCAGGAGGCCGTCCCGGTGGGGGCGGCGGCGGTTTCCGCAGTGGCGGTGGCGGCGGTGCGCCCGCAGGTACCGGTGGTGCCCCCGCGGGTGGTTTCCGCGGTCGCCCCGGTGGCGGCGGCCGTCCGGGTGGTCCCGGTGGTCGTGGCGGCGCGGCAGGCGCGTTCGGCCGTCCCGGCGGCGCGCCCCGGCGTGGTCGCAAATCGAAGCGGCAGAAGCGTCAGGAATACGATTCGATGCAGGCGCCCAGCGTCGGCGGCGTCCGGTTGCCACGCGGCAACGGCGAGACCATCCGGCTCGCCCGCGGCGCTTCGCTGTCGGATTTCGCGGAAAAGATCGACGCCAACCCCGCTTCGCTGGTGCAGGCGCTGTTCAACCTCGGTGAGATGGTCACCGCGACCCAATCGGTCAACGACGAAACCCTCGAGCTGCTCGGCAGCGAGATGAACTACGTCGTGCAGGTGGTCAGCCCCGAGGACGAGGACCGCGAGCTGCTGCAGTCGTTCGACCTGACCTACGGCGAGGACGAAGGCGACGAGGAAGACCTCGAACAGCGGCCGCCGGTGGTGACCGTCATGGGCCACGTCGACCACGGTAAGACCCGACTGCTGGACACCATCCGCAAGACCAACGTCCGCGAGGCCGAGGCAGGCGGTATCACCCAGCACATCGGTGCCTACCAGGTGATGACCCATCTCGGCGACGACGACCGGCTGATCACCTTCATCGACACCCCGGGTCACGAGGCGTTCACCGCCATGCGTGCGCGCGGTGCGAAGGCCACCGACATCGCCATCCTGGTGGTCGCGGCCGACGACGGTGTCATGCCGCAGACGGTGGAGGCGATCAACCACGCGCAGGCGGCCGATGTGCCGATCGTGGTGGCGGTCAACAAGATCGATAAAGAGGGTGCGAACCCGCAGAAGATCCGCCAGCAGCTCACCGAATACGGGCTGGTGTCGGAGGAGTACGGCGGCGAAACCATGTTCGTCGACATCTCCGCGCGGCAGAACATCAATATCGATGCGCTACTGGAGGCGGTGCTGCTCACCGCGGACGCCGCCCTCGATCTGCGCGCCAACCCGGAACAGGACGCCCAGGGCGTGGCCATCGAGGCCCACCTCGACCGCGGCCGCGGTCCGGTCGCCACGGTGCTGATCCAGCGTGGCACCCTGCGCGTCGGCGATTCGATCGTGGCGGGTGACGCCTACGGTCGCGTGCGCCGCATGGTGGACGAGTACGGCGAGGACGTCGAGGCGGCGCTGCCGTCGCGGCCCGTCCAGGTCATCGGGTTCACCTCGGTGCCAGGCGCCGGTGACAACCTGCTCGTTGTCGACGAAGACCGTATCGCCCGCCAGATCGCCGACCGGCGCAACGCGCGCAAACGCAACGCGCTGGCCGCGCGCAGCCGCAAACGGATCAGCCTGGAAGATCTGGATGCCGCGCTGAAGGAGACCAGCGAGCTGAACCTGATCCTCAAGGGCGACAACTCTGGCACCGTGGAGGCGCTGGAGGAGGCCCTGCTGGGGATCGAGATCGACGACGAGGTTCGGCTGCGGGTCATCGACCGCGGTGTCGGTGGCGTCACCGAAACCAACGTCAACCTGGCGTCGGCGTCGAACGCGATCATCATCGGGTTCAACGTCCGCGCGGAGGGTAAGGCGACCGAGCTGGCCAACCGCGAGGGCGTCGACATCCGGTACTACTCGGTGATCTACCAGGCTATCGACGAGATCGAGAAGGCCCTCAAGGGCATGCT
The DNA here is from genome assembly GCF_002081715.1 of Nocardia donostiensis. Classification (GTDB taxonomy): domain Bacteria; phylum Actinomycetota; class Actinomycetes; order Mycobacteriales; family Mycobacteriaceae; genus Nocardia; species Nocardia donostiensis. The sequence goes on along the minus strand of NZ_MUKP01000005.1, from coordinate 198,636 downwards.
CAAGCCGATCTACGAAGAGGTCGAGCTGGGGCGCGCCGAGATCAGGGCCATCTTCCGCTCGTCGAAGATCGGCAATATCGCCGGCTGCATGGTCACCCAGGGCTCGGTCAAGCGCAACGCCAAGGCGCGTCTGCTCCGCGACAATGTGGTGATTGCCGAGACGACCTCGATCAGCTCGCTGCGCCGGGAGAAGGACGACGTCATGGAAGTTCGCGAGGGCTTCGAATGTGGTATGACGCTGACCTACTCCGATATCAAGGAAGGCGACATCATCGAGGCCTATGAGTTGCGCGAGAAGCCGCGCGACTAAAAGACCGCGGTGACCGGGCCGGGCGGCGGACAACGCTGCCCGGCCCGTCGCGCCGCACACACCATCGTTGCTCGGTGGGAACGGTTCCGGCCGCAAGCGCTGCGAACGGGTCTCATCGTCGCCTGATCTGGAGGTTGCGTGTACCTCGGTGCACTCGAGTTCGACATCCTGCTCGGTGATGTGCACTCGCTGAAGGAGAAACGTTCGGTGATCCGGCCGGTGCTGGCCGAACTGCAGCGTTTCGGGGTGAGCACTGCCGAAGCCGGGGACCACGACCGCTACCGCCGCACCCTGCTCGCGGTGGCGATGGTCAGTGCAGGCATGGACCATCTGACCGCCGTGCTGGACAAGTGCGAGCGTCACGTCGCGGCCCGTCCGGAGTTACAGTTGCTGGCGGTACGCCGCCGCGTCTTCGGACCCGAAGATTGACCGGCGGCGGGAGCGACGGTTGTGTTACCGGCTCCCGCCGTCATCGACACAGTGAGGAAGGAGCGGCCATGGTGGATCAAGCCAGGGCACGCCGACTTGCCAAGCGGATTTCCGCGATTGTGGCCACCGCGATCGAGCATGAGGTGAAGGATCCGCGGCTGCGGTTCGTCACCATCACCGACGCGAGGGTGACCGGTGATCTGCGCGACGCGACCGTGTATTACACGGTGATGGGCGAAACCGTCGACACCGAACCCGACTACGGTGCCGCGGCTGCCGGGCTGGCCAAGGCCAGGGGTGTGCTGCGGTCGAAGGTGGGTGCGGGCACCGGTGTGAAGTTCACCCCGACGCTGAACTTCGTGCTCGACACCGTGCCCGACGCTGCGCGGCAGATGGAGGATCTGCTGGCCAGGGCTCGCGCCGCCGATGACGCGGTCGCCCAGGTGGCCGCGAACGCGAGGCATGCAGGCGAGGCCGATCCGTACAAAACCGACCGCGACGAGTGAGCCGCGGTCGCAGATGACGACAAGTGAAACGGTCGAGTTCGATTCGGCCGTGTCGGCGCTGAGCCGCGCCCGTTCGGTCACCATCCTGTGCCATGTGCAGCCCGATGCCGACACCATCGGCAGTGGGCTCGCACTGGCGCTGGTGTTGCACCGGCGGGGAACCACGGTATGTGTTTCGTTCGCCGAGCCCGCGGAACTGCCCGCGTCCCTGCGGTCGCTGCCCGGGGTGGAGCATCTGGTCGCGCCCGCCGAGGTGCCGCGGGAAACCGATCTGCTGGTCGTGGTCGACTGCGGCAGCGTGACCAGATTGGGTGCGCTGGCCGACCGGATGGAAGGCGCGGCGACCTCCCTGGTCCTCGACCACCATCGCTCCAATACCCGTTTCGGGACGATCAACCTGGTGGACCCGGATGCGGTCTCCACCACCAGCGTCGTCGCCGCCCTGCTGGACGCTTGGCAGGTCCCGATCGACGCCGAGATCGCGCACTGCCTGTACGCGGGCCTGGTCACCGATTCCGGTTCGTTCCGCTGGGTGCGGGCAGGCACGCACGCCTTGGCCGAACAGCTGCTTGCCACCGGTATCGATGGCGCGGAGATCACCCGCACCCTGCTCGACACCCACCCGTTCGGCTGGTTGCGCATGCTGTCGCAGGTCCTGGCCTCCGCCCGCATCGAACCGGAAGCCCACGGCGGGGTCGGGCTGGTGTACGCCTACGTGCTGCGCGAAGACATCGACGGACTGCGTGCCGAGGATGCCGAAAGTGTTGTCGACATAGTTCGCACCGCCGATGCGGCCGGGATCGCGGCTGTCTTCAAGGAAGGCCGAGTCGCCGCCGACGCGAACGCGGCAGCGCCCGACTCCCCACCCCAGCGACGCTGGACAGTATCGCTGCGGTCCAGGGACAGCGGCCCCGGCGCCGAAGACGGCGTCGACGTCTCACTCGTGGCGACTGCGCTGGGCGGCGGCGGGCACCGGTACGCGGCGGGCTACACCACTTACGGCGAACCCGAGGAGTTGATCGCACAGCTGCGGGCGGCGCTCGGATGACGACGGCATTACCCGGCCTGTCCGGCCTGAGTCGCGTCACCGCCCGGAACGAGGTCCGTTCGCCGCATGGGGACGACTGCGGGGCCGACGGAATTCGGGGTGCGGGCATCGGGTCCTCGCCATACGCTTCGCGGTACCGGCGAGCGGCAGACATACAGGTCCATACGGCGAGATATCGCAGCCGACTGCGCAGATCGAGGCGAGGACCGAAGGTTCGATGAGTATCCCCGAATCTGTTGGAGGGCCGTCGGCTCACGACATCGGAGCCCTGGAGTTGCCGGGAGAGCCTGGCCCTGTGCGGGACAGTGGGCCTGGCAGCGCAGGTCGACAGAGCGGCTCAGGCGAGGAACCGGCAGAGTCGGTGCCTGCGGCCGGGCCGCGGCGCATCCTGGGATTGGCGCTGCCGACCTTGGGTGTGCTGGTGGCCGAACCGATCTATCTGCTGTTCGACCTGGCGGTTGTCGGCAGGCTCGGTGCGCTCGCGCTGGCAGGGCTCGCTGTCGGCGGGCTGATTCTGGCACAGGTGAGCTCGCAGTTGACGTTCCTGTCCTACGGCACCACGGCGCGGTCGGCGCGCAGGCACGGATCGGGCGACGATCGGGGTGCGGTGGCCGAAGGGGTGCAGGCGAGCTGGCTCGCGGTGGGGATCGGGGTGGCGATCCTTCTCGTCGTTCAGATGTTCGCGGCGTCGGTGACCGGCGCGATCGCCGGTGACAGCGATATCGCGGGGGAGGCGCTGGACTGGGTGCGGATCGCGCTGTTCGGGGTCCCACTGATCCTGCTGGCGATGGCGGGGAACGGGTGGATGCGCGGAGTGCAGCAGACCCGCAGGCCATTGCTGTACGTTGTTGCCGGGCTGGCGCTGTCGGCGGTGTTGTGTCCGCTGCTGGTGCATGGGCTCGCCGGTGCGCCGCGGCTGGGACTGCCGGGGTCGGCGGTGGCCAATGTCGTAGGTCAGACGGTGACGGCGGCTCTGTTCGTGAGTGCGCTGCTGCGGGCGCGGGTTCCGTTGGCGCCGCAGCCGTCGGTGATGCGGGCGCAACTGGTGCTCGGTCGTGATCTGATCGCACGTAGCCTCGCCTTCCAGGCCTGTTTCGTCTCGGCGGCCGCGGTCGCGTCCCGGTTCGGCGCGGCTTCGGTCGCGGCCTATCAGTTGGTGCTGCAGCTGTGGAACTTCCTTGCGTTGACCCTCGATTCGCTGGCCATCGCCGCGCAGACGCTGGTCGGCGCGGCGCTCGGCGCGGGCGACAGGGCGGGAGCGCGGGGCCTGGCCCGCCGGATCACCGGCTGGTCGGAGGTTTTCGCGCTGGTGCTGGCTGCGGTGTTCGCGGCCGGGGCCGCGGTGATCCCGCATCTGTTCACCGACGACCCGGCGGTGCTCGACCGTGCCGGCGTGGTGTGGTGGTTTTTCGTCGTCATGATCCCGGTAGCCGGCATTGTGTTCGCCCTCGACGGGGTATTGCTCGGTGCCGGTGACGCCGCCTATCTGCGGACCACGACGCTGGGCGCGGCGCTGGCCGGGTTTCTGCCCGCCATCTGGCTGTCGCTGGCGTTCGAGTGGGGTATCGGCGGGATCTGGTGCGGGCTGATCGCGTTCATGCTGTTGCGGTTGGCTGCGGTGAGCGCGCGGGTGCTGTCCGGCCGGTGGGCGCAGGTCGGCGCGGAAATTCCTCGATGAACACGGCTGGTCGACGGGCGGGCGCCCAGGCGCTTATGCCAAGGTGGGTGTGGTGATACCCAAGTTGATGGCGGTGAGCGACATTCATGTCGGGCACCAGGGGAACAAGCCGGTGGTCGAGCAGATCAAGGCCGATTCTCCTGAGGACTGGCTGATCGTGGCCGGGGACGTGGGAGAGCGCAGCGACGATATCCGGTGGGCGTTGGAACTGCTGCGCAGCCGCTTCGCCACGGTGATCTGGGTTCCCGGTAACCACGAGCTGTGGACCACGGCCAAGGACCCGGTGCAGATGCACGGCGTTGCCCGATACGACTACCTCGTCTCGATCTGCCGTGACCTCGATGTGCTCACCCCGGAAGACCCGTTCCCGATATGGCGGGGCGCGGGGTCGGAGCGTTACGGCGGCGCGGTGACGCTGGCGCCGATGTTCCTGCTCTACGACTATTCCTTCCTGCCCGAGGGCGCGAAAACCAAGGCAGAGGGTTTGGCCATCGCCCGGGAACGCAATGTGGTCGCCACCGACGAATTTCTGCTGTCCCCGGACCCGTACCTCACCCGCGACGCCTGGTGCGACGCCCGGCTACAGGTCACCCAGCGCAAACTGGACGCGTTGGAGCCGGGGACGCCGCTGGTGTTGATCAATCATTTCCCGCTGGTCCGCCAACCCACCGACGTGCTGTGGTACCCGGAGTTCGCGCTGTGGTGTGGTACCGAACGGACCGCGGACTGGCATACCCGCTACAACGTCGTCTGCTCGGTGTACGGGCATCTGCACATTCCGCGTACCTCCTACTACGACGGCGTCCGCTTCGAAGAGGTGTCGCTGGGGTATCCGCGCGAATGGCAGCGCCGTGGTCTGCCGGACCGGCTGTTGCGCCAGATCCTGCCCGACCCCGAATATCCGCCGGGTGCGTTGAACGAATGGGGTGGGCATTTCACGATCACTCCGGAGATGGCGGAGGCGGCCGCACAGATGCGGGAGAAAGCACAGCGCAGGCGCGGGGTCTGAGGTCCGGTGCCCGCAGCTACGACCGTGATCGGCGCTGGATTACCCTCGAGGCGATGATCGAGACAATTCTGCCCGCCGGTGTCGCCTCCGCCGAGCTGTTCACCTATCCGGAGGATCTGCAACCGCATCCCGCGGAGGAGCATCTGATCGCCAATTCGGTGGAAAAGCGGCGGCGCGACTTCATCGGCGCCCGGTATTGCGCGCGGCAGGCGCTGGCGCAGCTCGGGGAACCGCCGGTGGCGATAGGGAAAGGCGACCGAGGCGCACCGATATGGCCGCGCGGCGTGGTCGGCAGCCTCACCCATTGCGACGGCTACCGGGCTGCGGCGCTGGCGCACCGGCTGCGCTTCCGCTCGGTCGGTATCGACGCCGAACCGCACGACACTCTGCCCGCCGGGGTGCTGGATTCGGTGAGCCTGCCCGCCGAACGCGAGTGGCTCCGCTCCACCGATTCCGGGCTGCACCTGGACCGGCTGCTGTTCTGCGCGAAGGAAGCGACCTATAAGGCGTGGTTCCCGCTGACGGGGCGTTGGCTCGGCTTCGAGGACGCGCACATCACCTTCACCATCGACGAGGCAGGCGCCGACACCGGACGCGGCACCTTCCGTTCCGATCTGCTGGTGTCCGGCCAGACCGCCGACGGCGGCTTCCCGCTGACCTCGTTCGACGGCCGCTGGCAGATCGGCGACGGCCTCATCCTCACCGCGATAGTGCACCGATGACGGGCTCTCTCGGACCGGACGGCCTCGGCGGTCTGCTCATCGTGGACAAGGATGGCGGCTGGACCAGCCATGATGTCGTCGCCAAGGCGCGCAAACTCTTGCACACCAAGAAGGTCGGTCACGCGGGCACCCTCGACCCGATGGCGACCGGTGTCCTGGTGCTCGGCGTCGAACGCGCCACCAAACTGCTCGGCCTGCTGACTCTGACCACCAAGGCCTACACCGCCACCGTCCGCCTCGGCCAGGTCACCACCACCGACGACGCGGAGGGCGAACTCGTCTCCAGTGCGCCCGCCACCGCGGTGACCGACGCCGACATCGCCGCCGCTGTGGCCGCGTTGACCGGCGATATCGAGCAGGTGCCTGCCACTGTCAGCGCCATCAAGGTCAACGGTGCACGCGCCTATGCCCGGCACCGGGCCGGTGAGGATGTGCAGTTGGCCGCGCGGCCGGTGACGGTATCGCGTTTCGACGTCCTCGCCCGCCGCGATATCGCCGACGGTGATCTGGTGGACCTGGACGTCGTGGTCGAATGCTCATCCGGCACCTATGTGCGCGCGCTGGCCCGTGACCTCGGCGCCGCGCTCGGCGTCGGCGGCCACTTGACCGCGCTGCGCCGCACCCGTGTCGGCCCGTTCACCTTGGCGCACGCCCGCACCTTCGACCAGCTGGCCGGGGATCCGGGGTTGAGCCTGGGTATCGATGAGGCGGTCGGCATCGCGTTCCCTCATCGCGAGGTCGACGCGGCCGCCGCGGAGTCCCTGCGCGACGGCCGCTGGCTCGACCCCATCGGTATCGAGGGCGTGCATGTGGCGCGGACCGCTGACGGAAAAGCCATCGCGCTACTCGAGGAGAAGGGCAAACGGTCCGCTCCCGTCATGGTGGTGCGTCCCCGGGGCTTGGTCGACTGACGTCTGGGTGGCTGACCCGGTCGGCGTTCTCCAGAATGGGTTCCAGTGCGCCGAGCAAGGCGCGCACGCAGATGTCACGCAGCTGATCGCGCGGACAGCTGCGGTTGTCCAGCCAGTCGACGCTGACCACCCGGACGAAGGTGAGCCAGCCCATCAGGACCGAGGAGCCCAGCTCACGCTCCTTGCCCTGCATACCGAGCCGGTCGAGTATTCGATAGCGCAGTTCGCCCAATTCGCCCCAGATGATCGCCTGAACGATCGGGTCGCCCGCGAGCTGGCGGTTCGCCGCCACGACGGAATGGGCGTTGGCCTCGAAATAGTCGAAATGGGTGTCGAGGCCGGCGGCGAGTTGCTCGATGAAGGGCGTTTCGCTGTCCAAGGGCGTATCGACCAGCAATTGCTGTGCCGCGCGCTCGTACACGGCGGCGAACAGATCGCGTTTGCTCGGGAAATGCCGGTACAGCAGTGCTCGCGACACTTCTGCTGCTGCTGCCACATCTTCCATGAGGACGTCGTCGTAGGCGCGTTCGGCGAAGAGACGTTCGCCTGCGTCGATCAGTAGGCGGCGGCGTTCCTCCGGGGACAACCGGCGTCGGGTACTCATCCTGACGATGCTAGTTGACGTGTGTCTACCAACGGTTCTACGCTTATTCGTAGACAAACGTCTACTAACTGGGTCGGGTGGGAACTCCGGTCCCACAGGTGTTTTCGAGCAAGGGAGCGTTCGGATGACCAGAGCATTGACAGTGCTGGCCTGGACGATGGGCGTGGCCTGCGCGTTGATCGGGGTGGCGCACATGGCCGTCGGCCCCGAGATCACACCGGGCACCGCCCCGATCATCGCCACCGACGACAGCCAGAACCGCTTCTTCGGCGCGATCTTCGCAGGCTACGGCCTCGCCTGGATCTGGGCCATCCGCCGGACCCCGGTCGCCACCGACGCGATTCGCTGGCTCGCCGGGATCTTCTTCCTCGGCGGCCTGGCCCGCCTGATCTCGCTCGCCGTCTACGGCTGGCCGCACTGGTTCATCGTCGCCCTCGGCGTCATCGAACTGGTCCTCCCCCCGGTGTTCTTCTGGCTGACGAAATCCGCCGACACCACCCGACACCCCGCCCACCCGACGGCAACAGTGCCGACGTAACCCTCCCCGGCCCGTCCAGACCCAACCGCCCCTTTCTGCAGGCCCTCTAGAGGCCCCCTAGCCCCGTCCGGTTTGCTGGCCGGCGCGCATTTCAGCCCCGCAGCACACGGAAGCCCCCGACCCCCTCCAGCTGCACCACTCCTTCCCACACCCCACCCAGCCCCGTCCGGTTTGCGGCCCGGCTCGCGTTTCAGCCCTCGCAGCGCACGCGCCGAAGGCGCAAGTCGCGAGGGCTGAAACGCGAGCCCAAGGGGGCCGCGAACCCGCGCGCGCCAGCGCGCCAAAGACACAGCAAACCCGCCGCGCCGGAGGCGCGGCCATCAAACACAGAGGCGGTGCACGGCATCGTGCATGTGTTCGGCCAGCAGGCTGTGCGCTCGTTCTTCCGGTCCCGAGCCGATCGCTTCTCGTAGCTCGACGTGCTCGCGGGCCTGTTCGCGCAGATCCGGGTACGTGGTCTGCAGCGCTCCCAGGCACATGCGGGTTTCGATCAGTAGAGTGCGGGCGGCGCGGACCAGGCGGGGGCTGCCTGCGCTGGCGACGAGGGCTTCGTGGAAGGCTTGGTCGGCGTCGGAGACTCCGACGGCGTCGCCGGCGGCGGCGCGGGCGTTCATGTGTGTGACGCTGGGTTCGAGGGCCTGGTAGGCGATGTGTCTTCGGCCGTCGAGGATCAGGGTGAGTGCGCCGCTTTCGATAGCGGTCCTGGCCCGGTAGATATCGGCCACATCGTCGTGGGTCAGGTCGATGACGAAGATGCCACGGTGCCGGATGCTGCGCAGTAGGCCTTCCGACACCAGCCGTTGCATCGCCTCGCGCACCGGGCCGCGCGAGACACCGAACTGTGCGGCGAGGTCGGCTTCTCCGAGTTGCGCGCCCGGTTCGAGGCCGCCGCGCATGATCGCTTCGCGCAGCCGATCGGCGATCATCTCGGCGGTGGATTGCTGATTGACCGGTTCGAAATCAACGACCGACATAGGCATACCTTTCCGAGAACAAGGTACCGAAATCTGTTGCGGTGCGGTCGATGCCGGCAAGCCGCAATCCTTCCCAGACGGTGACCTGGTTGGCGGTCAGCACCGGTTTACCCAGTGCGGCTTCCAGTTGCGGCAAGACACCGAGGGTGCGCATGGCGGTGTCGGGGATGAGTAGCGCTTGCGCGTCGGGGTGGTCGTTGCTGGTCGCCAGTTCCAGTACTTGTTCGGGGCTAAGGGTGCCGACCTCGGCAGCGGTGTCGATATCGGCGCTCGCCATCGAGGTGATGTCGATTCCGGCGTCGGCGAGGAAGTCGACGAACAATCGTGCCACCTCGTCGGGGTAGCTGGCGGCGACTGCCACGCGGGTCAGTCCGAGCGCGCGGGCGGCGGCGACGAAGGCGAGGCTGGTGCTGGATGCGGGGGCTCCGGCCGCGTCGCTCAGCTTCTGCACCTGTTCTCGTGCGCCCTCGGGGCCGTAGACGAAGCTGCCCGATGTGCATGCCCATACCACTGCTGCGGGCTGGTGCGGCGCGAGGAGTTCGGCGCCGTGGCGCAGTTTGCCCGGGCTGCCCAGGTCCAGCAGTTCGGGCACGGCATGCAGGTCGGTTCCGTAGATGTGGGCCACCTGTAGCGGTGTGTTCAGGGTGGCGGCGGCCAGCGGGTAGTCGTCCTCGGCGGCGTGGTCGGGGTAGATGAATCCGATGGTCGGTACCTGCATGCGCTATGACTTCCTGTGGTGAGCGGGGTGATCAGAAAACGTTGAGTAGCCATTTGCCCGGGCCCATCATCGGCAGTTTCATCCGTCCGAGGCAGGCCCACATGGTGAGCTGGTTGGCGGTGAGCACCGGTTTGCCGAGGGCCTGTTCCAGTGGCTCGATGATGTCGTAGGTGGGCAGGTTGGTGCAGCTGACGAAAATTGCTTCGGCGGCCGGATCGTCGGCTCCGACAATACGTTCGGCGATGGTGCGGTAGTTGACCTTCCAGATGCCGCCGCCGAGGCCGAGGTGGTCGGAGCGCACCACCGTACATCCGGCTTCACCGAGGAATTCGATCAGCTTGCCGGTGAGGACCTCGTCGTATGGGGTGATCACCGACAAGCTGGTTATGCCGAGGTGACGGATTGCTTCGACCAGGGCCCCGGAGGTGGTGACCGCGTCTTGTGCGCCCGCGCGGCAGATGGTGGCCCGCAACGATTTTTCGTAATCGAGTCCTTTGATGAAACTCCCTGAGGTGCACAGGTAGGCGACGACTTCGGGTTCCACATGCAGGACATCGCGGGTGGCGGTGGTCAGATGTATGGGGTTGGATACCAATTCGGCCATGACCAGTGAGACCGGCACCGGTTCGTACGGTGTCCTGGCCAGATGCAGGCTCACCTCCAGTGGCGCCCAGCGCCAGAGCTCACGCTCCAACGCCAGGTCGAAGGGGGCGATGACCCCGATACCCCGTTGTGCGACGGGGCCCTCGATGTCGGGAAAACTGAAGTCCACTGCGGCCCCTCTCGCGCTCAGCCGGAAGACCTCCGAACACGATCGGATTGTTGACAATCATACGATGTGATCTTACTGTGTCAATGTGGAATCGGGCTCAATTGTCACCGTTCTGCACGATGGCCACGTGCCCGACTCGGGCCTGATGGCGCGGGTGAGCGCTCAGGCCACCGTGCGCTACACCGACGCCGACGGACTCGCCGCTGCCCTGCGTGGCGCGGACGTACTGTTCGTCTACGACTTTCTCACCACCGCCGTCCCCGGCGCCTGGCATGCCGCCGACCGACTGCGCTGGCTGCATGTGGGAGCGACCGGCGTGGACGCCGTCATGTTCCCGGAACTGCGTGCGAGCGATGTGGTGGTCACCAATACCCGCGGCGTTTTCGACGTCCCCATCGCCGAATACGTGCTGGCGCAGATCCTGGCGTTCGCCAAAGACGTGCCGGGGTCGCTGCGCCTGCAGCAGGACCACACCTGGCGGCATCGGGAATCGGAGCGGGTGGCAGGGACCACCGTGCTGATCGTGGGAACCGGATCGATCGGTCGCGCGATCGCCCGGTTACTACGCGCAGTCGGTATGCGGGTCAAGGGTATCGGCAGGCGGACCCGCGGTGACGATACCGATTTCGGAACGGTGAGCGCCGACCTGTATGCCGAATTACCCTGGGCCGATTACGTGGTCGCGGTCCCGCCGCTGACCGAGCAGACCAGGAACATGTTCGACGCCGCCGCGTTCGGCGCGATGAAACCACATGCCAGGTTTGTCAACGTCGGCCGGGGGGAACTCGTGGTTACCGACGATCTGGTCGCTGCGGTGCGTAACGGGTCGATAGCCGGGGCCGCCTTGGATGTGGTGGATCCGGAGCCGCTGCCGGAACATCACCCGCTGTGGGATCTGCCGAATGTGCATATCACTCCGCACAATTCCGGTGATGTCATCGGCTGGCGCAACGAGGTCGTCGCCGCATTCACCGAGAACTTCGACAACTGGACGGCTGGCCGTCCGCTGGACAATGTGGTCGACAAGACGCTGGGGTATGTGCCCGGCTGAAAGGGAGCCAGCTATGAGCTACCCCGACATCAATCGGGTCACCGATCCGGCGGCGATGACCGCGGTGGAATTGGTATCCGCCTACGCCGCGGGCGCGCTGTCGCCGGTCGAGGCGACCGAGGCAGTGCTAGAGGCCATCGCCGAACGTGACGCTGCGCTGGGCGCCTACTGCCTGGTGGACAGCGACCGGGCACTGGTGCAAGCCAAGGACTCCGAGGCGCGCTGGCATTCCGGACACGCGCGCGGCCTACTCGACGGCGTGCCGATCTCCATCAAAGACATCTTCCTCACCGAAGGCTGGCCCACCCGCCGCGGCTCCACCTCTGTGGACCCCAGCGGCCCCTGGCTGGTCGACAGTCCGGTCGTGGCGCGGCTGCGTGAAGACGGCATGGTGATGGTGGGCAAGACCACCACACCGGAGATCGCGTGGAAGGCGGTCACCGACAGCCCACTGACCGGTATCACCCGCAACCCCGCCGACCCGGACACCACCGCAGGCGGTTCCTCCGGCGGCAGCGCGGCCGCCGTCGCGGCCGGGATGGGACCGGTATCGGTGGGCACCGACGGGGGCGGCAGCATCCGCATTCCCGCGTCGTTCTGCGGCATCGTCGGGTTCAAACCCACCCACGGCCGCATCCCGCTCTACCCCGCCAGCCCCTTCGGGCCGCTCGCCCATGCAGGCCCGATGACCCGTACCGTCGAGGACGCGGCGCTGCTGATGGACATCCTGTCGCTGCCCGACCCGCGCGACCCCACCGCCCTCGCGCCCACCGTCACCACCTTCCGCAGCCAGATGCAGCGCGACGTGCGCGGGCTCACCATCGCCTACTCACCGACGCTCGGCTATGTCGACGTCGACCCGGAAGTCGCCGCCATCGTCGATGCGGCGGTACGCAAACTGGACGAGGCCGGCCTGGCTGTCACCGCGGCCGACCCGGGCTTCGGCGATCCCCGCGAGCCCTTCGAACTGCTGTGGGCGGCGGGCGCGGCCACCATGCTGGCGAACTTCCCGCCCGGCACCCGCGATCGCGTCGACCCCGGCCTGCGTGCGGTGTGGGAGTACGGCGAAACCGTCAGCGCCGTCGACTACCTGGAGGCTCGCAATGTCGCCGCCGGCCTCGGCATCACCATGGGTGCCTTCCATACCGCCTACGATCTGCTGGTCACCCCCACGATGCCCATCACCGCCTTCCCGGCGGGCCACGATGTCCCGCCGGGAAGCGATCTCACCAGCTGGCCGCAGTGGACACCGTTCACCTATCCGTTCAACCTCACCCAGCAGCCCGCGATCAGTATCCCCGCCGGAAACACCAGCAGCGGAATGCCGGTCGGCCTGCAAATCATCGGACCGCGCCATTCCGATGACATGGTGCTGGCCGTGGCACGTTACGCGGAAGCGGTGCTGACCTCGCCGCAGGAGCAGTAGTAGACCAACGAGAACCCCGGATCTCGTGCCCGATATCGGCCACGCACGAGATCCGGGGGACGCCTGTTGCCGGGTTATGCGCGGGCGAAGGCGAGGGTTTCGCCTGCCACCCCATGCAACCACAGGGTGTTACAGGCTTCGGCGATATCGGCGAGGCCGTCTTCGATGGTGGCGAAGACGTTGCCCGGCACCCAGCCCATATCGCCGTTGATGAGCAGGTTGTTGCGGCCGTAGAAGATCGCCAGATCGGTGGCGCCCTGGTCATGGTGTGCCGCAGAGCCCGGTTCGTACCCGTAGGCGGGATTGCCTATTTCCCACGGCTCGAAATCGAAGAGGCAGACGTCGCCGGGGATCGGGGTGACGGTGGGATTCTCGCGGTGTGGTGCCGCGCCGATGCGCGGGACCAGGGCATAGACCTCGTTACGGGCGTATTTGGCGTGGAAGGCGTCACCCTCCTGCGGGAGGGCATTCCACACGGCTTCGCAGGTGAGCGGCGCTTCGGCGTCGAGCAGCCTGGCGCGGCAGCTCACGCCGGCCTTGGTGAGGGTGATGGTCATATAGCGGGCCAAGGGGATCTGCTTCCTGGTCGGCGACGGCGTCTGATGTCGGGTACCCGTTACAGCTCGGCGAGCACGTCCGACCAGATACCGAGGGCGTCGTCGACCTGGGTTTCGGTGACGATCAACGGCGGGATCATCCGCACCACGTTCATATAGGCGCCGCAGGTGAGCAGGAGCAGACCCTTACGTGCTGCGAGCTGTTGGGCGGCGGTGGCGGTTGCCCGGTCGGGGCGGCCGTCGGCGGTGGTGAATTCGGCGCCGACGAGCAGGCCGAGTCCGCGCACATCGCCGATGGCTTTGCAGTCGTGTGCCCGCATGCCCGCCAGCAGCTGGGTGCCGCGCTCGGCCGCGTTCTGAACCAGGTTCTCCGATTCGATGACCTGCAAGGTGGCGATGGCGGCCGCGCAGGCGACGGCATTGCCGCCGTATGTGCCGCCCTGGGAACCGGGCCAGACTTTAGCCATCAGTTCACGGGAGGTCGCGATACCGGACAGCGGGAACCCGCTGGCCAAGCCCTTGCCGATGGTGATCACGTCGGGACGGATGTCGAAATGCTGGTGACCGAAGAACTTTCCGGTCCGCCCGAAGCCGGTCTGGATCTCGTCCACGACGAGCAGAATGCCGTGCTCGTCGGCGCGTTCGCGCAGACCGCGGAAAAAGGTGCGGTTGCCGGGGATATAGCCGCCTTCGCCGAGTACCGGTTCGACGATGAACGCTGCGGTTTCGGCGGGGGAGGTGAGGGTGGCGAAGATGTAGTCCAGTTCGCGCAGGGCGAATTCGGTGGCTTCCTCTTCGGTCCAGCCGTAGCGGTAGGCGGTCGGGAACGGCGCGACGTGCACCCCCGACATGAGCGGGCTGAAGCCGGCGGAGAACCGGGTGCCAGAGGTGGTCATGGAGGCGGCGGCGACGGTGCGGCCGTGGAAGCCGCCGTGGAAGACGATCACGTTCGGGCGTCCGGTCGCCTGCCTGGCCAGCCGCAGCGCGGCCTCGACGGCTTCGCTGCCGGAGTTGGCGAAGAACAGTGTGTCCAGGCCGTCGGGGAGCACGGAGCCGAGCTGTTCGGTCAGCTCCAGCAGCGGCTTGTGCATAACGGTCGTGTATTGGCCGTGGATCAGCGTGGCGACCTGGGCTTGGGCAGCGGCAACCACCTGCGGGTGGCAGTGGCCGGTGCTGGTGACGCCGATACCCGCCGTGAAATCGAGGTAGCGGCGGCCGTCGGTGCCGTACAGATAGCAGCCGGAACCGTGGTCGACGGTCACCGGGGTGGCCTGCTTCAGGACGGGGGAAAGCTCGGTCATGGTGATCCGCCTCCCGGACGGGGATCGAATATGTCGAACCCGCGAGCCAATGATTGTCTGTTGTAGGATTGTCGACAATATGCATAACATGGCGTCCGGGGTTGCGGCAACGGTTCCGCGTCGCCGATACGGCGCGCTGCCGCCCGGATGCGCACAGACGCGGCTCGTGACCTCGACTACCGCCCCTGCACGAGCGAGGAGACCGCGCCGATGCTCACCGAACCCAGCCTCGACCTGGCGGAACAGTCCGCGATAGCCACCGTCCCGACCGGCCTGTTCATCGCCGGCCGATGGCGCGCCACCACCGACACCCTCGCCGTACTCGACCCGGCCACCGGCCGAATCCTGTGCCAGGTGGCCGACGCCACCCCGGACGACGGACTGGACGCGCTCGCCGCGGCCGACGCCGCCCAAGCCGAATGGGCGCGCACCCCGGCACGGGAACGCAGCGACCTGCTGATGCGGGCATATCATGCCCTGCTCGACAACACCGAACGCCTCGCCCTGATCATGACCCTGGAAATGGGCAAACCCCTGACCGAGGCCCGCGGCGAAATCGCCTACGCCGCCGAATTTTTCCGCTGGTTCGCCGAGGAGGCGGTACGGCTCGACGGCGGATACATGCCCGCGCCCACCGGAGGCTCACGTTTCCTGGTGGCCAAACAGCCGGTCGGACCGAGCCTGCTCATCACCCCCTGGAACTTCCCGATGGCGATGGGCACCCGCAAGATCGGCCCGGCGCTGGCAGCGGGCTGCACCTGCGTGATCAAACCAGCAGAACAGACGCCGCTGTCGATGCTGGCGCTCGCCGAAATCCTGCGCGAAGCCGGGGTGCCCGACGGTGTCGTCAACGTCGTGACCACCTCCGACCCCGGCGCGGTCACCGAACCCATGATCCTGGATCCGCGCTCCAGGAAACTGTCGTTCACCGGCTCCACCGCGGTCGGTAAAACCCTGCTGCAGCAGTGCGCCCGCACCGTGATGCGGACATCGATGGAACTGGGCGGCAACGCACCGTTCATCGTGTTCGACGACGCCGACCTCGCCGAGGCAGTGGACGGTGCGATGGCGGCGAAGATGCGCAATATCGGCCAGGCATGCACCGCGGCGAACCGGATCTTCGCCCAGCGCGGTATCGCCGACGAATTCGCGCGTCGCCTGGCCGAGCGGATGGCCGCGCTGCCGATGGGGCGCGGCACCGAACCCGGCGTCGTGGTCGGCCCGCTCATCGACAAGGACGCGGTAGCGAAGGTGAGCACTCTCGTCGCCGACGCCCGGCAGCGCGGCGCCCACCTGATCACCGGGGGTGAACCTGTGGACGGGCCCGGCAACTTCTATGCCCCGACCGTGCTCACCGGCGTCCCCGACCAGGCGCAGATGTGCCACACCGAAATCTTCGGCCCGGTCGCGGCGATCGCCGAATTCGACACCGAGGACGAAGTGGTGCGTCGCGCCAACAACACCCCCTACGGTCTGGTGGGATATGTATTCACCGAGAACCTGCGCCGCGGGCTACGGGTGTGCGAAGCGCTGGAGACCGGCATGGTCGGCCTGAACCAGGGTGTGGTGTCGAACCCGGCGGCCCCGTTCGGCGGGGTGAAGGAATCCGGGCTGGGCCGCGAAGGCGGGCTCACCGGTATCGACGAATTCCTCGAAACCAAATACATCGGAGTGAAACTGTGACCGCATATCGCATCGCAACCATTCCCGGCGACGGTATCGGTGTCGACGTCACCGCCGAGGCCGTGCGGGTACTCGACGCGGTACTGCCCGGAATCGCCTGGACCGAATTCGATTGGTCGTGCGAACAGTACCTGCGCACCGGGGCGATGATGCCGTCGGACGGACCGCATCAACTCGCCGGCTTCGACGCTATCCTCCTCGGCGCGGTCGGTTTCCCCGGCGTCCCCGACCACATCTCGCTGTGGGGTCTGCTGATCCCGCTGCGCCGCGCCTTCGGCCAATACGTCAACCTGCGGCCGGTGCGGCTACTGCCCGGCACCACCTCGGCGCTGCGCGGCCGCACCGCCGAAGACCTGGACATCCTCATCGTCCGGGAGAACTCCGAAGGCGAATACTCCGACATCGGCGGAAAACACAACCCCGGCAGGCCCGACGAATTCGTACTGCAACAGTCGGTGTTCACCCGGGTCGGCTGCGAACGCATCATCCGATACGCCTTCGACCGCGCCCGCGAACGCTGCCGTACCCTCTGCTCGGCCACCAAATCCAACGGCCTGATCCACTCCATGCCGTACTGGGACAGCATCGTCGAGGAAATAGCCGCCGACTACCCCGATATCACCGTGCGGCACATGCACATCGACGCACTCGCCGCCGAAATCGTGCTGCACCCTGACCGGCTCGACGTGATCGTCGGCTCCAACCTGTTCGGCGACATCCTCTCCGACCTCGCCGCCGCCGTCACCGGCGGACTCGGCCTCGCCCCCTCCGGCAACATCGACCCCACCCGCACCGCACCGTCCATGTTCGAGGCAGTACACGGCAGCGCCCCCGATATCGCAGGCCAGGGCATCGCCAACCCGGTCGCGCAAATCCTTGCCGGCGCCATGATGCTCGACCAACTGGGGGAGAAGGCAGCCGCTACCGCAGTGGACCGCGCAGTCTGCGACGTCCTCGACAAGGGAGCGACGCTCACACCCGACCTCGGCGGCACCGCCACCACCAGCGACCTGGGCAACGCCATCGCCGACCGCGCCGCCGAACTCGTCGCGAGCACCTGACCCCGACCGGCAACAACACCGACCCCGCCTATCCATCGGAGTATCGGGCGAACGTTTGCGCAGGCGGCTGCCACGGCCTCGGAGCCACTGTCAGCGCACCTGCCGCCAGCCCGGATCGCCGCATCGTGGCAACGACGAGCTGCGGGCATCGCCGGATCAGTGGGTCAACCAGATGGCTTCGGCCGCAGGGCTGCCCAGGTCGGTCGGGGCAGGGTCCCCCTTGCCGATGCGTACGGCGATGGTTCCAGCGAAATCGCGACGCTCCACAACAGTGATCGGGGTATCCAAGGCGATACCGACGGAGTCGAAATAGCGCAGCATGTCCGGATCGGCATCGGAGATACGGGCGACACGACCGGACTCACCTGCCGCGAAATCACTGAGCTGACGGGCAGGCGGCGTGGGCACCGCGCCGTCACCCGACGGGATCGGGTCACCATGCGGGTCGCGATCAGGGAAACCGAGCTTGGCGTCGATCCGCGCCACCAGCAACTCCGAGACAGCGTGCTCGAGGATCTCCGCCTCGTCGTGCACCTCGTCCCAGCTGTAGCCGAGCTCGTTCACCAGGAACGTCTCCAACAGCCGATGCCTGCGCACCATCGCGATCGCCGCCCTGCGACCGTGGTCGGTGAGCGTGATCGACCCATACCTGGCGTGCTCGACCAACCCCTGATCGGCAAGTTTGCGTACCGCCTCCGACACCGTCGACGCCGACACCCCGATCCGCTCGGCCAGCAGCTTCGTCGACACCTTCTCCTGCGACCACTCCTGAGCCGTCCAGATGACCTTCAAATAGTCCTGCGCCACCGACGACAACACCGGCGCCACTGTCTCGGTGCCCACCGAACCGGCGCCGGAGTCGCCGACCGCAGAATCGGTCAGCTCTCTTCGGGTGGCGATATCACGTTTACCGGGCACATCATCGAGCTTAAGCATCCGCGAGCCGAATCACACATCACGCAGGCGACCCCCCGCTACAAGCCACGCAACCGAACCCGCGCAGCATACGTCGCTCCGCATCCCCCAACCCGAATACTGTTCGACACCCGGTTTGCGTAGGCTGCGGATTGTGCAGAGATGGCGAAGTCTCGACGAAATGCCCGCGGACTGGGGGCGGTGTGTACTCACGATCGGCGTATTCGACGGCGTCCACCGGGGGCATGCGCAGCTGATCAGCAGAGCAGTGAAGTCCGCTGCCGCCCGTGGGCTCCCGTCGGTACTGATGACCTTCGACCCGCACCCGATGGAAGTGGTGCGACCCGGCACGCATCCGGCGCAACTCACCACACTCACCCGCCGCGCCGACCTCGCCGAAGAACTCGGCGTCGACGTGTTCTGCGTGATGCCGTTCACCCACGACTTCATGAAACTCACCCCCGCCCGCTACGTACACGACCTGCTGGTCGAACGCCTACACGTCGCCGAAGTCGTGGTCGGCGACAACTTCACCTTCGGCAAAAAAGCCACCGGAACCGTCGAAACCATGCGTGACCTCGGTAAACGCTTCGGATTCGAAGTCGACGCTGTCACCCTGCTCGGCGAACACGCCGTCACCTTCTCCTCCACCTACATCCGGGCCTGCGTCGACGCGGGCGATATGGCCGCAGCCGCCGAAGCACTCGGCAGGCCCCACCGCGTCGAAGGTGTCGTCGTCCACGGCGACGGCCGCGGCCGCAGCCTCGGCTACCCCACCGCCAACATCGCACCGCCCATGCACGCCGCCATCCCCGCCGACGGCGTATACGCAGGCTGGTTCACCGTCCTCGGCCCCGGCCCCACCATCGGCACCGTCACCCCCGGCGAACCCGCGATGGCAGCGATCTCCGTCGGCACCAACCCCACCTTCTCCGGCCGCGCCCGCACCGTCGAGGCATACGTGCTCGACGGCGAAGCCGACCTCTACGGTCAGCACGTAGCCGTCGACTTCGTCGAACACCTGCGCGGTATGCGCAGATTCGATACCCTCGACGAACTGATCGAAGCCATGCACGGCGACGTAGCCAACACCCGCAAAATCCTCGGCGCGGCAGGCGCCTGAACAGCCACCGATTCGGCTCCCCACCCACCCATCCGGTAGGGTGTCACCTCGGGTTTGCTGCGGTCCGCGGTGGCGCCCACCCCCGGTACCGGACAACAACACGGCAACTCTCCAGCCGAATCCCCGGCGCACAATGCCGAACCACCGGGGCCCCCGAGCGCGGAACTGAGACACAGGAGCGGATGCCCCATGGCGCTGACCACCGAACAGAAAAAGGCGATCCTCGCCGAATACGGCCTGCACGAAACCGACACCGGCTCCCCGGAAGCGCAGATCGCGCTGCTGTCGAAGCGCATCGCCGACATCACCGAACACCTGAAGAAGCACAAGCACGACCATCACACCCGCCACGGCCTCATGGGCCTGATCGGTCGCCGCAAGCGCCTCTCGAAGTACCTGCAGGACAAGGACATCGAGCGCTACCGCGCCCTGATCGAACGCCTCGGGCTGCGCCGGTAATTCGGCCGCGCGTTCGGCGCGGCGTGTTCGCGGCCCCTAAGGCTCGCGTTTCAGCTCTCGCGACTCGCGCCTGCGGCGCATGCGCTGCGAGGGCTGAAACGCGAGCCGGGCCGCGAACGGGCTCGTAAGACACGCCCTGGGCGGGCTGGTGGGGCTTGAAGAGGTGGCTTCGGGGGTGGTTCATGCTGGTGGGGCTGCTTGCCTGTTGTTCGTGTACGGCCTGCCTATCGGCTGCAGAGGCGCGGTTGTGGTCCTCACTCGCCTGCTCTTTTCCGCACGCGCGCCCCAGCCCCCTGTTTGTTCCCGGCTGGCGTTTCGGTGGCCACTGAAACGCGAGCCACCAGGGGGCCGCATACCCGCCGTGACGAAGTCGCGGCCAACAAGCCCTGAGCCGGACGCGAACTAAAACAACAGGACGCCTACAATCGGCCCTGTTGGCTACATCGCATGGGGGATGAACTCGTCCTCGTATGCGATAACCGCAACAACAGCCGTATGCACCCGCGCTCGTGGCGTCGGTCTTCGGTAGTGGCTTTTCGGCAGTTCGGATGTGCCGGCGAGCTTCGATCGATGACCGCCTCCGCGTCACCGTGTCCAAGGGGATCCGGCCGGGTGTGCGCGTCGCAGCCACGACGGCTGCCGCGCCCGTGTCAGGTACGGCTGACGCAGCCGGGTTGCGCCTGTCGGCGCTGGACTCGGCGAGACGAGAGGTTGAGAGAGAAGATGTCTGAAACAACTGAACGCGCGACAACATCGGCGATCGAGGTCGAGCCGGGTGTTTTCGAATCTGTCGCACTGATCGACAACGGTAGCTACGGCACGCGCACCATTCGCTTCGAAACGGGCAGGTTGGCCCGGCAGGCGGCCGGTTCCGTGGTGGCCTATCTGGACGACGAGACGATGCTGCTGTCGGCGACGACCGCCGGGAAGCATCCCAAGGATCAGTTCGACTTCTTCCCGCTGACGGTGGACGTCGAGGAGCGGATGTACGCGGCGGGCCGTATCCCGGGCTCGTTCTTCCGCCGTGAGGGCCGCCCGTCCACCGATGCGATCCTGACCTGCCGGCTGATCGACCGGCCGCTGCGTCCGTCGTTCGTCGACGGGTTGCGCAACGAGGTACAGGTCGTGGTGACGGTGCTGAGCCTGGATCCGAAGGATCTGTACGACGTTGTCGCGATCAACGCCGCGTCGGCGTCCACCCAGATCGCGGGCCTGCCGTTCTCCGGGCCGGTGGGCGGTGTGCGGGTCGCGCTGATCAACGACCCGGACAGCGGCAGCTCCACCGGGCAGTGGGTGGCGTTCCCGAACGTCGAGCAGCTAGAGCATGCGGTGTTCGACATGGTGGTGGCAGGCCGGGTCGTCGATTCCGGTGACGTCGCGATCATGATGGTCGAGGCCGAGGCCACCGAGAAGGTCATCGAACTGGTTGCCGGTGGGGCGCAGGCGCCGACGGAAGCTGTGGTGGCCGAGGGCCTGGAAGCGGCCAAGCCGTTCATTGCGCGGTTGTGCAAGGCGCAGCAGGATCTGGCCGAGCTGGCGGCCAAGCCGACCGAGGAGTTCCCGCTGTTCCCGCCGTACGGCCCCGACGTGTACGAGGCCGTGGAGGGCACCGCGAAGCGGGAGCTGGGCGAGGCGCTGAGCATCGCGGGCAAGCAGGAACGCGAAGAGAAGATCGACGAGATCAAGCTCGAGGTGCTGTCGCGGCTGGGTGCGGACTTCGAGGGCCGGGAGAAGGAGATCGGCGCGGCGTTCCGCTCGGTCACCAAGAAGCTGGTTCGCCAGCGCATCCTCACCGACGGGTTCCGTATCGATGGCCGTGGACTGGCCGATATCCGCGCCCTGTCCGCGGAGGTCGCCGTGGTGCCGCGGGCACATGGTTCGGCACTGTTCGAGCGGGGGGAAACCCAGATCCTTGGCGTCACCACCCTCGATATGGTCAAGATGGCGCAGCAGGTCGATTCGCTCGGCCCGGAAACCAGCAAGCGCTATATGCACCACTACAACTTCCCGCCGTTCTCCACTGGCGAGACCGGTCGCGTCGGTTCGCCCAAGCGCCGTGAAATCGGTCATGGTGCGCTGGCCGAGCGGGCACTGATCCCGGTGCTGCCCAGCCAGGAAGAGTTCCCGTACGCGATCCGGCAGGTGTCCGAGGCGCTCGGCTCCAACGGCTCCACCTCGATGGGCTCGGTGTGCGCGTCTACGCTGGCGCTGCTCAACGCCGGTGTGCCGCTGAAGGCTCCGGTGGCCGGTATCGCCATGGGTCTGGTGTCCGACACCGTCACCAACGACGCCGGTGTCGAAGAGGTCCGCTATGTCGCGCTCACCGATATCCTCGGCGCCGAGGACGCGTTCGGTGATATGGACTTCAAGGTCGCGGGCACCCGTGACTTCGTCACTGCGCTGCAGTTGGACACCAAGCTCGACGGGATCCCCTCGCAGGTGCTGGCCGGCGCGCTCGGCCAGGCGCACGACGCCCGCACCACCATCCTGGACGTGATGGCCGAGGCCATCGCCACCCCGGACGAGATGAGCCCGTACGCGCCGCGCGTCACCGCCATCAAGATCCCGGTCGACAAGATTGGTGAGGTGATCGGGCCCAAGGGCAAGGTGATCAACCAGATCACCGAGGAGACCGGCGCGAACATCTCCATCGAGGACGACGGCACCGTCTACATCGGCGCCACCGACGGCCCGTCCGCGCAGGCCGCGATCGACCAGGTCAACGCGATCGCCAACCCGCAGCTGCCGAAGGTCGGCGAACGTTTCCTGGGCACAGTCGTCAAGACAACAGCCTTCGGTGCGTTCGTTTCGCTGCTGCCGGGCCGCGACGGTCTGGTGCACATCTCCAAGCTGGGTAACGGCAAACGCGTCGCCAAGGTCGAGGACGTGGTGAACGTCGGCGACAAGCTGCGGGTGGAGATCGCCGATATCGACAACCGCGGCAAGATCTCGCTGGTCCCGGTCGACGAAAGCGCCGAAGAGCCCGCCACCGATGCGGAAGCCGGCGCGAGCGAGTAGTACTGGTCGGTGTGACGAAGCAGAACACGACGGCCCCCCTGCGCCCGGTCGGGCAGGGGGGCTCGTCTTCGAAGTGGCGGGTCGGCCAGGCGACGGCGATCGACACCGGGGTGCGGCGCACCGTGCTGCCCGGCGGCCTGCGGGTGGTCACCGAGCATCTTCCCGGCGTGCGCTCGGCGTCGATCGGGGTGTGGGTCGGTGTCGGCTCCCGGGACGAGGGCCCGACCGTCGCGGGTGCCGCCCACTTCCTGGAGCACCTGCTGTTCAAGGCGACGCCGACGCGGTCTGCGCTGGATATCGCCGAAACCATGGACGCGGTCGGCGGGGAACTCAACGCGTTCACCGCCAAGGAGCAGACCTGCTACTACGCGCACGTCCTGGACGAGGATCTGCCGCTGGCGGTCGACCTGGTCTCCGATGTGGTGCTCAACGGTCTGTGCCGCTCCGATGACGTGGATGTGGAGCGGCAGGTGGTGCTCGAAGAGATCGCCATGCGCGACGACGACCCCGAAGACCTGGTCGGCGACGCGTTCCTGACCGCGCTGTTCGGCGATCACCCGATCGGGCGGCCGATCATCGGCTCCGTCGAATCCGTCGAAGGGATGCGGGCCGCGCAACTGCGCTCGTTCCACCAACGCCGCTACCGCCCCGACCGGATGGTGGTCGCGGTGGCAGGCAATGTGGAGCATGAGCACACTGTGGAACTGGTGCATCGGGCGTTCGCGAACCGGCTCGACCCGGATGTCACCCCGGCGCCACGCCGGGAAGGCCGGTTCCGGGTGCGCACCGCGCCGCGACTGCACTGGAGTCACCGCGACAGCGAACAGTCGCATCTGGTGTTCGGGGTGCGCGCCTTCGGCAGGCATGAAGGTGAACGGCGCTGGCCGCTGTCGGTGCTCAACACCGTCGTCGGTGGCGGGTTGAGCTCCCGGCTGTTCCAGCGGATCCGGGAAGAGCGCGGGCTGGCGTATTCGGTGTATTCGAGCGTGGACACCTTTGCCGACACCGGCGCGTTCTCGGTGTATATCGGGTGCCAACCGGAGAATCTGGGCGAGGTGGCTACCTTGGCTCGCGAGGTGCTGGAGGATGTGGCCGAAAACGGGATCACCGACGCCGAATGCGCCCGTGCCAAGGGTTCTTTGCGGGGTGGTCTGGTACTCGGGCTGGAGGATTCGGCGTCGCGGATGAACCGCATCGGGCGCAGTGAACTCAGCTACGGCAATCACCGCAGCGTGTCGGAAACCTTGGCTCGGATCGACGCGGTGACCACCGACGAGGTCGCCGCTATCGCCCGCACGCTGATGGCCCGGCCATACGCGGCATCGGTCGCCGGGCCGTACCGGCGTACCAGGGAACTTCCTGCGGCTGTGCGCCGGCTGGTCGATGCCTGACGGGACCGCCGGTTACTGCTGTTGTGCCTGGTTGGCTGCTGCTACGACCGATGGCAGCAGCCCGGGTACCGCCCGGTCGAGTTCTGCGGTGCGTAACCGCTGACAGGGCTGGCCGTCGACGACGAGTCGTTCGATGATGCCCGCCTCGCGCAGGATCTTGAAGTGATGGGTCGCGGTCGATTTGTTGATCGCGTCGTAGAGAGCGGCGCAGCGGACCGCGCTGCCTGCGTTGCTCAATCTACGCACCATCTCGAGGCGCACCGGATCCTGTAGCGCGGCGAGTACCACGGGCAGGGCGGCGACCGGCTGATGCCCGGTGTTGCCTGCCTGCGGCTGCGCGATGCCCGGCTGCGACTCGGGCTCCACGGTGACCGCCTTCGCTGGTGTGGTCTCGGCCATGATCTACCTCACGGATGGTTTGATGAGCATCGAACCTCGCGTTATGGTCATTTCCGGTTCGATCAATATCAAACTTACCGGATCGGGGTTTGCAGTGGCAGTCACACCGACAGCAGCCGTGGACGAACGGCTTACGCAGCAATGGGCGTATGCGCTGGTCCTGGCCGCCTCCGGGGTGGCGCTCGGAGTGTCAGGGGCGCCCGCACCACTGTACGGCGTCTACGAACAGCAGTGGCATCTGTCGCCGTTGACCACCACCGTCGTCTTCGCCGTGTACGCGTTCGCCGCACTGGCCGCGGTGCTCGTCTCCGGCCGGATCTCCGATGTCGTCGGCCGCAAACCTGTCCTGCTCGGCGCATTCGCGATGATGATCGTGGGGCTCGGGTTGTTCGTATTCGCCGATACAGTGCTGATGTTGTTGGCTGCCAGGGCCTTACACGGGATGGCAGTCGGCGCGATCGTGGTGGCGGGCGCGGCGGCGCTGCTGGATCTGCGCCCGCATCACGGGGCGCGCACCGGCCAGCTGACCGGCGTCGCATTCAACGTCGGGATGGCGGTGGCGATCATGGGTTCGGCACTGCTGGCGCAGTACGCTCCGTACCCGCTGCGCACACCGTATGTGGTGATCAGCGTGATCTGCGTGGGTATCGGGGTGGGAGTGCTCGCGTTGCGGGAACCGCATACGGCCCGGGTGGTCGGGCGCATCCGGATCGCGAAACCGGCAGTGCCACGGGAGATCCGGGGTGATTTCTGGTTTTCCGCGATCGGGGTGATGGCGGCCTGGTCGGTGCTCGGGGTGTTGTTGTCGCTGTATCCATCGCTGGCCGCGGCGAAGACCGACGTGCACAACCTGGTCTTCGGCGGTGTCGTCGTTGCCACCACGGCACTGTCAGCGGCGGTGGTGCAGCTGTTCGCGACCGATGTGCCCGCCCGTCGCGCGGCGATCATCGGCGATATCGGTATGGCGGTGGCGCTGCTGCTGACGTTGCCCGCGCTGGGCTCCCACAGCTGGGTTGCGGTGCTGTTGGCCGGGGTGCTGCTCGGTGGAACCTTCGGTCTCGGATTCGGCGGTTCGCTGCGGCATCTGTCGAATGTGGTCCCTCAGCACAAACGCGGCGAGACGATGTCGGCGTACTATCTGCTCGCCTATTCGGCGATGGCACTGCCCACGGTGCTCGCCGGTTGGGCAGCCACCACCTGGGGGTTGGCGACGGTGTTCCCGTGGTTCGTCGGCGCGGTCGCGGTGGCCTGCCTGGCGGCGGCCGGGATCGGGGCGCGGCGCAGCCGTCGGAGCGCGCGGGGAGCAGTCACCGAGTAGCCGCGGGGGTTTCGTGCACGCTACGCCACAACCAACGGTGTTCGGCGTCGGCGACGAGTACCGCGGTCACCCATCGCTGCGTCGAAACCCCTTCGTAGTGATGGGTTTCCAGGAAACGAAGGACGGCGGTGCCGGTATCGCGGACCAGGTCGGTGATATCGGAGATCGTGATCCGCAGGCCCGGTCGTGTGTTGCCTGCGCCGCGCAGCCCGGTGAGCAGCGCGTCGCGGGCCAAAGTCTCTCCCGAGATGGTGACCATCGTGAACAGTGGATGCTGGGCCGCGGCGAACCGGTCGAACACCGCATCAGGCGCCGCCGTTCCGAGCCACGTGGCCAGATCGGTGTGCAGGTCGTGTACGGCGGTATGAGCGTCTGACGGCATACGTTCACCTTATTGCCGAACTGGAGGGCGCGGGTTTTCCCGGCCCGCGCCCTCCGCTTCTCACCAGACCACCCAAGGCCGCAGCCACCGCGGTGATTCGCAGGATGCGTACGTCCGCAGCGAAGGTGGTAGGTAGGCAGACCGCGTGTAGCCCGTACGAACGTGAAAGGTGCACCTCAAAGCGCCCGGTCGGAGTGATTGTGGTGGTTCGCGGGATGCCTACGTCCGCAGCGAAGGCGGTAGGCAGGCAGACCGCGTGTAGCCGTACGAACGCGAAAGGTATACCTCAAAGCGCATGGCCGGAGCGAATGCGGAGGTACGCCCAACCGCCGTAGGGGACGGTGATCAATTCCATGAAATGGCCTGCGGGGTCCAGAAAATAGACGCCGCGACCACCGTCGTTGTGGTTGATCCCTGGTGTGTGCCGCCGCGGGTCGGCCCAATGGTCCAGGCGATATCGCTGGATCTTGGCGTAGGCCGCGTCGAATTCGTCTTCCGAGACCAGGAAGGCGTAGTGCTGGGGCTGGATTTCGGTGATGTGCGGCGGAACGTTCGCGAAATCGAACGTGACGCCATTACTGGTCTGGATCGGAATGAACGGACCCGCTGGGGTTCCGATATCCAACCCGAGGATGTCGGCCCAGAATTCGGCGGACACCCTGTTGTCACGACAACCGACAATGGTGTGATTCAACTGTATGGACAGTGGAGATACTCCTCGAATCGTGGCGGTCCCGACCCCGGGCTCGGTACAAGGCGGCCAACGGGAGCACCGTCACGGCAGAAAACTTTAGCTGTGCCGCGCACCGGTGCCAAGACCCTGTTTCGGATCCGACCGATGGGCATAACGTGGCGGTCATGAGGATTCGTGGAGCCGTGCTGGAGCGGATCGCGGCGCAGGCGCCGTTCGCCGATTCGGCGCCGATCACCGTCGGAGAACTCGATCTCGCCGAACCGGGGCCAGGGGAACTGCTGGTCCGGATCGAAGCGGCGGGGCTGTGCCATTCGGACCTGTCGGTGGTCGACGGCAACCGGGTGCGCCCGGTGCCGATGCTGCTCGGACACGAGGCCGCAGGCCGGGTGGAGAAAGCAGGCCCCGGTGCCGATCTGGATATCGGGCAACGGGTGGTGATGACCTTCCTGCCCCGGTGCGGTGTATGCGCAGGATGTGCGTCGGGTGGGCGGATGCCCTGTATTCCCGGCAGCGCCGCCAACAATGCGGGTGAACTGCTGGGCGGCGGGCGCAGGCTGCACCGCGACGGAGCCGAAGTGCACCACCATCTGGGAGTGTCGGCGTTCGCGACGCACGCTGTGGTGGACCAGCGCTCGGTCGTTCCGGTGGACGACGACGTCGCGCCCGAGGTCGCGGCGGTACTCGGCTGCGCGGTGCTGACCGGGGGTGGAGCGCTGCTGAATTCGGCGAAACCGGTCGCCTCGGATCGGGTCATGGTGGTCGGCCTCGGCGGTGTCGGCATGGCCGCGGTACTGGTGGCTGTTTCCCTCGGCGTGCGGGAGGTGATCGCCGTCGACACTGTCGCCGCCAAACTCGCCCTGGCCACCGAACTCGGCGCTCACGCCGCCTATACCCCGGCCGAAGTGGCCGAGCAAGGGGTTCAGGCGGAGATCGTTGTCGAAGCCGCGGGCAATGTGCGCGCCTTCGAAACAGCCGTGTCGGCGACCGCGCCGGGCGGCACCACGGTCACCGTCGGTCTACCTGCCCCCGACGCCCGCGCGAGTATCTCCCCGCTGGGCCTGGTCGCGCAGGGGCGCTCGATCATCGGGAGCTACCTCGGCTCCGCGGTGCCCTCGCGCGATATCCCCGAGTATGTGCGGCTGTGGCGGGAAGGGCGGCTGCCGGTAGAGAAGCTGGTGACGGCGCGGATCGGACTCACCGATATCAATCGGGCGATGGACGAACTCGCGGCGGGGCATGCGCTGCGGCAGGTGATCGTCTTCGACTGAGGGGCCGCACTGCGCGAACTGCCGGACGCACCTGTACCCACGGTTCAGCCGCCAGTTGCGGGCTCTGGCCGCGGTGTGCTGAAGATGTGGGTCACATACTCCCGTCGCACTGCCTCGGAATGCCCCGCCGCTCACCGCGGCCATCGGATATCCGCTGTACCGCCACCCAGCAGGGGCAAGCGAGGTCGGCGTGCTGGTGGGGACAGGCCGGACAGTAGGCTCGGCACCGAGGAGTCCGACGAGGAGTAGGGAGAGACAAGGTGACCGCACCGATCCGGGTCGGGGTGCTCGGCGCGCAGGGCAAAGTCGGGACGGCGATCTGCGCGGCGGTGACGGCCGCCGACGATCTGGAGCTGGTCGCCACCGTCGACAAGGACGACCCGCTGAGCCGGTTCACCGACACCGGCACGCAGGTCGTGGTCGACTTCACCCACCCCGATGTGGTGATGGGCAATCTGAAGTTCCTGGTCGAGCACGGTATCCACGCCGTGGTCGGGACCACCGGGTTCGACGACGCCCGGCTCGCCGAGGTACGCGGCTGGCTGGCGGCGCGCCCGGAGACCGGTGTGCTGATCGCGCCGAACTTCGCCATCGGCGCGGTGCTGTCCATGCGGTTCGCCGAGCAGGCGGCACGGTTCTTCGAATCGGTCGAGGTGATCGAGCTGCACCATCCGAACAAGGCCGATGCGCCGTCGGGCACCGCATACCGCACCGCCGGCCTGATCGCGCAAGCCCGCGCCTGCGCCGGGGTAGGCACGAGCCCGGACGCCACCAGCACCGAACTCGACGGCGCACGCGGCGCCGATGTGGACGGGGTGCGGGTGCATTCGGTGCGGCTGGCCGGGCTGGTCGCCCACCAGGAGGTGCTGCTCGGCACCCAGGGCGAAACGCTCACCATCCGCCACGATTCGATCGACCGGTCGTCCTTCGCGCCCGGGGTGCTGCTTGCGGTGCGGCAGATCGGAGATCGTCCCGGGCTGACCGTGGGACTCGACCCACTGCTGGACCTGTGAACACCTCGCGATCCGACGCCGGGCCGGACCGGGAAGTCGTCAAGATCGTCTCGATGTTCGGGGCGCTGGTGCTGGCGCTGATCTTCTACTTTCTGCTGCTCGGCCGGATCGCGGTCGCCCTGATCACCTCTGGCGACCCGGCCGCGATCGGCATCGGCATCGGGGTGCTGATCCTGCCGCTGCTGGGGGCGTGGATGGTGGTGTCGATGGTGCGTTCCGCATTGGCCCACCAGCATCTGGCCCGCCGCATGCACGACGAGGACCGGGAGCTGGACGTCTCGCAGCTACCGCGCCGTCCGTCGGGGCGCATCGAACGCGACGCCGCCGACGAACTGTTCCTCACCGTGAAACAGGAGTGGGAGGCCGACCCCGATAATTGGCAGGTCAACTACCGGCTGGCACGTGCCTACGACTATGCGGGCGACCGTGGCCGGGCCCGCGCTACGATGCGCCGGGCCGTGGAGCTGGAGAAGCACGAACGGCGTAGCGGACAATAATCCGTTACCCGACCACGGATATCGGCGGTCCCCGGCCTGCGGATACCGCGGGATACGCCGGTGTGGGCCGTTACGCTCGTCGGTGCGCCCGGTTGCTGATCGTTCATCACACGCCCTCGCCGCCTACGTAGGAGTTGCTCGAGGCGGTCCTGCTCGGTGCCCCGACTCCGTTATCGGAGATGCGAGGTGATTTCGCTGCGCCGCCTTGGCGGTGGCCCCCACCGATATGCTGTCAGCCGACGGTTATCTGCTCGGCACACCGGCGAACCTCGGCCACATGTCCGGCGCCTCGAACAT
The DNA here is from genome assembly GCF_002081715.1 of Nocardia donostiensis. Classification (GTDB taxonomy): domain Bacteria; phylum Actinomycetota; class Actinomycetes; order Mycobacteriales; family Mycobacteriaceae; genus Nocardia; species Nocardia donostiensis. The sequence goes on along the minus strand of NZ_MUKP01000005.1, from coordinate 168,564 downwards.
AATTTGTCGAGTTACCGGGTACTAGATCGACTCACCCGCGTACTGGGAGGTCCACCGCGTGCCACGCTTGCTGATCATCCATCACACGCCGTCGCCGTTCATGCAGGCGATGTTCGAGGCCGCGGTGTCCGGCGCGACCGACCCGGACATCGAGGGCGTGGAGGTCGTATGCCGGGCGGCGCTGGCCGTGTCGCCGACCGACGTGCTGGAGGCGGATGGGTACCTGCTCGGTACCCCGGCCAACCTCGGATACATGAGCGGCGGCCTCAAGCACGCATTCGATGTCATCTACTACCCCTGCCTCGATTCGACGCGCGGACGGCCGTTCGGCCTCTACCTGCACGGCAACGAGGGCACCGAAGGCGCGGAGCGGGGCGTCACCTCCATCACGACCGGGCTGGGGTGGGTGAAGGCCGCTGACTATGTGGTGGTGTCGGGCAAACCGACCAAGGGCGACATCGAAGCATGCTGGGAACTCGGCGCGACTGTGGCGGCGCAGCTGATGGAATGAACGACATGGGCAGCGGCCGTCATTCGACTCCCCCGATTATTGGTGGCTGACCGGCACCCGGTCGGAGCGGGCATACTGCTGGGGACGGTTTCGCGGTGGGAATGCTGATCGAATTGCTCGGGATGGGAGTGGCGAGGTGACGGGTGCCGAAGGTGTCGTGCGCACACCCCGGCTGGTCGGTCTGGTCGAGGACCACGAATCAGTGGCGATCGGATTGGCGGCGATGCTTGCGCCGCAACCGGACCTGGAGCTGGTGGCGACCGCAGGGACGGTAGCGGAGCTGTTGGCCGATCCGGCCTGCGCCGAGCACGGCCCCGGACTGGACCTGGTGGTGCTCGATCTGCGGCTCGCCGACGGATCCGCACCCGAGGACAATGTGCGTGCGCTGCGCGACCGCGGTATCGAGGTGCTGGTCTTCACCGGCGCCGACAACGCCTTCCTGGTGCGTTCGGCCGCGCGCGCCGGTGTACTGGGGGTGGTGCGTAAATCCGAGGACGTGGCGACCGTGGTGGCCGCCGTCCGGCGCGCCGCATCCGGTGAACAGGTGGTGACCACCGACTGGGCGGCCGCCATCGACGGCGACCCGCAGCTGTCCAGCGTCGGGCTGAGCCCCCGCCAGGAAGAGGTGCTCACCCTGTACGCATCCGGGGAGAAGGCGTCGCGGGTGGCGCGGCTGACCGGCCTGTCCGAGCAGACCGTCAACGACTATCTGGGCAGGATCAGGCAGAAATACGCCGACGCCGGGCGGCCCGCGCCGACCAAGACCGACCTGTACAAGCGGGCGGTGGAAGACGGATGGCTGCCGGTTCCCGAGCGGCGCCGGGACCGGTGACGGCGACGGCGACGCGGAGCCCCGATACCGCCTTCCTGGGCCGGTTCCGCGCTGGAAGCTGGGGTCGCGGTCTGCTCGCGGTATCCGGGCAGGCGGTGGACGAAGGCGCCTCCGATCGGATCCTGCGCCGGATCGGGTTATCGATCGGCCTGGCCGGGGTGATCGCGGCCGTAATGGAACTGCCCGAGATCGCTGCCCAGAGCAGATCCGTGCCACTGCACTGGTCGGTTATCGCGGTGATCCTGGCGTTCGGGCTGTTCCCGGTGCTTGCCCTGGTATCGCTGGGCTCGAGCAGACAGGTCATCCAACGGGTGTCCGGTGCGGCCGCGATCAGCTTCTTCGCCGCGATGGTGGTGCTCATGATCGTGTATGCGGCGCCGGAGGAGCATTCGTCGTCGGTGTGGGTGTACCGGGTGCTCGCACTCGGTGTGCTCGCCGCGGCGCTGGCCTGGCCCACCGGCCTCGCGATCGCCTATCTGGTCCTCGGGTCCGCGCTCGCCGCGCTGGCGAATATGTTCGTACTGCCGGATGTTTCGGCGTTCACCACGGCCGGTGATTTCGCCAGGACGGCGGGGCTGTGTGCCCTGTTCCTGTGGTGCCTGGTCTACGCGCGCGCCGCAGCGGCCCGCGTCGATCACGAATCGCAGGTGGCGAGCAGTCGTGCCGCCGCAGTCGCCGGCGCCGCCGCCCGCGACCGGGAACGTGCCCGGTTCGCCGCGTTGATCCACGACGCAGTGCTGTCGACCCTGTTGGACGCCTCCCGCGCAGGCACCGAATCCCCTGTGCTGCGTCGTCAAGCGGAACGGACCCTCGAACAGCTAGAGGCCGCCCGCGGCGGCGCAGCAGAACCCGACCTGCTGGACGCGCAATCGGCCATCGGATTCCTGCGGTCGGCGGTCACCGAGGTGAACCCGGGTATCGAGGTCACCGCGCACCGCCAGGCCGGTGTCGACGATCTGCGGTTGCCGGTGCAGGCCGCGAGCACCATCGCTGCCGCGCTCGCCGAGGCGGCCCGCAACAGCCTGCGTCACGCCGCGGTTCCCGGTCGCGAGGTGCGCCGCCAGGTGACGGTGACGGTGAGCGCGGGCGGTCTGCGGGTGGTGTTCCGCGACGACGGCGCCGGTTTCGACCAGAGCCGGGTGCCCGGCGACCGGCTCGGTATCTCGGTCAGCATCCTCGGTCGGATGCGTCAACTCGCCGGCGGTGCGGGGTTCGTGGAATCGCAGCCGGGTGAGGGAACGACGGTGACGCTGATGTGGGGTGGCGAAGGCTGATGGCTGATATCACCGGCGATATCGAACTGCGTGATCTGCTCGGTTTGCGTGGCCGGGGCGCGGGGCTGTTCCTGCTCGTCCTGGAACTGACCATCGGGCTGTACATGCTGCGCACCTTCACCGATGCGTCGGTGGCACCCGCCGCAGCGGGACTGGTGCTGCTGCTGGTCGCGGGCCTGACCGTGCTGGTGGTGCCGGGTGATCCGCTCCCGCGGGCTGCCACCGCCTACGTTGCGGTCTCGGGGCCGGTGGCGATCGCGTTGACCACCGTCGATTTTCAGACCGACGGTTCGAAGCAGGTGTGGGCGGCGTTCGCATCCTCCTATGTGCTCGCCGTGCTGGTGCTGCGGGGCCGGATGGGCGCGGCCTGGCTCGGGGTGGCTGCGGCAGCGGTGGTCGTCGCGGTGCTCGGTGGGATGGCCGGGCTCCCGGTCGGGGTGCTCGCGGGCGCCGTCGTCCCGGTGGCGACCGTCGCAGGCGTCTCGGTGTGCGCGCTGATCATGCGCCCCACCCAGCGTTCCCTGCGGTTACTACGCGAGGAGGCGACCATGCGCGCCGCCGCGGAGGCCAGCATGGCCGCCGAGAACGGGGAACGGGAACGGCAACTGGCCCGGCTGGACAAGGTGGCCCGCCCCATCCTGGCGCGCATCGCCGACGGTGCGGAACTGTCGGCGGCCGAACGCGAACAGTGCAGGCTGCTCGAGGCCGAACTGCGGGATGGGTTGCGGGCGCCGCAGCTGGTCACCGATCAGCTCAGCAGTGCCGCCCGCGGCGCCCGGTCCCGGGGTGTGGAGGTGGTGCTGCTCGACGACGGCGGTTTCGCCGAGGTACCGCGTTGGGTGCGCCAGCGGGTGATCGAGGCCGCGACACGGGAATTGGACGCCGCCAACACCGGGTCGGTGACGGTGCGGGTGCTGCCCACCGGGCGGCGTGTTCTCGCCACAGTGCTGGCCAACGCCCCGGATCGGGCCCGGCGCACCGAAATAGACGCCACCGGGGCGGTGCGGGTCTCGACCTGAAATATGTCGGACCGGCGTGGCATGGTGTTCGACCATGCGCAGGATGAGTGCGGCGGCCGCGCGGCGGACCGCCTTGGCCGCACAGGGATTCGGTAAACCGGTACCGCAGCGCGTCACCCGGCGCACCGTGCTCGGTGTGCTGGACCGGACACAGTTGCTGCAACTGGATTCGGTGTCGGCTGTGGTTCGGGCGCATTATGCGCCCGTATTCAGTCGGATCGGCGGCTACGACCGCTCATTGCTCGACGATGCCGCCTGGGCCCTGCACACCAATGGCACCCGCCGTCCCCGCGCGCTGGTGGAGTACTGGGCGCACGAAGCCGCGCTCATCCCGGTCGAGGATTGGCCGCTGATGCGCTGGCGGATGCATCGTTACCGGTACGGCCGATGGTCCGGAATGCGTGCAGCGGTGGAACGCAACCCCACACTGGGTAAGGACATCCTCGACGTCATCTCCGAATCCGGGCCGCTGTCGGCGGGCCAGGTGGAGCGGCATCTGGAACTGGACAAACCACGGCCGAAAGGTTCCTGGTGGAACCTGAGCGACACCAAACTGGTCTGCGAACAGCTCTTCGCCGCCGGTGAGCTCTCCGCCGCCGCCCGGGTCGGTTTCACCCGGCATTACGATCTGACCGAGCGGGTGATCCCCGCATCGATACTGGCCCGCGACATCGGTGAAACCGATGCGGTGCGCGAACTGGTCCGCCGCGCCGCCACCGCCCTCGGTGTGGCCACCGAACCCGATCTGCGCGACTACTACCGGCTGCACCGCAGCCAGACCGAACCGGCCATCGCCGATCTGGTCGACGCCGGAGAGTTGATCCCTGTCGAGGTCGCAGGCTGGGGCGCCCCCGGCTATCTGCGCGCGGGCGCGGTGACGCCGCGCCGGATCACCGGGGCGGCGCTGCTGTGCCCGTTCGACCCGCTGATATTTTTCCGCGCTCGCACCGAACGGATTTTCGATTTCCGCTACCGCCTCGAGATCTACACTCCCGAGCACAAGCGGGTGCACGGATACTACGTTTTCCCCTTCTTGCTCGACGGCGAGCTGGTGGGCCGAGTCGACCTGCGCGCCGAGCGCGGTGCGGGCCGGTTGCTCGCCCCCGCCGCGTTCGCCGAACCTGGTCACCGCACACCCGCCACCGCCGCAGCACTGCGGACGGCGCTGCGTGAGCTGGCCGACTGGCTCGAACTCGACGAGGTCGTCATCGGTGACCGTGGCGACCTGGCCGAGCTGCTCTGAGCTGCGGTTCAGCTGGGGTCGGGGTTTCCGCGCTGCGGGCCGCCATAACCGCGCATCTGTTCGCGCAATGCCCCGGACACCACGCCCGACAGCCACGAGTTGAGCGACTGTCCGCTCTGGGCGGCTGCCTCTTCGGCCTTCGACTTCACCTGCTCGACCAGCCGCAACGTCACCCGGCTGATATCGCCGGTCATATCCTCGAAGCCCAGGTTGTCCGTACCGGCAACCGGGTTCTTGCGCACATCGACGGTGGCTCGGCTTCCGTCCAGTGTCACGTGCACGCTGCGGTCGCCGAGCGCCGCGCTGACCTCACCTGCCAGCTCCGACAGCGCCGACAGCAGCAGCAATCGGGCGGAGCTTTCCACCGCCGCGGCCAGCGCTGCGGCTGTGGCCTGCGTTTTCTCGTCGCCGAGCGCCGCGGCTGCCACCAGGTCTTCGCGTAGGCGGGCGGTGTATTCGTTCAAATCCATGACATCAGTGTGACGCCATAATTGATGTCATTCAAGGGGTGAGGTGGCGCCATAGTAGTGCGGTGAAGGGAGGGAGCCCGGTTCGTAATCCTGTAACGGCGACGAGGGTGTCGAGGGCTCTCGCCTGACCGGGTAGCCTTTCTGACCATGACGAACGGTGAATCGACGCCAGCGGTGCTGACCGCATCCGGCACGGTCGGTGTCGCGATGGTTACCCCTTTCAGCGCCGAGGGCAAGCTCGATGTCGATGCCGGCGTCGCCCTGGCTCATCGTCTGGTCGATCGCGGCGTCGATCTGCTCGCGATCTCCGGTACCACCGGTGAATCGCCCACCACCACCGAATCGGAGAAGGCCGACCTGCTGCGCGCAGTCGTCGACGCGGTCGGTAAACGGGCCACCGTCATCGCGGGCGCGGGAACCTATGACACTGCCCATTCGGTCGAACTCGCCCGTAACGCGCAGCGCGCGGGGGCGCACGGCCTGCTGGTCGTGACACCGTACTACTCGCGGCCCACCCAAGACGGCCTGCTCGCGCATTTCACCGCCGTCGCCGACGCGACCGATCTGCCGGTGACCCTGTACGACATTCCACCGCGGTCGGTGGTGCCGATCGCGACCGACACCATCCGAAGACTGGCCGAACATCCCCGGATAGTCGCGGTCAAAGACGCCAAGGGCGACCTGAACGCGGGCGCGGCCCTGATCGCGGAGACCGGGCTCGCGTTCTACTCCGGCGACGACATGCTGAACCTGCCCTGGCTGTCGGTCGGCGCTGTGGGCTTCATCAGCGTTATCGGCCATCTGGTCCCCGAACGGCTGCGTGAACTGGTCGACGCCTACAGCAAAGGCGATATCGTGCGGGCCAGGGAGATCAACGTGGGTTTGCTCCGGCTGAACGCCGCGATGGCGCGGCTCGGCGGGGTCGCCATGTGCAAGGGCGGGCTGCGCCTGCTCGGTATCAATGTCGGCGAGCCCCGGCTGCCGCAGCTCATGCCGGGAACCGAACAGCTCGACGCGCTGGCCACGGATCTGCGGGCGGCCGGGGTGCTCGGATGACGGGGCCGCTAGGCCGCCGCCGTCCCCGCCGCACCGCCACCCGGGAGGCGGGCCCGGCCAGTCCGGCCCCCGCCCCGCAACCGCAGCCCACCTCCGAAGCGAAGCCGCCCGAGGAAGCGGTGGGTACCGCGGAATTCGTGCCCCCTGCCCAGGAGCAGGACATCGCTACTGGGCCGGAGATCACCGAAAGTCCTTCCCGGTCTCGTTCCGGGGGCAAGGGCGGCGACCGTGGCGGTGCGGGGCAACCGCAAGCCGACCGCGGACGCAGGCAACGCTCGCGGCAGTCCGGGCGCGGCCGTGCCGAGCCGCCCGTCGCGGAAACACGTCCCGCGCCTGCGGCGCAGGACCGGCTCGGGACGCCGCCGAAGGCGCCGCGTAACGGACTGCGGGTGTTCGCCCTCGGCGGTATCGGCGAAATCGGCCGCAATATGACGGTGTTCGAATACGGCGGCAAGCTGCTCATCGTCGACTGCGGTGTGCTGTTCCCCGAGGACCAGCAGCCCGGCGTAGACCTGATCCTGCCCGACTTCCGGCCCATCGAGGACCGGAAGGACGATGTGGTCGCGGTTGTGCTCACCCACGGACACGAGGACCATATCGGCGCGGTACCGTTCCTGCTCCGGCTGCGCCCGGATATCCCGGTTGTCGGCTCCAAGTTCACCCTCGCGCTGGTTGCCGCGAAATGCCGGGAACACCGCCAGCATCCGAAGCTGATCGAGGTCACCGAAGGCCAGCACACCTCGCACGGCCCGTTCGGTTGCGAATACTTCGCGGTCAACCATTCGATTCCGGACGCGATCGCCGTCGCTATCCGCACCCCGGCCGGTGTCGCCCTGCATACCGGCGACATCAAACTGGACCAGCTGCCACTGGACGGCAGGCTCACCGACCTGGCGGGTTTCTCCCGACTCGGGGACGAAGGAGTCGATCTGTTCCTGGTCGACTCCACCAACGCCGAAGTGCCTGGATTCGTCACGCCCGAACGGGAAATCGGCGGCGTGCTCGACACGGTGATCGGCAAGGCCCGCAACCGGGTGATCGTGGCCTCCTTCGCCAGTCATGTGCACCGCATCCAGCAGGTCGTCGACGTCGCGCAGAAGTTCGGGCGGCGGATCTGCTTCGTCGGTAGGTCGATGGTGCGCAATATGCAGATCGCCCAGGACCTCGGCTATCTGACCGTCCCCGATGGCATTGTCGTCGACCTGGACATCGCCGCCACCCTGCCCGGCGACAAACTGGTGCTGATCTCCACCGGTTCCCAGGGGGAGCCGCTGTCGGCGCTGTCGCGGATGGCGCGCGGCGAACACCGCCAAATCAACATCCGCGCCGACGATCTGGTGGTGCTGGCCTCCTCGCTGATCCCCGGCAACGAGAACTCGGTGTTCGCGGTGGTCAACGGATTGGCGCGGCTGGGCGCAACGGTGATCACCCAGCAGAACGCGAAGGTGCACGTTTCCGGGCACGCTTCCGCTGGCGAACTGCTCTACCTGTACAACGCGGTCCGGCCGACCAATGCGATGCCGGTGCACGGCGAATGGCGGCATCTGCGCGCGAACGCCGCGTTGGCCGTGGCCACCGGTGTGCCGGAGGAACGGGTGATGCTCGCCGAGGACGGTGTGGTGGTCGACCTGGTCGACGGTATCGCCACCATTGTCGGGCGGTTCCCGGTCGGTCACGTCTACGTCGACGGCCTTTCGGTCGGTGACGTCGGTGAATCGACCCTGTCGGACCGGTTGGTGCTCGGCGAAGGCGGGTTCATCTCGATCACCGTCGCCGTCGACGAAACCACCGGCAAGGCGGTGAGCACCCCGGAACTGAGCGGCCGCGGCTTCTCCGATGATCCGACGGCGCTGGCCGAGGCCGCCGAACTGGTCGAGGCGGAACTGCTGCGGCTGGCGGGCGAGGGGGTCACCGATACCCACCGGATCGCCCAGTGCGTGCGCCGTGTCGTCGGACGCTGGGTGGCCGACACCTACCGTCGCCGTCCGATGATCGTGCCGACGGTGATCGGCGTCTGAGGCCGGGGCTCCGGCGCACCAGGACAAACGAAACCCCGGAGGCGCGGCCTCCGGGGTTTCGGGTTCAGGCGAAGCTACCGTCGCCGCTGGTTCACTCCGTCGGCTGGCAGGCAGCGGAGTCGAGCTGAGCCGACTTGACGATATTGCACGCGAACTGGTGCGCGATCTTCCACTGATCACCCTCGGCGACGAAGTCGACCGAGGCGTTCTCCACGGGGCTGCCGTCGATGGTGACCTCGGCGTCGGCCTTCAGCTTGCCGTCCTTCGGCTCGCCGACATTGACGATCTTGACCTCGACGTTGTTCTTCTTGGCCGCTTCGACGAGCTTGTCGACCAGCTGCGGATCCTGTTCGGCATCCTCGATCCAGGTCAGCTTCTCCTCTTCGCTGACCGCGGAATCCAGCGCGCGGTTGATCTTGTCGTTCAGTTCTTCTGCGGTCGGCTTGGGCAGGTTCGGCGGGGTGGTCGGCGCGGGCGCGACACCCTCCTCCTTGCCTTCGCTGCTCTTACCGGACTCGAACTCACCGGCCGCCTGGGAAGTGGGGGCGGCGGAGTCGGCCGAGGAACTGTCGTCGGAACTGCAAGCGGTGAACGTGAGGGCGGCGGCGGCCATCGTCACGGCGGCCACGACCCGGAATGGACGGATTTTCACGGTTTCCCCTACTGAGGTAGTCACGAATGCGGCGAAAGCCGGCGAAGAGTGGGTGTCAGGATCACAGCGAGTAGCCGGAAGTGCAGTTCCAGTGCTCGATGTAGGCGTTGCCGGGGTTGTTGGCCAACGCCTCCCTCCGCGCACCCGACCGGGTGGCCGCCGCGCCGTAGCTGAAGTAGTTCGACGAGACCGCCAGCGCGCCACAGCCGTTGCGCCACGAGATCTTCGCGACACAGTCGGCGACACCGCAGCGGTCCTCCGCGCTCGCTTCGGCGGCAGCGTAGCTAGGGTAGTCGTAGGAGTAGCCGTAGCGGCCGGTGGACAGGGACACCGCGATAGCGCCGTAGTAGCTTTCGTACTGCGCATGGGCGGGGGTGACGGAGGCGGTCAGCATGGAGCCGACCGTCGCCACCAGCACGGCGGCAACGGTGAGAATCTTCTTCAAAGGTGTTCCCATCTATGAGTATTCGGTCCACGACCCTATGGACCGAGTGACAAGTTACATAGCGACTCTGGGAAGGGCAACCGATACGCTGCCCCAGAACCTGGGGTACACCCCCTCGAGGTCCCGCAGCCCAGGGGGCCGGTCGGCTAGATTGGGGCCATGAGCATGGCTCGGCGGGAACGGCGCGCGCTCGTCGACACGATGGACGCTGTGGGCCCGGACGCCCCGACGCTGTCCGGGGAATGGACGGTGCGCGATCTGGCCGCGCATCTGATCGTGCGCGAGCGCCGAATGGATGCCGCGCCGGGAATCCTGTTGCGGCCCTTCGCTTCACACCTGAAGCGGGTGCAGGACAAAGTCGCGCGCCGCCCGTTTCCCGTGTTGCTGGACCAGGTGCGTTCCGGTCCGCCATGGTGGTCGCCGCTGCGGCCGGTGGACGCGTTGGTGAACCTGAGCGAAATGTTCGTCCATCACGAAGACGTGCGCCGGGCTGCGCCGGACTGGGCGCCGCGAGACCTGTCGCCTGCCGATCAACGGCACCTGTGGGCAGTGCTGAAGAAGATGGGCCCGATGACCTACCGCGCATCGCCGGTGCCGATCGAGTTGGTCGATACCGAGGGCGAGCGGATACGTGTCGGTGCCCGCGACGGCGATATCGTCACCTTGACCGGTCCGGCCGCCGAATTGCTGCTGCATGCCTTCGGGCGCGACCAGGTTCGTATCGAGACGGCGGGAGAACCGGAGGCCGTGCAGGCGGTGCTCGCCCTCGACCGTTCTGTATGAGCGACCGTCAGCGGGGTTTTCGAGCGTTAGCGGGCTTTTTCAGCCTCGGTGTGGCAGTCGTTTCGGCCAGCCGAGACCGCCGTTACCAGTGTTGCGGATGGTCCGTATGGGGCGTTTACGACTAGCCTGAGGCCATGGCAGGTAAGTCCCGCAGCACCACGACAACTCGGGCGCGGGCGGGATCGGCTCGGGGGCGGACCACCGCGGCACGTTCTCGTTCGGCCACGGCGCGCTCCCGTACCGCCTCGCGTCCGCGGACCGCGACGCCGCGCCGACCGGCGGCCCGACCCGCCCGGTCCGGGCCCAGCTCCAACACCGCACCGCTGACGGTGATCACCCGGGCAGTCAGCAGCGGCTGGACCATGGCCGCGCGTGGTCTCGGCGCCACCACCCGCGCACTCAGCCGCGCCGGGGATATCGAGCACGGCCACCGCCGCGACGGCATCGCGCTGGGGTTGATCGCGGTCAGCGCGGTGATCGCGGCGGCGGTGTGGCTATCCGCGGGCGGACCCGTCGGACAGTGGGTCGAGACCGCAATTCGTGCCGTATCCGGGTCAGCGTCGGCGGCCCTGCCGTTCGTGGCTGTAGCGATCGCCGCCACCCTGATGCGCACCGAACCGCGGCCGGAGATCCGGCCCCGGCTGGTGCTGGGTGGGCTGCTGGTCGGCCTGCCGCTGCTGGGACTGTGGCATATCGCCGCGGGCGCGCCCACTGACGCGCACGGTCGTTCCCGTGCTGCCGGTTTCGTCGGACTCGTGATCGGTGGGCCGGTGACCAAGGGGCTGACGGCCTGGCTGTCGGTGCCGATCCTGTTGCTCGCGATCGTCTTCGGTGTGCTGCTGTTGACCGGAACCACGGTGCGTGAAGTGCCGGAGCGGTTGCGCCAGTACCTCGGCACCGTCAGCGGTGGCGACGAATACAGCGACCGGCCCGCCGATGACGACTTCGGTTACGACGCCGACGGTTTCCCGGTGCACCGGGGCAGTTCCCGCCGCCGCGGCCGCTCCCCGGCGGAGAGCTATCCGCCCGACGAGTTCACCGGGCCTGACGCGGCCACCGAAATGCTGGGCGCGCCGCCGCTGCGCGACGCCAAACCGATCGCGGGAGACGCCCCTGTCGCGACCACCGGGCCGGCCGAACCGAAGAAACGCAGGCGTAAACCGGTCGACCAGACCCCGCCGCCACCACCACCGGAACCCGAATTCGTACCCGACCGGGTCGTCGAGGGCGATTACACACTGCCGCCGATGAACCTGCTCACCGACGGCGACCCGCCCAAAAAACGCAGCGCCGCCAACGAATCGATGATCGAGGCGATCACCGAGGTGCTGGTGCAGTTCAAAATCGACGCCGCGGTCACCGGTTTCGTCCGCGGGCCGACGGTCACCCGATACGAGGTCGAACTCGGTCCCGGTGTGAAGGTCGAGAAGATCACCGCGCTCGCCCGCAATATCGCCTACGCCGTCGCCACCGAGAACGTCCGGCTGCTCGCGCCGATCCCCGGTAAATCCGCGGTCGGTATCGAGGTGCCGAATTCCGATCGTGAACTGGTGCGGCTGGCCGATGTGCTCAAGGCGCCGTCCACGCGCAACGACCATCACCCACTGGTGATCGGCCTGGGTAAGAACATCGAGGGTGAATTCGTCTCGGCGAACCTGGCGAAGATGCCGCATCTGCTGGTCGCCGGTTCCACCGGTTCCGGTAAGTCGAGTTTCGTCAACTCGATGCTGGTGTCGCTGCTGCAGCGCGCGACCCCGGACGAGATCAGGATGATCCTGATCGACCCCAAAATGGTGGAACTGACCCCGTATGAGGGCATTCCGCATCTGATCACGCCCATCATCACCCAGCCGAAGAAAGCCGCCGCCGCGCTGGCCTGGCTGGTGGAGGAGATGGAGCAGCGATATCAGGACATGCAGGCGAGCAAGGTCCGCCATATCGACGATTTCAACAAGAAGGTCAAATCGGGTGCGATCACCACCCCCCTGGGCAGCGAACGGGTGTACCGGCCGTATCCCTATATTCTGGCCATCGTCGACGAGCTGGCCGATCTGATGATGACCGCCCCGCGCGATGTGGAGGACGCGATCGTGCGGATCACGCAGAAGGCGCGCGCAGCGGGGATCCATCTGGTGCTGGCGACGCAGCGTCCGTCGGTGGACGTGGTCACCGGTCTGATCAAGACGAACGTGCCGTCCCGGCTGGCGTTCGCGACCTCTTCGCTCACCGATTCCCGGGTCATCCTGGACCAGCCGGGGGCGGAAAAGCTCATCGGCATGGGTGACGGGCTGTTCTTGCCGATGGGTGCGGGCAAACCGATCCGGTTGCAGGGCGCGTTCATCAGCGACGAGGAGATCCACGCGGTTGTCGAATTCACCAAGAATCAGGCCGAACCCGACTACGCCGAGGGTGTCACGGCCGCCAAAGCGGGACAGCAGAAGGACGTCGACCCGGATATCGGTGACGATCTCGAGGTGTTCCTGCAGGCGGTGGAGCTCGTCGTCACCTCGCAATTCGGCTCGACGTCGATGCTGCAGCGCAAACTGCGGGTCGGCTTCGCCAAGGCGGGCCGATTGATGGACCTGATGGAAACGCGCGGGGTGGTGGGACCGAGCGAAGGTTCCAAGGCGCGCGATGTGCTCGTCAAGCCTGATGATCTGGAAGGTTTGCTCTGGTCGATTCGCGGGGGCGGCGAGGAGCCCGCGGAATCGAACGAGGGATAACCCGCGAGCAACCCTCCCGCAAGTCAACCCAAACGGGCATATCGGGCATCATGAATGCCATGACTGGTACTGCCGAACGGATCACCGCATGCACGTGACCGCGCTCGAATGGGGGATCACCATCGCGGTGATCCTCGCCCTGTTCGTCTTCGACTTCTTCGCTCATGTGCGCACCCCGCACGAACCGACCTTCCGGGAATCCGGATTCTGGTCGGCCGTTTATGTCGGCCTCGCGCTCCTGTTCGGCGGGATCGTCGCCTGGAAATGGGGCGGAACCTACTCGGGGGAGTACTACGCGGGCTTCGTCACCGAGAAAGCGCTCTCGGTGGACAATCTGTTCGTCTTCCTCATCATCATGACCACCTTCGCGGTGCCGCGGATATATCAGCAGAAGGTGCTGCTGATCGGCATCGTGCTCGCGCTGGTGATGCGCGGTGTGTTCATCGCCGTCGGCGCCGCCGCGATCAGCGCATTCAGCTGGGTGTTCTACCTGTTCGGCATCTTCCTGGTCTACACCGCCGTGAAACTGCTGCGCGAAAGCGGCCATGAGGTCGAACAGGAACAGAAACGCGACAGCCGCATCGTCGCGCTGGCCAAACGGGTGCTGCCGACCACCGAGACCTACGACGGCGACAAGCTGATCACCAAGATCGACGGCAAACGTGCGGTCACTCCGCTGCTGCTCGCGCTGCTGGCGATCGGCTTCGCCGACCTGCTCTTCGCGCTCGACTCCATCCCCGCCATCTACGGCCTCACCGAAGAGCCCTACCTCGTCTTCACCGCGAATGCGTTCGCGCTGATGGGGCTACGCCAGCTGTACTTCCTGATCGGCGGGCTACTCGACCGGCTGGTCTACCTGTCCTACGGTCTGGCCGCGATCCTGGCGTTCATCGGTGTCAAACTGGTGCTGCACGCGCTGCACGAAAACAACCTGCCGTTCATCAACGGCGGTGAGCATGTCAGCGTGCCCGAGATCTCCACAACGCTGTCGCTGTCGGTCATCATCGGCGTCCTGATCGTCGCCACCGTGGCCAGCCTGCTGCGGACTCGGCAGAAAACGAACTCGTAGCCGGATCCGCATCCGGTAGGTCCGGGTCGTCGGTGAGCGACGGCCCGGACCGGCGCAATCGACGTCCGCGATCGATGTCACAGGGCGAGCAGCATCCGAGTATTGCCGAGTGTGTTGGGTTTCACGTAGCTCAGATCGAGGAACTCCGCCACACCGGTGTCATAGGAACGGCACATCTCCGCGTACACCTCCGCCGTCACCGGCGTCCCGTCGATCTCGACGAAACCGTGCCTGCTGAAGAACTCGACCTCGAAGGTCAACACGAACACCCGGCGCAGTTCCAGCTCCCTGGCCACGGAAATGAGCCGTTCCACGATGAGTTTGCCCACACCGCGACCCTTGACGTCCGGGTGCACAGCAACGGTGCGCACCTCACCCAGGTCGGCCCACAGCACATGCAGCGCGCCGCAGCCCACCAGGCGCCCTTCGAACTCGGCGACCCAGAACTCCTGCACCGCCTCGTACAGGTTGACCAGGTTCTTCTCCAGCAGGATGCGGCCCGCGTAGACGTCGACCAGGGTTTTGATCGACGGGACATCAGAGGTGCGGGCGCGGCGTACCACAGGAACCGAGGTGCGCGCATCGGGCGCATGGCTGGTCGAATCACCCAGTGGTCCCCGTGAGGTCATGGGGTGCACAGTAGTCGGCCCGCCTACCGATAGTCTGGAGAAGTGCCGCACACCCAGTCGTACCGCTCAACGCCTCGCGCCGGGCAGCGCGACTGGACCGGAAGGCGCCTATGAGCGTGCAACGCGACGAGAGCCGACTGGACGCGCTCGCCGCCATAGGCCCAGCGCAGCCGCATGCACAAGCCGAAACCGACGTGCCGCTGCTGAACATCGCCAATGTGCTCACCATGCTGCGGATTGTGCTGGTACCGCTGTTCGTGCTCGCCCTGTTCGTGGACGACGGCCACGACACGGCATGGCGAATCACCGCGGCCGCGCTGTTCGCGGTCGCCGCCATCACCGATCGCTTCGACGGGCAACTGGCCCGCAAATACGGGCTGGTCACCGATTTCGGCAAACTCGCCGACCCCATCGCCGACAAGGCGCTGATCGGCTCGGCGCTGATCGGACTGTCCGTGCTGGGCGATCTGGCCTGGTGGATGACGATCGTCATCTGCGGCCGCGAAATAGGTGTGACCCTGCTGCGGCTGGCGGTGGTGCGCCGCGGCGTGATCCCGGCCGGGCGCGGCGGGAAACTCAAAACACTGGTGCAATCGCTGGCCATCGGCTTCCTGCTGCTGCCGCTGTCCGGCGGATTCGCCACTGCTGGGATGCTGCTGATGTGGCTGGCGCTGATCCTCACCGTGGTCACCGGCCTCGACTATGTGGGCCAAGCAGCCCGGCTGTGGTTCGCCGGATCGAGCCGGGCCCGTGGAACATGACCTCGGATCCACACGACGCCCCGAGCCCACCGAGGAGCCCGCAGTCACCCACGAACTCCGACCCGCTCACCGCCGCTACCGCCGCCGGTGCGCTGGTCGGGGCGCTGACCACCGCCGAGCAGACCGTCGCGACCGCCGAATCGCTGACCGCGGGCCTGTTGACCGCCACCATTGCCGGAATTCCGGGCGCCAGCCTCGTCCTGCGCGGCGGGCTCGTCGTTTACGCCACCGACCTCAAGAACACCCTGGCCGGCGTCAGTGCCGACCTGCTGGCCGTCGAGGGCCCGGTCGCGGCGGGTACCGCCGAACAGCTCGCTGTCGGCGCCCGGACCCGCTGCGGTGCGGACTGGGGTATCGGTCTGACCGGTGTCGCCGGACCGGATCCGCAAGGCGGTCACAGCCCCGGCACCGTGTTCCTCGGCCTGGCCGGATCCGGGCATACCGAGGTGATGCGGTTGAAACTGGCCGGCGACCGGTGGAACATCAGATTCGGTGCAACACAGGTGGCGGTCCAGGAACTGCTGCGATGCGTGCGGGCCGCGGCGGAGACCGGATGATCTGCGTCCGGATCGCCTGCATGGGGAACCAACCAGGTCGCCTCGGACGTTGTGCCAAGAGGACGGCGCATGCGCCGCAGCCGAGTAATACCGGAAAAAGGAGAAGGCGATGACGCTGCTGCGAGAAGCGATCGGGGACAGTCTGCGGCGTGCTCGCCTCGCCCAGAGCCGGACGCTGCGGGAAGTCTCCACCTCGGCCCGGGTCAGCCTGGGCTATCTGTCCGAGGTCGAACGTGGCCGCAAAGAAGCCTCCAGTGAGCTGCTGGCCGCGATCTGCGAGGCACTCGATGTTCCGCTGTCGCAGGTGCTGTGGGACGTGAGCACGATCATCGCGGGCCAGGACCTGGCCGCCGGTGTCCTGACCCCCGCCGCCGAAACCCGCGAAACGGTCCCCGCGGGCGCAGCGCCCCCCGCGCCCGACCAGGACACGACGGCCGACGAACCCGCGGCGGAGCACTCGACAGCAGGGGCCACGATGTCGGCCGCAGGCGCGGGGACGACGGCCACCCATGTCGCCGAGGACACCCGGATCGTCATTCCGGCGCCACGCGGTGGAACGCTGGTCCTGGTGAAGGCCGCCTGATCACCGGTGACGGTGGTGGACCACCGATCGCTCGATCGGCAGTGGCGGAGCTGTTTCGTTCCGGCGGTGCCGGAAACTACCGTCGCGTGCGGCGATGCGCATTGCGCGCGCGAACCGATAGATTCGTATCGGGCGCGGGGCACGAGTTCGCGGCCCCGGGACGCGTCGGCTCTCGGTGGGCGCACTGTGGGCCGCGCTGCTGGAGGATAGGCATATACCGGGTGCGTGACGGTCGCGCACTGGAGTCGCGGAACGCGGCACAGCAGATGGAGGCGGGATCAATCGATGGCTAATCCGTTCGTGAAGGCCTGGAAGTACCTGATGGCCCTCTTCGATTCCAAGATCGAGGAGCATGCGGATCCGAAGGTCCAGATTCAGCAGGCGATCGAAGAAGCCCAGCGTCAGCACCAGGCGCTGTCCCAGCAGGCGGCGTCGGTGATCGGCAATCAGCGCCAGCTGGAGATGAAGCTCAACCGGCAGCTCGACGAGGTCGAGAAACTCAACGCCAACGCCAGGCAGGCGGTGCTGCTGGCCGATCAGGCCACCGCGGCGGGCGATACCGAGAAGGCGATCCAGTACACCAACGCGGCCGAGGCCTTCGCCGCGCAGCTGGTCACCGCCGAACAGTCGGTCGAAGACCTGAAGGTGCTGCACGACCAGTCGCTGCAGGCGGCAGCGCAGGCCAAGAAGGCAGTCGAGCAGAACGCCATGCTGCTGCAGCAGAAGGTCGCCGAGCGCACCAAACTGCTCAGCCAGCTGGAACAGGCCAAGATGCAGGAGCAGGTGTCGGCCTCGCTGCAACGCATGGACAGCACTCTGTCCGCGCCGGGCAACGTGCCGAGCCTCGACGCCGTCCGCGACAAGATCGAACGGCGTTACGCTACCGCGATCGGCGCCGCCGAACTCGCGCAGAACTCCGTGCAAGGCCGCATGCTCGAGGTCCAGCAGGCCAGCGTTCAGATGGCGGGCCACAGTAAACTCGAGCAGATCCGCGCCTCGATGCGCGGCGAGGCCCTGCCCTCGGGCGGTCAGCCCTCGGCGCTCGACGCCGCCAAGACCCAGGCCGACCCGGCCCAGGCGCAGCCGCAGATGAACAAGGGACAGACCGCGCAGCAGTAGCGGTCACGGGTCGGCGAAGGACACCAGAACATGAGCCACAAGCGGTCCCGCACTTGGGCCGGACCCCGAGATCTCGTGCGCGCCCGGCCAGCGGACGGCCAGGCCGCCGCCCTGCCGGACACCCTGCGCGAAGCCGGGGAACACGCGCTGGTCGCGGTGCGCCGCTGGGCCGACCCCCGCGAACGCGAACTACGGAAACGGCGCCGGGCGCGGCGGCGCAGCCTGCGGCTAGGCACCGCCTCCGGAATCACCACCGTAGGCGCGGTCGGGCTGATCGTCGTCTCCGCGCCCGCCTGGGCTGTGGTGGTCTTCGGCGGCGGTGCCGTCGCATTGGTCACCGGCACCGCCCTGAGCACCCGCCGGTACCTGAGACTGCGGCAGCTGCCGTTGCCGCGCGCCGCCTATCTACCGCGCAAACTGCCGCCCGCCCGATCCGCGGTGCGCGCCCCGATGGCGCGATTGGCGCGCGCCGAACGCGCCCTGCACGAACTAGGGGAGCAGCTGGCGCGCACTTGCCGCCTACCCGACGACGAACTCGCCGATATGCTCGGCACCGCCGCGTCGGGGGCCGCCGCACTCGACGCACTGGCCTCCGATATCGCCGCGATGGAGCGTGCCGTCGACACCCTCGGCCGGTCGAACCCCGATGCCACAGCAGCGTTGTCGCAGAACATAGCCCCGGCGCTGTCCCGGCTGGACGCAGGCATCGCCGAATACGAGCAGATCGTGGCCGCAGCGGGCCGCATCCTCGCCGTACCGGCCACCGCCGTGGTCCGCCACGAATTCGAGGTGATCGTCGCCGACCTGCGTCATGCCGCCGACCGGTTGGACGGCTGGGCGCAAGCGCTCACCGAACTCGCGGACCACCCCGCCGGGATACCTGCGGCGACACCCGGTACCGGCGCCTACCGGCACTCCTGACCGGTCCCGGCCGGGTGCATCGGCGAACTCAATCGTCGACGGACTGATTCGCCTGCAGCGTCGTATGCACCGGTGTGGCGCCCGTAGCCAGGTCGAACACCGGCAGTGCGCGTCCACGCGCGCTGCAATTCTGCGTAGCGTTCAGGGCTTTCCGGGCCGTACACCCGGACGGTGACCCGGACCTGCTGGAACCCCGCGCGCACCGTGTCGTCCAGGCCGGAGAAACCACGCACATCCAAATCGCCCTCGGCGTCCACCGACAGATCATCGACCACAATGCCGAGTCGCTTGCGTCCAGAACCGGTAGGTGACGACCTGGCAGGAGATCAGCGACGCCGGGAACACCTCCACCCGATTCGGCGCCGTGTTCTCGCCGCCGAGCCCGGACGGTTCGTCCGCGGCCAGGCGGTACTTGCCCACAGCGATCGAACTGCCCACCCGACCCTGTGGGATGTCCGCCGCGCGGAACACCACGGCGGCTTCTTCGGGTCCACGGCCACGGCGGTGGCCTCGGTGATGTCGTGAGCGGTGTCGTCGAAGTCGTCATGGCCGTCGACGCCAGGTGTTCGCCGTCGTGGCCGGGACATTATTGCGCTCACGATGAACCGAACTCGACCCGCACACATCGCTGCCCGGCAACCGATCCGATGTCAGGGACAACCCTGATATTCACCCGGATATCCGTCCTGGCCTGGTGATTTCGCGAATCGGCAATGCCATGATCGAGGGACCGGACTGTTGGGAGACACGAAATGCTATGGAAAATCATCGGCATAGTCGCCGTCGTATGGATCGCGCTGACCATCATCGGCGCGCTCATCGAAGGACTGTTCCCGATCCTGCTGATCAGCGCCGTGGTGTTCGGACTCTACCTGCTGTACAAGGCGTTTTCGGGCTCGGACAACAGCGTGAGCAAACTCTGACACCACGCGAACTCGCGCACCGGAACCCACGGTGCACCTGCCGTTGCTGTGCCCGCGGCGATGTTTGAATGGCGGGTATGGAACAGCTACCCGAGGACTGGCAGCGCGGACTGGTGATCGTCGCGCATCCCGACGATATCGAGTACGGCGCCGCCGCAGCAGTGGCCCGCTGGACAGGACAGGGCAAAGACATCCGCTACCTACTGGTGACCTCCGGTGAAGCCGGAATCGCCGGTATGGCACCGGCGGACGCGGGCCCGCTGCGCGAAGCCGAGGAACTCGCCTCGGCCGCGGTGGTCGGCGTCACCGAAGTGGAGTTCCTCGGCTACCCCGACGGGCGGGTCGAGGAAAGCCTCGCGCTGCGCCGCGACCTTGCGGCCGCGATCCGGCGGCACCGCCCGGAGCTGGTGGTGCTGTCCAACTTCGGCGACACCTGGGGCCCCGGCTACGTCAACAGTGCCGACCATCGCGCCGTCGGGCGCGCCGGACTCGACGCGATCTCCGACGCGGGCAACGAATGGATCTTCCGCGAACTCGCCGACCTGGAGCCCTGGACACCCCGCTGGGCCGCCGTCGTCGGACCGAAAGCAACCCATGCCGTCGACGTCACCGGCACCATCGCCCAAGCCGAGGCATCCCTGGCCGAACACCGCCGCTACCTGGAGGCATTGAGTTCCGAACCGATCACCGACCAGGTGCGGGCGGTAGTCGGTATGGCCACCGGGCCCAAGGACGGGTTTCCCGCCGAACGCGCAGTCGGCTTCGAACTGTTCTATTTCGCCGGGTGACCGCAGTGCTCGACGGGCCTGCCACGGGCACGATCGGTGCCCCGCGCGCGATACCGGCCCATGTGGCAGTCTGAGCGGATGCGAGTAGCCGTTGTCGCCGGCCCCGATCCGGGGCACGCGTTTCCCGCTATCGCGTTGTGCCTGCGTTTTCTCGAGGCAGGCGACGAGCCGGTACTGTTCACCGGACCACGCTGGTTCGACGCCGCCCGCGACGCCGGTATCGGGGTGCGCAGGCTGAAAGGCCTGGCCCCGCGCTCCAGCGATGACGACGCCGACGCCGGGCAACGCATCCACGAACGCGCCGCGCATATTTCCACCGAAATCCTGCCGGACCTGAGCGCGATGCTGCCCGAACTCGTTGTCGCCGATGTGCTCACCGCGGGCGGCGGTATGGCCGCCGAACGGCTGCGGGTGCCCTGGGTGGAACTGTCCCCGCATCCGCTGTACCAGCCGTCGAAGGGGTTGCCGCCGATCGGCAGCGGCCTCGCGCCCGGAACCGGCGTGCGGGGTCACCTGCGGGACGGGATGCTGCGCGCGATGACCGCCCGAGCCATCCGCCAAGGGCAGCGGCAACGCGAACAGGCCAGGCAGAGCATCGGATTGCCCGCAGCCGACCCCGGCCCGGCCGCCAGGCTGATCGCCACCCTGCCCGCGCTGGAAGTACCGCGTCCCGACTGGCCCGACGAAGCGCATCTGGTCGGGCCGCTGCTGTGGGAGCCCACCAACCGGACCCTGGAACTGCCGCCCGGAGCCGAGCCGCTGGTGCTGGTGGCGCCGTCGACCGCGCACACCGGTGTGCAGGGGATGGCCGAAACCGTCCTGTCGGCGCTGGACGGCGCCGGTGTCCGCGTCGTCATCTCCATGCTCGACGAACCGCCCGCCGCACTGCCGCCGTGGGCGACCGCGGGCCTCGGCCGTCAGGACGAACTGCTCGGCCATGCCGCGGTCGTCGTCGGCGGCGGCGGCCACGGCCTGCTCGCGAAATCGCTGACCGCCGGCGTCCCGGTGGTCACCGTTCCCGGGGGCGGCGACCAATGGGAATTGGCCAATCGCGCGGCCCGGCAAGGGAGTTCACTGCTCGTCCGGCCCTTGACTCCCGACGCCGTCCGCGACGCCGTCCTGCGGATACTGGACGACCCGCGCTTCACCCAAGCGGCGCAACGCGCGGCTGCAGGCGTGCGCACCGTCTCGGACCCGGTGCGCATCTGCCGTCGGGTCCGCGGCGCCGTCCGCGCCGGCTGATCGAACCCGCCGGGCCTCGAGCAACAGCGGCGGGTATCTCGGGTATCTTCGGCACGGTGCGATTGACCGAATTCCAGGAACTGCTGCACACCGAGTTCGGCGTCTCCCGCGGTGACGTTCTGCTCAACGACCATGTCATCCATGCTCTGGGCAGTCGCACCGGCGCCGCCGCCATCGAAGCGGGCGTCGACCCCCGCGAGGTCTGGCGCGCGCTGTGCGCCGAATTCGACGTACCCCGCTCGCGGTGGTGAGTATCCGCCGTCACGTCTTCTTGGCGTAGTGGCGCGCCGCCTTGGTGCGGTTGCCGCAGGTGGTCATGGAATGCCAGCGGCGAGTGCCGTTTTTCGAGGTGTCGTAGAAGAACAGGACGCAGTGGGGGTGGGCGCATTGCCGGATGCGGTGTGGCGCCTCCGCGAGCAGGTGTAGCAGGTTGTCGGCGGCCAGCCAGGCGGGGAGCCAGGCGGGGTCGGCGATGTCGGGGGTGGTGGTGGGACCGTCGTCGGTGAGGCTTCGGCGGAGGCGGCCGTGGCCGAGTACTTCGTTGATCCCTTCTTTCGCGCCGTGCACGACGGCGTCGTAGATGGCCGTGCGCGCCGCAAGCACGGCCTCGAGGGTGCGGGTGTCTACCGGCGCCGTATCGGCCAGTTCTGTCGTGGTCAGCCAGATCCGCAGGCCTGTCAGATCGGTGAGCAGGTCTTGCGGGCCGTCGTCGACCCACCGCGTGTTCAGCAGGTCCAATGCCAGCGGTTCGCCGAGGTGGGGACGTGGGTCGAGCATGCGGTGAGGGTATCGGCTTCCTTCCCGGAATTCGGGCAGCTGTTCTGTGTGTAACCGCCTAAAAGAAGTTTAGCGGTTGACGGCCGCTGTCGGTCGTGGCTATGGTTCTAACCGCTCAAACATTCTTTGGGAGTTAGTTCCCTCGAGGAGGATCAACCATGACCGCAGTCGCCGCGCCCCGCCTCGCCACCGGCCATATCGGCCTGAACGTGACCGATCTGGATACCTCAGCGCGCTTCTACCGCGATGTGCTCGGCTTCCAGACACTGGCCACCGGCAGCGAAACGGATCAACGATGGGCATTCCTGGGAAACGACGGTCAACTCGTCATCACGCTGTGGCAGCAGAGCGAAGGGGCGTTCTCCACCGGAACACCCGGCCTGCACCACCTGTCCTTCCACGTCGACACCATCGAACAGGTGCGGTCGATCGAAGCGGTGCTCCGGGAAAGGTCGGTGACCTTCTTCCACGACGGCGTCGTCGCGCACGGTGAAGGCGTCGCCTCCGGCGGCATCTTCTTCGCCGATCCCGACGGCATCCGGCTCGAGATCTACGCGCCCGTCGGCGCCGAATCCGCCCCCGCCCCCAGCGGTGCGGCACCGACCTGCGGATTCTTCTGATCGAACGATGAGCAGTGCGATGAGTCCATACCATCCGGGCGAGCTGGCTGTGCAGGAACGCCTGGGACAAGAGCGGATCGCCGAACGGGTCGGGCGCACCGTCAAAGCCGAGATACCCGCGGTCGCAGCCGATTTCCTGGCCGCGCAGCCGCTGATCGTGGTGGCCGCAGCCGATGCCGGCGGGCGCCCATGGGCGACGCAACTGACCGGGACACCGGGCTTCGTGCAAGCCATCGACCCGCGGACCATCGATATCGATGCGACTCCCGTCGCGGGCGATCCGTTGCACGCGACACTGGACGAGCCCTGCCGCGTGGGGCTCATCGCACTGCAGCCGCAGCGGCGCAGGCGGATGCGGGTCAACGGTCCCGCCCGGCGCGTCGACGGGCTGCTGCGGGTGGCCGTCGACCAGGTCTACTCCAACTGCCCGAAGTACATTTCTCGCCGCGAACTCATGCCAGGCGGCCGACGCCCGGAAACGTCGTCCCCGCGGCACAGCGCCGAACTGGAAGCCCGCCAGCGCGCCGCGATCGAGGCGGCCGATGCCTTCTTCATCGCCAGCGTGGACTCCGACGGCAACGCCGATGCATCCCACCGCGGCGGAAATCCGGGATTCGTGCGGGTCTTGTCTCCGACGCGGCTGTGTTGGCCGGATTATCGCGGCAATTCGATGTTCATGACCCTCGGCAACATCATGGCCGAACCCCGCTGCGGACTGCTGATCCCCGACTGGACCGGCGGCGGCATGCTGCAGCTCACCGGTCGCGCCCGCATCGACTGGGAAACCACGCCCTACGGGGCGGGCGCCCAATGCGGTGTCGACTTCACCGTCGACGAAGTAGTCGAACTCCCCGCGGCGAATCCGCTGCGCTGGAGTGACCCGGAACTTTCCCCTGCCAACCCCTGATACCCGGCCGAACCATCGCGTTCGCCGACGAAAGGAACCGCCATGCGACCGCCCCTGCCCCCGTTCGACGCGGAAACCGCCGCCGCCAAGGTGCGCGCCGCCGAAAACGCCTGGAACACCCGCGACCCGGAACTGGTCGCCGCCGCCTACACCCCGGACTCGGTCTGGCGCAATCGCGACGAATTCTTCACCGGCCGCCCCGCGGTAATCGACTTCCTCACCAGGAAATGGTCGATCGAGAACGGATATGCCCTACGCAAAGAGCTGTGGGCTTATACGGACAACCGGATCGCCGTCCGTTTCCAGTACGAATGGCACGACGACACCGGGCAGTGGTGGCGCAGCTACGGCAACGAACAGTGGGAGTTCGCGCCCGACGGTCTGATGTCCCGGCGCGAGGCCAGCATCAACGACGTCCGTATCGCCGAATCCGAACGCCGCATTTTCGGGGCCCGCGACGAGGCGGACACGACGCCGCTTCCGCAGTGGTAGCGGGACGGTAGCCAGGCTGTGGAACCGGGTCGGCGTGTTGCGGGGGTGCGTCGCTTGACTCGAACACCTGTTCGTATAGGCTTGGCCCCGGAACTTGTCGGTGCCGCCCTCTAATGTGGGCGCCAACCACAGAACGAGACTCACCCGGCGAAAAGGGGATCAGACATGGCACCACAGGCCTACGACCGCGACAAGGCGCTCGAATTGGCGTTGGCTCAGGTCGAGAAGAGCTTCGGTAAGGGCGCGGTGATGCGCCTGGGCGAGGAAGCTCGCCAGCCGGTTTCGGTGATCCCCACCGGTTCCATCGCGCTGGACGTGGCCCTGGGGATCGGTGGTCTGCCGCGCGGTCGAGTCGTCGAGATCTACGGCCCGGAATCCTCCGGTAAGACAACGGTCGCGCTGCACGCCGTCGCCAACGCCCAAGCCGCGGGCGGCGTGGCCGCGTTCATCGACGCCGAGCACGCCCTTGACCCCGACTACGCTCGCAAACTGGGCGTCGACACCGACGCCCTGCTCGTCTCCCAGCCCGACACCGGCGAGCAGGCGCTCGAGATCGCCGATATGCTCGTCCGCTCCGGCGCCATCGACATCATCGTCATCGACTCGGTTGCCGCCCTGGTACCCCGCGCCGAAATCGAAGGCGAAATGGGCGACAGCCACGTCGGCCTGCAGGCCCGCCTGATGAGCCAGGCCCTGCGCAAAATGACCAGCGCCCTGAACAATTCCGGCACCACCGCAATTTTCATCAACCAGTTGCGGGAAAAAATCGGGGTCATGTTCGGGTCCCCTGAGACCACCACCGGTGGTAAAGCGCTGAAGTTCTACGCGTCGGTGCGGTTGGATGTGCGCCGGATCGAAACGTTGAAAGACGGCAGTGATGCGGTGGGTAACCGGACCCGGGTGAAGGTGGTCAAGAACAAGGTATCGCCGCCGTTCAAGCAGGCCGAGTTCGATATTCTCTACGGGCACGGGATTTCCAAGGAGGGCTCGCTCATCGATATGGGCGTCGAGCACGGATTCATCCGCAAATCCGGCTCCTGGTACACCTACGAAGGTGACCAGCTGGGGCAGGGTAAGGAGAATGCCCGCCGGTTCCTGCTGGAGAACGTCGATATCCGCGACGAGATCGAGAAGAAGATCAAGGAAAAGCTCGGCATCGGCGCCGATGTGACCAGCACCGAAGAGGTTCCCGCCGATTTCTGAGCCGGTAGACGACCGGCGCGCGCCTGCTCCACCACAATCCGATGCGGTGGAGGTGGCGCGGCGCCGGTTGGCGGAGATCGTGGCCGCCACAGGACGCGGAGAAGTGCCGGGCGGCCAGGAACGGAATAAGCCGGTCTCTTGGTCGAACGCTCGTCGGCGCCGTGGCGACGAGCCGAACACCTCGCCCGACCAGGCCTGGGCTGTCAGCACCTCGACGAACTCAGATGCGTTGCCGGAGCAACCACCGGACGGCTCGGCATCCGACTGGGAGATGGACGTCGATCGATTCCGCGCTCGACGCGGGAAGACCCGCGCGGTGCGAGCCGACGGCGAACCGGGCGATGCCGATACCGAGCAGGAGCAGGCGGGCGCTGAGAAGCGCGCAGGCACGCCGGAGGGCGGTACGGTAGAGCAGGCCAAGGATGCGTGCCTGCGTCTGCTCGCCGTCCGCGCCCGCAGCCGGTCCGAACTCGCACAGCGGCTGGCAGCCAAGGGGTACGCCGAGGACGTCACCGAACGCGCCCTCGACCGCCTCGCGGAGGTGGGGCTGATCGATGACGCCGCATTCGCCCAACAGTGGGTGCACTCCCGGCACACATATTCCGGTAAAGGCAGACAGGTCCTCGCCCAGGAATTACGCCGCAAGGGCGTCGCCCCCGAAGACGCCGCTCCAGCCCTCGACGCCATCAGCAATGACGACGAGCACGCCCGCGCCACCGAATTGGTGCGCCGCAAACTGCGCAGCATCCCCGCCGACCTCGACCGCGACAAGAAGATCCGCCGCCTGGTCGGCATGCTTGCTCGCCGCGGCTACCCACAGTCCGTCGCCTACAGCGTGGTGAAAACCGAACTCGACAATCCGGACTGAAACTCTCGTCAGGGGAACAGTAGGCGCACGGCCGCGCATCCGGATCTCTGTCCGCGAGCCCGCTGGTCATCACTGTCTCGAGGTCGACAGATCGCCCGGGACCTGGGTACTCATCGGCGCACGGCCCGAGTACGCCGACGACGTGTCGATTCGTCTCGGCTAGCGGTGCAGAGATCCGGAACCGTGAACCTTACCGGCCTTTGGTGATGCCTACTACCGGCGCGGCATCGGTCACCACGGAATCCGCCGCCACCACGGCCGTGCCCTTGCGGCGGGAACGTAACCGCCGTTCCAGCCAGGTCGCTACACCGGACAGTGCCATATTCAACGCGATCATGATGATCGCCACGACGATCAGCACCGGGATCGTGTTGGCTTCCGCCGCACCCAGTTGCAGGCCGTTGCGCACGACTTCCTCGTAGGTGATGACGTAACCGAGCGCGGAGTCCTTCAACGCCACCACCATCTGCGAAATAAGCGCGGGCAGCATGGCGGTGATCGCCTGCGGCAGCAGGATCAACCGCATCAGCTGGCCTTTACGCATCCCCAGCGCGGCCGCGGCCTCGGTCTGGCCAGTAGGCAGAGACAGGATGCCCGCCCGGACGATCTCGGCGATCACCGAGCCGTTGTAGACGGTCAGCGCGGTCACCACCGCCGCCAGCGCAAGGTACTCCGATTCGAACACGTTGTACTCGGAGTAGAGGGCGAACAGGAAGATCATCAGGATCAGCACAGGAATGGCGCGGGCCACCTCGACGATCGCGCCCGCGACCCAGCGCACCGGTCGGTGGTCGGAGAGCCGGGCGACACCGAAGATCATGCCGAGCACCATCGCGAAGACGATGGACAGCGCCGCGGCGACGATCGTTCCGCGCAGACCGGGCAGCAGATACGTCGACCACACGGCGCCGTCGAGGAACGGCTCCCATTTGGCGGCGCCGAACTGGCCTTGCGCGGCGAACTCGACGACGACATAGCCGAGCGCGGCCAGCAACGCCACGCCGGCGAGGATCGAGTAGATGATGTTGCGGATGACGGCCCGGGGGCCGGGTGCGTCGTAGAGGACGGACGCTGTACGAGTCATCGGGCCACCTCGAATCGTGTGGCGATATAGCCGAACAGCAGCCCGGTCGGCAGGGTCAACACGACGAAACCGAGCGCGAATACCGCGCCGATGGACAGCAGCGCCGCCTCGGTGTCGAGCATTTTGGCCATCAGGAACGACGCTTCGGCCACACCGATCGCCGAGGCGACGGTCGAGTTCTTGGTGAGGGCGATCAGCACGCTGCCCAGCGGCGCGATCACCGAACGGAAGGCCTGCGGCAGCACGACGATCCGCAGATTCTGGAAGAACGTCAAACCGAGTGACCGTCCCGCCTCGGATTGGCCGAGCGGCACCGTGTTGATCCCGGCGCGTAGGGATTCGCAGACGAACGCCGCAGTGTAGACGCTCAAACCGGCCACGGCCCAGCGGAAATTGTTCTGCGCCAGCGAGTCCGGCCCTTCGGCGGCCAGGCTCACCCGCAGCGTCGAGTAGAGGCCGAGGGAGCAGAACACCAGGATCAGGGTGAGTGGGGTGTTGCGGAAGATGGTGACATAACCGGCGCCGATCCAGCGGGCTACCGGGATCGGGGAGACGCGCAGCGCGGCTACGACGGTGCCGAGCACCAGGGCGCCGATCGCCGACAGGACGGTCAGCTCGATGGTGACCCGGAACGCATCGAGCAGTTGAGTGTTGTACTCGGAGATCAAATCGAACACGGTGGACGCACCTTTCGAACAGTGGTGCAGTGGGCGGACTCGGTGATCGTCTGCCGTGCGGTGCCCGCCTGGACGGCCACTGCACGGCACAGCGGATCAGTACCGGTCGACCTTCGGCGCTTCCGGTGTCTGGTAGTTCGCGGCGCGGCCGACCGAGTCCTGGAACGCCTTGTTCCAGACGCCTTCGGCGATCATCTCCTCGATCGCGTCATTGATGCGGTCGCGGGATTCCTGATCACCTCTCATCAGGCCGATACCGTAGTTTTCGGTGGTGAACCGCTCGCCGACGACCTTGTAGCGGCCTGGCGACTGGGAGGCGTAGCCGGCGAGGATGATGTCGTCGGTGGTCACCGCGTCGACAGCGCCGCTGTTGAGCCCTTCCAGGCACAGCGAGTAGGTGTCGTAGGTCTGCAACTGGGTGTCGGGGTAGTTCTTCTCGATGTTCTGGGCGGGTGTGGAGCCCTTCACCGAGCAGACGGTTTTGCCCGCGATGCTGCCGGGTCCGGTGATGTCGGTGTTGCCGGCCTTGACGAGCAGGCTTTGGCCTGCGACATAGTAGGGACCCGCGAAGTCGATCTTCTCTTTACGCTGGTCGGTGATCGAGTAGGTAGCGACGATGAAGTCGACCTGTCCGTTTTCGATCAGCGTTTCGCGTTGCGCGGAGGGCGCTTCTTTGAAGGTGATACCGTCGGGCGCTACCCCGAGTTTGCCCGCCACATATTTCGCGACCTCGACGTCGAACCCGCTGTAGGTGCCGTCGGTGTTGCGTTGGCCGAGGCCGGGTTGGTCGAATTTGATGCCGATGGTGAGCTTGCCTTCTTCAGCGTGTTCGAGTGTGGTCTTGTCGTCTCCGCTGCCGCAGGCCGCGGTGGTGGCTGCGATCAAGGCCAGGGCGATAGCCCCGACTCCTAGGCGTAGCGCGCGGTTGATCCTCATCGTGTTCCTTCCCTCATCATTTCCGGTATGTGCCGGCGGGCACGGGCCAGTGGACAGTGGCCAGTGGTCAGTGGCTGAGGATTTTGCCGAGGAAGTCCTTGGCTCGATCCGATGCCGGTGCTGTGAAGAATGTGTTCGGATCGGTGTCTTCGATCACCTGGCCGTCGGCCATGAACAGCACCCGGTCACCTGCCTGGCGGGCGAAACCCATTTCGTGGGTGACCACCAGCATGGTCATCCCCTCTGTGGCCAGCGAGACCATGACGTCGAGTACTTCGGTGACCATTTCCGGGTCCAGCGCCGAGGTCGGCTCGTCGAACAGCATCACTTTCGGGTTCATGGCCAGCGCGCGGGCGATGGCCACGCGCTGCTGCTGGCCGCCGGAGAGCTGGGCCGGGTATTTGTTCGCCTGGTCGGCGATGCCGACACGGTCGAGTAGTTCCATGGCGCGGGTCCGTGCCTTGTCCTTGGTGAGCTTGCGGACTTTCACCGGCGCGAGCATCACATTGTCGAGGATCGTTTTGTGCGCGAACAGGTTGAATGATTGGAACACCATGCCGACATCGGCGCGCAGCGCGGCGAGGGCGCGTCCTTCGGCGGGTAGGGGCACTCCGTCGACACTGATTTCGCCGCGATCGATCGGCTCCAGCCGGTTGATGGTGCGGCACAGTGTCGATTTACCGGAGCCGGACGGTCCGAGCACGATCACCACCTGACCACGCGGCACATCGAGGTCGATATCGCGCAATACGTGCAGGGCGCCGAAATGTTTGTTCACATTGCGCATCCGGATCATCGGCGGCGCACTCACGGGGCCGGTAGCGTCGCTGGTGTCGGTGGCGTCGGTCATAGTGGAAAACCTTAAGGGTAAATCAGGGAATTACCCTGCTTTCTGCGGACACATCCGGTTGTCGCGCCGGGATTACACGGATTTGTAACCCGATGGTCGGTTCCCGTTGGCAATGAGAGGGCAGCTGTCGGATCGGGCGGCCGATTCCCGGTTCACAACGGCCACTCCCGACGGAGGAGATCGCCGGAGAGGTGGGTGCGCGGATCGCCTCGGTCGCAACGGCCTACCTGGGCCCGGTCGCAACGGTCCGCCTGGGCACGGTCACCGGGGCCCGCCTGGGCAGATGCGCCCGAAACCGGTTCGACGACGGGCCGTAGTCTGGACGGGTGGATTCGATCGGACAGGTAGTAGCACGCTCCACCCCGTCGGCGGACGAGGCCCGAGCGCGTAGTTACGAGGTCCGCACCTTCGGCTGCCAGATGAACGTGCACGATTCCGAACGCTTGTCCGGCCTGCTCGAAGACGCGGGCTACGTCAAGGCGGGCCCCGGCTCGACCGCGGACCTGGTGGTGTTCAACACCTGCGCGGTGCGGGAGAACGCCGACAACAAGCTCTACGGCACCCTCGGTCATCTCGCGCCGATCAAGGCGGCGCGGCCCGGTATGCAGATCGCGGTCGGCGGCTGTCTGGCGCAGAAGGACCGCGAGACGGTGGTGCGCAAGGCACCGTGGGTGGATGTGGTGTTCGGCACCCACAACATCGGTGCGCTGCCGGTACTGCTGGAGCGTGCCCGCCACAACGATGCCGCCCAGGTCGAGATCCTGGAATCGTTGGAAGCGTTTCCCTCCACGCTGCCCGCCAAGCGGGAGTCGGCCTACGCGGGATGGGTGTCGATCTCGGTGGGCTGTAACAACACCTGCACCTTCTGTATCGTGCCGTCGCTGCGCGGTAAGGAGGTGGACCGCAGGCCGGGCGATGTGCTGGCCGAGGTGCAGGCGCTGGTCGATCAGGGCGTGCTCGAGGTGACTCTGCTCGGGCAGAACGTGAACTCCTACGGCGCATCCTTCGCCGATCCGACACAGCCGCGGGACCGGGGCGCGTTCGCGAAACTGCTGCGCGCGTGCGGCTCGATCGAGGGCCTGGAGCGGGTGCGCTTCACCTCGCCGCATCCGGCCGAGTTCACCGACGACGTGATCGAGGTGATGGCGCAGACCCCGAACGTGTGCCCGCAGCTGCATATGCCGCTGCAGTCGGGTTCGGACCGGGTGCTCAAGGCGATGCGCCGCTCCTACCGGCAGGCCCGCTACCTGGGCATCATCGAAAAGGTGCGGGCCGCGATGCCGCATGCCGCGATCACCACCGACATCATCGTGGGCTTCCCAGGGGAAACCGAAGAGGATTTCCAACAGACCCTGGACGTGGTGCGCCAGGCCCGGTTCACCAGCGCATTCACCTTCCAGTACTCCAAGCGCCCCGGTACTCCGGCCGCGGATATGCCCGACCAGCTACCCAAGCAGGTGGTACAGGAGCGTTACGACCGGCTGATCGCCGTGCAGGAGGAGATCTCCCTCGAGGCCAACCGTGCACTGATCGGCAGCGAGGTCGAGCTGCTCGTCGCCGACGGGGCAGGTAAGAAGAACGCCGCGACCGCGCGGATGAGCGGCCGCGCCCGCGACGGCAGGCTGGTGCATTTCCGCCCGGCGGGCACGGCCGAGCCGATCCGTCCCGGTGATGTGGTGACCGTGGACGTCACCGGTGCGGCACCGCATCATCTGATCGCCGACGCGCCGATCCGCACCCACCGCCGCACCCGCGCCGGGGACGCGCACGAACGCGGTATCACACCCAAGACCGCGCCGATCGGTGTCGGGCTCGGGTTGCCGAGCATCGGCGCCCCCGCGGTGGTACCGACCGCCGCGGGTTGCACTACCGGGTGTGGGTCATGACCGACCCGGCGGACCGAGACGACGACACCACACCGACCGGCTCCGCGGAGCCAGGATCCACCGAGCCGCTGACCGGGAGAACCGGTTCCGGAAGAACACCCCGGCCCGACCCGGGAACAGAGCGGGCAGCAGGCGCTGCCTCTCGTGCCGACGACTCCCCTGGCGGCGGACCCGAGGCATCCGCCAACGATTCAACCGAAGGAAACGAGGATTCCGTGAACTCGGTCGAGACCGACTTCGAACAGTTCCGCGACGATCTGGATGCGGTGGAGCGCCGGATCGCGGGGGAGATCGACCCGGGTATGCGGGCGATGGTCGTCGCGGTCGCGGTGTTCGCGCTGCTGGCTTCGCTGGTGCTGTCGCATGCGGGCAGCGCTCGCGGGTTCGATGTGCTGCTCAACTCCGATGCCGCGGCTCTCGAGCACATCGGGTTGCCGTCGCGGATCTTCGTGTGGTTCGTTGCGGTGTTCGGAATCGGTTTTTCGCTGCTGGCGTTGATGACGCGGCGCTGGGTGCTGGCCTGGATCGCCGTAGCGGGTACGGCCATCGCCAGTGCCTTCGGCGTGTTCTCCATCTGGCATCGGCAGACGCCGGGTCTGGGCAACTACATCGGCGCGGGCCCCGGTATCGGCTTGATCATCGGTACGATCGCCGCGATCGTGCTCACCTTCCACTGGGTGAAGGTGGTGTGGAGTCGCACCGCGTTGCAGCTCGCTGCCGAGCAGGAGCGGCGGATGGCCGCGGCCGCGGAGGAAGAACGGGATCGCAAACGTCTCACCGGCGAGGAGTGATGTCCCGCCGGACCGCTCTACTCGGCCGGGCCCGTGCGGCCGGGTTTCTCAACGGTTGCTGACCGCTCCTTCGGCCGCTTCAGCCCATTCCCGCCACTGTTTCGCCTGTTCCCGGGCTTTCTCCGCGTCACGAGTCTTCCCGGCGGCGGCTGCCTTGGCGGCTTGCTCCTCGAACTGGGCGACCCGTTCCCGGAACTGTGCGGCGCGGGCAACCGCTTCCGGGTCGGTGCGCCGCCACTGGGCGTCGGCAGCTTCGCGGACCTGCTTTTCGATGGCGCGCAGTCTGCCTTCCAGCTCCTGCATGCGGTCGCGCGGCACCTTGCCGATGGCGTCCCAGCGTTCCTGCAGGTCGCGCAGTGCGGCGCGGGCGGCGTCGAGGTCGGTGGCGGGATCGATGTAGGGGGCGTAGGTCTGTAGTAGTTCTTCCTTGTCGGCGGCGTTCTGCTCGAATTCGGCGTCACGTTCGGAGGCCGCGGTGTTGCGTGCGGCGAAGAACACGTCCTGGGCGCTCTTGAACCGGCGCCACAGCGCCTCGTCGGCTTCTCGTGGGGCGCGGCCCGCGCTCTTCCATTCGGTGAGCAGGTCGCGGAACACTGCCGCCGTACCCACCCAATCGGTGGAATCGGACAGCTCCTCGGCTTGCGCGCACAGCTCTTCCTTGCGGGCCTTGGCGGCTGCACGTTCCCGGTCGAGTTCGGCGAAGTGCGCGCCGCGGCGCCGGTTGAACGCTTCCCGCGCCTTGGAGTATCGCCGCCACAGCGCGTCGTCGACCTTACGGTCGACTCCCTTGATGGATTTCCATTCCTCGAGGATTTCGCGCAGCCGGTCGCCCGCAGCTTTCCACTGGGTCGATTCGGCGGCGATCTGCTCGGCTTCGGCCGCGAGCGCTTCCTTGCGTTCGGTGTGCTCGTGGCGGGTGCGTTCCTTCTCCTCCTTGGCGTGTGCAGCCGCCTCTTCGGAATGTTCGGCGATGGCCTGCAGTCGCCTGGCGAGACCGTCGATATCGCCGATGACGGCGGCCGTCGGCAGCGATTCGGCGAGTGCGTTCGCGGCGGCCTTGGTCTTGCGGGCATCGGCTCCGGCCGCCAGGCGTGCTTCCAGCAGCGCGACCTCGGTGGCCAGATCGTCGAAACGGCGACCGAAATGAGCCAGCCCTTCAGCGGCGTCACCGGCCTGCCAGGACCCGACGACGCGTTCGCCGTCGGCGGTTTTGACCCAGGCGGTGCCGTCCTCGTCGACACGTCCCCACGCGCTGGGATCGGTGACAGTGGGGACGACGACCGGGTGCGGATGCTGGGATGCGGGACCGGGCGCCGGTTTGACCGCATGCGGTTTGGGGTGCGCCGACGTGCCGGGTTTGGGGCGGGTCGAGGCGCCAGGTTTGGGTGCTCCGGACGGTCGCGGGGTGCTGCCGGGGCCGGGTTTGGCGGTTCCGTTGCTGTCGGTCATTGCTCCTCGTCCCTGCCGCGCGTCACGGCTGCCTGGTTACGCCCTAGCTCATCCCATTCAACCCGGTCCGTGGCTTGGAAACCACATCCCCGCGGACCCCGACCCGCGATGACCGGGTGGAACATCTCGCACACTAGCAATTGTGGCCGCGTTTCCGGCAGAGACACTCGAAGCCGCAGAATGCGCCCGCGCGGCTTAGGGAACAGGCTATGCCTGGCCGCGCCCATCCGGGCGAGTGGCGCGAGCCGCTACGGTTGATCCCGTGTTCTGTCTTGCGGCCCTGATCCCATCGCCGCCGATCCTGGTGCCCGAGTTGTGCGGTGATAGCGCTTCGGAGCGGCCCTGCACCGCACGAACGCAGCAGGATGAGCAGGTCGCCGAACTCCGTACCGCAGCCGTCACCGCGGGCCGGGCGCTGGCGGCGGAGACGATGCGCTGGACGGTGGTCGGTGTCGCTGCGGCCGACCAGCGGCTGGGGCCGGAGGTCGTGGGCACCTTCCGCGGCTATGGGGTCGACTACCTGGTGGCCCTGTCC
Organism: Nocardia donostiensis; assembly: GCF_002081715.1. Classification (GTDB taxonomy): domain Bacteria; phylum Actinomycetota; class Actinomycetes; order Mycobacteriales; family Mycobacteriaceae; genus Nocardia; species Nocardia donostiensis. Next base: position 133,871 of record NZ_MUKP01000005.1, on the reverse strand, counting down.
GGCAGTGCTGGAAACGGTGCCGAGGGCCCTGTGACGGTGGCCGATCCCCGGTTACCGCTGCCCGCGCTGATCGGAGCGTGGTTGCGTGGGGAAACAGCCCAGGGAGCCGAGGCCGAGGCCTGGTTGATCGCCGCGGAAGCTTCGACGGATCGGTGTGCTGAGCTGGGGGCGAAACTACGGGCGGAACTGGAATCCGACGACGAACCGCGCGGTGTGCTCGTTGTCGCCGACGGGGCTGCCACTTTGTCCACTTCCGCGCCCGGTTACTTCGATCCGCGGGCGGAGGATGTGCAGGGCAGGTTGGATCGTGCGCTGGCCGATGGCGATCGTGCGGCATTGCTGGAGCTGGAGCCGGACCTGTGCGCCGAACTCGCGCTGTCGGGCCGCGCCGCCTATCAGATGCTGGCAGGATTGTTCGCCGCCGATCCGGACGACCCGGTGATCGATACCGTGTACCAGGGGGCACCGTTCGGTGTCGGCTACCAGGTGGGGCTGTGGCGGCCGGGAGCCCAGGGAGGCGACCGGAGGTGAGCGGGGAGGTGATCACCCCGATCGCGGTGGTCGGACCCACCGCCACGGGGAAATCCGATCTGGCGTTGGACCTGGCCGAGCGACTGCACGGCGAGATCGTCAATATCGACGCGATGCAGCTGTATCGCGGTATGGACATCGGTACCGCGAAGTTGGCGCCGCAGCTGCGGCGCGGCATCCCGCATCACCAGCTCGACGTCCTGGACGTCACGGAGACCGCGTCGGTCGCCGCGTATCAGACTGCGGCCGCGGCGGATGTCGAGGCCATCGTCGCCAGGGGGCATACGCCGATCATCGTCGGGGGCTCGATGATGTACGTGCAGGCTCTGCTGGATCAGTGGGAGTTCCCGGCGACCGATCCGCAGGTGCGGGCCAAGTGGGAGGCGTTGCTCGCCGAGGAGGGGGTGGCGGCTGTGCACGCTGCGTTGCGCCGCGCGGACCCGGCCGCCGCGGCAACGATCCTGCCCACCGACGGCCGCCGGATGGTGCGCGCGCTCGAGGTCGTCGAATTGACCGGCCGGCCGTTCGCGGCATCGGCGCCGGTGATCGGTGCTCCCCGTTGGGGGACGACCATCATCGGTGTCGACCGCGACACCGCCGAGTTGGATGCCCGGATCGAGCAACGCACTGCGGTCATGTTCGACCACGGCCTCGTCGACGAGGTTCGCGCGCTGATCAGCGAGGGCCTGCGGGCGGGGCAGACAGCGCGCCGGGCGATCGGTTACGCACACGTCCTCTCCTATCTGGACAACGAATACGACCTGAACCAGGCGCGGGAACGCACATTCATCGGCACCCGCCGCTATGTCCGGCGGCAACGGTCGTGGTTTCGCCGCGACCGCCGGGTGCGCTGGGTGAACGGCGCCGATCCCGAATTGGTCGCCACCACCACGGCGCTGCTGGATGCGGCGGCACGCGACCGCGTCGACAACGCAGCAGAGGAACGGACCAGGCAGTGACCCGACGAGTGAGCACCCGCAACGCTTCGGTGCAGGTGTGGCAGGCCTATCTGAACAACCGCACCAAACGGCACCGTGACGGCCGTTTCCTGGTACAGGGGGTGCGGCCGATCACCCAGGCCGTCATCAACGACTGGCCGTTGGAGGCGCTGCTGTACCGGCTCGGCGGTCCCGAACTGTCGGGGTGGGCGCGGGAACTGCTCGACACCTGTGCAGTGCCGCTGGTGGGGCTGGTGCCGGAACTGATGGCCGAGCTGGGGGAGAAGAGCGGCGGCGCCCCGGAACTGGTGGCCGTCGCCGTCACCCGCAACGACGACCTGGACACCTATGAACCAGGGGAACCGGGTGAGGCGCCGGTGATCGTGGTGTTCGACCGGCCCAATTCGCCGGGCAATCTGGGCACGTTGATCCGGTCGGCGGATGCGTTCGGCGCGTCCGCGGTGATCGTCACCGGACACGGCGCCGACCAGTACGACCCGCAGGCTGTGCGGGCTTCCACCGGCTCACTGTTCGCCGTACCGGTGTTCCGTGTGGCCGGGCCTGCCCAGGTGTGTCGACTGCGCGACCGGCAGATCAGTCGCGGTATCCCCACTCGCATCATCGGTACCGACGAGCACGGCAGCCGCGCCATCTACGACCACGACCTGACCGAGGCGACAATCCTGGTGGTCGGCAACGAGACCAGCGGGATGAGCGCGGCCTGGCAGCAGGCCTGTGACGACACCGTGCGCATCCCGATGGGTGGCACCGCGAGTTCGCTCGGCGCGCCGTCGGCGGCCGCGGTGGGGTTGTACGAAATTTCCAGGCAACGCCGGACGTTCGCCAGATGACCACCAGAACCAGGAGAAGCGACGACGTGAGCGTGACCGGCATCGAGTTCACCAAGGGGCACGGCACCCAGAACGATTTCGTGGTGCTGCCCGACCCCGACGCGCAGCTGGAGCTGACCGCCGAACGGGTCGCGGCGCTGTGTGACCGCCGCCGGGGCCTGGGTGCCGACGGGGTGCTGCGGGTGGCGCGGGCGGATGCGTTGCAGCGGTCGGGGGTGCTCACCGACCTGCCGCCGGGCGTGGCAGGCGAGGACTGGTTCATGGACTACCGCAATGCCGACGGTTCGATCGCGGAGATGTGCGGTAACGGGGTTCGGGTGTTCGCGCACTATCTCGCGGTGGCGGGTATGCAGACCGGCGACCGGTACTCCGTCGGCAGCCGGGCAGGTGCCCGTCCGATCACTGTGCACGCTGCGGATGCGGTGCACGGGGATATCACGGTCGATATGGGGCCGGTTCGGGTGTTGGGTGAAGCCACGGCAACCATCGCGGGCCGCGCGTATCGCGGGATCGGTGTCGATGTCGGCAACCCGCATCTGGCCTGTGTCGATCCGGCCCTGTCGGCCGATGCGCTCGGCGCGATCGATTTGGCCGTCGCGCCCGGCTACGACCCGGGTTTCTTCCCCAACGGTGTGAACATCGAGATTCTCACTGCCGTCGACCCCGCGCGCGCGGTTGATATGCGGGTTTACGAACGTGGCGTGGGAGAGACCAGGTCGTGCGGCACCGGAACGGTCGCGGCCGCGACCGCGGCGCTGGCCGCGGAGGGTTTCGCGATCGGGACCGATCGCGGCGAGGTGATGGTGCGGGTACCGGGCGGTGAGGTGCGGGCGGGGTTGGATGTCGGCCGAGGTTGGTTGCGCGGGCCGTCGCAACTGGTCGCCTCCGGCCGGATCGCCGACCGGTGGTGGTTCCAGCAGTGAGCGCGGACCGCGGGAATATCACATGCGCTGCCCTGGGGTTTCGTGGCAGCATGGATGGTGTATGAGGAATTCTGAATCTGTAGATATGAGCGGACGGTCCGCGGGTTCGGCCGACGGGTCGTTCGAGGTGTTCGACGACCTCGAGGACGTCACCGACGCGGACGGTTACGCCATCGGGGGGATCGATATCGGCCCCCGCGATGAGGCGCGCGGCTGGTCCGCTGCCCCCACGACCGGTGAGCTGCAGCTCGAGGATCGCAGCGCGTTGCGCCGCGTCGCCGGGTTGTCCACCGAACTCACCGATATCACCGAGGTCGAATATCGCCAGCTGCGCCTGGAACGGGTCGTGCTGGTCGGGGTGTGGACCGAGGGCAGTGCCGCGAGTGCCGAGGCCAGTATGGCCGAGCTGGCGCGGCTGGCCGAAACCGCGGGTTCGGAGGTGCTGGAGGCGCTCATCCAGCGCCGTGAGCGGCCCGATCCGGCCACCTATATCGGTTCAGGTAAAGCCGACGAGCTGCGTGCGGTGGTGCTGGCCAGCGGCGCGGACACGGTGATCTGCGATGGTGAACTGACTCCGGCGCAGCTGACCGCGCTGGAAAAGGTCGTCAAGGTGAAGGTTGTCGACCGCACCGCGCTGATCCTGGACATCTTCGCCCAGCACGCCACCTCCCGGGAGGGTAAGGCGCAGGTCGCGCTCGCCCAGATGGAGTACATGCTGCCGCGGCTGCGTGGCTGGGGTGAATCGATGTCCCGGCAGGCCGGTGGCCGGGCGGGCAGTAACGGTGGTGTGGGTCTGCGTGGCCCCGGTGAGACCAAGATCGAAACCGACCGGCGTCGCATCCGTGAGCGGATGGCAAAGCTGCGCCGCGAGATCCGCGAGATGAAGACCGCGCGGGACACGATGCGTTCGCGCCGTACGTCCAGCGGTATCCCGTCGGTGGCGATCGTCGGCTACACCAACGCCGGTAAATCCAGCCTGATGAACGCGCTGACCGGCTCCGGTGTGCTGGTGCAGGACGCGTTGTTCGCCACACTGGACCCCACCACGCGGCGCGCTCAGCTCGACGACGGTCGCGAGGTCGTGTTCACCGATACCGTCGGTTTCGTGCGGCATCTGCCGACCCAGCTGGTCGAGGCGTTCCGGTCCACGTTGGAAGAGGTCACCGGCGCCGATCTGCTGCTGCATGTGGTCGACGGTTCTGATTCGCTGCCCGCCGAGCAGATCAAGGCGGTCCGTGAGGTGATCACCGATGTGATCCGGGAGTCGGGTGCACCTGCCCCGCCGGAGTTGCTGGCGGTCAACAAGATCGACGCCATGGAACCGGTTGAGCTTGCCAACCTGCGCGCGCAGCTACCGGATGCGGTGTTCGTCTCCGCGCACAAAGATATCGGAATCGAGGAGCTACGCGGCCGGATCGCCGAGGTGCTCGGCGGTCTCGACGTCGAAGTCAGTGTGCTGCTGCCGTACACTCGCGGGGATCTGCTCGCCCGTATCCACGCCGACGGCCGGATCGACAGCACCAGCCATGAGGAGGGCGGGACCAGAGTCCATGCCCGGGTGCCGCAGGCGCTGGCGGCGGCGTTGTCGGAGTACGCCTACGCGGGAACGGCGCCCGCCGCCTCGTAGCCCCCGCACGGCTCGCAGCCGGGCGACCTGCCGATGTCCGTATCCGGTGCGACGCAAGCGGTTTCGTTGCGATATCGTCATCGAATCGACATCAGGAGGGTTCATGTCGCTCGGCCTCGGTCCAGCCGATTCCGGTGCTCGTCGCAACGGCGAGATCGCGTCCCGCGTCCCCGTTCTCACCGACGGCGCGCCGCTGACGGTGTCGCTGAGCGACGCCGATCTGTGGGTGCTCGACGCCATGCTGGCACCGATACGCACCTGGGCCAGTCCCCGGTACTACGGCCTGGAGAACATTCCGGCCGAAGGCCCGGTGCTGCTCGTCGGAAACCACAATCTGCTCGGCGGTTTCGATGCGCCCCTGCTGCTGCCCGAGGTGCTGCGCCGCCGCGGCAGGTTGATCCGCGGTCTTGCCGAACATGTGCTCATCGGCGCGCCGGGGGTGCGCCACCTGCTGCAGTACTACGGTGCGGTGCGCGGCACCAGGGCGAATTGCCGGGCCCTGCTCGAGGCAGGCGAAGCGGTGATCGTGTTCCCCGGCGGTGGTCGAGAGGCGGTGCGCCGCAAGGGTGAGAAATACCAGCTGCGCTGGGAGGGCCGCACCGGGTTCGCGCGGATGGCGATCGAAACGGGTGCCCCGATCGTGCCGGTCGCGATGATCGGCATCGACGACGCCTACGACATCCTCGTCGACGGCGACCATCTGGCGCTGCGTCCGCTGCGCTGGCTCGTCGAAGCCCTCGGTATCAACGCCGAACTCACCCCGCCGTTGCTCAAAGGCATCGGCCCCACCTGGATCCCACGGCCGGAACGTTTCTACTTCTCTGCCGGCGCGCCCATCGACCCGGCGCCGTGGCGCGACGCCACCGATCTGGACGAGGCCGCCGTCCAGCTCGGCGCGGTCGTCCGCAAGTCGCTACAGGAGGAGTTGACATTCCTGTTCGCCGAACGGGAAGGCGATACCGGGCGCACTCTGGCGGGGCGGGTACGCGACATGCTGCCTTTCTGATCGAGCCGCGCAGCGGCGCCCGCTCTTTCTCCCGCAGCCCAGGCGTGAATGGCCGCAGGTGTAGGCCATGGGCACGCTATAGGTGGTGATGCACGGCATTTCGGGTGCAAAGTAAACACCGGTTCTCATTCCGGGTACGGTGGTGACAATGCGGGCCGGTGTGGAACGGCCCGTGTAGTCATTAGGAGGTTGGTGTGGAGCGCACACTGTTCGAGCCCGAGCACGATCTGTTCCGGGAGTCCTTCCGTAAATTTCTCGACACACACGTCGCGCCGAACCACGAGCAGTGGGCCGAGCAGGGTGTCGTCGACCGTGCTGCCTGGATCGAGGCAGGTAAGCAGGGATTCCTCGGTATGGCCGTGCCGGAGGAATACGGCGGCGGTGGGGTGAAGGACTTCCGCTACAACGCGGTTATCGCCGAAGAGTGTGTGAACGGGCTGTATTCGGGTCTCGGCTTCACGCTGCACAACGACGTCGTCGCCCCGTATCTGCTTGACCTGACCAACGAGGAGCAGAAGAAGCGCTGGCTACCCGGCTTCTGTTCCGGTGAGACCATCACCGCCATCGCGATGACCGAACCGGGCACCGGTTCGGATCTGCAGGGCATCAAGACGCGCGCGGTCCGCGATGGCGACGACTGGGTGCTCAACGGCGCCAAGACCTTCATCACCAACGGCATCAACGCCGATCTCGTCATCGTCGTCGCCCAGACCGACCCCGACAAGGGCGCCATGGGCTTCAGCCTGCTCGTTGTCGAGCGCGGTATGCCCGGCTTCGAACGGGGCCGCAACCTGGACAAGATCGGTCTCAAAGCGCAGGACACGGCCGAGCTCAGCTTCACCGACGTCCGGGTGCCCGCCGCGAACCTGCTCGGCCAGGAAGGCATGGGCTTCATCCACCTCATGCAGAATCTGCCGCAGGAACGACTGTCGATCGCGGCCGTGGCGGCCGCGGCGATGGAATCCACGCTGCAGAGAACCATCCAGTACGTCCGCGACCGCAAGGCGTTCGGCAAGCCGATCGGCGCGCAGCAGAACACCCGGTTCGTGCTGGCCGAGCTGGCCACCAAGACCACCGCGGTGCGCGTTTTCGTCGATAAGTGCATCGAGGACCTGAACGCGGGCAAGCTGAGCGTCGAAGATGCCGCGATGGCCAAATGGTGGAGCACCGAGGAGCAGGTCGAGCTGATCAACCGCTGCCTGCAACTGCACGGCGGCTACGGCTACATGCAGGAATACCCGATCGCCCAGGCCTACCTGGATGCTCGCGTGCAGACGATCTACGGCGGCACCACCGAGATCATGAAGGAAATCATCGGGCGCAGCCTCAAACTGTCCTGACTCAACGAACGTCCGCGCAAGCCTCCGCATTCATGCGGAGGTAAGCGCCTCTGGTAGTTCTGAACCGTTGCCGCGGTCCGCGCAAATTACTCGATGATCCCGGTCTGCCTGCCTCCACCGGGAGGCGTGATCCCGGATACTCGGGGCAGAGCCGCCCCCAGCGCGATCATCCCGACCCCGAGGCCGAAGTGCAGCCAGTTGTCGGCGGTGTCCAAGGGCAGGAAATTGGCGTCGCTGCCGAAATCGATGAGCAGCCCGTACAGCCACAGCACCAGGTAGATCGCGCCGCCACCGATCAGGAAGGCGCGGGCGGCGCCCGGGGTGCGTCCGGCGATCAGTCCGACGATGCCGAACAGCAGGTGCACAAGGTTGTGCAGGATGGACACGTTGAACAGGCCGAGCAGTTGCGCCTCGGAGTGATGGCCTGCCCATTCGAGCGAGTCGTAGTCGGTGGTGATACCGGGGATGAAGCCGAGGACTCCCACCAGCAGGAAAACCGCCCCGACCGCCATAGCGGCGAGCTGCAGCGGGGAGCGGGGTGTTGTTGCGGCAGTGGTGTCGTAGCGTGACATCGCGGTTGACCTTTCGGTTCGGCAGGTTCGCCGGCCGTGCGGGGATCCACGCTGCCGATCGCATGCCGGCGTCTTATGGTCGAGAAACGAATGCCCAGGTAGGCGCACGGCAAACCAGAGGAAGAGCGCACCGCTTCCCCGGCTGCGGCGACGCCCGCCGGTCCTAGCTCCACAACCACCCGGCCCACGCATCGCCGAGGGTGATCGGGCGAGCGTGCTGCGCTACTCCGGGGGTTCGGCCTCCCGGATCTCGTCCGCCACCGAACCGCCCGCGATATCGGCGTCGATACCCAGATCCCGCTCGTATTCGTGCGGCGGGTTGATCACGTCCTCGCCACCGACGGTCATCGCATCGGATTCGGCCGGACCCGGCTCGTCCGGCGGGTCGGCGACCGTATCGGGTTGTTCTTCGTCGAGACGGTCGTCCATGGGGCGCGGCGTGCGCTCCTCACGCGGGGTCATACCGTATTGGTCGACACCGGACCAGTGCTCAGGCGGGTCCATACCCTCCTCGAGCGGGTCCGAACGCAGTTCGTCCTCGTCGAGGTCCTCGGACGCGCTCAGACCGGCTGCGTCGGTCTCGGCCGCGTCCGGCGCGCCCGTGTCCTGCGGCGGATCCCAGGTGTCGTTCGTTTCGCTCATCTCGCTCATCTCACTCATCACTGCCTCCTGTGTCCTGCGGGAGTTTCTCGCACCCCGTCGGCGCAATGAGCGCTGCGCGATTGTGTCTCACCGCGCCTCCTTCCGCACGCCGGTTTCCCGGCGCCACGCCCACCAAACGTGGGCGGGCGGTGCGGCGCAGGTCAGTGCACCCGTACTTCGTCGGATTGTTTGCCGTCGAAGTAGGCCTTCGTCTCCCGGTAGACCAGCGGGGACAAGATGACCAGGCCGATCAGGTTCGGCAGTGCCATCAGGCCGTTGGCCACATCGGAGAACGTCCACACCGTCGACAGCTCCCGTGTCGCGCCGAGATAGACGACCACGATGAACACGATCCGGTACGGCAGCACCAGCTTGCGGCCGAACAGGTACTCGATGCAGCGGTCGCCGTAGTAGGACCAGCCGAGCACGGTGGAGAACGCGAAGAAGATCACGCTCACCGTCACGATGACGCTGCCCCAGGTGCCGGGCAGTGCCTGGGCGAACGCGTCCGCGGTGAATGTCGCCGGGGAACTGTCGGACTTCCAGACCCCGGTCACCACGATGGTGAGGCCGGTGAAACTCACCACGACCAGCGTGTCGATGAAGGTCTGGGTCATCGAGACGAGGGCTTGGCGCACCGGGTGTGTGGTCTGGGCGGCCGCGGCGGCGATACCACCGGTGCCGAGCCCGGATTCGTTGGAGAAGATGCCGCGCGCGACACCGTAGCGGATGGCGGCCGCGACACCGGCACCGACGAAACCGCCCGTGGCAGCGGTGCCGGTGAACGCGTCGGTGACGATGAGCCCGATCGCGGCGGGCAGTTCGGTGACGTTGAAGGCCAGCACCGCGGCCGCGCCGACGATATAGAGGATGATCATGACCGGCACGAAGAGGCTGGTGACGCGGCCGATGTTCTTGATACCGCCGAGGATGACCGCTGCGGCCAGACCGGTGATGATCAGGCCGGTGACCCAGGTGGGCAGACCCCACTCGGATTCCACGTTGGCGGCGACCGTGTTGGCCTGGGTCATATTGCCGATGCCGAACGAGGCGAAAACACCGGCCACCGCGAAGAACCCGCCGAGGAACACGCCGAACGGACCTTTGATGCCTTCCCGCAGATAGTGCATCGGCCCGCCGGCCTGCTCACCGGCAGCGTCGGTACGCCGGAACCGGACACCAAGGAACGCCTCGCTGTATTTGGTGGCCATCCCCACCAGGCCGGTGCACCACATCCAGAACACCGCGCCCGGGCCGCCGAGTGCGATCGCCGTCGCCACACCGGCGATATTGCCGACACCGACGGTGGCGGCCAGCGCGGTCGACAACGCCTGATAGTGCGAGATGTCCCCGGCCCCGTCGGGCTCGCGGCGTTTGACGAAGGCGAGCCAGAGCGCGGTCCCGAGTTTGCGGATCTGCAGACCGCGCAGCAGCACCGTCAGGTACAGGCCGGTCAGCAGAAGCAGGGGAATGAGCAGCCAGGGGCCCCAGATGAAGCCACTGGCGCTGTTGAGGAGCTCGTCCACGTCCAATACCGCCTGTCGTGCAGGACTCCGGGCGCAGGCACCCGAGTCGCGAGGTCGCGGCCGCCACGTTCACGCAGTCGCGTGCCAGGAATTCAACCATTTCCCTCGAGACCCGGAGATATCGATGTGCCCGGACAATGCTTCCTGGGCGGCGATCTTTGCTCATGGGCCGACGGGCGGCCGGTGCGACGATACTCCTGTTCAGTTCGGACTCGGGGCGGGCGGGTCGGCGCGACCGATGCCGGTCACCAACGGCAGATCCAGGGTGGTGCGGATACCTGGTTCGGCCGCCACCACGGCCGGAATAGCGTTCACCAACCGCATCGCGGTGGCGACCAGGTTGGCATGGTTGTGGTCGCCGTGGTCGCTCGACGAGCTCAGGTCGAGCACGTAATGCGGTTCCCCGGTGACCTCCACCCGGTAGGAGCCGCCTGCTCGGGCCGGTTGTGGCCACTCGGGCGCGAGGTCGGCGCGCAGGCGAGTGATGTGCTCGAGCACGGTCACAGCCCGGTCGCCGACCATGCCGCACACCTCGAACCGGAGCCCAGCCGCGGTGCCTGCCCGGATATGCCCGGAGGCGATATCGAAATCCTGCGGCGCGGGAATCCGTTCGACGGTCTGAGTGACCGAGTCGAGGGTGATCCCGAGCCCGGCCGCCAGTTGGCGGACCACGCTGCCCCAGGCCAGGGTCAGCACCCCGGGCTGCAGCAGGATCGGCGTCTCGTCGAGGGGCTTGCCGAAACCCATGATGTCGAACATGACGGCGGCGTTGTCGTAGGTGGCGTAATCGACGATTTCCAGACAGCGCACCTGGTCGACCCGCTGACAAGTGCCCAGTAGCGCCATCGGCAGCAGATCGTTGGCGAAACCCGGGTCGATCCCGTTGACGAACAGCGATGAACCGCCCTGGGCCGCAGCCTGTTCCACGGGTGCGAGCAGTTCGGCAGGCAGCACGTCCCACGGGTACTGCAGGAACACCGGCGCGCTGGCGACCACGTTGATTCCGGCCGCGAGGATGGTGCGCAGATCCTCCAGCGCGTCGGTGAGCCGGTTGTCGGTCATGGCCGTGTACACGACGCAGTCGGGTCGCAGGCCCAGCAGCGCGTCGGTGTCGGTGGTCGCGGTGATCCCCGTGCGGATGTCGAGTCCGGCCAGTTCGCCCGCATCACGGCCCGCCTTGTCCGCCCCTGACACCCGCACCCCGGCGAGTTCGAGCCGCCGATCGGTGAGAATGCCGGTCAGCGCATGCCTGCCCACATTGCCGGTGCCCCAGTGCACTACGCGATAGGTCATGATCATCTCCTCACAGATCCGGGATCGGGATCTCGAGATTCGGTGCGATGAGACCGCCATCGACCTCGAGCACTTTGCCGGTCAGGTAGCTGCCCGCGTCCGAGGCGAGGAACAGTGCGGTGGCGGCGATATCGGCCGGGTCGCCCAGCCGCCGCAGCGGCGTGGCCTGCTCGAGCGCCGTGCGCATCTCGTCGTTGGCGGCAACCATTTCCAGTGCCGAGGCGAGGATCGCGCCGGGAGCGATCCCGTTGACCCGGATACGCGGGCACAGGTCAGCGGCGGCGAGCCGCGTGTAGTGGGCGAGTGCAGCTTTCGCGGTGCCGTAGGCGGCGAAAGCGCGACCGGGCAGGCGGCCCATCGCCGAGGTGATGTTGATGATCGAGCCGCCGCCCGCCGTGTCGAGGATCTGCGGAACCGCGGCCCTGATCAATGCGTGCGCGGTGGCGACGTTGAACGAGAACGCGCTCTCCAACTCCGCGGGTGTGGTGTCCAGCAACGGTTTCGGCAGGGCGCCGCCGACATTGTTCACCACGATGTCCAGCCGGCCGAACTGCGACACCGCCGCGCCGGCGAGCGCTGCGGCCGCGTCGGCGTCGGCCAGGTCGGCGACCACGATATGGGCGCGCCGCCCCGCTGCCGTCACCTGTTCGGCCACCGCGCGCAGGTCCTGTTCCGTTCGGGCGGCGACGACCACATCGGCACCCGCTTGGGCGAATCCGGTGGCGACGGCGGCTCCCAGGCCGCGCCCCGCTCCGGTCACGACCGCCACCCGGCCGTCGATCCGGAACCGATCGAGAAGCATAGGTCCTCCTGACCTCGGGCAATATAGGGTTGTCGAGTATTCGACTAATCTACGACGAATAGTCGATGCAGTGTAGGGCCTGGGCAAGCGGCCTTCAAGGGTTCGTTCGTGCCGGTTTCGTCGAGGGAGAGGGATATGCCGAAGTCGTGGTCGCCACCGACGCGGCGGGTGATCACGGTGGTCGAGATGCTTGCCGGATCCCCACGGGCGCTGAGTGTTTCCGAGATCGCGGCGGCGTCGTCGCTGGCCCGAGCGACGGTGACCGCCGTGCTCAACGAATTGCACGACGCGGGCTGGGTCGAGCGGGATCATTCGTTGCGCTACCGGCTCGGGCCTGCACTGGCGCGTCTGGCTGCCGATCCGGCACGTCCTGGCGCGGCCGTGCGGACCGAGCTGGCAGCGGTGGCCGAGGCGGCCGAATGCGGTGCCACGCTCAGCCGGATCTCCGGGGGCCGCTTGACAGTGATCGCCAAACACTATGCGGGGGAGCGGATCGTGCCGGGGTTGGCCGTCGGGCAGTCCGTTCCGCTGTCCTACCCAGCGGGGGCGGCTGTCATGCCGTGGCGATCGGATCGCGAACGCGCAGCGTGGCTGGCCACGGCTTGGCATGCCCACGGAGCTCCTGACCTGCTGCGATTCGTCGCGGACAGCGGTTTCGCCATGTTCCGTCCCGACGCCGACGACGCCGGTCTGGTGGATGTCCTCGCCGATCTGCTCACCGCGCTCGGCGCCGAACTGCTGCAGCCCGAGATGCGGGCCAGGGCATTGCGACAGCTGGTCCGCCTCACCGCGCGGCCGTACAGCGCTGCGGAACTGGCCGTCGAATCCGAACTCCCCGTCAGCTATGTCTCCGCGCCCGTATTCACCGGCTCCGAGGCCCCGTACGAGGTTCAGCTGGGGCCGTTGCGCAGCGCGGTCGGCCCGGCGGAAAGGGGCCGCTACATCGAGACGATCCGGACAGGGGCCCGAGCGATATCTGTGGCGCTGCAGGCGGAAGAGGAGTAGTGGCCGCAGCCGACGGGTAGATGCGCCTCGGACGCTCGCCTCCAGAATCGCACCGCGTGGACGACGGCCTGGTCGCGGCGGATCAGACCGACGATGTCCGACACACGGGCGTTCGAGGCGCGCACCGGGCCGGGCGATCAGGTAGGTAGCAGAGCTCAGCGCTGCGTGTCGGTGTACAGGAGTTCTGCGACCGACTCGGGGGACCAGCGCGGACCGGCGCCGGGGCGGGTGGCCAGGTAGGCGGCGGTCTGGGGAATCGTCCACCGATGGGCATCTGTGAGACCCATGACGAGGTGACGCAGGTATGCGGCCGCCGGCGGGTTGCCGGGGAGATCGCCGTGCTGCCATGGGGCGGTGCAGGTGATGACGGGGTGCCCGTCGTGGCTGCCGGTGCAGACCAGGGTTTCGTAGCGGCCGGGGCCGAGGCTGTGGCGTCCGTTCGCGAGCGCTTCGCCGAGGTCGAGGTCGGCGCCGGGTGGGCGGTACATCTCCTGAGCGGCGATATCGCCGAACTGTGCCGTGGTGAGCAGATAAGCCCGCACGGCGGTCGTGCCATCGGCGTCGGGGTCGTAGAAGGCCCGGCCACCGGTCCACACTCGGGATTCGGTGGCGAAATACAGCAGTCCGGGCAGCGTGAGCGGTACCGAACGCAACGGGGAGCTGCTGTCACGGCAACCGGGTAGCGCCATGCTGCCGCCCTCCGGGGTGCCGCCGGACAGGTAGCAGCGCAGTCTGCCGGGGTTCATATTCGAGCCGTAGGCGGCGTACCAGACCAGGCCGGTCCGGTGTTGTTGCCCGGTGGGAACAGCAGGGGAACGACGGGTGCCGCTGTTCGGTCCGTTGTGATCGCTCATGGCTGCGGACAGCGAGATCGTGAGGTTTTCCGGGCTCGGTCGTTGCCTGAGCGCTGCCGTCGGCGGGTGCCGTGGGCTGTGGGCGGCAGCGCCGAGGTCATGGATGTCAGATCTTTCGGATAACGGTCACGACCTTGCCGAGGATCTGTGCATCGTTACCGGGGATCGGTTCGAACAGCGGATTGTGCGGCATCAGCCAGACATCGTCCCCACTGTGTTTGAAGGTCTTGACGGTCGCTTCGCCGTCGATCATCGCGGCTACGATATCGCCGTTGTCGGCGACGTTCTGCTGGCGCACCACCACCCAGTCGCCATTGCAGATGGCGGCGTCGACCATCGACTCGCCGACGACCTTGAGCAGGAACAGTGACCCGTCACCGACCAGTTCGCGGGGCAGCGGGAACACGTCTTCCACGGCCTGCTCGGCCAGGATCGGGCCGCCGGCGGCGATACGCCCGAGCACGGGGACGAATGTCGGCGTCGGCTGGTCGGCGCCGGAAGCGGGAGCCGGGGCCTTCCCCGCGGCAGTGTCGCCGGCCGCGGCCCCGGTGGACAGGGTGGTGACCGAACGTACCGCCTCGTCCAGGCCGCGGACGTCGACGGCGCGCGGACGGTTCGGGTCGCGGCGCAGATAGCCCTTGCGTTCCAAGGTGCGCAACTGGTGGGCAACCGACGAGGTGGAGGTCAATCCGACGGCGTCGCCGATCTCGCGGATGCTGGGCGGGTAGCCGCGCTCGCTGACCGACGTGCGGATCACCTCGAGCACTTTGCGCTGACGCACGGTGAGATCCCTTCCGGTCACAGTGGTTTCGGCGCCGGAACCGTTCCCACCACCCGTGTCGTCTGTGTGGCTCACCGCAAATACCCTTTCTGTCGGTGTCCGGCTCGACGGTGCCGTGCCCGTGCCGATGTTCTGGTTCGAATCTAGTCGGACCCGGCCGAGGTATCAAACATCTGTTCGACGTATGTCCGGCGTTTCTGCTGACTTCCCCGCTGGCTCATGGTAGAAATCGAACACCAGTTCGTTCGAACGCATGAGCGAATCGCAGCGCGGCGTCCATGACCGTATCCAGCACGGAGGTCTGTCCGATGAGCACGACGACCAGCGAAAACCGTACCGAGACAACCGAATTACGACGCAATCCGGACGATGCCGGTGTGGTGCCGCGGGAAGGCACCGCCGGGCATACCGTGAACACGTGCGGCTCCGGCTCGTCCGGTTCTCTCACCCGCACGCGCACCACCACACGGGCTCGCGTCTCCCTGCGCCGCCCCGCCGACCGCCGCCCGCGTGGAGTGCGCCCGCGTTCGGCCTCGCTGGCCTACGGCAGCGACCGGGCGGTGATGTCGTCGATGTCGGCTGCTGCTCGGCCACCCGCCGGATATCCGCAGGAGCGAGTGGCGCAGGCGCAGCTGGGGTTGGCCGCGCTCGCCGTATCCGCGGCGCTCACCGCGCTGGTGGTGATCGCGTTGCTCGGTATCGCGCACCTGCGGGCAGAGCCGGTACGACCCAGCGGGCCTGCCGGTGCGTCGTCGGTGGTGCAGACTGCCGATGTGGACGGCCGCGGCGCAGGTTACCCGCGGTGACTTTCCGGCAGCGACGCCGCCGCCCGGAATCGGGGTGAGTGCGACCATACCGAGCCGGGCACCGGTATTCTCGAAGTGCTATGGAGTAGGCCGCTCGACACCACTGACCTACCCGGTGCCGGGCGCCAGTCCGGTACAGGCGCTCGCCGGACCGGTGGCCGCGACCGGAGACCGGCCCGGCCGCGAGCGTAGGCATCGACGAAGGATCTCGGATGCACTGCCCGTACTGCCGCCACCCCGACTCCCGGGTCGTCGACTCACGCGAGGCCGACGAAGGAGCGGCCATCCGCCGCAGACGCGCCTGCCCGAAATGCGGGCGGCGCTTCACCACGGTGGAAACCGCGATCCTGTCGGTGGTCAAACGCAGCGGTGTCACCGAACCCTTCAGCCGGGAGAAGGTCATCCGCGGCGTGCGGCGCGCCTGCCAGGGTCGTGAGGTCGACGACGACGCCCTGAACCTGCTCGCACAGCAGGTCGAAGACACGGTACGGGCCAAAGGCTCCCCGGAAGTGCCCAGCCATGAAGTCGGCTTGGCGATCCTCGGCCCGCTCCGTGACCTGGACGAGGTCGCCTACCTGCGGTTCGCGTCGGTGTACCGCTCGTTCACCTCGGCCGAGGATTTCGAACGCGAGATCCGGGACATGCGTCAGGCCCGCGCAGCTGCCATCGGCGCCGGCGACTGAGACCACCGTCAACGCCCAGCGACGCACACCCGTTCCCTGCACGATGAACCGGTCATTGTGCAGGGGGTCATCTCAGGGCCGGATTGCCGCGATAGCTTTCTTGATGCGTTTCAGGGACACCGGGTACGGGGTGCCGAGTTTCTGCGCGAACAAACTCACCCGTAGTTCCTCGATCATCCACCCGATATCGAGTACCTCCGGGGCGGTGCGCCGCTTCTCCGGGAGCCCGGACAGCAGCCGGTCGTAGGCGGCAAGCGCGGCGTCGACCTCGGCCATACCCTGCCGGTCGCGCACCGCCGACCCCGGCAGCGCCGCCAACCGGACCACCGCCGCGCGCAGATATCGCGGTAGCTCACGCAGCCGTGCGCTACCGAATTCGGAGATGAAGCCCGGGAATACCAGTTCTGCCAGTTGGTCGCGTACGTCGTCGGCGATATCGCGTTCCCGCGTGGCGCTCAACGCCGTCGACACTCGGTGCGTTTCGGCCAGCACCGGCACCACGCGCCGTATCAGGCGCGCTACCGCGGTGCTCAGCTCGGGCCGGAGCTTGGTGACGAGTGCCTCGAAATGTTGCGGGTTGCGTACCGGCCCGCCTGCGGCCGCGATGAGCTCATCGGCAGCGGCGGCGCGGCAGTCCTCGACCAGCGCGTCGAGCGAACCGTACGGGTTCTGGCTCAACACCAGCCGGTCGGCAGGCGACAGCCCGGCGGTCACGGTGCGTACCGAAGTCGGTATGGCGCGCAACACCAGCTCCCTGGTGCCGGTGCGCATCGCCGCGGCCTGTTCGGCAGGCGAGCTCAGCACTCGAACCGCGACACCGTCGGGTTCGGCGACCAGCGCCGGATACCCGGTGACGACCTGCCCGGCGACCTTCCGGCGCACTGTCGGCTCGACCGTGCCGAGGGATTCGGCGGTCCACACCACAGCGGGCGCACGCTCTGCTCCCGCGGTCGCCCGGGCCACCGAGGCGGAAACCTGGTCGGCCAAAGCGGTTTTCAGCTGCGCCAGGTTCTTATTGGTGGCCAGCACCTGCCCGTCGGGTCCGGTGGCGGCGAAGGTCATGCGCAGATGATCCGGCAGCGCGGCGGGATCCAGATCGCCGACGGTGATCGGCGCCGAACTCAGCCGGGCCAATTCTCGGGCCAGCCCGGTCCGCAGCGGTTCGGCGCGCGGCGTCAACGCCGCCAGCGCGGCCGCGGCGAAATCCGGTGCGGGGACAACGGCGCGGCGCAGCTGTTTCGGCAGGGTTTTGATCAGCGCCGTCGCAAGTTCCTCCCGCATGCCCGGCACCAGCCAGTCGAAGCCGACCGCCCGCACATGGGCGAGTTGCTCCACGGGGATGCGCACCGTCACGCCGTCGTCGTCGTTGCCCGGCTCGAACTGGTAGGTGAGCGGGAAGGTCAGCTCACCTTGGCGCCAGGAGTCGGGGAAATCCGCCGGGTTCAACTGGGCGGCGTTGTCGTTGACGACGGTGTCGGTGGTGAAATCCAGTTGGGCGGGGTTGTCGCGCCGCGCCGAACGCCACCAGCTGTCGAAATGCCGCACCGAGACGATATCGGCGGGGATGCGGCGGTCGTAGAACTCGAACAACGCCTCGTCGTCGACGAGGATGTCGCGGCGCCGCGCCCGGTGTTCGAGATCGGCGACATCGTCGAGCAGGGCACGGTTGCGGTGGAAGAACTCGTGCCTGGTCTGCCATTCGCCCTGGACCAAGGCGTGGCGGATGAACAGCTCACGCGAGGCCTGCGCATCGATGCGGCCGTAATCGACTGCGCGGCGGGTCACCAGCGGAACACCGTAGAGGGTGACCCGCTCATAAGCCCGCGCCGCACCGCGTTTAGCGGACCAATGCGGTTCGGAGTAGGTGCGTTTCACCAGATCGCCTGCCAGCTGCTCGGCCCATTCCGGTTCCACCTTGGCCGCCATCCGGCCCCACAGCCGCGAGGTTTCGACCAGTTCCGCGGCCATCACCCAGCGCGGTGGTTTCTTCGCCAGCGACGAGCCAGGGAAGATCATGAACTTGGCACCGCGTGCGCCGAGGAATTCCCGGGACTCGGCTTCGCGCACCCCGATATGCGACAGCATCCCGGCCAGCAGCGCCTGATGGATGGCGGTGGCGTCCCACGGGTCGGTGTCGGTGCTCATTTCCTGGACCGGGCGTGGACCCGAGTCCAGCCGGGTTGCTGGAGCCGATGCTTTCCGGTCGGCCGGGCCGGAACGCCGGCGGCGTGACGAGCGAGCGCCGGTCCCGGCTGTCCGGTCTGCCGGTCCGTCCTGGCGCCCGGTCTTGTCGCCGGCTCGCGAAGAGTCCGGATGCTCATGCGCCGACCAGCCCATGCCTTTGGTGATGGTGCGCAGCTGTCCGTGCAGGTCCTGCCATTCCCGGATCCGTAGATAATGCAGGAACTCTTCGCGGCACATTCGCCGGAACCGGTTGGCCGACAATGATCGGCGCTGCCCGGTCAGGTACTCCCACAGCCGCAGGTAGGCGAGGAAATCGGAGTTCTCGACGGCGAATCGCGCATGCTGGGCATCTGCGGCCTGCTGGTGTTCGGCGGGACGTTCCCGCACGTCCTGGATGGACAGTGCTGCGACGATGACCAGCACATCGGCCAGGCAGCCGTTGCGGTGTGCCTCGACGAGCATGCGTGCCATCCGCGGATCCACCGGTAGCCGCGCCATTTCCCGGCCGGTCGGGGTCAGTGCGAGCCCTGAGCCGGGTGGGTGGCGGCGCGTGGTCTTCGCCGGCTCGTCCGTAGCGGGTTGCGTCTCGGCGGCGTCTGGATCGGCGGTGCGGCGGGCGAGTGCACCGAGTTCTTCCAGCAGGGCGACACCGTCGCGGATCGCGCGCCGGTCGGGGGCCTCCACGAACGGGAAGCTCTCGATATCGCCGAGACCGAGTGCGGTCATCTGCAGGATGACGGCGGCCAGGTTGGTGCGCAGGATCTCCGGATCGGTGAACGCGGGCCTGGAGTCGAAATCGTCCTCGGAGTACAGGCGGATGCAGATGCCGTCGGCGACGCGGCCGCAGCGTCCGGCGCGCTGGCGGGCCGATGCCTGGGAGATCGGTTCGATCGGCAGCCGCTGCACCTTGGTGCGCATCGAATAACGGGAGATACGTGCCGTGCCCGGGTCGACGACATACCGGATCCCCGGCACGGTCAGCGACGTTTCGGCGACGTTGGTGGCCAGCACCACTCGCCGCCCGGTATGCGGCGCGAACACCCGGTGCTGTTCGGCCGTGGACAGGCGCGCATACAGCGGCAGGATTTCGGTGCGCGGCAGTGCGAGGTCGCGCAGGGCATCCGCTGTGTCGCGGATCTCCCGTTCACCGGACAGGAACACCAATACATCCCCGTCACCCTCGGCGAACAGTTCGACCACCGCCTCGCCGATGGCGTCCACCGGGTCACGGTCCACCACCGTTTCCGCGAGTTCGTCGGGGTCGTTGCCCTCGTCCGACGTGGGCAGCGTGAGCGACAGCGGTCGGTACCGGATCTCCACGGGATACGACCGCCCCGATACCTCCACGATCGGAGCGGGAGTGCCCGATTCGTCGGCGAAATGGCGGGCGAACAGTTCGGGATCGATGGTGGCCGAGGTGATGATCACCTTGAGGTCCGGCCTGCGCGGGAGCAGTTGTTTGAGGTATCCGAGCAGGAAGTCGATATTGAGACTGCGTTCGTGCGCTTCGTCGATGATGATCGTGTCGTAGGCCCGCAGCAGCCGGTCGCGCTGGATTTCGGCCAGCAGAATGCCGTCGGTCATCAACTTGATCAGGGTGTGCTCGGCGGCGTGGTCGGTGAACCGGACCGTGTAGCCGACGGCGTCACCGAGTTCGGTGTCGAGTTCGGTGGCGATGCGTTCGGCGACGGTGCGTGCGGCCAACCGCCGCGGCTGCGTGTGGCCGATGGCGCCCCGGATACCGCGCCCCAGCTCGAGACAGATCTTCGGAATCTGCGTCGTCTTGCCCGACCCGGTCTCACCAGCCACGATCACCACCTGGTTGGCGGCTATCGCATCGGCGATATCGGCGCGGCGCGCGGTCACCGGCAGCTGTTCGGGATAGCTGATCCGCGGTACGGCGGCGCGCCGGTTCTCGATACGCTGCTCGGCCGTCGCGATCTCGGCCTCGACCCGGCTCAGGTCCCCGCCGCGCGCCCGATCCAGCTGCTTGCGCAGCCGATGCTCGTCGCGGATGGTGAGCCAGGGCAGGCGGGTGCGTAGCTCACGTGGGCTGGCTGCGGTCCTGGTCATTGCGTCATCCAGGGTAGCGAAACCGGTGGGCTCGATGATCACGGCGGTCATGGCGGCCACACCGAAGGAGTCCGCCCGGTTTTCGCGCTGGGCATGCGACGGCGGTCCCGACGGGCTGCCTCGCCGATCCCGGTCCTGCCGGCGTCGGCTCGGATGAGCCTCGATGGTGTGCCCGGGCAGTGGCCGGATGCCATGCGTTCCTCGCAGGACCGACAAGATCGATGTCCTGCCGGCGCCGGTTCGGATGCGCCTCGGCGGTGTGCCCGGGCGGCGGCCGAATGCGATGGGTTCGCCGCAAGACCGACATGATCGTCTAGGCCTTTCGAAGATCCCCGCGCGGGGGAAACGGATGCGAGCATGGAGTGCGGATCGGTCGACACGGTGAAAGGTGTTGGGGCATGGCAGCATTCGTAGTGGAGTACGCCGCTCTGCGCTGGATGGTGGTGGGCGCCTTCGTCGTGGCGGCGGGGGTGGTCGTCGTCGGTGTGCTGCGGCCAGGTTTGGCGACGAATACCGACAATCCTGCGCCAAAGAAGAATTCGCTCTCCGCGCAGCTCGCGCCCTGCTCGTCCGGCAGCGCCGACCCCGAATCCGATGCGGCGCATCTACTCATGTGCGCCGTCATGCTGGCCATGGTGTTGTTCCCCGTGCAGGCCAGCCATCATGCGTTGCGCGGCATGCTGATCGCCATGACGGTGGTGTTCGGTCTGCTGTTCGCCGGGCGGGCGCTGCGCTGGCACACCGGTGCAGGAGAGCGGAGCGTGGGGCCGGTGGTTGCGCTGGGCTACCACCTGGCCGCCTCTGCCGTGATGCTGTACGCAATGTCCGGTCATACCACCGACGGGAGCTCGGGAGGGCCTTCGACCGGACCCGCGATCCTGCTCGCGGTGTTGTTCATCGTCGACGCCGTCGCGGTCGTGCTGAGCGCATACCTGAGCCGGGCGGGGCGCCTGCACCGGCTGCGCGGACACCCGGTACAGGCGTCGGCCGGACGTGGCGTGGCGATGGTGCCGCATCTGGCGATGGACCTGGGTACGGCCTATATGCTCGTCGCCGCCGTGGCTGGCTGAAATCCAGCGGTTACAGATCCACGACCGAATCCGCGACGACCCGGCCCGCCAAGCTCACCCACCCGTCGGAATCCCATTCGGTGAAGATCTGCGAACCCTGTCCCTGGGTGATGATCAGGCCTTGGCGCAGCTGCGCGGTGAGCGCCACCGCCGCCGCGCCGGTCGCCTCGTCCTCGGTGACACCCAAGGCGGGCGCGAACATCCTGGAACGCAGCGATCCGCGGCGTTCGTCGCTCCAGGCCCACAGGTAGTGCTGGCCGTCGGAGAAATCGTCCGAGCGCAGTCCGTCCAGCTCGTCGCGGTCGGCGAGCTGATGGAAGGTGAAATCGGGAGCCCAGCCTGCCCGGGCTTTGACGCAGACCCGGCCGTCGGCGATATCCACCGGCACCGGGCCCGCGGGCAACTGCAGGGTGTGTGCCGGGGTGCCCTGCTCGGCGAGCCACCAGGCGGTGCCTACCGAGGGATGACCGGCGAACGGCAGCTCCACCGCGGGGGTGAAGATCCGCACCTCGGCGACTTCGTCGACGGGCTCGGAGACGAATACCGTCTCGCTGTAGCCGAGCTGGGTGGCTACCGCCTGCCGGTCGGGCGGGGGGACTTCACTCGCCCGCACCACGCCCAGTTCGTTACCGAACCGTCCGGCCGCGTCGGTGAAAACGCGCAACACTGCAGCCTGTGTGCCCATGCCAGCCGAGAATACCCGGATGAGCGGGTGGGCCGAATCCGTCTGGTTCCACCTGCACCGGGCTGGAATACGCACGCGGCCCCGTCCCACGATGGGACGGGGCCGTATGAGCTGCGCTGATGGGGTATCAGACCGTGGCGGTGGCCAATGCCTCGGTCGACGCAACGGCCTGGCCGACACCGGCGACGATGGCGGCGACCCGCAGCGCTTCGAAGATCACCTCACGCGAGGCGCCCGCCTCACGCAGGGTGTGCTCGTGCGCCTCCAGACAGTGCTGGCAACCGTTGATCGACGATACCGCGAACGACCACAACTCGAAGTCGGTCTTGTCCACGCCTGGCGAGCCGATGATCTGCATGCGCAGACCGGCCCGCAGGTCGTCGTACCGGCCGCCCAGGAACGCCTTGCCCCGGTAGAACACGTTGTTCATGCCCATGATCGAGGCGGCGCCGAGTGCGGCGTTGTACGCCTCGGCCGACAGGGTGTCGGCCGCTTCCTCGGCGATCTCGCGCAGGGTGGTGGCCGAGCGGGTGGCGGCCGCAGTCGCGAGCAGGGTGCCCCACAGCTGCTGCTCGTTCAGCACGGTGGTGCGTGCGATCGAGGACAGGTTCAGCTTCAGGTCCTTGGCGTATTCGGGTAGTGAGTTCTTCAGATTGTCGATCGACACAGCTGTGAATTCCTTACTGGGTTCAGACGCTGGCGGAGAGCAGTTCGCCCGCGTTGATCGTCGGGTCGCCCTTCTTCCAGTTGCAGGCGCACAGTTCGTCGGACTGCAGCGCGTCCAGCACCCGCAGCACCTCGTCGACGTTGCGGCCGACCGAACCGGCGGTCACGGAGACGAACTGCACCTCGTTGTTCGGGTCGACGATGAAGGTGGCGCGGTCGGCGACACCGTCGGCGTTGAGCACACCGGTCGCGGTGACCAGCTCACGCTTGAGGTCCGACAGCATCGGGAAGGGGAGGGTCTTCAGGTCCTCGTGCTGGGCCCGCCACTGGAAGTGGACGAACTCGTTGTCGACCGAAACACCGAGCACCTGCGCGTCGCGGTCGGCGAACTCCTCGTTCAGCTTGCCGAAGGCGGCGATCTCGGTGGGGCAGACGAAGGTGAAGTCCTTCGGCCAGAAGAACACGATCCGCCACTTACCCGCGTGGTCGTCGCTGGTGACCTGGGTGAAGTAGTCGTCAGGCTGCTGAGCGTCGACCTTCGACAGATCACCGCCGATCACCGCGGTGAGGTTGTACGCCGGGAACTGGTCGCCGATGGTCAGCAACGCCATCTCATCTCCTCGTGTGTCGTTGTGTCCGGGTCCGGTTCGTACGACCGTCCCGGCTGTTGGGTGAAGCTCACCTGTGATCTTGCCCAAGAACCGCTAAAAGGTAAAGGTGATAAGTCGCACTACACTGATAGGCGTGAGTGATCAGACTTATCAGCCGACCCTGTCGCAGCTGCGTGCATTCGTGGCGATCGCCGAATATCGTCACTTCGGCACCGCCGCAGCGCGCTCGGGTGTGAGCCAGCCCACGCTATCGCAGGCGCTGGCTGCCCTGGAAAACGGGCTCGGACTACAGCTGATCGAACGCAGCACCCGCAAAGTTCTGGTAACCGCCGCAGGCCGAAGGCTGCTGCCGCAAGCGGTGGCCACCCTCGAGGCCGCCGACCGGTTCCTGGCCTCGGCAAACGGTAACGGTCTCGGCGCCACCCTGCGGATGGGCATCATCCCCACGGTCGCGCCGTACGTGCTGCCCACCCTGTTACCCGCACTGCGCAGCGAACTGCCCGCGCTGGTACCGCAGATCGTGGAGGACCAGACCGCCCGGCTGGTCGACGGCCTGCGCGCCGGGGTGCTCGACGTGGCATTGCTCGCGCTGCCCACCGATGCGTCGTCGCTGGTCGAGATCCCGCTCTACACCGAGGAGTTCGTGCTGGTCACCCCGCGCGGGCACGAGCTGGCCGGCCGCACCGATATCGAACCCGGCGCACTGGACACGCTGCCGCTGCTGCTGTTGGACGAAGGCCACTGCCTGCGCGACCAGACGCTAGAGGTGTGCCGCTCCGCCGACATCAACCCCGGCGCGGTCGGTGATACCCGAGCTGCATCACTGACAACGGTGGTGCAGTGTGTGGCGGGCGGCCTCGGCGTCACCCTCATCCCGCAGATGGCGGTCGCCACCGAAACCGCCCGCGGCACCCTGGACACCGCCCGCTTCGCTGCTCCGGCCCCCGGCCGCACCCTCGGCTTGGCTTTCCGCGCCTCCACCGCGCGCAGTGAGGACTATCGCTACCTGGCCGACATCATTCGCGCCCACCGGCCGGTGTGACCGAGGCGGACGGTCAACGCTGGACGCGCAGCGCGTACGGCTCGACCGCACCGCGCCGCAACGCGGGCGCATCGATCGTCTGCGGCCGGTAGGCAAGGGTGGTGAGCCGATCGACCATACCGGCCACCGGGTCGTCGATCCGATCGGTGAGACCGAACAGGAACGACCATTCGTGTTCGTCGCTGCCGTAGTGCACGACGGTGCCGAACTGTTCATGGAAACGCTGCCAGGACCGTTTCAGGGTCTCGTTGCGCCACATGGTCGCGCAACCCGCCTGCGCGGTGAGGACGCCGCCGGGTGCCAGCACATCGCGGCAACGCCGCAGGAAATCCGCTTCGTACAGGCGGTTGTGCTGGGCGTCTTCGACCCGTTCGTCGGGCAGGTCGATCACGATGACGTCGTAGCGGTTACCGGCGGCGGCCGCGTCGGCGAGGAATTCCCAGCCGTCGGCGAAGAACACCTGGATCGGTCCCTCACCCGCGGCGGCCGCGTTCAGTTCGGCGTTGGTGTAGCCGTAGGGCAGATGTTCGGCGCACAGGTGCACCGCGGTCCGGTCGATATCGACGTGATCGACGCGGGTGGCGCCCGCGGCGATCGCCAGCTGGCTCGCCACGCCCTCGCCAGAGCCGATGATCAGCACATCGTCGAGCTTTTCGGCCAGCACCAACGCGGGCACCACCATCGCCTCGTGGTAGGTGAGCTGGGAGAACTCGGTGGACTGGCGGTCGTTGTCGGAGAACAGGCTGATGCCCTGCTCGGTTCGGCCGATAACCAGATGCTGGTATTCGGTACGGGTGTCGACCAGCACCTCCGACAGCTCCCACACCCGGGTCAAGCCGGGCCCCACCGGCTCCTCGATCCGCTGCCCGGAGTGGCCGCGGCGCACCGTCGACAATTCGACGTGCTGAGGCGCGAGCGCCTCGCGCAGGAATTCCACCGCTTTATCGGCGCCGGAACCGGCGCTGCCGCAGGTGAAGACGTCGACGAAGATATCGCCGGACTCGGGGTAGGTGTGGATGGAGGCGTGCGACTCCGACAGCAGCGCCAGCACCGTCACACCGTGCGGCTCGAACTGTTTGTGCACGACATCGCAGATCGTTACGCCCGCAGCGACCAGCGATTCACGCAACGCTGTCTCGAGCCGTTCGACATCGTTGCACAGATCTGCGTCGACACCACCGAACTCGGCCAGCACATGCCAGCCGGTGAATTCAGCCGTCATAGGCAAACTCACTCTCGCTCAGCGCCCAGGACATGCACCGTCAGGGGCGGAAAACCGTTGAAGGACACCGACGAGTAACTCGCCGTGTAAGCGCCGGTACCGAGAACCCGGACCTGATCGCCGGCTCGTAACGTGGTCGGCAGCAGGACACGTGTGCGTTGATACAGCACATCATCACCGTCGCAGGTGGGTCCCGCGACCACCGCTTCGTCGACCGGATCGCCGTCGCGGTCGGTGGTGAAACGGTAAGCGATATACTCGTTCTCGGTTTCGGCCATACCGTTGTAGCGGCCGATATCGAGATAAACCCAGCGTCTGCCGTCGGGCGCGGTCCGCACCCCGACGACCTCGGCGTGGATGACACCCGCCGTCGCGACCAGGGCCCGGCCGGGCTCCACCACCAGATCGGTCGCGGCGGGCAGGAACTGTGCCGCAGCAGCCAGCGAAGTCTGCGCGATCGTCTCCAACGGCGGCACGGGGTCGGCGTACGATACGGGCAGGCCGCCGCCGATATTCACCACGGCGACGCCGATTCCCTTGTCCGCCAATGCGGCGACGATCGCGCCCGCCTGTTCGATCCCGATCCGCCATGCCTGCGGGTCCAGCTGCTGAGAACCGACATGAAAACAGGGCCCGCCCACCGCGAGTCCGAGGTCGGCGGCGCGGGCGAGCAGGCGCAGCGCTTCCCCCGGCGCACACCCGAACTTCATCCCGAACGGGGTACGCGATTCGGGCGCATCAGCCAGGAAACGGCACTCGACCTGCGCACCCGGCGCGTGCTGGGCGATCCGCGCCAGATCGTCCTCGGTGTCGAACGCGAACCGCCGCACCCCCAGTTCATGGGCGCGGGCGATATCGGCCGCCTTCTTGATCGGGTTGCCGTAGCAGAGCCGTGCGGCGGGCACGCCCGCAGCAAGGCACAGCCCGATCTCGCCGACACTGGCCACATCGAACTCGGCGCCCTCGGCAGCGAGCACGGACACGATCTGCGGCACCGGGCACGCCTTGACCGCAAATCGGATACGCGCGCGCCTGCCCGCCCGCGACAGCACGGAATCGAGCGCGCGGTAGTTCTCGCGCACGCGCTCCGGGTCGAGGACCAGGTAGGGCGATTCGGGCATCGAATACTCTTTCGGTCGCAGCGGCGGGGGAGAGAGTATCAGCGGCCGGAACCGGGAAACGAATCCGGCGAGAACGCGTCGGCCCAGACCGGAATCGGCACCGCCCGGCCTCAGCCTGTCGATATGCTGACCTCGTCGAACACCACTTCACCTGCCGCGTCAGAGGCGCCCGGATCGACGGTGGCGATCAGCGCCCACCCGCGATCACCAGCCGGGTCGTCAAGCACCTGACGCACCTCCCAGAAGTCGCCGCGGGGACGCGCTTGGAACAGCTGCGGTCCGCGCGCATCCGGTCCGGTGCCGATGCTGCCGTATTCGGCGAAATACGGTGCCAGCTCGGTTTCCCAATCCGGTCCGGGCCCCAGGTCGGCGAGGGCGTCCCAATCGCGGCGCGCAGCCAACTCCACCCGGCGGAACATCGCGTTGCGGATCAGCACCCGGAACGCGCGTTCGTTCGCCGAGATCGGCCGGATCGTCTCCGCACCGAACGCCACCTGCTCGGCATCGGTTTCCGCGCCAGGACCGGTCAGTTGTTCCCATTCGTCGAGCAGGCTCGAGTCCACCTGACGCACCAGTTCACCCAGCCATTCGGTGATGTCGTCGAGTTCTTCGGTGCGCGCGGTTTCCGGCACGGTGCGCCGCAGGGCGCGATAAGCGTCGGCCAGATAACGCAGCACCACACCCTCGGAACGGGCGAGCTCGTAGTAGGAGATCAGTTCCGCGAACGTCATCGCCCGTTCGACCATGTCCCGCACCACCGACTTCGGGGACGGCGCGAACTCTGACAGCCACGGATGCCCGGCCCGGTAGGTCTCGTATGCGGGTTCGATCATCTCGGCCAGCGGTGTGGGCCAGGTGACCTCCTCGAGCAGTTCCATCCGCTCGTCGTAATCGATACCGTCGGCTTTCATCTCGGCGACCGCCTCCCCGCGCGCCTTGTGCTGCTGGGCCAGCAGCACCTGCCGCGGATCCTCCAGCGTCGATTCGACCAGCGACACCACGTCCAGCGCATAACCGGGAGATGCGGGGTCGAGCAGTTCCAGCGCAGCCAGCGCGAACGGCGACAGCGGCTGGTCCAGGGCGAAATCGCGTTGCAGATCGACGGTGAGCCTGGCCCGCCTGCCCTGGGCGTCGGGTTCGGGAAGCTGCTGGACGACACCGGCGTCGCGCAACGCCCGATAGAGCCGGATCGCACGCAGAATATGCCTGCGCTGGGCGGGACGGGGTTCGTGATTGTCCTCGAGCAGATGCCGCATCGCGTCGAAACAGTTCCCCGGACGCGAGATCACATTGAGCAGCATCGAATTGGTGACCGTGAAACGTGACACCATCGGCTCCGGCGGTGCGGCAACCAGCCGCTGAAAGGTCTCTTCGCTCCAGGAGACGAAACCCTCCGGCGGTTTGCGCCGCTGCACCTTGCGCAGTTTCTTCGGGTCGTCGCCCGCTTTGGCCAGCAGCTTGGTGTTCTCCACCTCGTGCTCGGGCGCCTGTACGACGACGGTGCCCATCGTGTCGAACCCGGCGCGCCCTGCGCGACCTGCGATCTGATGGAATTCGCGGGCCTTGAGCCTGCGGGTGCGTACCCCGTCGAATTTGGTCAGACCGGTCAGCAGCACCGTCCTGATCGGGACGTTGATCCCCACCCCCAGGGTGTCGGTACCGCACACCACTTTCAGCAGCCCGTCCTGGGCCAACCGTTCCACCAGCCGCCGGTACTTGGGCAACATCCCCGCATGATGCACCCCGATACCGTGGCGGATCAGCCGCGACAGAGTTTTGCCGAAACCGGAGGAGAACCGGAACTGGCCCACGGCCTCGGCGATCGCATCCTTTTCGGCACGGCTGGCGAAATTGACACTGGTCAGTGCCTGCGCCCGCTCCAACGCCGCCGCCTGCGTGAAGTGCACAACGTACA
Organism: Nocardia donostiensis; assembly: GCF_002081715.1. GTDB lineage: Bacteria > Actinomycetota > Actinomycetes > Mycobacteriales > Mycobacteriaceae > Nocardia > Nocardia donostiensis. The sequence goes on along the minus strand of NZ_MUKP01000005.1, from coordinate 105,102 downwards.
CCGGCGCCTGATGGGTGGTCACCAGCTCCTCTAGCGTTTCGGTGATCGAGGTGCGCGCATAGGAGAAGCTCAACGGCACCGGACGTTCGGTGCCTGCGACAACCGCGGTCGACCGGCCGGTGCGGCGTTTCAGGTCGGCGGCGAAGAAATCGACCTCACCGAGCGTGGCCGACATGAGCAGGAACTGCGCACGCGGCAGCTCCAACAGCGGAACCTGCCAGGCCCAGCCGCGATCGGGGTCGGCATAGAAGTGGAATTCGTCCATCACCACCTGGCCGATATCGGCGGCAGCGCCTTCCCGTAATGCCAGATTCGCCAGGATCTCGGCGGTCGCGCAAATGATGGGGGCGTCGGCGTTGACGGCGGCGTCACCGGTGACCATACCGACCCGATCGGCGCCGAACACCTCGCACAGGGCGAAGAACTTCTCGCTCACCAGGGCTTTGATCGGTGCCGTGTAGTAGGTGCGCTGGCCTCTGCTCAGAGCGAACAGATGCGCGCCGACCGCGACCAGCGACTTCCCGGAGCCGGTCGGGGTGGCCAGGATGACATTGGACTCCGACGCCAGCTCCAGCAGCGCCTCATCCTGCGCGGGGTAGAGCGGAGTGCCCTGCTCGGCGGCCCATGCCCCGAACGACTCGTACAGCGCGTCGGCGTCGGTTCCCGGTATCTCGAGCAGTTCGGTCAGATCCACTCCGCACACCCTACGGCCTGCCGCACACCGGGCAGGGACATACCGGTGCGGCGGTCAGCTCCGGCCGTCGTCTGTGTTGTCGCCGTAGCTGTCGTAGCCGTCGTGGCCGTCGTAGCCGCCCTGCTCGGCGAGGAACCGCTCGAATTCCGCGCCCAGTTCGTCACCGCTGGGCAATTCGCCCTCACCCACCAGCAGACTCGACTGGCGTTCCTGCGCGGTCACGAACGTGTCGTACTGCCGTTCCAGGGCGTGCACCACGGTTTCCACCTCGGCGTTGCCCGCAATGTGTTCGTTGACCTGCTCCCGCACCCGGGCCGCGGCCTCGCCGAGTGCGGCGAGCGGGAACTGCAGACCGGTGTTGTCGCCGACCTGCTCCAGCAGCGTCTGCGCCGCCTCGGGGTAGGAGGTCTGCGCCAGGTAGTGCGGCACATGCACCGAGAACCCGAGCGATTCGTGGCCGTGCTGGGCCAGCCGATACTCCAGCAGCGTCGACGCGCTGCCCGGCACCTGCAGCTCACCGGGCCAACGCTGACTCTCCGGGATCAGGTCCCGGCTCGAGGAATGAGCGGTGACGCCGAGTGGCCGGGTATGTGGAATGGCCATCGGGATGGCGCTGAGGCCGATACTGCGGCGCACCCCGAGCTGTTCGGCGAGCAACCGTACCGCGGTGGTGAACTTCTCCCAGCGCAGATCCGGCTCCAGCCCCGACAGCAGCAGAAACGGCGTGCCTTCGGTGTCGCGCAATGCCCACAGGTTCAGCTCGGGCTCGGCGTAATCGGAGAAATGATCGGTTTTGAACGTCATGAGCGGACGTCGTGCCCGGTAGTCGAGCAGCTCGTCTACATCGAACGAGGCGACCAATTCGCTTTCCAGGCTTTCGCGCAGGTGCGTGGTGGCCAGTCGCACCGCATGCCCGGCATCGGTGTAGCCCTCCAGCCCGTGCACCAGGACCGGTCCCGAGCCGTCGTCGGACGACAGCTGCGGAGCAGGGAACTCCAATTCGTACATTCGCGACTCATAGTCCATCGCGTACTCCTTCCTGCGCGACCCAACCGGCCATATCGCGCCGCCGGCATCTTCGCACCCGTCGCCGCGCTACAACCGGCGGACCACCCTCTATTGTCCCCCATAACGGTGAGTAGCCGCGCAGGCCGCCCACCCATACGTCATGGCAACAGCACGCCGAGCGCGGGAATTCCTCCCGACTCCGGATCGGGCTCGCCTCGCCCGCGCCGTTCCGACACCTGCGCCGCGGCCTGGCGCCAGGGGACTGCGCGGGGAGCTCGGCACAGTGAGCGGATGCGCCACCGGAGCCGCGGCCGGGCTGTAGGGCCGGGGCGTGGTTCTCCGGCATGCCATCGAGTCTCGCTACACCCATCCGAGCCGAGAACGAGGCGTTTCAACGTCGTGGCGGAGAGTTGTCCACAACCCGCACTTTATCCACAGCCTTTTTATTTGCCCTGGTCGCCGGGCCGGTGCGCGGTACGGCATCTCGGACTCTGGGGCTATGACAACTCCCGCGTCTCACGGCCGACACACCTCCTCGGTGCCGATACAGCCCGCGCCCATCAGTGCACGCCGCGGCAGAGGAGCCGCCTGGCGCCCCGACGATGCTCCGCCCGATGACCCAGTGGCGCGACAGCATCCGGATCCGGACGTCTCCGCTGCCACAGGAGACACCGGCCATCAGGTGCCGGCCGGCGCTGTGACAACGGTTGACGCGGCGACAGATGACCGTGCGGGCAGCAGGGACGATCATCCGGTTGTCGGCGGCTGTGGCGTGGGGTCCCCAGCGGAGCCGGGAACATTCGGGGGCAGGGTCGGCGCCGCGCGCGAGGGGGCGGCGCGTGCGGCGAACGGGGGGCCGAGGACGATGCGCACGGGCCGGAGACGGCCGCAGTGCCCTACGGCACGGGCGTGGTCGGCGCGTGGGTTCGGTTTCGGGGCGTCCAGTGGAGCCGGCGCGGTGCGCTGCGCGGAGGGATCGGATCATAAGGACAGATCCGAGCGTGCCCGCTTCGGCTCGACCCGCGTGGACGATCCGGGGGAATTCATTGCTGCCGTTCCCGCGACACTGGGGTTCCGGCCGGAAAACTCGCTGGTTGTCGGGGTGCTGTGTGAGGCAGCAGGAGAATCGGATACGGCGGTACTCGATGTCGTTGCGCGTTTCGACCTGGCACATCCCTCGAGCGGGCAGCCGGTTAGCGGCGCGGCGCTGGCCGCGGCGGTGGTTCGGGTGTGTGCCAAACCCGGGACGGTCGGGGTGCTCGCAGTGCTCGTCGACGGAGGTGCGGAGGCACCGCCGCCGGGGACGGCCGGACAGCACCCTGTCGTTGCGGCGCTGGAGCGGCGGTTGACCGCGTGCGATGTGCCGTTGCACGGCGCGTGGGCGGTGGGTGCCGTCGCGGCGGGCCGACCGTGGTGGAGCGTCCGCGGGCCGGATCGGCGGGGTATCGTGCCCGATCCACTGGCATCGGTGGTAGCACTGAGCCACGTCCTCGACGGCAGGCAGATCCGCCGCACCAGAGCGGAACTGACCGAGGCCGTTGCCGTCGACGCCATCATGTGCGAGCGGGTGGCCGCCGAACTCGGTGACGCTGTGGCGCGAGCGCACGACCGGTACGCCGAAGCCGCCCACGCCGGAGACCCGCTCGGTTACAGCAGGCGAGCGCTGGAATACGTGCTGTGGCAGATCGCGTGCGTCGACTCCGGTGACCAGCTTTCGGCCCGCGAACTCGCCGAAGTCGCAGCAGCCCTGCGCGATCGCCAGGTGCGCGACACGATGTTCGCCCTCACCGACACCGTGCACGCCTGCGCTGCCGAGCGGCTGTGGGCGCAGATGACACGCACCGTGCCGGGAACCGACCGTGCCGAAGCGGCAACCCTGCTCGGCTACTGCGCGTATGTACGAGGAGACGGCCCGTTCGCCGGCGTCGCGTTCGAGACGGCATTGGACACCGAACCCGAGCATCCGATGGCGGTGCTGCTGCAGACCGCGCTCGAATCGGGTATGCGCCCGTCGCAACTGCGCAGGCTGGCACGCTGCGGCCGCGAGACCGCCACCGACCTCGGCATCGACCTGGGGGCGGGGACGTGCTGACGGCGCAGGCCGCGCCGTCAGCGCCTACGGTGCGCGAAAGCCTATTTCGCGCTGTGCGCCCGGGAACCGAGGCCGCGCAGGTAATCCCATGCGTCGGCGACAATCCGGTCCAGATCGTTGTATTTGGGTGTCCAGCCCAGTTCGGTGACGGCCTTGTCGCTCGAAGCGATCAGCACCGCGGGATCCCCCGCCCGCCGCGGCGCATCTTCGGCGGCGATGGCCAGGCCGGTCACTCGTTCGCAAGCCGAAATCACCTCGCGTACCGAGAATCCCGTGCCGCTGCCGAGATTGAACACCCGATGCGTGCCTGCCTCGGCGGAACCCAGTGCAAGCAGGTGCGCCTGCGCGAGATCAAGGATGTGGATGTAGTCGCGGACGGCCGTACCGTCGGGGGTGGGCCAGTCGGTGCCGAAAACCGAAATCGACCGTCGGTGCCCGGCCGCGACCTGCAACACCAGGGGGATGAGATGGGTTTCCACAACCCTGTTCTCGCCGAGCCCGCCGTAGGCGCCCGCCACGTTGAAGTAGCGCAGGCTGGTCGCGGCGAGCCCGTGCGCGACCGCGTACGAGGTGATGGCGTGATCTATGGCCAGCTTGGACGCGCCGTACGGGTTGGTGGGCCGGGTGGGCGCTTCCTCGGTGATCGGTACCTGCTCGGGCTCGCCGTACACGGCCGCGGTCGAGGAGAACACCAACCGCGATGTGCCCGTGCTGCGCATCGCCTCCAGCAGCTCGAACGTTTTCACCACGTTGCCGTGCCAGTACTTCTGCGGCTGCTGCACCGATTCGCCCACCAGCGATTGCGCCGCGAAGTGGAGCACACCGTCGAACCGCTCCGCGGCGAGCAACCCGGGCGCGGCCGCGGCGATATCGCCCTGCACGAACCGGGCGCCGGAGGGCACGCCGTCGGCGTTGCCGGTGGACAGGTCGTCGACGACAACCACCTCGTGCCCCTGTTCGAGCAGCACCTGCGCGCACACTCCGCCGACGTAGCCTGCGCCACCTGTGACCAGAAGTTTCACAGCTCAGACCAACTTCACCTGGACGGCGTGGGCCATTTCGTAGGGGAGTTCGAAGGCCTCGTGCCCCGGCACGGTGATGACCACTGCACCCGGCCTGTTCTCGACGGTGACGCGCGCGTCCGGAACCACGCCGGCTTCGCGCAGCCTGCCGATCACCTCGGGATCGGTCTGGATGTGCTCGGCGAGCCGACGCACCACCACCGCGTGCAGCTGTCCTTGCGACAGCTCGGAGAGCCGGGTCAGCTTCTCCTCCTGCGGTTCGATCCGCACCACGCCGAGTTCATCCAGGCCGGGGATGGGGTTTCCGTACGGGGAGGTGGTCGGGTGGTTGAGCACCTCGACGAGCCTGCGCTCGACGTCTTCGCTCATCACATGCTCCCAGCGGCACGCCTCGGCGTGTACGTTCTGCCAGTCCAGTCCGATGATGTCGACCAGCAGCCGCTCGGCGAGCCGGTGTTTGCGCATCACGGCGACCGCCATGCTGCGGCCCTTGTCGGTCAGCTCCAGATGCCGGTCACCGGCAACCTGCAGCAGGCCGTCGCGTTCCATCCGCGCAACCGCCTGGCTCACCGTCGGACCGCTCTGTTCGAGGCGTTCGGCGATGCGGGCACGCAGGGGCACCACGCCCTCCTCCTCGAGGTCGTAGATCGTACGGAGATACATCTCCGTGGTGTCGACCAGATCCTTCACCTTTACCCCTTCGTCAGCACGAATTGTACCCATGCGCCGTCGCCGCCGTTCTCGGAACAGATCGCGTCACGCAGCGGGGAACCCTGTGGGTGCTCGGCGCAACGCCGCACCCGCGCATACATGTATTTCTACTGCATGACAACGTCCGACGGGGTTCGCTGCTTCCCGCTAGCGTTGCGAGTATGGCCAACGCACTGCCGGGCGAACTGTCCGAGCGGGGGAACCGGGGCACGGTCGTGTGGTCCGACCGGTTCCTCGACTACAGCTGGACGCCGCAGCACCCGATGAAACCGGCGCGGTTGAAGTACACGATGGAGCTGGCCCGGAGCCTCGGCGTACTCGACGGCATAGAGACACTCGAGCCGGCCGCGGCCGGTGCGGATGATCTTCTTCGCATCCATACCGCCGACTACATCGAAGCGGTACAGCAGATCACGGTGCCGTCTACTCCCGTGGACGATCCGCCCCAGGCCCCGCCCCACGGTCTGGGTTCCGCGGATAACCCGGTGTTCCCCCGGATGCATCAGGCGGCGTCGGTGATCGTCGGCGGCACCCTCGCCGCCGCGCGGGAGATCGCCGAGGGACGCACCCGCCGCGCGGTCAGCATCGGCGGCGGTATGCACCACGCGATGCCCTCGGCCGCGGCAGGGTTCTGCGTCTACAACGATGTGGCCGTAGCGATCTCCTGGCTGCTCGACCACGGCTTCGACCGGATCGCCTACATCGATGTCGATGTGCACCACGGCGACGGTGTGCAGCGGGCGTTCTACCACGACCCGCGGGTGCTCACGGTGTCGATCCACCAGCATCCGGCGACGCTGTGGCCCAATACCGGCTGGCCGGAGGAGACCGGCACGGGCGCAGGGGACGGTACCGCGATCAACCTCCCGGTGCTGCCGGGTACCCGGGATCCACAATGGTTGCGCGCGTTCCACGCGGTGGTTCCCGCCGCGGTCGAGGCCTTCGGGCCGCAGATCGTGATCAGTCAGTGCGGGGTCGACACGCACCGGGAGGACCCACTGGCCGATCTGGAGTTGAGCGTCGACGGACAGCGCGCGGCGTTCGTCGCTATGCGTGATCTGGCCGACCGGTGCGCCGACGGTCGCTGGCTGGCCGTCGGCGGTGGGGGATACGGCTTGGTCCGGGTGGTACCACGGGCCTGGACGCATCTGCTGGCCACGGCCGTGGATCGTGCCGTCGCGCCGGAAACGCAGATACCGCAGCAATGGCAGGACATGGTCCGCGCGGAGCTGCCGCGGGTGCAACCGCCGAGCACGATGGGCGATGGCGCGGATATCGGATTCCAGCGCTGGGACGGTCCCGGAGGTACCGCCGAAAGCGGGAACCCGGCGTTCGACCGCGCGCAACGTGCCGTCGACATAGCCGTGCTGGCCACCCGCCGCGCCTGTTTCGGGCCACTCGGCCTCGACCCGGAGGACCCCCGTGACTGATCCTGCCGCCCCGGCCGCCGCGGACCGCGACGAGGTTCCGCCGCCCCCGCAACATTGGTTCGCCGACGTGCTCGCCTCCGACGGCGGCGTCGTGCGCCTGCGGCCGATCACCCCCGACGATGCCGACGAGCTGCAGCGTTTTCATGCCGCGCTGTCGGACCGCACCCGCTACCTGCGGTATTTCGGGCCCTATCCGCGTATTTCACCCAAGGACCTGTACCGCTCTACTCATGTCGATCACTGCGACCGGGTCGGTTTGGTGGTCGTGCTCGGGGGAGCGATCATCGCGGTCGGTCGTTATGAATTGCTGGACCGGGCAGGGCCGCGTGCCGCCGAGGTGGCTTTCGTCGTGGCCGATGAGCATCAGGGCCGAGGGCTCGGTTCGATCCTGCTGGAGCATCTGGCAGGCGCCGCCGCCGAAAACGATATCGACACCTTCGTCGCCGAGGTGCTTGCCGAGAACACCGTGATGGTGACGGTTTTCCGGGACGCCGGATATCAGGTCGAACGCAGCCGCGACGGCTCGGTGCTGCATCTGGAGTTCGCGATCGATCCCACTGAAGCGCTGCTGTCGGTGCGGAATTCGCGGGAGCGGGCCTCGGAGGCGCGCAGCGTCGGCAATCTGCTCGCCCCGCGCTCGATCGCGGTCATCGGTGCGACACCGAGCGCGGGCCGAGTGGGTGGCGCGGTGCTGGCCAACCTGCTCTCGACAGCGTTCCAGGGACCGGTGTTTCCGGTGAACCCGAACCGCCGGTCGGTGCGTGGTGTGCGCGCCTATGCGACGGTACGCGATATCCCCGACGAGGTGGATCTGGCCGTGGTCGCCGTGCCCGCCGCGGCGATCGGCTCGGTGCTCGAAGACTGTATGGCCAAGGGGGTCAAGGGACTGCTGGTGCTGACCGCCGGTTTCGCCGAGACCGGGGAGGTTGGCCGGGCCGCGGAGGCCGAACTGGTCGCGGCCGCGCGGGCGCATGGTATGCGGGTGGTCGGGCCGAGCGCACTGGGTATCGCGAACACCGATCCGGAGGTAGCGTTGAATGCGACGCTGGCGACGGTTCTACCGGGGCGCGGGCGGATCGGGTTCTTCTGCCAGTCCGGGCCGCTGGGCGCGGCGATCCTCGGTGAGGCGGCGGCCAGGAATCTGGGCCTGTCCACCTTCGTATCCGCCGGCAACCGCGCCGATGTTTCAGGCAACGATCTGCTGCAGTATTGGGACACCGACCCGGCTACCGATGTGATCCTGCTGTATCTGGAGAGTTTCGGTAACCCGCGCAAGTTCTCCCGGATCGCACGCCGGGTGGCCCGGACCAAACCGATCGTCGCGGTGAGCACAGGAAGACTGGCCGCGCGCACTCAGTTCACCGGTGACATCGACCGTTCGATCGTGCGGGATCTGTTCGCGCAGGCGGGGATCGTGCAGGTCGACACCATTTCCGAGCTGTTCGACTGCGCCGCCCTGCTCGGCTACCAGCCGTTGCCGAAGGGGCCGCGGCTGGCGGTGGTCGGCAACAGCGCCGCCTTGAACTGGTTGGCTGTCGGCGCGGGCCGCGGCGAGGGCCTGACCGCGGATGAACCGGTCGATCTGGGGCCTCAGGCGGGGCCGGGGGACTACCTGGATGCGGTGGCGGCAGCGTTGCGTTGTGACGAGGTCGACGCGGTGATCGTGGTTTTCGCGCCCCCGGTGCCGCTGCCGATGAGCAGCTTCGCCGAGGCGATCCGGTCGGCTGTCGAGGTAGCAGGAGTGTCGGATAAACCAGTGCTGACAACTTTCGTCGCCGAGCAGGGCATCCCGAATCTGCTGGCGGTGCGTGGTGACGGGGCGACGACCGTGCGTGGCTCGATCCCGTCGTACCCGGACCCGGAACGGGCGGCACGGGCGCTGGCGCTGGTCCACCGCTACGCACAGTGGCGTGCGCGGCCGGTTTCCACGGAGCAGGTCCGCCCGGACGGTATCGATAGCGATCGGGCAAAGAATCTGATAACGCAGTGGACGGCAGAGTCCGGCGGGCGCAGGCTCACCGATATGGAAACCGTCTCGCTGCTGGGCTGCTATGGCATATCGGTGGTGGAGTTCCGGGAGGTTCGCGACGCCGATACCGCGGTGGCTGCGGCGGAAGAACTCGGTTACCCGGTGGCAGCGAAGGTGACCAGCGAAAACTGGCGGCAGCGACCGGATTTGAGCTGGGTGCGGCTGGATCTGTGGCGACCGGAGGCGGTGCGCCAAGCGTATGCGGATCTGGTCGAACTGTGTGGTGACCCGGTGCTGCACATCCAGCGGATGGCGGCCAAGGGTGTGGGTTGTGTGCTGCGCGTACAGGACGATCCGTCGTTCGGTTCGGTGATCGAATTCGGTTTGTCGGGTTTGATCATCGAAATGCTCGGTGACCGCGCCTATCGCGCGCTGCCGCTCTCCCCGGACGAGGCTGCCGCGCTGATCGACGCTCCCCGGGCAGCGCCTCTGCTGAACGGAACCCCGGCCAGCCCGCGGGTGGACAAGGCCGCGCTGGTGGAATTGGCGCAACGTATTTCGGCGCTGTTCGACGACCTGCCGGAAATGCGGGAACTGTCCTTCGAACCCGTGCTCGCCGCACCCCATTCGGCGGAAATCCTCTACGCCAAAGCCCGGATCGGCCCCGAACCATCCCGCTTCGACACCGGCCCCCGACGCCTCGGCTGAGCACCACAAGGCCTAAGCGGTCACGACTCGATCCCCTATATACCCTGACGAGAAACGAGGCGACCGACCCCGACCCGGCCACCGCCGAGCGCCCACCGCGAAAACGCTGGTACCCAGGGCCATTCGCGGCCCGGCTCGCTTTTCAGCCCTCGCAGCTCGGAGCGCCGGAGCGGATGAGCGTCCGACCCTCGCGCACGCGCCGAAGGCGCAAGTCTCGAGGGCTGAAAGCGAGCCTCAGAGGGCCGCGAACCCGCCGCGCCGGAGGCGCGGCCATTTACACAGCGTAGGCGCGGAGGCGGTCGGCGCGTTCGCCCTTGCGGAGTTTGGCCATGACCTCGCGTTCTATCTGGCGTACTCGTTCGCGGGAGAGGCCGAAGAGTTTGCCGATCTGGTCGAGGGTGCGCGGCTGGCCGTCGTCGAGGCCGAAACGCAGCCGGATGACCTGCTGTTCTCGTTCGTCGAGGGTGCCGAGCACGCTGCGGACGTCGTGGTGTAGCAGGCCTGCGATGACGGCGCTTTCGGCGGAGGTGGCTTCGGAGTCCTCGATGAAATCGCCCAGCGGGGCTTCTTCGTCGTTGCCGACGGGCATGTCCAGGCTTACCGGGTCGCGGCTGTGATCGAGTAGATCGGCGATCTTTTCGACCGGGATTCCTGATTCGTTGGCCAGTTCTTCGTCGGTGGCCTCACGCCCGAGTTGCTGATGCAGTTCGCGCTTGATTCGCGCGAGTTTGTTGACCTGCTCGACCAAGTGGACGGGCAGCCGGATGGTCCGGCTCTGGTCAGCCATACCGCGGGTGATCGCCTGCCGGATCCACCAGGTGGCGTAGGTGGAGAATTTGAAGCCCTTGGCGTAGTCGAACTTCTCCATCGCGCGGATCAGGCCGAGGTTGCCTTCCTGGATCAGGTCCAGCAGCGGCATACCGCGACCGGTGTAACGCTTGGCGAGGGAGACGACCAGACGCAGGTTGGCTTCCAGCAGATGCGAGCGCGCTGCCTGGCCATCGCGGACGATGGCGGCCAGATCGCGCTTGCGGGCGGCCGACAGTCGTTTGCCGGTCTCCAGCAGGTGCTGGGCGTAGAGGCCCGCCTCGATGCGCTTGGCCAGCTCGACCTCGTCGGCAGCCGTGAGGAGCGCAGTGCGGCCGATCCCGTTCAGGTACACACGTACCAGGTCGGCGGCTGGGCTCTGGGCGTCGAGGTCCGAATCGCTGGTGCGCACACGAGTGGTGGCGGGGCTTGTCATGACTTGCCTCCTGTCGGTGGTGTCTCACTCCGAACAACGGACCCGACATAGGGAAAGTTCCCTTACGCGGGCGGGATAAACTGCTCTGAACTGCGGTTTCTGCCGCCGGGTTCTGAGAAGTTCCTGAGAACAACCCGGTGATGGACGGCCTCGCCTACAGATGACGTCGCAGCGCGCCGACGCGCCCGCATCGGTCAGGGGCGTCCTATACGGGAGAGATGAGACCGTGCCGAACCAGCCCGGTCACCACATTCAACGCATCGGCGGCGAACTCCGGCGTCACGGTTTCGGATCCGTGGGCGAGTGCCAGCAGTTCGATCAGTTCGTATAACGGCAGCCCATCCGGTCGCATTCCCGCCAGTAACGAGATGGTCGTCTCGTCCACTTCGTGTTGCCAGCGTGGCCCGTCTCCGCGGTGCAGCCGCGCCACCCGCTGCGCCCATCCGTCGGGGCCGGGTAGGTACACCCGTTCCAGCGCCGTCGTGTCCGCTACCCGGTATCTGGCCGACCAGGCCAGGTCGGTGGCGGCGGCGACAGCGCGCAGCCAGGCCGATCGTTGGAAATAGGCGGTCGCCTCGTCGCCCAGTGGGTCGCTGAAGACGTGGGTGAGGTCTTCGGCAAGCAGTTCGGTGGGGCCGTCGATGGCGCGTAGGTATACGAAGCCGAACCCGATACCGGTGATCTCGGCCGCCGCCAGCGCCTCCAGCCACTGCTGGGCGCGGTGTTGGGCGTCCTCGTCGCGCGGGTCCATCCCGGCGTCGCGCAGCCACGTTCCCACATACAGGGCCGGGTCGGCGATATCGCGCTGCACCACCCAGGCGTCGATACCGTATGCGGGCAGCCACCCCGACACCCGCTGCCGCCAGTCCGCACCGTCGCGGTGCACCCATGCCGCCAGCATCGCCGCAGTCCCGCCCGGTGCGAGCAGTTCGGGGGTTCGGGAGATCACCAGCTCGCTTGCGCCGTCGAGCCACAGGCCGGAATCGCGGTAGGTGTGCTCGATCCGCGCCGGACCGACCACGAACGGTGGGTTGGCCACGACCTGGTCGAACCGTCGCCCGGCCACCGGCTCGAACCAGGAGCCCTCCAGCAGTTCCAGATCGATATCGTTGAGCGCGGCGGTCGCTTCGGCCAGCCACAATGCGCGGGGGTTGATATCGGTGGCGGTGACCCGGTCGGCGTAGGAGGCGGCGTGCACGGCCTGCACACCGCAACCGGTTCCCAGATCGAGCACCGACCCGACCCGGCTGGTCGGGGTTGCGCGCAGCAGTGACAGTGATGCATGCCCGACGCCGAGCACATGATCGGTGGTGAGGGTGCGCCTGCGCATCGAATCGTCCAGATCCGACAGGATCCACCTGGTTCCGGCACCGGTATCGAGGGGGCGCAGGTCCAGGGCGGCCCGCACCAGGCCGCCGTCGCGGTCGAGCAACCCGGCCGCCACCGACTCGTCGACGGAAACGGGTGCGAACGCCGCCGCGACCAGTTCTTCCGGCAAGGTGTCGCCGAGTAACAGCAGCCGGATCAGCACGCCGAGCTCACCTGCGTTCTCGGCGGCGCGGCGCACCGGGACAGGTTCCGAACGTCCGAGCGCGGCGTGTGCGTCCGGCCCGAGCGCTGCCAGCAGGGTGTCCGCGTCGTATCCGACCCGGACGAGCGCGTCACGCAGACGAGGGCACAGCGCGGTGAGCGGTGATCCGACAGCCGAGGGGTTCATAGGCACATCGGTACTCTGCCACCTCCGCCACCACACAGCCCTCGACTGGCCGGGGCTGCGCGGTCGTCGGCCGGGCCGTTCGGATGTCAGCCGTCGATGGCGTTGTTCGGCCGGGACTCGATCGCCTTGCGTGGCCGGTCCCAGCGGCTCGGCTCGTTCTTACTCCGGGGCGGGCGGTCGTTGGCGATCAGGACCGCGATCCAGGGCAGCGGGACGGAAGCCAGGATGATGAGGAGCGAGATCAGCGCATTGCCGAAGGCACTGTAGGCGACCGCGGCCAGGACCAGAGCCGGGATCCGGAAGGCCATGAGGATCGTGTACCGGCGTACCCGGGCGCGGCGCTGGTCGTCCAGCGAGGGCGCCGCTTCGGTGATCAGCGCGGGGTGCTTGTCATCGCCGGGGAAATAGCCGGAAGAACGGCGGGGCCGGGCAGGCGAAGATATGCCGAACCGGTCACCGTGGTCGCCCGCACCGGCATCGGGGGAATCGCCGTGCTGCTGCATACCTCGAGTCTTCCACTGCGGACGCCGGGGCGCACACACGGGTACCGGCGGTGCCGGGTGAACCATCCGCGCGGATGCGGCATCATGGGAGCCGTGAGTACCGATACTCTGGTTCGCCCCGATACCACCACCGACGAGACTACGGGCGACGACACCCCGAAGTTTTTCCATTACGTCAAGAAGGACAAGATCGCCGAGAGCGCGGTCATGGGTACCCATGTCGTCGCGCTGTGCGGTGAGGTCTTTCCGGTGACCCGCTCGGCGAAACCGGGCTCGCCTGTATGCCCGGAGTGCAAGAAGGTTTACGAGGGCCTCCGCAAGGGCGACTGATTCCTCTGATTTCTCGCCGTCCGATCGCCGCTTGCCGGGCCTTCGGTGGTGACATCGCGCTGTGGTCACCAGGTCGGTTCCCGCGCGGCGCGTGGCGTCGATGAGCGTGGCGGGCAGATCCGCGCGGTGCACTGCACGGCATACGCGCCGCAGTAGTGCTGCCGGAAGCAGGGCCGAGGTCGACCTCGATGAGCAGTTCGGCGCTGCAAGGCAGTGCGTCCTCGCCTGCGTAATGCGCCTGGGGCGCGGCGCGGGTCCGTCCTGAGACGACCGTGTGTGCCCGGGCCTGTGCGAGGCGGCGGCGCACGGCGAAGTCAACGCTGCCGGGTGGTCATGTGCGGCGATCGGGTCGTTTCCGCCGGCCTCGGTTTCTCGGTCCGCTCGGAGCCGGATCGTGGGCGGCTCGCCTCTGTTGCCGGGCCCTGCTCCATTGCTCGCTGCTTGGCCTCGGCCCTTCGCGCCAGCCAGGCCTTCAGCTGTTCCATCCGGGTGGCTCGCGCCGGCCAGAACTCCTGCACGGCCGCATTGAACTCCGCGCCGAGGATCACCGCGAAGCCGAGGAAGAACGTGAACAGCAGGAACGCGATCGGGGTCGCCAACGCCCCGTAGCTGACACCGGTGCGGGTGACCCAGCCCAGATACCGGCGCAATCCCTCGCTGGCCGCCATGAAGAACACACCGGCCAGCAGTGCGCCGCCGAATAAACGGTGCCACGGCAGCGTCCGATGCAACGCCAGTTTGTACAGCGTGGTCAGCCCCACGATGAGCACCAGTCCCACACCCGGGTAGTAGAACCCGTCGATCAGCCGCAGACCGGGCTCTCGCCAGCTATCGGGGAGCGCGCGCCCGATCAGCACCGGACCAAGCGCGATCAGCGGCAGGATGAACACCGCCGCCACCAGGAACTGCACATACAGCAGCAGCGCGAAGATCCGCTGCCACACCGGGTGTCTGGCGTCCTGCTGGTCGTGGGCCTCCACGATCGCGTCGACGAAGGTCGCCATCGCCGAAGAACCGGCCCATAACGACAGGACGAAACCGACCGAGACGAATGCGGCGCGTCCGCGCCCGAGTACATCGCGCACGGTGGGTTCGATCAGGTCCGTCACCACGCTCGGGCTGAACAGGTCGCGGCTGAAGGTGAGGATCTTCGACTCCACGATGTCGAGGGTGTCGGGTCCGAACCAGTTGCTGACGTAGCCGAGGCTGCCGAGCAGGCCGAGCAGCAGCGGCGCCAGTGACATGGTCTGCCAGAACGCGGCGGCCGCGGATTTGCCGAAGATCGAGTCGTCCCACGCCTTGACCGCGACGCGCACGATCAGCTGCCAGACCCGGTGGAGCGCACGCCGGACCCGTGCGGCGCATCGCCGCACGGCCGCGGGCGAGGTGGCGCCGCCATCGGTCCGGTTGCTGCTCATGATGTCTCCAGCATTGCGTACGCGACCCGCGCATGCCGACAACCCTGCCCTCGCCACGGCCTTGCGGGCGGCGAACAGCAGGTGGCTCTCCCCCGGTCGCGGCGTCAGCGGTGCGGTTTGTGACCCCGATCGCCCCCGCCGCGTCGGTTTGGCGACACGCGGGTCGGTCCGGTTACTGTCTTCTGCGTGACTGGGTCGGACGGCGTTACTGCTCCCGAGGGAGCGCCGAGCAGGGCGTCGGGCGCGACGCTCCGCGCCTGGCAGCGGCGCGCTCTCACCAAGTACCTTGCGACCACACCGCGCGACTTCCTTGCGGTCGCCACGCCTGGCGCGGGGAAGACCACCTTCGCGCTGCGGGTCGCCGCCGAATTGCTGGCCGACCGCACCGTCGATCAGGTCACCGTGGTTGCACCGACCGAACACCTCAAGCACCAGTGGGCGCAGTCGGCGGCCCGTTCCGGTATCGCCCTGGATTCGCGGTTCTCCAACAGCACCGGGGGCACCTCCGGCGACTATCACGGTGTTGTCGTCACCTATGCGCAGGTGGCTGCGCATCCGTTCCGGCACCGGGTGCGCACCGAGAACCGTCGCACCCTGGTGATCCTGGACGAGATCCACCACGCCGGTGATGCGAAGAGCTGGGGTGACGCCGTCGCCGAAGCATTCGGTGACGCCACCCGTAGACTCGCGTTGACCGGTACCCCGTTCCGCAGCGACGACAGCCAGATCCCGTTCGTCACCTACGAACCGGACGAAGCCGGGCTGCCGCGTTCCCGCGCCGACCACACCTACGGGTACGCCGAGGCGCTCGCCGATGGAGTCGTGCGGCCGGTGGTGTTCCTCGCCTACTCCGGTGAAGCGCACTGGCGTGACAGCGCGGGCGAGGAGTATTCGGCGCGGCTGGGCGAACCGCTGAACGCCGAGCAGACCGCGCGAGCGTGGCGGACCGCGCTCGACCCTGCCGGTGACTGGATGTCGGCGGTGCTGCGAGCTGCCGATATGCGGCTGGGGCAGTTGCGTGCCGCGGGTATACCCGACGCGGGCGGGCTGGTGATCGCCACCGATCAGGAACGCGCCCGCGCCTATGCCGAACTGCTGGAACATCTCACCGGCAACCCGCCGGTGCTGGTGCTGTCGGACGACCCGACGTCCTCGGCGCGGATCGGGGAGTTCGCCGCGGGTACCCAGCCGTGGATGGTCGCGGTGCGCATGGTGTCCGAGGGGGTCGACGTGCCGCGGCTGGCTGTCGGCGTCTACGCGACCAGCGCGGCGACCCCGCTGTATTTCGCGCAGGCCATCGGCCGTTTCGTGCGAGCCCGCAGGCCGGGGGAGACGGCGAGTGTGTTCTTGCCTTCGGTCCCGGTGCTGCTGGATTTGGCCGCGCAACTCGAGGTGCAGCGCGATCACGTGATCGGCAAACCGCATCGGGAAAAGAACGGTCTCGACGACGAACTGCTGATCCAGGCCAACAAACAGCAGGACGAACCCGGCGAGGACGACAAACCGTTCGTGGCGTTGGCTGCCGACGCCGAACTGGATCGGGTGATCTACGACGGGTCTTCGTTCGGGACCGCGACTTTCGCGGGTAGCGACGAGGAGGCCGACTACCTCGGCATCCCGGGGCTGCTCGACGCCGAGCAGATGCGCGCGCTGCTGCGGGAGCGTCAGGCCCGCCAGATCGCCGACCGCAGTCAGGCATCCCCTGAGTCCTCCCTGCAGGTCGCCACCTCCGCCGAGCGTGTCGCCACCGCCGACCGGCTCGGCGAACTGCGCCGCGAACTCAACAGCCTGGTCGCCATGCACCACCACCGCACCGGCAAACCGCATGGCGTCATCCATGGCGAACTGCGCCGCCAGTGCGGCGGGCCACCGACCGCGCTGGCCACGGCCGAACAGCTGGGCGAACGTATCGCCGCCCTGCGCCGGATGTAGCGCCGCTGTACCGGCGTGACGGTCCTGCCGAATCCGCAGGGCCACTGGCCGGACCTTCGCTCTGCCCGCATCCTCATCGAATCGGCCGCGAGTTCGGGCTACGGATGGCGCGGCGGGCCGAGCGTCCCCTCGTCCTGGTCACCCGTGCCGAAGCACCTGCCGGGGTATGCCGCCGGTTCAGGTGTTCGTGTTGCAGCCCATGGTGTGGGGGCCGCACCGGTGGTCTACGGTCTGCCGCACCCTCGAGAAATGCAACGGCTCCGGCGGTATCGTCAGATCGTGCCGTAGCGCCCCGATGCGGTGAGCCCGTTCTGAGAAGTGATCTGTTGGGGCATCGACGTGATCGCAATCGCCGCTGCTGCGCATTCGCCAAGGGTCTTGTGTTCAGAGCGGGAAGACGGGTGAGTGTCGTCGTTCGTCAGCCCATGATGGGAGTACCGCTGTGTTCCTCGCGCGGTGACGAGGGCCAGGCAGCCATGGCGCAGTCGATGGAGCGGGTGAGTTCGGCCGGTGACATCCCGTCGCGGGCCTGGATGGACAACCCGTACAGGACGGTCGTGTAGAAGGTGGCGAGGGCCTCGGTATCGGTGCCTGCGGGGAGGTCGCCGTCGGCGATACCGCGGTCGAGGCGGCGACGGATATCGGTGCTGGTCTCCTTGCGTTTGTCGACGAGGAATTCGCGGACGCTTTCGGTACGGGTGGTGTAGGTGGATCCGGCCAGCACCACCATGCAGCCGTGCGGTTTGTCGGATGCGGTGTAGGTGGCGGCGTTGTCGCGCAGCATCGCCTCGATGGCGGCTCTGGCGGTGGGCTCCTCGCGCAGTGCGCGCTCGGTGGCGCCGCCCTCGCAGCGGCAGTACAGCTCGATCGTCTCCCGGAACAGTGCTTCTTTACCGCCGAACGCCGCGTACAGACTGGGGGAGTTGATACCCATGGCCGAGGTCAGATCGGTCATCGAGGTGCCCTCGTAACCGTGTTCCCAGAACACTTCCATGGCACGTCGCAGAGCCACATCGCGGTCGAATGCGCGCGGTCGTCCCCGGTCGGCCATGGCAGAACCTTTCTGTGTCGATCGGTAAATATACCGCTTGACGGTTCGGGCATCCACAGGGTTCACTATTTATGTATCGGTCAACACAAAATTGAAGGGATTACCGATGTCGGATCTGACGGGCAAGGTGGCACTGGTGACCGGCGGCAGCCGGGGGATCGGCGCGGCCATCGCGCGACGGCTCGCCGCCGAGGGCGCCGATGTGGCGTTGACATTCCAGAACTCCGAAGCCCAGGCGAAATCGGTGGCCGCCCAGATCGAGGCGCTGGGCAGGCGCGCCGTTGCTCTCCGCGCCGACAGTGCCGCCGCGGCGGAGGTGAGGGACGCGGTGCATCAGGCCGCGGGTGCCCTGGGCGGACTGGACATCCTGGTCAACAATGCGGGCATCTTCCCGGCCAAGCCCTACCAGGAGTTCACCATCGACGAGATCGACCGGGCACTGGCCATCCACGCCCGCGCCGCATTCGTCGCGGGACAGGCCGCGCTCGATCACATGGGCGAAGGCGGCCGGATCGTCAGCATCGGCAGCAACCTCTCCGAACACGCCCCGTTCGGTGGCATCACCCTCTACAACCTCAGCAAATCCGCGCTCAACGGCTATACCAAAGCACTGGCGCGAGAGCTCGGGCCACGCGGTATCACGGTGAACCTGGTGCAGCCCGGCTCGACCGAAACCGATATGAACCCCGCCACCGGCCCCGATGCGGAAACCCAGATCGAGCTCACCGCACTGGGACGCTACGGCACGGCCGACGATATCGCCGCCGCCATCGCGTTCCTCGCGGGACCGTCGGGTCGCAGCATCACCGGCGCGACGCTCACCGTGGACGGCGGCACGAACGCCTGAACAGGCGCCTATCCGGCGGGCGCGGTGAAATAGGTAACGGTGTCGAGGGTGTTGATCGGCGTCCAGCGAGCTTGTTCGGGCGCGGGACCCTCGTCTTCGTCGCCGGGGAGCGTGGAACCGTACCCTTGTGCGTCCAGGCTCAGCCGCGGGTTCTCATCGACTCGGCGTGCCATCTCGTACAGCGTGGCCAGCACATGCACACACCGCGAGGTGCGCGCCGAGCAGGAACAATCGGCGGCAGCCAACGCCGGGGCCGGATCGACTCCCGCATCGACGACGGCCCGGTGCATCTCGTCGGTGAGGATCGCCGGTTCCGGGGTGAGCACTTTCGCGATGGTGGTGATCGCGGTTCGTGGCAGCGGCGCCAGTTCCAGATGGGTGACCGACGCCTGCCCGCCCCGATGGATATGGGCGCGAACGATGTGGCCCTCGATCTCGGCCCGGACACCATTGTTGCGGGCGATACTGCGGGCGCGGGGCAGCAGTGGGTCGGGACGGGTCTGGCGCAGTGGTTCGGCCAGCCGTACCCAGCCCATACCCCAGGCGGTGTATCCGAACTCGTTGTCGGCCATCAGTTCTCCCTTTTGCGGCGCAGGATGTCGAGCAGCTGCTCGTCGTCGAGGCGGGCCAGTTCGGCGATACCGGTCGCGTCGCCGAGGTCGGTCAGCGCCGATTTGCGCTGCTGCATGCTTGCGATGTGCTCCTCCACGGTGGTGGCCGAGGTCAAGGTGGTGATGGTGACGGTTCGGGTCTGCCCGATCCGGTGCGCCCGGTCCGAGGCCTGGGCCTCCACCGCCGGGTTCCACCATCGGTCGAAGTGGATGACGTCGGCGGCGCGGGTCAGGGTGAGCCCGGTCCCCGCCGCCCGCAGGCTCAGCACCAGCACCGGTGGGCCGTCGCAGGCTTGGAAGGCCGAGACGATCCCAGCCCGCTCTGCCGAGCTCAGCCCGCCATGGAAGAACGGCACGGTGATCCCGAACTGCTCGCCCAGATGCCGCACCAGCAGCTCGCCGGTCTGCCGGTACTGGGTGAATATCAGGGTGGGAGAATCGTTGTCGAGATTGCTGGCGACGATATCGGTGCACAGGTCGAGCTTCCCGGAGCGTCCGGCGACCTCACCCAGCTCACCGGTGATCAGCCCCGGATGGTTGCAGACCTGTTTGAGCGCGGTGAGCGCGGCCAGCACCCGGCTCTGCCGCTGCGTGCCATGGCCGAAACCGTCGTCTGCGGCGCGGTCGAGCAACTGGTCGTAGAGCTGCTGCTGTTCGACTGTCAGATCACACAGCAGATCGGTGTGGATCTTGGCAGGCAACGACGCGGCGACCTGAGCTTTGCGGCGGCCGAGCAGTACCGGTTCGATCGCGTCGCGCAGTCGGGCGGACGCGTTCGCCGAGCCTTCCTGGATGGGTTTGGCGAACCGCCGCCGGAATTGGGCGCGATGCCCGAACAGTCGTGGCGCGGTCAGGTTCAGCAGCGCCCACAGTTCCTCGAGATGGTTTTCCACCGGGGTGCCGGTCAACGCGACGACGGCCTCCGCGGTGATCGCCCTGGCGGCTTTCGATACCTGGGTGCGCGGGTTCTTCAATGCCTGAGCTTCGTCGAACACCACCGTCGACCAGGCGGGTGCGGTGAGCAGATGGCCGTGCAGTCGTATGGTGGGATATCCGGCGACCACGACGCTCCCCGGCGCCACGTCGAGCGCGCCGCCGCGCCAGGCCCGTGCGCGCAGGCCGGGTGCGAACCGTTCGATCTCGTGCACCCAGTTGCCCACCAGCGATGTCGGACACACCACCAGTTGCGGCCCCGCCTCGGCGCGCCCGAGGAGGAACCCGATGGTTTGCACTGTCTTTCCCAGCCCCATTTCGTCGGCGAGAATCGCCCCGCCGTGCCGGGCGGTGGCTTCGTGCAGCCAGCCGATACCGCGTGCCTGGTAGGGGCGCAGCTGTGTTTTCAGCAGGTCGCGGAGTTCCTCGTTGACGGTCGTGGTGGCCCGCAAGACGGTGTGGGCATACGCGGCGGAGACGACGGACGTGCCTGCCGCATCGGGTACCGCGTGCGCGGCCGTGGGCAGCGGCGGTGTGTCGTCACCGGTCAGCGCGCGGCGCCAGGCATCGACCGAGGCGCTCAGGGAGTCGATGCTCGCGGCGCTGAGCTCGTCTGGTTCAAGTAGCGTGCACTCGACGTCGGTGACTGCGACAGCCGCGCTGCCTGCCCTGGCCTGCGCGAGGGTTCCGGTCGGAATCGCAAGCGGGATCGTGGCCGCTACTCCGGCGCCGCGCGGCGGCTGTCCTGGTGCGCTGCCCGTCCATGTCCACAGTGCGAACATGTGCAGGTCGGGCAGGTAGGTGGCTTGTGTGCTGGACAGTGCGCCCTCCCAAGATCAACGTATGCCGTACGGAGTATGTTGGAACAACGTACGCCGTATCGACTTTGTTCCACCGCGTCCGATTCCCGAGATGCCGCCTGGAGGAGACCGATGAGCGAACCCGGCGCCGACGAGGTGAGCAGGCTGCTGAGCCTGCTCTGGCGTCACGAACTCCCACCGCGGCCGGGCGGGCGCGGACCCAAACAGACGGTGAGTGTCGACGAGGTCGTCGCCGCAGCGGTAGCGCTCGCCGACCGGGACGGCTACGACAAGGTCTCGGTGCGTGCGGTCGCCGCCGAGCTCGGACTCCGGCCCATGAGCCTGTACACCTACGTCCCGAGCAAGGATGCGCTGACCATCCTGATGGCCGACGCGGTCGCCTTCGAGGACGAAGAGATCCCGAGGGACCGGCCCGCGCGGGAACGCTTGGCGACTATCGCCCGCCAGGCGCGCGCCGAACTGCTTGCGCATCCGTGGCTGCTCGAGGTGTCGCCGTGGCGGCTGGAACTGGGACCGGGCCGGATGCGCCGGTACGAACGGCGGTTGGCGGCAGTGGACGGTATCGGCTTCACAGATGTCGAGATGGACCGGGTGATCGCGGTGCTGTCGGAGTTCGCGATCGGCAACGCCCGGATGACACTGGCCGCGCGGCGCAGCGCCGAGCAGCTGAGCGACGCGCGCTGGTGGGAGGTGCACGGGCCGCTGCTCACCCAGGTGATGCCCGCCGCCGAGTTCCCACTGTCGTCGCGGGTCGGCACCGTGGTCGGTGAGCTGTATCAAGCGCCGGGCGACCCGGAAGGGGACTTCGAATACGGGCTGGCCAGGCTGCTGGACGGCATCCTCTCCCGACAACGACCGCAGCGGGCGCCCGATGGGTCGCCCGCTGCGGATTGACGGTGTTCTGTTGTTCGATGCTGTTGTGTCGGACGCGAGGACGAGTCAGAGCGCCGGAGCGGATTCCGTGTCGATAACGGCATCCAGCTCGCGCAGCCGATCCATATGTTCGTTCGCGTGGTGCTGGCAGAAGAGCAACTCGCCACCTGCGGGCAGAACGGCACGCACACGGGCAGCCGCCCCGCAACGGTCGCAACGATCGACCGCGGTCAGTGGGGTGCTTGTCAGGGTTCCTGGCATGACTCCTCCGTCCTGGCTCCCGGCACACAAACCGTTCACCTGGTGTGAGGCCCGTGGACACTCCGCGGGCTCGCTTCCGCTACTTCCCAGCAGTGGTATGACTACTCTGTCAGACGTTCGGGACGGGGGCTTTGTTCCCGCACAGGAATCGATGTGTTTTCACTAACATGACCAGGGATTTCCGCTCTGGGCGAACATCCACGGCCCTGTCGCGACACCCGGCGAATATCACCCACTCGAACAGGCCCGATGTAGTTGTCCTCCGGAGAATACCCGTGACCTATGACACTCACACCCTGGTTCATCTGTGTACCGCCACAGAATGGTTGCATGCCCGGCACTCCGGCGCGCATCGGCCCGCATCGCTGGCCACCGAAGGCTTCGTGCATTTGTCCGCACCATGGCAGGTGCATCTGCCCGCCGGCCGGTTGTTCGCGGGCCGCACCAACCTCGTGCTGCTGCGACTGGATCCGGCGCGGCTGGGCGCACCCGTGAAATGGGAGCCGGGTGCGCCGTCCGATGATCCGGATATGCGGTTCCCGCATCTGTACGGGCCGTTGCCCGTCGCGGCGGTCATCGCGGTCGAGGAATACCGGCCCGGACCCGACGGGCGATTCCCCCGGCTACCGGACTGAGTCGCGACCGTGCGGCCGCCGCCGGTCGCCGACCTGCCCGGCGAGGATCGCGGCCTGCACGCGGGAACGCAACCCGAGTTTGGTCAGCACCCGCGAGACGTGAGTTTTCACCGTCGTCTCACCGATGAACAGGTGTGCGGCGATCTCGGCATTGGACAGGCCCGCGCCCAGACAGTCGAACACCTCGCGTTCCCGGTCGGTCAGATCGGCGAGCCCGTCGGGTTGCGGTGGCTCTCTCTCGGCGGGAGCGGTGGCGAACGCCTCGATCACTGTGCGCGTGACTTCCGGCGCCAGCACACCGTCACCCGCGGCGACCCGGCGCACCGCGTCCACCAGCGCCTGCCCGGACACCGACTTGAGCACGAAACCGGACGCCCCGGCGCGTAAGGACCGGAACACGTATTCGTCGAGGTCGAAGGTGGTGAGAACGAGCACCTTGGCCAGGTTGTCGGCGGTGATGCGGGTGGTTGCGGTGATACCGTCCACGCCCGGCATCCGGATGTCCATCAGCACCACATCCGGGCGCAGCGCCCTGGCCTGGGCGACCGCGACGTCACCGTCCGCAGCCTCCCCGACCACCTCGATCCCCTCTGCGCCGTCGAGGATGATCCGGAGACCGGCGCGGATGGCGCCGTGATCGTCGGCGAGCAGCACCCGGATCGCCCCAACCGTCATAACGCGACCTCCGCGGGCTCGGCCGCCGGGGTGGCAGGCAAGCGCACATGTACCGCCCAGCCGCCGGGCTCCGCCCCGGCATGAAACGTTCCCCCCAGCGCGGTGGCCCGTTCGCGCATGTTCACCAGGCCGCGGTGTCCGATGCGCGGGTCGTTGCCCGGCTCCCGGGGTGGCCGGTCGGCGGGCAACGTATTGCGCACCGACAGGGTCACCGTGCTCTGATCGGCGCTCACATCGATGCTTATCTCCTGCCCCGGTGCGTGCTTCATGGAGTTGGTCAGCGCCTCCTGGACGATGCGGTACGCGGCCTGGTCGACCGCGCTTGCCGGTTCGGCGTCGTCGGCGCGGATATTCACCCGCACCAGGGTCCCGGTCGCACGGGTGGTTTCCACCAGCCGGGACAGCTGCGCCAGCCCACTCGGGGCGGCCAGATCCGCTACCCCGTCGTCGCGTCGCAGCAACCCGATCATGGTGCGCATCTCCCGCAGCGCATCCACACTGCTGGAACGGATGGAGCCGATGATGGGGGCCAGTTCCGGGCCGGTCCCGGACCGCGCCAGCACCCCGAGCGCGGCCTCGGACTGGATGGCAATCGCCGACAACTGGCCGGCGATAACATCGTGCAGGTCGCGGGCCATCATTTTGCGTTCGTCGGCTACGGCGGCCCGGCGATCCAATTCCGCCACCAGCGCCAACGCGTGGGCCCGGGCGCGTTCGGCCTGAGCCGTTTCCTTGTGCGCTCGCACCGACAGCGCCCACCACATCGACGTGCCGACGAGCGTCGAAGCGATAACCAGCACCAGCGCTGTCACTCGCCAATCGCCGGTCACCACCAGCGTTGCCCCCACCGCGGCCAGCGACAGCACGACGCCGGTGCCGACCACGAACCGGGACTGACGCCGCGTCGAATACAACACGGCCGCATAGATCAGATCCGAATAGACGATGCTCATCGGCAGTGTCGCCCCGAGCGCGATATCGATTCCCAGCGGAACCAGCCCGGCCACCAGCGCCCATATCGGCCTCCGGCGGCGCAGCAGTGTCACGCCGCACAACAGTGCGAGCAGTCCGAACCGCACCGCCAGCGAAGTTTCGTCCACCGGACCGGTCATCGGATACAGACCGGACAGATACAGCCCGGCGCCGATGGCGAACGCGACACCGGCGATCAGCGCGTCCTGCGCGGCCGCTGAGAGCGCCGACCAGTACCTCACCCCCTCATCACAGCACACCGATTCGTGCGGCGGGTCCATCGAAGTGATGAGCCCGCTCCGCCAGGGACGTCCGTGCCCAACTGCTGGAGTCAGGCTGGGGCGTGCCTCCTGCCTCCGCTCGGTCCGGCGCCAGGAGGCAGGGCCTGTCCAGCGCGGTGGTGGTCGCCGTATCAGCGCTCATGCTGTCCCGGGTCCTGTCGGGTCAGCGGGTGCAACAGTTGCTGTCGGTAGCGATGCGTTCCTGGCCGGGCATGTCGACGGCATGGCCGGATGGACGCGCCATCGCGGGCATCAACGGTGATTCGTGGGGCGGCGGTACCCCGGCTCGGCGGGGGCTAGGCTGGAGTTGTGAACGTCGATGTCACTGCGCTACCCGGAATCGGGGTGCGAAAAGACTTCGAGGTGAAGTGCGGCCGCCGGATCGGTGTCGTTGCTCATCGCGACGGCGATATCGACCTGATCGTGTCCAAGCTCGAAGATCCAGACGCGTGCGCGGCGCAGGTTCCGTTGAGCACTGATGAAGCAGCCGCTCTGGCCAATCTGCTCGGCGCACCGCAGCTGGTGTCCAACCTCGAGGACGGCCAACGGGATCTACCGGGTATCACCACCCGGCAATTGCCGATCGGTGACCAATCCCCCTACGGGGGTCGCACCCTCGGTGAGACCGGTATGCGAACCCGCACCAAAGCCTCCATCGTCGCGGTGCTGCGGGCGGGTCAGCTGCACCCGTCGCCGGGACCTGATTTCACTTTCACCGCAGGTGACCTGCTGGTGGTCGTCGGTACCCCCGAAGGCTTGGACGCCGCGACGAAGCTCCTCGCTCACGGCTGAGTCCGGTGGCCACGACCGCGCCCGCCCTCATGCAGTTGGGCGCGATCCTGTTCGTGCTCGGTATCTGCGCGCGGGCGGCGGGACGCTTCGGGATGTCGCCGATACCGCTGTACCTGCTGGGCGGTCTGGCCTTCGGCCACGGCGGATTCCTCGCACTGGACGCGGCCGACAAGTTCGGCGAGATCGCGAGCGAGATCGGCGTCGTCCTACTGCTGCTCCTGCTGGGGCTGGAATACACCGCGGCAGAACTGATGACAGGTATGCGGCGGTCCTGGCCCGCGGGCCTGGTGGATATCGTCGCCAACGCCGCACCGGGCGCCGCGGTGGCGCTGCTGTTCGGCTGGGGGCCGGTCGGCGCGCTCATTCTGGGCGGTGTCACCTACATATCCTCGTCCAGTATCGCGGCGAAGGTACTCGACGATCTGGGACGTCTCGGTAACCGGGAAACGCCGGTGGTGCTGTCGATCCTGGTGTTCGAGGATCTGATGATGGCGGTGTATCTGCCGGTGCTCACCACCATCCTGGCCGGGCTGAGCCTGCTGAGCGGGTTCGAATCGCTGGCGGCGGCACTGGCCGCGGTGGCCGTTGTGCTGATGGTGACCCTGCGCTACGGACGGTACGTGTCGACGGTCGTCGACAGTACCAACCGCGAGGTGTTCCTGCTCAAACTGCTCGGCGCGGCACTGCTGGTGGCCGGCGCGGCGTCGGCATTGAACGTCTCCGCGGCGGTCGGAGCCTTTCTGCTCGGTATCGCGATCTCCGGTTCCACTGCGCGAGAAGCGGTGCGGCTGCTGGAACCGTTGCGTGATTTGTTCGCCGCGATCTTCTTCGTGGCGTTCGGCCTCAACACCGATCCGACGGCCATACCCCCGGTGCTCGGTTGGGCGGTCGCGCTGGCCGCGGTCACCACCGTGACCAAATTCGGCACCGGGTGGTGGGCGTCGGCCAGGCAGGACATCCGCACCCTCGGCCGGGCCCGTGCGGGGGCAGCCTTGGTCGCGCGCGGCGAATTCTCCATCGTCATCGCGGGTCTCGCCGTGGTCAGCGGCAGCGTCGACGGCCGGTTGGCGGCCTTGGCGACGGCCTATGTGCTCCTGATGGCGGTGCTCGGCCCCGTCCTGGCGCGTGTGATCGAACCGCTGGTCGCGATGATCCGCCGCAACCCGGGCGCGGTAGCGGGCGCCTGACGCAGCGGCCGGCGTTGATCCCGTGCTGCGCTGCTGACCGCGGTATAGCCGGAAAACCGCTCTCGCCCACCGGCGAAGGTGCATGCTGTTGCCATGGCAGTGCCTGGCCCCGCCGTCCACTCTCGAACGACGATATCCGGCTGCTACCCGTTGCGTGTGGGTAAGTCGCGGTCATCGCGCTCGTTTCGCACGTGCGTCGGTATCGCCGCTACCGGTCTCGCCCTGATGGCAGCTGCGATGGTCGCGGCCTGCCCGGAACGGAATCTGCGATGACCGGTTACACACAGCGCCTGGGCGGTGTCACCTATCAGTTCGACGGTGTGATCGAGCTGCTGGCCAAGGCCAGCCCGCGCCGCAGCGGCGACGAACTCGCCGGGTGCGCAGCCGTTTCCGATGCCGAGCGGGCCGCCGCACAATGGGCGCTGGCCGAGCTGCCGCTGAGCACGCTGCTCGAGGAGCCCGTCGTCCCCTACGAGGACGACGAAGTGACGCGGCTGATCCTCGACACCCACGACCGCACCGCGTTCGGCCCCATCGCCCATCTGACCGTCGGCGGGCTGCGCGACTGGCTGCTCACGGTCGCGGCCGGGGACGGCTCCGGCGACCCGGTAGCGACACTGAGCTCTATCGCGCCCGGGCTGACACCGGAAATGGTGGCCGCGGTCAGCAAGATCATGCGCAATCAGGACCTGATCGCCGTCGCCGCAGCAGCCAGGGTGCAGTCCGGTTTCCGCACCACCATCGGCAGCCCAGGCACTTTGGCCACCAGGTTGCAGCCCAACCATCCCACCGACGAGCCGCGCGGGATCGCCGCCGCCATCCTGGATGGGCTGCTGCTCGGCTGCGGTGATGCCGTGATCGGGATCAACCCGGCCGGTGATTCCCCGCAGGCCGTGGCCGACCTGCTGGCTCTGCTCGACGAGATCCGTACCCGCTTCGACATCCCCACCCAATCGTGTGTGCTCACCCACGTCACCACCACACTCGGGCTGATCGAAGCGGGCGCACCGGTGGATTTGGTGTTCCAGTCGGTGGCAGGCACCGAGCAGGCGAATTCGGCTTTCGGCGTGAATATCTCGCTGCTACGGGAGGCGAACGCCGCAGGCCGGGAACTGAGCCGCGGCACCGTCGGCGACAACGTCATGTATCTGGAAACGGGGCAGGGTTCGGCGCTGTCGGCGGGGGCGCACCTGGGCGCAGGCGGTAAGCCGGTGGACCAGCAGACGCTGGAAGCCAGGGCCTACGCCGTGGCACGCGATCTGCGGCCGCTGCTGGTGAACACCGTGGTCGGCTTCATCGGTCCCGAATACCTCTACGACGGCAAACAGATCATCCGGGCCGGTCTGGAGGACCATTTCTGCGGCACACTGCTCGGGCTGCCGATGGGGGTGGATGTGTGCTACACCAACCACGCCGACGCCGACCAGGACGATATGGACACCCTGCTCACCCTGTTGGGCGTAGCCGGCTGTGCGTTCGTGATCGCAGTCCCCGGCGCCGATGATGTGATGCTCGGGTATCAGAGCCTGAGCTTCCACGACGCCCTCTACGCCCGCCGCGTATTGCAGCTGCGTCCCGCTCCGGAATTCGAGGCCTGGCTGAACCGTCTCGGGATGCTCGACGATACCGGCCGGATATTTCCCGTTCCGCCGCTGATCTCACCGTTGCGCACCCTGACCGGAGCCCGATGAGTACCGGCGACCGAGACAGCGGAGCACAGCAGCGACAGGGCGACGAGCACGAGGAGGTGTTCTGGGCGCAACTGCGCGCCACCACCCGAGCCAGAATCGGACTCGGCCGCGCAGGTGATGCATTGCCGACCGCACGGGTACTCGAGTTTCGTGTTGCCCACGCCGCCGCCCGCGATGCGGTGCACACCCCGCTGGACGTCCCCGCCCTGAGCGAACGACTCGCCGCCCTCGGGTTGGGGGAGCCGGTACACGTGCGCAGCCGGGCACGCGACCGTGCCGAGTACCTCCGCAGACCGGATCTGGGCAGAGAACCGGAACATCTGGACCGGCTCCCTACGCCGGCCATCGCCGATCGCACGCCGGTGTCCGGGACCGGCCCGCATGCCGGTCGAGCGGGAGCCGGCTCGGGTCCGGCTGGGACGCGCCCCGGTGGACACGGCGTACCAGCCTTCGAGCCGGCCGATATCGGTGTGGTGCTCGCCGACGGCCTGTCGGCCCGCGCGCTGGCCGAGCATGGTCCAGCAATGCTGTCGGCGCTGATCGACGAGCTTGCGCCGCACTATTCGTTCGCGCCACCGGTGATAGCCACACAGGCGCGGGTCGCGCTCGGTGACCACATCGCAGCCGCATCGGGCGTGACGACGGTGCTGGTACTGATCGGGGAGCGCCCCGGCCTATCGGTCGCCGACAGCCTGGGCATCTACCTGACCCACCTGCCCCGCCCCGGCCGCACCGACGCCGAACGCAACTGCGTGTCGAATATTCACCCGCCGGACGGCCTCGGCTACCGCAGCGCCGCGCAGGTGGTGGCGGGCCTGGTCGCCGGCGCCCGTCGGCTCGGCCGCTCGGGCGTCGCCCTCAAAGACACCTCACGCTCACCGGCACTGGACGAGGGGACCGGCGACGCTGCGACACCCGCCGAACTCGGGTAACCGCTCCGGCGTCGGGCTGCGTCCGGAGCGGGTGCTGCACCTCGGCACGATCGCTCCCCCGCGCATGCAGCCGATGAGTTCGACACTATGCCGCGGTCGATTTCGCGGGCCGGTGTGTCGCGGGAGGGCAACCGGCTGAGGTGACGATCCGGGGGCAGGAGGCGTCGGAGTCGACCGCTTCGCGCGGCTGGTTCCTGACGCAGATGGGTCGCCGAGCCGAGGGCTTACACGCGGCTCCCGGATACCGAACAACTCTGACTTGCTGTCCGGTTTGCCCGAGGGCCCAGACCTCGCCGAATACCGCGATCCGCAGCCGTGAAGCAGGGACGGCTGATGTGGCACGGCACGGCTGCCCCGCATTGTCCGTCCGGCAGTGGAAAGAATGCGGTGAAATGCCGCGCGGCCCGGCTCCCACTGGACACCTCGGTGTCCGGCCAGGAGCCGGGCCGCGCAGTGCGGAAACCGGTAGCTCAGTCCAGGTAGTCGCGCAGCACCTGGGAGCGGCTGGGGTGGCGCAGTTTGCTCATGGTCTTCGACTCGATCTGGCGGATGCGTTCCCGGGTGACTCCGTACACCTGGCCGATCTCGTCGAGGGTCCGCGGCTGGCCGTCGGTGAGGCCGAAGCGCAGCCGGACGACACCCGCTTCGCGTTCGGACAGCGTCTCCAGCACCGACTGCAGCTGATCCTGCAACAGGGTGAAGCTCACCGCGTCCACCGCGACCACGGCTTCGGAGTCCTCGATGAAGTCGCCGAGCTGGCTGTCGCCTTCGTCGCCGATGGTCTGGTCCAGCGAGATGGGTTCCCGCGCGTACTGCTGGATCTCGAGAACCTTCTCCGGCGTGATGTCCATTTCCTTGGCCAGTTCCTCCGGGGTGGGCTCGCGGCCCAGATCCTGGAGCAGCTCGCGCTGGATACGGCCGAGCTTGTTGATGACCTCGACCATATGCACCGGGATGCGGATGGTGCGGGCCTGGTCGGCCATGGCACGGGTGATGGCTTGGCGGATCCACCAGGTGGCGTAGGTGGAGAACTTGTAGCCCTTGGTGTAATCGAACTTCTCCACCGCGCGGATCAGGCCGAGGTTGCCCTCCTGGATGAGGTCCAGGAACGCCATCCCGCGACCGGTGTAGCGCTTGGCCAGCGAGACGACCAGGCGCAAGTTCGCCTCGAGCAGATGGTTCTTGGCTCGGTTACCGTCCCGGATGATCCAGTTGAAGTCGCGGCGTGTCGCCACAGGCAGCTTCTCACCGGACTCGGCGAACTCGCGCATCTTCTCCGCCGCGTACAGGCCTGCCTCGATCCGCTTGGCGAGTTCGACCTCCTCCTCGGCGTTGAGCAGCGCGACCTTGCCGATCTGCTTGAGATAGGCACGCACCGAGTCGGCCGAGGCGGTGAGCTCGGCGTCCTTACGGGCCTGACGCAACGCCTCGGATTCCTCTTCGTCCCAGACGAAGTCTCCGGACGCCTTGTCCGCTGCGGTCGGCTCGTCGGCGCCTTCCTCGGTGTCCTCTTCCTCGGCGACGTCGGCGACGAGTTCCTCGCCCTCGTCGGTGAGGTCCTCCTCGGACACCTCCAGGTCACCGAGGTCGGCCACATCCATCGACTCGTCGTCGAGACCCTGCTCGGCACCGGGCTCGGCGGCGGTGGCCTTCTTGGCGCCCGCCTTCTTCGCGGGTGCCTTCTTCGCTGCTTTCTTGGCGGTCGTCTTCTTTGCGGCGGCCTTCTTCGCCGGCGCCTTCTTGGCAGGTGCCTTCTTCGCGGCAGCCTTACGGGCCGGGCGTGCTGCGGCGACTTCTGCGGCGTCGGCGTCGGCCGATTCGGCTGTCTGACGGGTATTCGTGGCTACCACGTACGCCCTTTCGTGACGGTCTCGTGCGGCGTCACGCCAGAGTAGATATCCGGCGGAGCGGTCTGTCGGGTTTCACCGGCAGGCGCCGGTCGGGTTTCTTCCGGCTCACCGCCGGGCAGTTCCATTGTAACGATCCAACCAGTGTGCCTTCGTCCGCGATGCGCGCAACTTCAGGGTGCGATTCCGGCCGCGACGGCCATGGCCGCGCCGACGATGCCCGCGGTGTTCTTCAGATCCGCGGCGATAACCGGAGTGCGGTTGGTCAGCAGCGGGATCCAGTGATCGGCGTCGCGGCTGATTCCACCACCGGCGACGAACACGGTCGGCCAGAAAAGGTTCTCCAGGCCGATCAGCACGGTACTCACTCGGGCCGCCCATTGCTCGTACGACAGGCCGTCACGCTCTTTGACAGATGCGGCGGCGCGGTGTTCGGTTTCCATGCCCCCCACTTCCAGATGGCCGAGCTCACTGTTGGGGACCAGGGTGCCGTGGTACAGCAGCGCCGAACCGATACCGGTGCCGAAGGTCAGCAGCATCACCAGCCCGGCGTAATCTTTTGCGGCGCCGTAACGGTCCTCGGCGAGACCGGCCGCGTCGGCGTCGTTGAGCACAGTCACCTGCCGTCCGCCCAGAGCGGAGCCGAACAGGGTTCTGGCGTCGGTACCGATCCAGGCGGGGTCCACGTTGGCCGCCGTATGCGCCACACCGTCGAGCACGACACACGGCAGCGTGATGCCCACCGGCCCGTCCCAGCCCGCCTCGGCGACCAGTCGCGCCACCGTCTCCGCTACTGCCTTGGGGGTTGCCGGATGCGGTGTCGGGATCTTGATGCGGTGGTGGACAAGTTCGCCGGTGGCCAGATCCACCGCGGCGCCCTTGATGCCGCTGCCACCGATATCGATACCGAATGCGTGCCCCCGAGCGGACATGACGGTTCCTCGTTCTCTCTGCTGGCCGGTGTCTTCCCCGCGCCGTACCGGGGTTTCGCGACGGCCTGCGGGCGCGCGAACGAGTGCCCGACGACGGCGCTGTGTCGCGCACGACAAGAGTAATGTGCCCGCACCGCTGCACCGGTTCGCGGACTGTGATCCGATGGAGTGCGTGCCGGAAATACCCTCACTCACCACCGACGCCGCATCTGTCCCCGCCGATGCGCCCGAGCTGCGCCGGATCGCGGTGCACCTGGCCGAAACCGCCGCGGCGCACGTTCGCGCGCGACGGCCGGAGGTTTTCGACGGTCGCGGCGCGGGGGACGCGGTGCAAACCAAGAGCACCCCGACCGACCCGGTGACCGTGGTCGACACCGAAACCGAGCAGCTGATCCGGGACGAACTGGCGCGGTTGCGTCCCGGTGACCACATCCTCGGTGAGGAAGGCGGCGGCGACCTGGACGCGGCAGCCGACGACGCGGTGGTCTGGGTGGTCGATCCGATCGACGGCACCGTGAACTTCCTGTACGGCATACCCGCCTACGCGGTATCGGTGGCGGCCATGCGCGGCGGGCGCTCGGTGGCGGGCGCCGTGGTCGACGTGGCCGCCGCCGAGACCTACCGGGCGGCGCTGGGTCTGGGTGCGCAACGCGTCACCGCCACCGGTGCGGTCGAACAGCTGCGGTGCACTCCGGTGGATTCGCTGCAGCTGGCGTTGGTCGCCACCGGTTTCGGCTACGACGTGCGACGACGGGCCGAACAGGCTCAGCTGGTCGCCGAACTGCTTCCGCACGTCCGCGATATCCGCCGCATCGGCGCCGCGGCGCTCGATCTGTGCCTGGTCGCCTCGGGCCGGGTCGATGCACACTACGAGCACGGGCTCAACCCGTGGGATTGGGCGGCGGGCGCGCTGATCGCCGCCGAGGCAGGGGCGCTGGTGGAAGTGCCGTCGGCCGCCACCCCGGGCGAGGCGGGTGCGCTGGTGGTCGCCGCCGCCCCCGGTATCGGTAAGGAACTGCTGGGACTGTTCGACAGGCTGGGTATCAGCGCCGCGATTCCGCAGTCCTGATCCGCGGTGTACAGGAGGATTCCTGCCCGCTCGGTGTGCACCGAGCGGGCAGGCGACAGCGATCAGCAGCGGGCGTGCCGGGCGGCGGCGAGCAGGTCGGAGTCGATGGAGGCCTCGCCGGGTGCGGGATTGCGCAGCGAACGCAGCACTTCCTCGGCGTCGTTGTTGGGCTGCACATCGCCGAACAGCGAGCCGAGCACCAGATCGACGGTGTCGTCTTCCCGTTTGTCCTCGATCAGCTCCGCGCACGGAGCAGCCAGCTGTACCGCCGCCGCGGCGGGCCTGCCGTTCACCCCGAACCGGATCTGCCCGGTGCATTCGAGGTCGCCGTTGGCGTATATCGAATCGTTGCCGTATGGATCGCCGGGCACGCTGCCGAAGCCGAGGTCGCCGAGTTGGGCTGCCACATGAGCGGCTTGGCCGCGCTGGTTGTTGGCGTTGAGCACGCGGACCTTGGTCTCCGCCAGGGGGGCGGGCTCCACCTGTTGTAGCCGGCCGGGGCCGACCCGCTGCCCCAGGGCAGGCTGAGGTTCGGCGTCCGGCCCGGTCGCCGGGCTTGGTGAGTTGCAGGCCATCGCGGCGTACTCGTCGCCGCGGGTCGACAACGCCTTGATCCACACTGTCGCGCAGATCAAGGCCAGCACGGCGACCAGAATCAGCCATGGGCGCATACGTCTGCGGAGGAAGGGACGGCCTCGCGGATCGGTCGAGGTGCCTTCGGTGATCAGTGAAACCACCCGGACACTCTACGAAAGCGTGTCCGCCTGCGATGCAACACCGTGGACAGGTAACAGCTCGACGGAAGCGTGCGTGTCGATTGCCTGTCGGTTCCGACACGACTGTGTTGTGATTGCGACTTTTTCCGTGCGGTCCGCTATTGTCTGGCGGCCCAGATCGAAACATCGATATCGAAAACAGGTGGTCGGTCGCGGGAACAAGCAGGGCATGTCGGGCGTTGACCGAACGCTATCAGGTATGGGTCCAGCGGATCCGCCCTGATAGACGGCCGGTGTACGTGTGATGTGCACCACCGGCGGGGCGGTGCGGCGGTCGATTATCGATGGCGCGTGCCGATCCGGGATATACGGAGTAAGGACGAGGGGAAGACGACATGGCAACCGACTATGACGCGCCGAGGCGTACCGATTCCGACGATGTGTCGGAAGATTCGCTGGAGGAGCTGAAGGCTCGCCGGAACGAAGCCCAGTCCGCCGTCGTGGATGTCGACGAGTCCGATACCGCGGAGTCGTTCGAGCTTCCCGGCGCGGACCTGTCCGAGGAAGTGCTGACGGTTCGGGTGGTCCCGAAGCAGGCCGACGAGTTCACCTGCTCCAGCTGCTTCCTCGTACATCACCGCAGCAGGCTGGCCAGCGAAAAGGGTGGCCAGATGATCTGCATGGATTGCGCGGCCTGAACGGCAGCAGCATTTCACTCCGCACTCGGCAGACCGAGCGCGGCGAGGACCTGTGCGGGTCGACGTGTGCTGATCAACCAGTACGGCGTCGGGTCATCCGGGTCGTCGAGCACCAGCAGCACCATGGTGGCGACCCAGGGACGGTGTTGGACATACGCGGCGGGGTCGAGCTGGCGGCCCAGCGCTGCGTTCTTGGCCGTCGGAGCGACCACGGCCGCGCGGGCGACGAAGTTCACCGGCAGGTGTGCCCGGTCCACCCGCAGCTCCGGCGTGCCCGACACGTCGGGAGCGACCTCGACCCGGTGCCTGCTCAACCACAGCAGCACCCACACCGGGATCGGGAACAACAGCACATACGGCAACCACGCTCGTAAGCCGGGGGCGCCCATATGGATTTCGGCGGCGAGCAGCGCGGCCACGGCGAAGGCGGCAGGCCACCACCACAGCGGCACCCACAGGCGTTCGCGGTAGACGGCGGATTCCGGCTGTTGCCGCGCCTGAGAATCGACGGGTCGGAGCTGGTCGGACACGACTCAACACTAAGCGACGCGCGCGCGGCGCGTGCGCGTAGGCTGGTCGGACGTGAGCGCACTTTCCCCCATTCCCCTGCTGCGGTTGGATCCCGGCATTCCGATGCCGGCGCGCGCCCATGACGGCGACGCGGGCGTCGACCTGTGCACCACCGAGGACGTCATCCTGGAGCCAGGGGAGCGGGTGCTCATCGGTACCGGTATCGCAATCGCATTGCCGGTTGGCACCGTCGGACTGATCCATCCGAGGTCCGGGCTGGCAGCCAAGACCGGTCTTTCGGTGGTGAATACCCCCGGGACGGTGGACGCCGGATACCGGGGCGAGATCAAAGTATGTTTGATCAACCATGATCCGCGTACGCCGATCGAGCTGCGCCGCGGTGACCGGATCGCACAGTTGCTGGTGCAGCGGGTGGAGCTGGTCGACTTCGTGGCGGTCGACCAGTTGGACGAGTCGGCTCGTGGCGCAGGCGGTTACGGCTCCAGCGGCGGCCACGCGAGCTTGGCCGCGGGCCACGACACGGCCGTGTCCGGCAAGGAGGCATGAGGCGATGTTCGGTAGGAAGAGATCCGGTGGCAGACGCAGATCCGGAGCCGACGATGGCTACGACTCCGGGGCATACGCCGAGGAATCCGGCGACGAGTACTACGCCGACGAATACGACACCGACGAATACGCCACCGGCGACTATGGTGCGCCCGAATACTCCGGCTACGCGCACGCGGAGTCCGATTACCCGGAGGACGACTACGGCGAGGAAGCCGCAGCATACGACGATGCGTACCCGGAAGACGACGACTTCCCGGCCGACGATTCCGGTACCGAACCGCAGCGCACCGGCCCCTACGACTACGACGAGGTGGCCGAGCTCCTCGAATCGGTATCCGACCAGCGCCTCGATCTGGGATCGGTGATCCTGCCGGTCCCACCGGGCGGGCAGTTGCAGGTGGAGATGACCCCCGAGGGCACTCCGCAGGCGGTGCATCTGGCGACCGAACACGGCCGCATCACCGTCGCCGCCTACGCCGCGCCCAAATCGCCCGGTCAGTGGCGGACAGTGGCCGCCGATCTCGCCGACTCGCTGCGCAAGGACGGCTCCGCGGTGTCGGTGCAGACCGGACCGTGGGGTCGCGAGCTGTTCGCCGTCACCGAAGGCGCCGATCTCCGTTTCATCGGTGTGGACGGCTACCGGTGGATGGTGCGCCTGGTCGCAGCCGGTCCCACGGGGTCGGCCGATGAGGGCAGTCCGCTGGTCGCGGCGGCACGGGCGATCATGAGCGAAACCGTCGTCCGGCGCGGCACCGAGCCGCTGCCGGTGCGCGAACCCCTGCCGGTGGTGCTGCCGCAGCAGCTGGCCGAACAGCTGGCCGCGGCGCATCAGCAGCAGGTACTGGCCCAGCAGCAGGCCGTCGCCGCCCAGGCTGCCGCGCGTACAGCACCACCCACCTCGGTGCTGCCGCCGGTCATGCCGGAGCAGCCGCGTCGCGGCGCCGCTGGTTCGGCCATGCAGCAGCTCGGTCGCAACTGACCCGCGGGCCCTCGTGACGGTTCCGCGTACCGGAGCGCGATGGTCGACAGCGCGTTGCCGAGCCGACCGGGCGTCAGCGGAACCAGGCGAGACCGGCGCGGCCGAGCACGGCGGGGTCCGCGCCGAGCTCGTCGAGACGGAGATGGGTCAGGGACGAGCAGGGTGCGCGCTGCGCCCACTCCTGTGCGACCTCCAGCGGATGCACCGGATCGTCGACGGCGGTGACCACCGCCAACGGCACCTCCAGGGTGTCCAGCTGCTGCGGGTCCGGCCATTTGTAGGCGGCGGCCTCCTCCAACGCCGCGGGCAATTGCGGCCACTGGGAGCGCCACGACTGGGTGAGCGCATCGCCGAGCCAGCGCGGGCTGTTCGCGCGCATCCGCTCGATCACAGACTCCAGACCGTCCGCGCGCAGTTGCACCGCGGTGATCGCCGCACTGAGCGCGGCTGGGCAGTCGGCGGTATCGGGACCTGTCCAGGCCGGTAGCGCGGCGATCACCCCTACCGCGGCAGCGGGCCGGGCGGCAGCCCACTCCAGCGCGACGGCGGCGCCGAGGGATATTCCTGCGGCCAGGACCGGCCCCTGCTCGGCGGCGGTGTCCAGCGCGGCCAGATAGCTGTCGACCACGCCCGCCGGGTCGGGTTCGACAGCGATCAGGTCCAGTCCGCGGGCGGCGCAGGCGGGCCCGAACGCACGGCGGGCGAAATCCGCGTCGGAACCGGTGCC
Organism: Nocardia donostiensis; assembly: GCF_002081715.1. Taxonomy (GTDB): domain Bacteria; phylum Actinomycetota; class Actinomycetes; order Mycobacteriales; family Mycobacteriaceae; genus Nocardia; species Nocardia donostiensis. The sequence goes on along the minus strand of NZ_MUKP01000005.1, from coordinate 67,715 downwards.
GGGGAGTGCAACCGCGACGGCGGGCAGTGGCGAATCGAACATCGGACCGAGCGTAGCGGTGCCGTCGTACCCCATCTACAGTGGCGGTACGGCCACAGCCCGGCCGTGGCAGGAACGAGATGGCGTGCGACCCACACCATTGGCTCACAGGAGAGCGAGCAATGTCTTCCCCGGCAGGAAGAAGGGCGGGCGGCAAGCTCGCCACCGGATATTTTCGCAGGCTCGGTCGCCGGTTGACCGAGGATATCGATCAACTCGACGCCGAGGAGCTGGCCGAGACGGCCGACGCCTCCGGAGCCTGCCTGGCCTCGGAGTGCCGTCGCGGCGACGAGGCGACGATGCTGGGCCGGTTGCGCAGTGTCGAGGCCTGCCCGCAATCCGCGGGCGCCAGCGTGCAAGCGGAGTTCTTCGACGGAACCGACGCCATCACCCTGGTGTGGATCGGGCGCAGGCGGATACCCGGTATCGAAACGGGGCGGCGGATCATGGTTCGCGGCCGCGTCGGAGACCGGGACGGCCGCAAGGTGATCTACAACCCCTACTACGAATTGCGCGGGAACAACTGACGTATGCCATCGAGCGACGAGAACACCCCTACGCCGCATCCGAGCACCGCCACCGCGTCGCAACCGACGCCCGAGGTCGACGGGTCCGTCGAGCGTGAGGTCGTCGCTCAGCAGACATTGCTCGAACAGCTCGGTGGTTTCAGCGGGCTGATCTATTCCACGCTGCCGGTTCTGGTCTTCGTGCCGGTGAACACCCTCGCCGGGTTGACCGCGGCGATCTGGGCAGCGCTGGGGGTGGCCGCGGCCATCCTGGTGTGGCGGCTGGTGCGCCGCAACCCGGTCCAGCCCGCGATCTCCGGTTTCATCGGCGTCGGCATCTGCGCGTTCATCGCCTACCGGATGGGTGAGGCCAAGGGGTTCTTCCTGTTCGGCATCTACACCAGCCTGGTCTACGGTGCGGCGTTCCTGATCTCGGTCCTGGTGCGCCGACCACTGGTCGGGGTGGTGTGGGGTGTGCTCAACGGGCACGGCACCGATTGGCGCGGCGATCGCCGTGTGGTGCGGCTCTACGATCTGGCCACCCTGACATGGGCGCTGGTCTTCGGCGCCCGCTACCTGGTGCAGAACCACTTCTACGACAACGACGACACGGGTCTGCTCGCGGTGGCCCGGATCGCGATGGGCTGGCCGTTGACGGCGGTCGCGTTGGTGGTGACGGTCTGGGCCGTCCGCCGCGCCGGTCATCTGCCCACCCGGACCTCGGACGAGCCCGAACGCAAACCGCGCCACCGGGCCGCCTGACCACCCGGCCGCCGAGCACAGTGAGCGCGCCCTGAGAACCGGTGGTCCGGTGACTGCCCCCGACTGCCCCGAGTTCTGTGGGGTGAAGGTGGTGCCGAACCCACCCTGAGGTATCTGGTTCGGGCCTCGTATTCGTCAGACGATCGTTGCAGCACGACCAACAGCGACGATCCGCGAGAGGACTGGCGAGACAGTGGCTACCGAACACCACCCCGCGATTTCCGGACCGCGCCGCCGGCGCGACAACCCGGCCATGTCCGAGAGTCGTCGCGTTTCGGCAGAATTGGACGCGCTCGTCGGTCCCGCCGCCGGCGGCGACCAGGCCGCGGCCAACGACATCCTGCGCCTCATCCATCCACTGGTGCTGCGCTACTGCCGCGCCCGGCTCGGTGACACCGCGCACCTGCAGGTGACCGCCGACGATGTGGCGCAGGAGATCCTGCTGGCCACCGTGCACGCCATTCCGCGCTACCGCGACCAGGGGAAATCGTTCCTCGCGTTCGTCTACGGGATCGCCGCCAACAAGGTCGCCGACGCGTTCCGCCGGTCCCGGGTCCATCCGGCCTACCCGACGGCGGATGTGCCGGACACCGCATCGACGGCGGCGGGTCCGGAGGAGTGGGCGCTGGCCGACGAACGCCGCCGCGCCGCCCGCGATCTGATGCAGGTGCTGACCCCGGCGCACCGGGAGGTGCTGGTGATGCGCATCATCCTGGGCTGGACCGCGGCGCAGACCGCAGCGGCGATCGGCACCAGCCCGGGCGTGGTGCGGGTGATGCAGCACCGCGCGCTGAACAAGCTGCGTGCCGAACTGAAGGCCGTCGCCTGAGAGTGCGCGAGTGGCCGGTTCCGGTGTTTCAGCGGTTGACCCCGCGCGGGGTCAGCGCCTGCCGCAGCTCCTCTTCGGCTTCCGACGAGGCCACGAACAGCAGTTCGTCGTCGCCCTCGAACGGGTCGTCCGGTTGCGGCACGATGACCCGGCCACCGCGCAGAATCGTCACCAGTGCGGTATCGCGGGGCAGGGCCAGCGACCGTACGGGTTTGCCTGCCAGCGCGGTATCGGGCGGCAAGGTGATCTCCACCAGGTTCGCCTGCCCCTGACGCAGCGTCATCAACCGGACCAGATCGCCGACCGACACCGCCTCCTCTACCAGCGAGGCCAGCAGCCGAGGTGTGGATACAGCCACATCGACGCCCCAGGACCCGTCGAACAACCATTCGTTGCGCGGGTCGTTGACCCTGGCCACCACCCGGCGCACCCCGAACTCGGTTTTGGCCAGCAGGCTGTGCACCAGGTTTGTTTTGTCGTCGCCGGTGGCGGCGATGACGACCTCATAGGTTTCCAGCCCGGCGTCCTCGAGCAGCGCGAGCTCGCAGGCGTCGGCGTGCACCCACACCGCGTCCGGGATGGCGGTGGTGTCGATGTGGTCGAGCTGGCGTTCGAGCAGCATCACGTTGTGCCCGCTGCGCAACAGCTCGCGGGCGATGGACCGGCCGACGGCTCCGGCTCCGGCGATGGCCACCTTCATGTTCAGTCCTCGCTCGCTGGGGGCTTACCGGCCAGGGCGATCGCTTCACCGACCGAACCGGATGTCGCCGCCACATAGACGATGTCGTCGGCTTGCACCACGGTCTTGTCGTCCGGCAGTACACCATGGCCGAACCGGATTATGAACGCCACCCGCGCGCCGACGGCGCGTTCGAGATCGCGTACGGTCCGCCCGTACCACTCCTCGTGCAGAATCAGCTGTGCGACGGCCACGGTGCCGGTCGGGTCGCGCCAGGTGGTGGTGCCGCCGTCACTGATCAGCGTGCGCAGGAAGCGGTCTGTGGTCCAGGGCACGGTGGCGATGGTGGGGATGCCGAGCCGCTCGTAGACGGCGGCGCGTTTCGCGTCGTATATCCGGGCGACCACCCGCTGCACACCGAACATCTCCCTGGCCACCCGCGCGGAGATGATGTTGGAGTTGTCCCCTGACGACACCGCCGCGAACGCCTCTGCCCGCTCGATGCCCGCCTTGATCAGTACGTCCCGGTCGAAGCCGACGCCGACCACACGTGCACCGGGAAAATCTGCCCCCAGCCGCCGGAACGCGCCCTCGTCGCGGTCGATCACGGCGACCTCGTGCCCGATCCGGGTCAGGGCGTGGGCCAAGGACGCCCCGACGCGTCCGCACCCCATGATCACTACATACACCGCAACCTCGTTCCGACCCACATGGCACAGGCTCGCACCCGTCCGGGCCGAACGGTACTCGCCGCGTATTCCCAGACCCACTTTCCCCTCGCGAACGGGTGCCAAACCTGGCGAGCCGGGACGGCGGGCCGAGTTGCACCCGCCAGCGGCGGGCCGACGGCGCAGCAAACCTGGGGGGCCTATGCTCGCTCCAGTGTCCAAGATGACGACAGCAGCGAAGCGGATGCTGCTGGGCAGACCCTTCCGCAGCGATTCTCTCGGGCATACCCTGCTGCCGAAGCGGATCGCTTTGCCGGTCTTCGCCTCCGACGCCATGTCGTCGGTGGCCTACGCGCCCGAGGAGATCTTCCTGGTGCTGTCGGCCGCGGGGATCTCCGCGTATCTGTACGCGCCGTGGGTGGGACTCGCGGTCGCATTCGTGATGGCGGTGGTCGTGGCCAGCTACCGGCAGAACGTGCACGCCTATCCGTCGGGTGGCGGAGACTACGAGATCGCGACCACCAACCTGGGGCCCACCGCCGGCCTGACCGTCGGCAGCGCGCTGCTGGTCGACTACGTGCTCACCGTCGCGGTGTCGATTTCGTCGGCGGCCTCCAATATCGGCTCGGCGATCCCGTTCGTCGCCACCCACAAGGTGTTGTTCGCGGTGGCCGCGATCGTCGTGCTCACCGCCATGAACCTGCGTGGGGTCCGGGAATCGGGCACCATGTTCGCGATCCCCACCTATGCGTTCATCTTCGGCATGTTCGTGATGCTGGGCTGGGGGTTGGTCCGGGTCTACGTCCTCGGCGAGGAGCTGACTGCCGACTCGGCCTCGTTCGGGCTGGTGGCCGAGGACGAGCACCTGTACGGCATTGCCTTCGCCTTTCTGATCGCCCGCGCCTTCTCCTCCGGTTGTGCCGCACTGACCGGTGTGGAAGCGATCAGCAACGGAGTGCCTGCGTTTCGGAAACCGAAGTCGCGTAACGCGGCCACCACGCTGCTGCTGCTGGGCGTGATCGCCATCGCGCTGCTGATGGGGATCATCGCGCTGGCCCAGAAAATCGGCATCGTGTACGCGAACGACACGTCGAATCTGCTGGGCGCACCCGCGGACTACCAGCAGAAGACGCTGATCGCCCAGCTCGCCGAGACCGTGTTCCACGGCTTCCCGATCGGGTTCTTCTTCGTCGCGGTCGTGACCGCGCTCATCCTGGTCCTGGCCGCGAACACGGCGTTCAACGGGTTCCCGGTACTGGGGTCGGTGCTGGCACAGGACCGATACTTGCCGCGGCAGCTGCACACCCGTGGGGACCGGCTGGCGTTCAGCAACGGCATCCTGTTCCTGTCCGGCGCCGCGATCGCGTTCGTGGTGCTGTTCGACGCCGAGGTGACCAAGCTCATTCAGCTCTACATCGTCGGCGTCTTCGTGTCGTTCGTACTGAGCCAGACCGGGATGCTGCGGCACTGGACCCGGCTGCTGCGCACCGAAACCGATAGCGCGCAACGGAGGCGGATGAAACGTTCCCGCGTCATCAACGCCATCGGGCTCAGCGCGACCGGGACGGTGCTGGTGATCGTGGTCATCACCAAGTTCTTCGCCGGCGCCTATATCGCCATCGCGGTGATGGTCGCCATCTTCGTGGTGATGAAGCTGATCCGCCGCCACTACGATTCGGTGACCCGCGAACTCGACGAATACGAATGGGACGGTGTGCTGCCGAGCCGCTCGCATGCGATCGTGCTGGTGTCACGCCTGCATCTACCTACCCGCCGCGCCCTGGCCTACGCCCGTGCGACGCGGCCGGACACGTTGGAGGCGATCACCGTCAATGTCGACGAAACCGATACCAAGACGCTGGTGCGCGACTGGGAGCGCAGCGATATCTCGGTGCCGCTCAAGGTCGTCGAATCGCCGTACCGTGAGATCACCAAACCGGTGCTGGATTATGTGAAGCGGCTGCGTAAGGACGCCCCGCGGGACGTGGTCACCGTGTTCATTCCCGAGTACGTGGTAGGGCACTGGTGGGAACAGGTGCTGCACAACCAGAGTGCGCTGCGGTTGAAGGGCAGGCTGCTGTTCGAGCCGGGCGTGATGGTGACCAGCGTGCCGTGGCAGTTGAGCTCGTCGGCGCGGGCCAGGGCCAGTCGCGAGGCGAATGCGGCGGGTGCGGTGCGGCGCGGCTACGGGGACCGGTCGTGAAGCGCGGTGTTGCGGTGGAGGTGCGGTGGTGACGGACTGGCGCGGTGCGGTCGTCGAGGTGCGGCTGGGCCCACCCGGGCACGGCGGATTCTGTGTGGCCCGCCATGAGGGCAGGGTGGTGTTCGTGCGGCACGGTCTGCCGGGAGAGCGGGTGCTGGCCGGCGTCACCGAGGACCGGGGCGGATCGTTCTGCCGCGCCGACGCGATCGACATCCTCGACCCGTCCCCCGATCGCGTGCCCGCCACCTGCCCGGTATCGGGTCCCGGTGGTGCGGGCTGCTGTGATTTCTCCCATGCCGCACCGGCGGCGCAGCGCGCGCTGAAGGCGTCGGTGGTGGCCGAGCAGCTGCGCCGGATCGCAGGCATCGAGCGTGAGATCACGGTCGAACCGATCACGGGCGCGGGCGAGGAGACCACCGGGTGGCGCACCAGGGTCCGGGTGCCGGTGGACAGCCGGGGCCGGGCCGGGACGCACCGGTATCGCAGCACCGAGGTGATCCCTGATCTGCGCTGCCCGCAGCCGGTGCCGGGCGCGATGGACGGTATCGGGGACCGGCTGTGGACGCCGGGAGCGGACCTGGTCGTCACTGTGGACGGCGACGGAGTGCGACATATCGTCGAGCTCGCGCCCCCGGTCGCCGAGACAGGGTCGCGGCGTGACCGCAGGCAACGGCGCGCAGCCGCCGGCGACCGGTCGGGGCGCGAGCCCGCGGCAGCTGACCGATCACCGGGCGCGCAGCGACGGCTGGCAGCGGCCCGCCGCGCCGCCGCTCACGGACCCCGCGAGGAACGGATCAGCGAAGGCAGCGGGCGGGCGGTCGAATACGTGGCGGGCAGGCGCTGGGAACTGTCGGCGACCGGTTTCTGGCAGGCGCACCGAAACGCGGCGCAGTGCTATTCGGATCAGGTTGCCCAGTGGGCCGCTCTGCCTGCCGGGGGCACGGCCTGGGATCTGTACAGCGGCGTCGGGGTGTTCGCCGCCCGGCTGGGCGAGCAGGTGGGGCCGTCGGGTTCGGTGCAGGCAGTCGAATCCGCCCGTACCCCGGTCGCCGACGGCGCCGCCGCCCTGCGGGATATGCCGTGGGTGCGCTTGCACGCCGGACGCGTGGAGCAGTGGGTGACCGAACATTCGGGCTCGGCGCCGGATGCGGTGGTACTCGACCCGCCCCGCGCGGGTGCGGGCCCGGCCGTCGTCGGTGCGGTCACCGCCGCCGGGCCGGAAACCATTGTCCACGTCGGATGCGACCCCGCGGCCTTCGCCCGCGACCTGGGCCTGTACCTCGCGGCGGGCTACCGTGTGGCCGATCTGCGCGCATTCGACGCTTTTCCGTCCACTCATCACGTCGAATGCCTTGCGCTGTTGCGACGGTGACCCGGCAACGGACACACCACGCTCGATGCGACCTCGTTCCGGCCGCAGGCCTCCGGCTGCTCAGTCCAACTGCCAGGTGACTCGGATATCCGCGCCCACCTCGGATTCACCGGTCTCGATCGGCACTGCCGCGGACGCGAACGCGATCTCCGTGGCGCCTCGGCTGCGTGTGGTCGGCGTGGAAACGGAGGTCTCCTCGGTAACCTGCAGCACTCGTCCGAGTTCTCGCCCGGCGCGCGCCGCGTACTGGCGCGCCTTGGCCAGAGCGTTCTCCCATGCACGGTCACGGGCCCTGGACAGCAGCGATTCCTGATCGGCGAAGGTCAGTTGCAGCCCGCCGAGGCGGACGGCGTCCCCGCCTGCCGCCACGCAGTCGGCGACGATTGCCGCCGGATCACGACGGGCGCCGCTCGCCGCACCAGGACGATCGGACGATCCGGCAGCGGCGCCGCCTGCCGGTTCCGTGTTACCGCCGATATCGCGCAGCAGCACCGTCAACGATGCATTCGCCAGGTACCCGGTGATCTTCGACCCGCCACCGTCGACCCAGGTCTGTTCGGTGCGCACCGAAAGCCCGCTGCTGGCGACGTCGCCGGCGGGTACTCCGTTCGCTCGAAGCGAGCCGATCACCGCCGAGAGCCGTTCCCCCGCCTCCCGGTAGGCGATCGCCACGGTGCTCGCGCGGGTCTCCACCGAGATGGTGACCCGCATCAGATCAGGAGTGCCGCGCACGATTCCGTGCCCGAAGGTGGTGACCGTTCCCGCCAGGGTGTGTTCGCTCACGCTGTGGTCCTCGCTGTCGTCATTGTTGTCGTCGTCACCTGTTGTCGTCGTCACCCTGCTCTGTCCGAGCCCGATCGCCACGCCGAGCCGCAGGTAGCCGTCTTTTCGCGGCCGGACCGTGCTCTGTGTCGTTTACGGGGCCGGACAGCGAGCCGTCCGGTCGGCAACCCGGAACGTACAGCCGCGATCAGAGGCGGCGCCGCGGCAATCGTATTGCCGGATACGAGCTTCGCCACGGCTACGGTTTTCGGAAAGGATGAAACCGGAAAACGCAGGTCGGCAGGGATTGTGAGTTACGCTGCAATCCGGTGCCGCCACTGTTTACGTGTCCGTACGAACAGGCCTGTTCACTGCACCACTCTAGGCTGGATGACGGCTACCGGGTTCATGACTGTCGACAACGCCGATCGGTTCCCCGGCCGTCGCCGTGCTGGGTCACCCGTCGCGGCTTTCGTAGACTGATCGAATCAGATGCGCTATCCGGAGGGAGCGAGTTCAGGTGGGAGTGCTTTCCCGGGTCGACACGCCCGAAGATGTGCGCCGATTGTCCGTGCCGCAGCTGCGCGAGCTGGCGGAGGAGATCCGCGAGTTCCTGGTGCGCAAGGTCGCCGTCACCGGCGGCCATCTCGGCCCCAACCTCGGCGTCGTCGAACTCACCATCGCCATGCACCGGGTCTTCGACTCGCCCGCCGATCCGATGATCTTCGATACCGGTCATCAGGCGTACGTGCACAAGATCCTCACCGGTCGTAAGGATCAGTTCGATACCTTGCGCCGCCAGGGCGGGCTGTCGGGGTATCCGAGCCGGGCCGAAAGCGAGCACGACTGGGTGGAGTCCTCCCACGCGTCGGCGTCGCTGTCCTACGCCGACGGACTGGCCAAAGCGTTCGCGCTGACCGGTCAGGACCGTCGTGTCGTCGCCGTGGTCGGTGACGGCGCCCTGACCGGTGGGATGTGCTGGGAGGCGTTGAACAATATCGCCGCGGCACCGGACCGGCCGGTGGTGATCGTCGTCAACGACAACGGCCGCTCCTATGCCCCGACCATCGGTGGTCTCGCCGACCGGCTGACCGCTCTGCGCACTCAGCCCGCTTACGAGCACGCCCTCGACGCGGGCAAACGCATCATCAAGAGCATTCCGCGCGTCGGTGATTCGGCGTATTCGATGATGCACGCGGTCAAAGCGGGCATCAAGGACGCGGTGAGCCCGCAGGAGCTGTTCAGCGACCTCGGGATCAAATATGTGGGGCCCGTCGACGGCCACGACGTCGTCGCGCTGGAGGCGGCGCTGCGCCGCGCCAAGGATTTCGGGGGTCCCGTACTGGTGCACGCGGTCACCCAGAAGGGTCGCGGCTACGAACCGGCCGAGAACCATATCGCCGATCAGATGCACGCCTGCGGTCCGATCGACCCGCTGACCGGCAAACCGGTGAGCAAGAAATCGGCCAGCTGGACCTCGGTGTTCTCCGCCGAGTTGATCGAACAGGCCCGGCGCCGCGACGATATCGTCGCAATCACCGCCGCCATGCCGGGACCCACCGGTCTCTCGGCGTTCGGCGAGCAGTTCCCGGAACGAATGTTCGACGTCGGTATCGCCGAACAGCATGCGTTGGCCTCGGCTGCTGGGCTCGCGCTCGGCGGCATGCATCCGGTGGTGGCGGTGTACTCGACCTTCCTCAACCGGGCTTTCGACCAGCTGCTGATGGACGTTGCGCTGCTGAAACAGCCGGTCACGCTCGTTTTGGATCGAGCAGGGCTCACCGGCGAGGACGGCGCGAGCCACAACGGTATGTGGGATCTTTCGATGCTCGGTATCGTGCCGGGAATCCGGGTGGCCGCCCCCCGTGACGCCGCAACGCTGCGCGAAGAGCTGGCCGAGGCGCTGGCCGTAGCCGACGGACCGACCGCGCTGCGTTTCCCGAAAGGCAGTGTGGTCGACGAGATCCCGGCGGTGGAACGGCTCGACGGCGTCGATGTGCTGCGGCTGCCCGAGCATGATGGCGCTCCCGCCCAGGTTCAGCACGGGGATGTGCTGCTCGTCGCGGTCGGTTCGTTCGTGCCGACCGCTCTGCAGGTCGCCGAACTCCTGGAGCCGGAAGGTCTTTCGGTCACCGTCATCGATCCGCGCTGGGTGCTGCCGGTCTCCGACACCGTCGTGAAACTGGCCGAGAACTACCGGCTGGTGGTGACGCTGGAGGACGGCGGTGTGCACGGCGGGATCGGTTCCAGCGTCTCGGCCCGGCTGCGCGACTCCGGCCTCGATGTGCCGAGCCGGGATCTCGGTGTGCCGCAGGAGTTCCTGGACCACGGCAGCATCGCCCAGCTCCGCGAGGAACTCGGTCTCACCGCCCCTGATATCGCGCGTCGCATTGCCGGTTGGCTCGACGCTCGCTAACGCGTTGCCGCCGCAAGGAACGTAGGCAGCGCAATCAGCAGCCGGTCGGCGGCTCGAGTGGTTTGCTCAGTGAGCTACGTCTCGGCCGTCGTCATCGGCGGTCGCCATGATCTTGCGGGTGGCCGACTATCTGGCGGACCGGCTAGTCGGCGACCGGAGGTGCGGCGAGAGCGGCGGTGAGAGGGCCGACCGTGACTTCGCGCTGCCACGGCCTGGCCCCACCGGATTTCAGGAATACGTCGATGGCCGCGGCGAGTTCTACCGGCGATTCGGGGCCGTGGTCGTAGGCGGGGAGCCCGTCCCAGCACAAGCGGCGGACCAGGTCGGGGGCCAGCAGGTTCTCCACCGGAACGCGAACTTCGGCCGAGAGGTCGGCTAACGCGGCGCGGGCGCGGGTGAGCCGGACAGCGGCAGCCGGGTCGCGGCGCTCCCACCGGTTGACCGGGGGCGGGCCGTCGTAGGGCTGGCTCGTCGGGGGCAGTTCGCTGTCGGGTAGTGCGCGGGCCCGCTCGATCGCGGCGAGCCATTCGCGTGAGTAGCGGCGCTGGCGGGGGCCGCCGAACACCGGCAGCGTGCGCAGCGCAGCGATGGTGCGTGGTTGCGCCGCCGCGGCGGCGATGATCGCCGAATCGGGCAGTACCCGGGCGGGGGCCACATCACGGGTGCGCGCCAGGGAGTCGCGGGCGGTCCACAGCTCACGCACCGTCGCCAATTGCCTGGCCTTGCGCAGCGTGTGGATACCGGAGGTGCGCCGCCAACGATCGGCTTTGGGCGGTGCGGGTTCGCTGAGCCGGACATATTCGAATTCCTGGGCGGCCCATTCGGTTTTGCCCTGTTCGGCCAGCGATGCGGCCACCGCATCGCGGAGCTCGAGCAGCAGTTCCACATCGAGTGCGGCGTAGTTGAGCCAGGCGTCCGGCAGCGGCCGGGTCGACCAGTCTGCTGCGCCGTGCCCTTTACGTAGCTCACGACCGAGTAGCCGTTCCACCATCGCAGCCAGCCCGACCCGTTCGAAACCGGCGAGCCTGCCACCCAACTCGGTGTCGAACAGGCGGGCGGGACGCAACCCCAGCTCGGCCAGGCCGGGCAGATCCTGGTCGGCCGAATGCAGTACCCATTCGAGGTGGTTGATCGCCTCCGCCAGCGGCCCCAGCGCATCGACCACCGGGATCGGGTCGATGAGCACGGTGCCCGCGTCCGCGCGGCGCAGCTGGATCAGATACGCCCGTGCCGAGTAGCGGAAGCCCGACGCCCGCTCGGCGTCCACGGCGAGCGGGCCGCTACCTCGAGCGAGACCGGCCGCGGCCTCGGCGATCGCGTCGGCGGTGTCGAGCACCGGGGGCACACCCGCGATGGGCGCGAGCAGCGGAACCGCAGCGATCGGATCGTTGTCCACCGTCGTGGGCTCTGCGTTGCTCCCATCCCCGTCACCACCGGCCGCGGCGCGGTGATCGGGCTGCTCTGCTACCGGCATAGAGGAAAACTCTACGTGCCCTCAATCGCGGTCGGTATCGGTGTACGGGTCCGGCCGCAAATGGGTGATGCCTGCCGGGGGCAGCCCGGCGGCGTAAGCGAGCACCTCGGCGAACGCCTCCACATGCGATTGCATATGCGTGCTGCTCGCGGTCCACGAGGCCCGGAGTTCCAATTGGTGAGCCCGCGGCGGACCCGCGATATCGCCGTATCGCACCGAACTGGTCGATGTCACCGTGCCGCCGAGCGCGGTGAACGGTTCGCTGCGTGATTCCAGCGCATCGACGAGCCAGCTCCAGGCGACCTCGGGCAGCAGCGGGTCGGTGGCCAGTGCGCCATCGATATCGGCCTGGATATAGGCGACCAGCCGGAAGGTGCCGTGCCATGCCTCGTGCCCGTGGGGATCGTGCAACAGGATCAGTCTGCCGAAGGCGTCTCCTTCGGAGTCGGTCGGCACTGTCGGTGTGTCGAGGTGTTCGACCTCGGCGCCGATAGCGTATGAATACGGAGCGAGGCGCTGTGGTGGGCGGATCGGAGCCAGCTCGATCCGGGGATGAACGGTTGCGGTGCCCATCGCGTCGACCGCGGCACGAAAAGAAGCAGGTTCGTCGTCGGGATCCTCGGTCGGTGCGGCGCCGTCGCGGAAGTCGAGCGGTGTCACGGAAGGTGACGGTAGACCCGAACGCAGCGGGGCGGGCGGAGGCGCGCCGCTGGACTCGATGCGGCGTCTGTGCGGGGCGTCTTCGCCCGGAGGTGATTCTCGGCTCGGGTCCGCCGCTGCGCCGGGGCCGCCTACGATAGCCATGGTGAGCACCTACACCCGTCGCCGGTTGACCGATGCCCCCTTCCTGGCCGCCGCCACCGGCGCTGTTCCTGGTAGGCGGCCGGTGTGGTTCATGCGCCAAGCCGGTCGTTCCCTGCCCGAGTACCGGCGGGTGCGCGCCGGTATCGGCATGCTCGAGTCCTGTTTCGACCCGGAGTTGGTGTGTGAGATCACCATGCAACCGGTTCGCAGACATGATGTGGACGCGGCAATCCTGTTCTCCGACATCGTCGTTCCGCTCAAGGCGGCCGGTATCGATCTCGATATCGTGGCCGGGGTCGGGCCGGTGGTCGCCGATCCGGTGCGCACCGCAGGCGATGTGCGCGCGCTGCCCCGTTTGCGGCCGGAGGAGGTCGGGGCGATCTCCGAGGGGGTGCGTCTGCTGATCGGCGAGCTGGGGCAGACCCCGCTGATCGGGTTCGCGGGCGCCCCGTTCACCCTCGCGTCGTATCTGGTCGAAGGCGGTCCGAGCAAGAACCACGAACACACCAAGGCGATGATGTACGCCGACCCGGCGAGCTGGCATGAACTGCTCGGCGTGCTCACTGATATCACCATCGCGTTCCTGCAGGCCCAGCTCGCCGCCGGAGTGGACGCGGTGCAGGTATTCGACTCCTGGGCAGGTGCGCTGACCGAAGCCGACTACCGCAAGTTCGTGCTGCCGCATTCGGAGCGGGTGTTCGCCGAAATCTCCGACGCCGAGGTCCCGCGTATCCACTTCGGAGTGGGCACCGGGGAACTACTCGGTGCGATGGGTGAGGCGGGCGTCGAAGTCGTCGGCGTGGACTGGCGGGTGCCGCTGACCGAGGCGGTGCGTCGCGTCGGTCCAGGAAAAGCCTTGCAGGGCAACCTCGATCCGGCCGTACTGTTCGCCGGTGCCGATGCCGTGGCAACCGAGGCGAGGCGGATCGTGGCCGAGGCCGACGAGGCGATCACGATGGGCGCAACCGGCCATATCTTCAACCTCGGCCACGGGGTGCTGCCCGATACCGATCCCGGTGCGCTCACCGCATTGGTGGAGTTGGTGCACGAGCTGTGAGAGGCGAACCAGCCGCGGCCAAGTCGCGGCAATAAGCTCCCATCATGCGGATTGCAGTGATTGGTGGCGGTATCAGCGGGTTGGTGGCCGCCTATCGGTTGCGCGGGTTTCTGGGGGCTGCGGCCGAGATCATAGTGCTCGAACGCCGTAACCGGCTGGGCGGAATCCTGCATACCGGTGAGGTCGGTGGGGAGCCGCTGGACTTGGGTGCCGAGGCTTTTGTCGGTCGCAGGCCCGAGGTGCCGGAATTGCTGCGCGAACTGGGGTTGGCAGCGCAGTTGGTGACTCCCGCCGGACTTCGCCCGCTGATCTGGTCGCAGGACCGTACGCATCCGCTGCCCGAGAAAACCCTGATGGGTATTCCGTCCGGCCCGGAGTCGGTACGCGGTCTGGTGGACGCCGAGACGCTCGCCCGCATCGCTGCGGAAGCCGATCGGCCGTTGTCGTGGGAGCCGGGCTCCGATACCGATGTCTATCGGCTGGTCGCGGATCGTTTCGGCGCGCAGACCGTGGCACGCAGTGTCGACCCGCTGCTGGGCGGCGTGTACGCGGGGAGTTCTCGCTCGATCGGGCTGCGTGCCGCACTACCGACGTTGGCCGCAGCGCTCGATGCGGGTGCGGCGAGTTTGACGGCCGCCGTGCATGCGGCGCTGCCGCCACCGTCGACGGATCCGGTGTTCGGTGGTATCCGAGACGGTTATCGGGTGCTGCTCGACGCGTTGGCGTCCGCTTCCGCCGCCACCTTCGTTTGTTCCACCGCCGCCACGGGGCTGGACAGGTCCGGGCAGGGCTGGGCTGTCGATCCGATCGGCGCGGTGGACGCGGTTGTTCTCGCCTCGCCTGCCCCGGTGACTGCCCGACTGCTGCGCGGTATCGCTCCCGGCGCAGCGGCAGCAGCCGCCGAGATAGAACTGTCCTCCTCGGCGGTCGTCGCTCTCGCACTGCCTCGCGACACGGAGTTACCGCAGAATTCCGGCATCCTCATCGCCACCGGGGAGCCGTTGCGGGCCAAAGCCTTCACGTTGTCCAGCCGCAAATGGCCGCATCTGGCCGCGCGCGGCGCCATGGTGCGCGCCTCGTTCGGCAAATTCGGTGACGATGCCCCGCTGGGCTGGACCGATGAGGAACTGATCGCTGCTGCCACCGATGATCTGGCGACCGTCACCGGTATGCCGATCGCGCCGCTGTCGGCTGTCGTGCAGCGCTGGCCCGGGGGGCTGGCCCAGTACGCTCCCGGTCATCCCGATCGGGTCGCCGCGATCGAATCCGGGGTCGCGAAGGTGGAGCGCCTCGCGGTCGCCGGGGCGTACCTGCACGGTGTCGGCGTTCCGGCTTGTGTCGCCGCAGCCACCGCGGCCGCTCGCCGGATCGCCGATCAGCTCACTGCGCTCGGCCGCTGATCGCGCCGCCGGAGCGGCAGGTCATCCGGCCAGGGGCCGCCGACCGCGTAGTGGCAGTATGGGCTTATGGCGCGACTCGATTACCAGGCCCTCAATTCCACTATCCGCTACCTGATGTTCTCGGTGTTCCAGGTTCGGCCGGGGGTGCTGGGAGACGACCGTGCGACGGCGATCAAGGAGGCTCGGGCCTTCTTCGACGGCCTCGCCGACAAGGGTGTGGTGGTGCGCGGGATCTATGATGTCGCCGGTATGCGTGCCGACGCCGATTTCATGATCTGGACGCACGCCGAACGTGTTGAGGACCTGCAGGCCGCATACGCGGATTTCCGCCGCACCACGGAGCTGGGGCGGGCGAGCGACCCGGTGTGGAGCAATGTGGCACTGCACCGTCCCGCCGAGTTCAACAAGAGCCATATCCCGGCGTTCCTGGCCGGTGAGGAGCCGGGCAACTACATCTGCGTGTATCCGTTCGTCCGTTCCTACGAGTGGTATCTGCTGCCCGACGACGAACGCCGCAAGATGCTCGCCGATCACGGCAAAGAAGCCCGCGGCTACCCGGATGTGCGCGCCAACACCGTCAGCTCCTTCGCTCTCGGCGACTACGAGTGGATCCTCGCCTTCGAGGCGCCGGAATTGCACCGCATCGTCGACCTGATGCGCGATCTGCGTGCCACCGACGCGCGGCGGCATGTGCGCGAAGAGACACCGTTCTTCACGGGCCCGCGCGTCGACGTCGAAAAGCTCATCGCCGCCCTGCCCTGACCGACTACGCGGTTGCCCCTGTGGCGCACCCCCCCCGGGAAATCGGGGCATGCGCCCAGGGGGAAGCTTGCGTACCGTACCGCTGGGTGTGTTTACGGCAACTACTCCACTGCGCTGGTCGAGGGGTTCAGTCGCAGGGCGATGGAGTTGATGCAGTACCGCTTGTCGGTGGGCGTTCGGTATCCCTCGCCCTCGAAAACGTGGCCGAGGTGGCTGTGGCAACGTGCGCACAGCACTTCGACCCGGCGCATCCCCAGCGAATCGTCCGGGCGCAGGAGCACCGCATCGGAGTCGGCGGGGTCGAAGAAGGACGGCCAGCCGCAATGCGATGCGAACTTCTCGCTGCTGCGGAACAGTTCGGCGCCGCAGGCCCGGCAGGTGTACACGCCTTCGTCGGTGGTGTCGGTGTATTCACCGGTGAACGGTCGTTCGGTGGCGGCCTCCCGCAGCACCGCGTATTCCTGCGGGCTCAGCTTTGTCCGCCACTGCTGCGGGGTCAGCTGGATACGCGGAGCGGGCAGCGAGCTGTCGGCCGCGTGCGTTTCGGAGCTCATCACTCCACGCTAATACGCTCGTCCTCGTTCGTCGCTTTCCCATTGCGCACCGCGGGGGTCGTCGCACGGCCGGCGGCCGGTTCGGCGGTGGTAACCGGGTGGGATTCCGGCTCCTCTTCGGTCCCGTTACGCGGGTCGGGCGCCGACGCCATCCACGGCTGGTCCAGTCCGAACGGCAGCCGCCCTTCCCGCCGGGCGGCCAGATACCGGTCGGCGAGCACACAGAACACCACCAGCAGCAGCAGCCCCCACCCGAAGGTGATGCGCAGGTATTCCAGGTTGCGGCCGAGGCTCTGCCAGCGGTCCGACAACCATTTGTCGTAAGACATGAACCCGAAGATCGCCAGCCAGGCGGGCCAGTTCCGCAGCACCGAGTTCCGCAGCACCACCGTCATCAGGAACGGGAACAGCAGCATCGAGTAGTACATCTGCCCCAGCGACGACAGCAGCCACGAGGCGGTCAGCAGGACACCGGAGGTGGTGGTGACGAAGAACAGCTCGTCGTCGCGGTAGTAGCGATACAGCAGCCACAGGGTGAGGGCGACCAGCACACCCATCCCCAGCCGCATACCCCAGGTGAGCCATGGCGGCAGCCCGTAGTACTCGGCGTTCCCGACGATCGCGCTGTTGAAGTAGTCGCGCGACTCGAACAGGTACGGCATGGTGTGGCTGAAGAACTTCTCCGGGTCCTTCGACAGCGGCCACGCGACGGCGACCAACGCGACCGGCACACCGAGTGCGGTGACCAGAACCCCCCATTGCCTGCGCGCCGCCGCGACCAGTAGCAATGGCGCCAACGTCGGTTTCACGGCCATCGTCAGACCGAGCACCGCGCCGGCCAGCAGATCGCGTCTGCGCAACAGCAGATGCAGGAAGATCATTTCGCCGAGCAGCAGACAGCCGTTGACGTTGGTGAAGACCAGGGTGTTGATAACCGTCTCGGACATGAACATCGCCAGCAGCAGCGCGGGCGCGGCGACCGAGCGCAGCGTGTACTTGAACAGCCGCAGCAGCAGATACCAGGCGATCAGGATCGCCACCGCGTTCAGCAGGATGAACAGCCACCGCGACTTCTCGTAGTCGATGATCGCGATGGGCGCGATGAGCAGGGTGCCGCTGGGCGGATACAGGTAGTGCGGGTCGACCGAATCGAAGTTCGCGGTGTACACCGCGCGCCCGTTGAGAAAATCCAGGGAGGCCTGGTAGACGGGCTTGTAGTCATCGGTGATGAAACCGTTGACAGCTTTGATGAAAACCCGGTTCAGCACGGTCATGACCGCCAGCGGCCAAAGCGCGAACTTGATCACATCGGCGGTGGTGCGAGCTGTTCGGGGCTCGAGCTGTCGAAGTAACACTGGGGCACGGTACACCGGATCGTGCCCCAGTGTTGCCGGGACCCATTGTCGGTCCGCCGGTCAGGCGGGGCAGGCGGTGCCGTCCGCGGGCAGTTTCGCCTCGTTCAGATAGTCGATCACGGCCTGCTGCGCGCAACCGGAATGAGCGCTTACCGGATGCCCCCACCCCTGCCAGTTCACGGTCGCGTGCCGGGCGCCCGCGGTGCCGAGCACACCGGTGACCGATGCCTGCCCGGCGCCTGCCACCGGATCGGCGACTCCGGCCAGCACCAGCACCGGTAATTCGAGATCCTCCAGCGCGGGCTGGGCCGGGTTGGCCGGCCACGCCGAGCAGGTCAGCAGCGATATCGCGGCGGCGCGACCGAACACCGGGTATTTCTCGCCCCATGCCTTCGCCAGGTCGGCGGCCTGGGCCGGTGCAGGTGGCTGCTGGGTGTCGGTGCAGACGTTGACGAACTGTCCGTCACTGGCGGTGGCGGCGGTTTCCCTTCGGATCAGTGCCGTCAATCCGCCGCGGTCGCCGCGGTCGGCTGCGGCCAGCGCGTCGGCGAGTTCGGCCACCTGGGCGGCCTGGTCGGCGCGCGGACTGCCGAGGAAGCCGGTCACGGCGGTCAGCAATGCGTTTGCCGAGATGTCGCCCAGATCGCCCGCCGCCGCTTTACCGACCAGCGATGTCACCACTGCGCGGGGGTCCGGTCCCAGTGCGCACCCGACTCCGACGCAGCGCTGCGCGAAAGCGGTCAACGCTGCTTCGGCGCCCTGGACGCGCTGTTCGGCTCTGGTCACGGCATCGGCGTTGACGGCGACGGGGGAATCGAGGATCAGCCGGGCCAGATGATCGCCGAATTTGCGGGCATAGTTCAACGCCACCAGTGCGCCGTTGCCGGTGCCGAGCAGCGCAATGTGGTCGACCTGCCATTGTTTGCGCAGTTGCTCGATATCGTCGGCGGCGTGCGCGGTATCGAAGGTGCCGTCGTAGGGCTGCAGAAAGTCACGGCAGGCGATGGTGCCGTCCTGGCTGAACTCGGTCATGGCCGCGACCGGATCGCCACCGGGTGCGAACTGGCCGTTGTTGTGCAGGCCGCGGCGGATGTCGTCGGGCAGGCAGTCGATCGCCTGCGAGCCGCCGATCCCGCGCCGATCCACGGCCACAATGGGGTGCGCGGCCAGCAGCGCGCTCGCCGGGCCTGCGGACAAACCCGCCAGGGTGGCCGCGGAGGGTCGGTCCGCCCCGGAGGTCAGCACCAGTGGCGCGGCGTCGGCCGGGGTCTGCGGCAGCCGCGCGCGCACCGCAGCGGTGCGGAAGGACCCGAGCACCGAGCCTGACGCGTCGATCGGCGTCGAGTATTCGGCGCAGTCGAGCACGAGCCCAGCAGGTGCCGGGCCGAGTCCGAACTGGTCGAAGGTCGGTTGTGTGCAGGGGTGCCAGCTCAGGTCCGTCTTCGGGACGCCGGGCCGCGGCGGTGCGGGAACAGCGTCGGTGGTGGTTGCGCCGCCGGGCACCGGCGGACGTTCCACGGCGACACCCGGCCGATCCGAGGGACCGGCGCCGCAACCGGCGATCATGATCGAAAGTGCCGATGCCAGCACCACAGCCCGAGTCCAGCGCATGCGCTACAGCCTGCCAGGTCCGTGCGCGCGTTTCACGAACGGACCCAGCGGGTGAGTATCGTGCCGTCGTCGTCGAACACGATATGGGCGCGCCGCATCGCCATGCGGAACTGCTCGTGCCACACCGAGATTCGCGGTGCGGTGCCACCGACCAGCAGTGGGGTGATGGTCAGGCACAGCTCGTCGACGGCGCCGTCGGCCACCAGTTCACCGAACAGGTGTGGACCGCCCTCGCACAGCACCCGGCGCAGTCCGCGCGCGGCGAGCGTGTCGAGTATCGACCGTGCCGAGACGGCGAGCTCACCGGCTTCGATCACCTCCGCGCCCGCAGCGACCAACCGCTGTTTACGGTCCGCCGGTGCGGCGGCAGTGGTGATGATCAGCGGCGGGGTCCCGGTCTCGGTGCACAGCCGCGCGTCCGGGTCCAGCGCGCAGCTCGCGGTCACCACCGCGATCGGCGGCGGGGCACCGTCTCGGTGGCCGCCGAAACCCCGGTCGAACAGCGCCCGTCTGCGACCGGAATCGGTACGCGCGCCCGCGTAGTTCTCTGCGCGCACCGTGCCCGCTCCGACGAGCACCACATCGGCGAGATCTCGCAGCAGGTCGTAGACGCGTTTGTCGGCGGGGGAGCCGAGCCCGCTGGTAGTGCCGTCGCTGGTCGCGGCGCCGTCGATACTGGATACGAAATTGGCCCGCACCCAGGGCCGGTCCAGTCCGGCGGGGTAGGCGTAGAGCTGTGCCAGGTCCTCGTCGCCGAGTCCTGTGAGCTGGGTCGCATTGGGGATACGCTGCATAGGGACAGCTCATACCACGTCATTAGGCTGCGTCCATGCACGAACGCCTCGTCGACCGCCATCCGGAGGTTCCGGCCGATCAATTGGTCGCGCAGATGGTTCCACCACCCATGTTCGACGAGGTCAGCTTCGACTCCTATATCCCCGATCCGGCCGAACCGAGCCAGGCGGCGGCGGTTGCCGCGGCGCGCGCGTTCGCCGAGCGAGTCGGCAAGATCCACAAGACGGCGCAGAAGAAGAGCCTGTTCGGCAGGAAGAAGCAGATCGCAGGCGCGGGCCTGTATCTGGACGGCGGGTTCGGTGTCGGTAAGACACACCTGCTGGCATCGATCTTCCACAGTGCTCCGGCACCGAAATCGTTCGGCACCTTCGGCGAGCTGACCAATCTTGTCGGCGCGCTCGGCTTCACCAATGCGGTGCAGCGTTTGTCGGCCAACAGCGTGCTGTGCATCGACGAATTCGAACTCGACGATCCCGGCGACACCATGCTGGTCTCGCGGCTGCTCACCGAACTGTCCGCCGCCGGTGTGTCGATCGCTGCCACCTCGAACACACTGCCCGGTCAGCTCGGCGAGGGCCGGTTCGCCGCCCAGGACTTCATGCGCGAGATCAAGAAACTGGGCTCGATCTTCGAAGCCGTGCGGGTCGACGGTCCCGACTACCGCCACCGTGACCTGCCCCCCGCGCCGGAGCCGACCTCCCCGCAGTTGCTGGCCGAACGAGCCGCGGACACACCCGATGCCACGCTCGACGATTTCGACGATCTGCTGAAGCATCTGAGCACGCTGCACCCGTCGAAGTACGGCGCGCTGATCTCCGGTGTGTCGGCGGTGTACATCTCCGGTGTGCACCCGGTGTCGGATCAGGCGGTGGCGCTGCGGGTCGTGGTGCTGGCCGACCGTCTCTACGATGCGAGCGTGCCGGTCACCGTGTCCGGCGCCAAACTGGACGAGATCTTCTCGCAGGAGATGCTCGACGGCGGCTACCGCAAGAAGTACCTGCGCGCCATCTCCCGGCTGCTGGCCCTGTCGCGGTTCGAAGTCGCGGCCTGATCCGCTTGCCGCCCGCGATCGTCCCCGAAAAGGGTTGACCAGGCGGGTTTCGCCTTGGTTTGCTGGGGCGGCACACCAACCGGGGAGATTTCCACCAGCCGCTGACGGGAGCATCGCCATGGTCCTTAGCTCGACGCGTGTCCCGATAGCCCTACTCGTGGCCGCGCTCGTCGCCTGCGGACCTGCGCTCGCGGTAGGTTCGGCCGCACCGCCCGCCACCTCGCCTGCTGTCGCCTTCGACCGGTCCGTGCCGCTGGCCGGAGCGGGCAACGCCCGCGATATCGGCGGCTACCGCACCACCGACGGCCGGACCGTGCGCACCGGCGTCGTGTACAGAACCGGCCAGCTCAGCAATCTGACCAACGTCGATCTGGCCGAGCTGAGCCGCCGCAAGGTGCGCGACGTCGACGATCTGCGCACCATTTATGAACGGGCGCTGGCTCCCGACCGTATTCCGGCGGGCGCCCGGTCCAACTGGTACGACCTCATCGGCGGCGCACCGCTGCCCGAACTGGTCTCCACCCTGGCGGGCGGACCCGACCTGTACCGGGCGTTCGTCACCGCGCCCGACGCGGGTGCCGCCGTCGCGGCCGTACTGCGTGATGTCATCGAATCCGGCCGTGATGACTCTGCCGTTCTGTTCCACTGCACGGCAGGTAAGGACCGCGCCGGCTGGACCGCCGCCGTACTGCTGACCGTCCTCGGCGTCGACCGCCAGGCGGTGACAGAGGACTACCTGCTGTCGAATCGGTATCGCGGCGCCGACGACCCGCTGGGCGGGGTGCAGCGGTCCTGGCTCGACGCTGCGTTCGACCAGGTCACCGAGACCTACGGTGGTTTCGACCGGTACGTGCACAACGGGCTCGGCTTGACCGACCCTGAGATCGCAGCACTGAAGGCCCGAATGTTGGTCTGATGTACGCACCCGAGCTCAGCCCATCCGCAGACCCGACCGGCCGGAGGAATGCAGGGGAGCGAAGGCCTGGAACGGTTGCGGAGGTACGTAGGCCGCACGCCCGAAGCAAAGGCGGTAGATAGGCAGACCGCGGGCAGCAGTGCGAATGCGGAGGTACGCATGGAGCGCATGGCCGGAGCGAATGCGGAGGTACGCATGGAGCGCATGGCCGGAGCGAATGCGGAGGTACGCATGGAGCACATGGCCGGAGCGGACGCGGAGTGCGCTTAACAGGCCCGCCGCATCACGTAGTCGTGGTGCACCTGATTACCGACATCGAAGGTCCGGGTGCCCACCACGACGAAACCGTGTTTGGCGTAGAACCGCTGAGCGCGGGTGTTCTTCTGGTTGACGCCGAGCCACAGCCCGGCGTAACCGTCTTCACGCGCTCGTTCCAGTGCCGCCTGCATCAGCGCCGTCGACACCCCGGAGCCATGGTGCCCCGGCAGCACGTACATTTTGCTGACCTCGAGCACGGGGTCCAGTTCCACCGCTGCCGCGAGCGCCGGGTCGGCCGGCTTGCCGCCCTTGAGCATCGCATAGCCGACGATCTCGCCCTCGCAGACCGCTTTGAGCACCGTCCGGGACGGGTCGGTCAGGTACTCGCCGAACTTGTCTCCGGACAGCACGTCGCCGATGAAGATCTCGATATCGTCGGCGGAGGCGCCGGGCGGGCACGCGAGCGGGAAGGTCGCGGCCGCGACACCGCTGAGGGCTTCGGCGTCCCACAGCCCGGCCCGTTCGACGGTGACGGTATTCATAGCTCCAGTAGAGCACGATCGGCGCCCGTGTCACCCGTTCCGCGGCCTCGTCCTGGCGCCGGAATCGCGCCAGGCGCAGCGGAGGCGGCCGATGACAGACTGATCGGTATCAACCGCTTGACCTGGCCTTATACCTCCTTGCACCGGACCCGGCTTTGCTGCCGGGCGCTGGGGCCGTAATCTCCCTGCCCATGAGGAGCGGGAACCGCATCGTGATCGTCGGTGCGGGTATCGCGGGCCTGGCCTGCGCGAAAGTTCTGAGCGAAGAGGGTTTTCCGGTCGAGGTGTTCGACCGTGCCCCCGACGTAGGCGGCGTGTGGAGTCAGACCCGCCGCTACCCGGGCTTACGCGCACAGAGCAGCAAGCACACCTATCACTTCTCCGACCATCCGATGCCCGCCGACTACCCGCGGGTGCCCGACGGCAGGCAGATGCAGGAGTACCTGGCCGGATACGCGCAGCGGTTCGGGCTCACCGACAAGATCCGGCTGCAGACCGAGGTGGTCGCCGCCGATCCGGTCGATGGTGGCTGGCTGCTCGAGATCCGCGACGAGACGGGGATCCACCGCACCTCCTGCGACCATCTGGTGATCGCCAACGGCGTGTTCAGCGAGCCCGCTGTCCCTGAATTCCGCGGCGAGGACGACTACTTCGACGCAGGCGGGCAGCTGGGCCATTCCTCGCAGTTCCTCGACACCGAAGCGGTACGCGACAAATCGGTGGTCGTGGTCGGCTACGGCGCGGCGGCCTGCGATCTGGCCGAGGCGATCAGCCATGTCGCCGTCTCGACCACCGTGGTGGCGCGGCGGCTGCTGTGGAAGATGCCGCGCAAGCTCGCCTCCGGTGTCGACTTCGAGCAGCTGATGCTGACCCGGATGGGCCAAGCGCATTTCGCGCATCCCGAACCCGGGCGTTTCCAACGTTTCCTGCATGGCCCCGGCCGCTCCTTCCGCCAGGCCAACCTGGATCTGCTCGAGGCACTCGCGGTGAAACGCACCGGGCTTGCCGAACACGATCTGGTTCCCGACGGTCGTTTCGAGCAGATCGCCGAGGCCACCTTCGCGCTGGCCACCGAAGGTTTCGCCGAACAAGTGGCGGCAGGAAGGATCACCGTGCGCGGCGGGGCGACCGTGGCTGCGCTGCAGGCTGGTACCGCAGGCCCGGCCGTCGAACTGTCCACCGGAGAGCACATCCCGGCCGATATCGTCGTATGCGCCACCGGGTTCCAGCAGCGAGTGCGGTTCCTGACGCCGTATGTGCAGCGGCAGCTGGCCGACGACAACGGCAATTTCCGGCTGTACCGCCAGATCCTGCCGTTGACCGTGCCGCACCTGACCTTCGCGGGCTACAACTCGTCACTGGTCAGTGCGCTCAGCGCCGAAATCGATGCGCACTGGACCGCGGCCCTGCTCACCGGCGATCTGGTGCTGCCGCCGCAGGAAACCATGAACGAGCGGATCGACCAGCGGCTGCACCTGATGGAGGAGCGCAGCCCCGGCCACCACGCACACGGGACAGGTATTACGCCGTTCGCGATCCGCGATCTGGACGACCGGCTCGGCGATCTCGGCGTCCGGCTGCCGTTCGGCGCCCGCGCCGCTCAGTGGCTGCGCCCGGTGCGTCCAGCCGCCTATCGCGTGGTGGCAGGCAGGCGACGCAGCGGAGCGCCGCGCGAACCGCTGACGCCGCCGGTGGCCGGTCCGGCACCGCACACCTGATCCGCGGGTGCTCGAACTGGATCTGAATCTGCTGGTGGCGTTGCACGCGCTCCTGGAGACCAACAGCGTCACCCTGGCCGCCGAACGGCTCGACACCTCCCCGCCCGCGATGAGCCGAACGCTGGCTCGTTTGCGCAAGGTGTTCGGCGATCCGCTGCTGGTGCGCTCGGGCAGGCAGCTCGTACCGACACCGCGGGCGCTGGAATTGCGCCATGATGTCGCCGCCCTGGTCGAGCAGGGTAAGGCGCTGCTCGCCCCGCGCGACACGATCGATCCTGCCGCGCTGTCACGTGGTTTCGCGGTATGTGTCGGTGACGCGGTCCTGCCCGAGTTGGCCGGTCCGCTGCTGGCCGCCGTCCGTGCCCAGGCGCCGGGGGTGACGCTGCGTTTTGTGCCCGACAGCGCGGCCGGACCGGCGGCGCTGCGGGAGGGCGGCGTGGATCTGGAGGTCGGCCAGATCGACCACGCCGAACCGCAGACCCGGATCGAGCGGGTGCGCGGCGACCGGTTGATCGGTGTCGCCGCACCGGATCATCCGCTGATCACCGGCCGTGCCACCGTTGCCGCGTTCGCCGGAGCCGCGCATATCAGTGTGTCGCGGCGGGGAATCGCCCGCGGCCCCATCGACGACCGGCTGGCCCTGCACGGGCGCACCCGTCGCGTCGTGGCCACCGTCCCCGATCTGACCACCGCCCTGCTGGCCGTGCGCTCCGGCGCGGTGGTCTGCCCCGCCCCGGCTGTCGTCGCCGCGACAACGCTGCCCTCCTTGGGCCTGTGCCCGTTCGAGATTCCGCTGCCGCTACCGGAAACGGCCATATCCCTGGCGTGGCATCCCCGCAATACCGCCGACCCGGCGCATGCTTGGCTGCGCGGGGTGGTGCGCGTCATCCTGGCCCCCGGCGACAGTGCTCGTTGAGATGCACGGCAGCGCCGGGAAGCCCGCGCTGGTCGCGGATCAGTCGCATCTGGGTAACTGCTGGAGCAGAAAGGTAGCGGGAAGCCGCGGTCTGACGCACCCTGGAGGGCGGGTTGCGGCACGCAGCTCGCAGAGGGATGGGTGAGGTGGGTGGTCGCATGCAAACGAAGCAGCGGACAGATCTTCCGTGCGGGCGCCGGACCATGCTGGCCGAACTGGGCATCGCGGAGGATCCGGCGCGAAACGGCCAGTTCACCGACGCGCAGCTCGGTTACGGTTGCCGGTGCGCGCGCTGCACCGACACCCAGTGGGATGTGCAGCGGCTCAAGTTCTGGCTCGCCGCACGGATGCTCGCCTTCGGCGCGGATGAGGCCGTCGTGGACCGGCGAATCGGCCCGCTGACCGTCGACGTCTATTGGCGTCGAGGTGACAGGCAGTTCGCGATCGAAGTGCGCAGTGGGCCGCTCACCCAGGAACTCGCCCGAGCCCACACCGATCGGTTGAAGAGCTTGGGTTTCGACGGGGTGCTGTGGTTGTGCGCGCCCGGATTCTGGGTGGCGCAGCTGCCCGCTCTTGGCATCACCGATCTGGCGCCGGCCGCCTGCGAATACCAGGTGGTTGCCGGGATGCTGGAGATCGGTTCGGGTGGTTTCGCGGCCCCGCGCCGGGAACCCTACGCATTGCGCGAATTCCTGTGCCAGTGGGTGGCGGGGGATATCGCCTGGGGTTACCGCGACGAGATGACGAAGGGATGGGCAACGGTGACCGACTGGGAGCAGCACACCAAGACGCAGGCGATGATGCTGGCGCGGCAGCGTCAGGAACTGGTCAACCAGCGCACTGCCCTGGCCCTGTCCCGAAGGTCGGTGCGCGAGAAGTCGAAACAGCTGATAAGGCTTACTGCCCGGTTGGAGCGCACGGAGGAGTTCGCGCAGACACAGGCCGATTCACTGGCCGAGGCCAACCGTAAGCTCGACGATTATCATCGGCGCGACAATGCGCTGCGCAATACGATCCTGCGCCTGCATCAGACCATCAACCACTGGCAGCTGATCACCATTTTCGTCATGATGCTGCTCGCGACGTTCATCGCTGCGGCGATGGTGGTGCGCTGAGCCGGAACGGTCCCCGATCCCAGCGCCATGCATTGTCCAGCACCAGCGCCGCGAAATCGAGCACGTCCAGACCGGTCTCGGCGCGTAGCTGCTGTAGCAGCGGCCAGCGCACCGGCCCCAGATCGAGCTGTGCACGCAGCGTGTCCGCGGCCGCCGAGCCGACCCTGCGGTCGCGTAGCCCGGCCACGCCGAGGCGGCTCCCGGTCCAGACCAGCCATCCCCAGCCGTTGTCGTGCGCGTACGCACGTGCCGCCTCGGCTTTTGCCCGGTTGGGGTGAAAGGCGACGTGGCCGAGCGGCTGGACGTCGATGAGCACGATGCGTCCGTCGGTGAGCTCGGCGGCCACGGTCGGGAAGTGGACGCGCTCGTCGTCGCCGATGCGGTAGAGGACGGAGTCGGG
This sequence comes from Nocardia donostiensis, assembly GCF_002081715.1. Classification (GTDB taxonomy): domain Bacteria; phylum Actinomycetota; class Actinomycetes; order Mycobacteriales; family Mycobacteriaceae; genus Nocardia; species Nocardia donostiensis. Next base: position 40,751 of record NZ_MUKP01000005.1, on the reverse strand, counting down.
GTTGTCCTGAAAAGTCCGTACCCGTGCACTGCTGTTGAGGATGCGCAGCAGCCTCGCTTCCAGACCGGAGTCGAAGCCTACCTCGCGCCCCAGCTTGTCCAGGTAGAACCGGCCGCGTCCGTCGTCGTCGAGGTCGAGGGCGCGTGCGGACCCGGTGGGTAGCGGGGCGGGGCGGTCCGCGCCGCCGGGCCAGTCGATCTGGGCAAGCCAGGAGGTGTCTGCGTCGCCCGGTGCTGAGGGAAGGTCGTGCAGGCGGGTCATCCGGTGGTTGGTTTTGCGTCGCCAGGCGGCGATGCGCTGGGTGACGAAACCCGCAACGCGTTTCGCGTCGGCTGCCGCATGCCCGGCCAGCCGCAGTTTCAGATACGCCAGGTCGTTGGCGGCGATATCGGTGTCGGTGGCATAGGTTTCGGTCAGTAGCGACCGCATCAGCTGGGAGTCGCGGGCGGTGACAGGATAGCGGTGCGCGTATTCGGGGACCGGCAGCCTTCCGGTGCGGGTGGCGTGCCGGATGAGCTCTCCGGCTGCTTTGGTGTGCAGTTGCCGGGCGCGGTCGCGGGAGATGTCGTAGCGGGCGCCGATCCGGGTCAGGGTCTCCGGGCGTTCGCCGTCGATACCGAGACGCAACCGCAGGATGGCGGCGCCCCGGGGACGTTCATCGGCGTATTCGGCGACGAGTTGGGCAAGCCGCTCGTTGCAGTCTTCCAATTCGAACGACACGTCGTCGCGTATGTCATCGGCCGGTTCGTTTACTGCGGCCGAGCCCGCTGTCTCGCCCTGCCTGCCGGTCGTGTCTGCCACCACTACGTGACCCCCTGTCGGACCGGTGTTCCCGGTCGGATCGCCGTTGTCGGGCGTCAGCCTAGCGGCGGTGACCGACGGTCCAGCCGTGCGCGGCGTGCCCGGGGAGCACGGCACCTCGGCCGGCATCGATAGCACGAGTGGGTGAGGTGGCTGTTCGCGGCATAAGAAAACCCCGGCAAAAACCGGGGCTGACCTGTGTAATGTATGGTGCGCGATACTGGGATTGAACCAGTGACCTCTTCCGTGTCAGGGAAGCGCTCTCCCGCTGAGCTAATCGCGCGAGGTGGAGACGGGAATCGAACCCGTGTGCACGGCTTTGCAGGCCGTTGCCTCACCACTCGGCCACTCCACCGCGCAAGGGGGAAGGCTAAAAAATGCGCCTGGCCCTACCTCTCGAGCGGATGACGGGATTCGAACCCGCGACCCTCACCTTGGCAAGGTGATGCGCTACCAGCTGCGCTACATCCGCATTCTGCCTCCCGGAGGCTTTGTTGTCCTCCGTGGTGCGAGACAGAACATTAGCCGACATGCGGCGCAACCTACAAATCGCCTGGTAGAAGACCTGGAATTGGAATGACGGCCATGTAGTTCGCGGCGGGGTCGGGGTAGCTTCGGTTCATTCACCGAGAGGAATGTTCGGTTCGGTGATGTTCGTGGTTCGCCACCGCTACTGGGTAGGGCCGAGGGGTGAGGGTCGGTCCCGTGCGCTTCGGGCAGGGGATTTGGCGGCGTATGGGTATCGCGTGTTAAGGTTCCTACTCGTTCGGACTCCTGCCCCGCAGCAGCGTCCGCCGAAGCCGCTCAGCGGCACGATTCAAGGTCTCATAGCTCAGCGGGAGAGCGTCCGCCTCACACGCGGAAGGTCGCTGGTTCGATCCCAGCTGGGACCACCATGAAAACTGCCCCTGACCTGCCCACCAGCAGGCAGGGGCTTTTTGCTGCCGACCATGCTGTGGCCGCGTTTGTAGTTGTGTGATTCGGTCACAGTTCGGTGGCGGTTGTCATTATCACCTCCGCACCCCTTTTCAGACCCTTTGGGAACTCTTTACTATTGATGACGGCCGCGCGCCGGCCCCTCCTAGCACCGATACCCGGCGCTCGCTCATCGACACCGCACCGCTGTGCCTGTCCAGCCGACACAGCCCCGCACATGTTCCGCCGATGAACCGGCTCGACCAGGTCGAGACGGCGAAGGAGAAATATGTCGACCGACGCCGCACCCGCCATGTCCAGTCGACCGCCACCTGCCGGACAGCCCACGTCTCCGGTCGTTGCGCATTGTGCCTGTGCCACCGCGTTCTCAGCGCAATCCCTCCCCGCGTTCACCTTCTGCTCAGCCAGGCAAAGCCGCCGCTCTGCCGCGGCTGCCATGCCACGCGTTCGCGGCCTCCGCCCGCGTGCGCTCCCGCCGATCAGGAAAGGTGGTGGTGTGTACCTCGATTGATCGGCCGAAGCGTCTGCTGCACAAGGGTTCCCGGCATATAACCGATCGGATGGGAGAGGGGTCCCGCCGGTAAGCGACCGGTATCTCGATGTGTCCGTGCCCTCAGCGCCGTCCAGCTCTGACCGGCAGTGAAAGAACCGTTTTCTCAGGCTTTGATCAGTCTTTACCAATATTGTTGGCGCGTTTCTTATCCCGGCCCATTGCCGTGCCGGGACCAACTTCACCGCGAGATGCCGGTTCGCGGTCTGTGCCCGACTGGACATATTGATCGTCAACCGACCTCGGCTCCGGCCGAGTCGGCGAAGGAGAACAATGGCAACCAAAACGCCCCCTAGCCCCCCACTGTCGCCGCCGCCTGCCGAAGACCCGACCGCACCCTCCGCGGCCGGGTCTTCTACACCGAGTCGCCTGACATCCGTTCTACGCCACGACTTTCCCGCCTCGGTCGTGGTCTTCCTCGTCGCGTTGCCGCTATCGCTTGGCATCGCCATCGCCTCCGGGGCCCCCGCCGCAGCGGGCCTCATCGCCGCCGTCGTCGGCGGCCTCGTCGCCGGATCGCTCGGCGGCTCCGTACTCCAGGTCAGTGGCCCCGCCGCCGGCCTCACCGTGATCGTCGCCGAATCCATCCACCAGTTCGGCTGGCGCATTACCTGTTTCATCGTCGTCGCCGCCGGGGTGCTACAGATCCTGTTCGGCTTGAGCAAAATCGCGCGCGCCGCGCTGGCCGTGGCGCCAGTGGTGGTACACGCGATGCTCGCCGGAATCGGCGTCACCATCGCCCTGCAGCAGATTCACATCCTGCTCGGCGGTGAATCCCACAGTTCGGCATGGGCGAATATCACCGAGCTGCCCGCCCAGCTGATATCGCTGCACGGTGGCGGCGCATTCATCGGCGCGGTCGTTATCGCGGTCATGCTGGGCTGGAAATACGTCCCCGAACGTATCCGCGTGGTCCCCGGCCCGCTGGTGGCCGTCGTCCTCGCCACCGTGCTCTCGATGGTGTTTCCGCTCGATGTCGAGCGGATCGTGCTGTCGGGCTCGCTGTTCGACGCGATCGGGCTGCCCGAGATCCCCAGCGGTGGTTGGAGCGCGATCATCGTGATGGTGCTGACCTTCGCGCTGATCGCCAGCGTGGAAAGCCTGCTGTCGGCCGTCGCGATCGACAAGATGCACAACGGTCCGCGCGCCAACTTCGACCGCGAGCTGATCGGCCAGGGATCGGCGAACGTCGTATCCGGTCTGCTCGGTGGCCTGCCGGTCACCGGTGTCATCGTGCGCAGCTCCACCAACGTCGCCGCGGGTGCGCGCAGCCGCGCCTCAGCGGTTATGCACGGATTCTGGGTGCTGGTCTTCTCCGTCGCGCTGGTCGGGGTGGTGCAGCAGATCCCGATGGCCGCGCTGGCCGGTCTGCTGATCGTGATCGGCATGCAGCTGGTCAAACTGGCGCATATCCGGATGGCGCGCCGTACCGGTGATCTGCTGGTCTACGCAGTGACCATTGCCAGCGTGGTGTTCTTGAACTTGCTGGAGGGTGTGCTCATCGGTCTCGCTCTGGCCTTCGCGCTGCTGCTGTGGCGGGTGGTGCGGGTGGTCATCGTGGCCACACCGCTCGACGGCACCGACCGCTGGCTGATCACCATCGACGGTTCGTGCACTTTCCTGGCGCTGCCGAAGCTATCGGCGACCTTCGCCGCGGTGCCCGCCGGGGTCGACGTCACCGTCGAGATGACGGTCGATTTCCTCGATCACGCGGCCTACGAGGCAATCACCGACTGGGCCCGGCAGCACGAAGCAGGCGGTGGCGCCGTCGATTTCGTCGAGATCGGCGCGGCCCGGATGGTGGCGGCCACCGCCGCGCCGCCGTCGCGCAGTATGGGACGGGTCGTGCTCGACGACGTCCTCGGCCCGTGGCGGGGCAACGGCGGCAACGGCACACCGGGCAGCGACGATACCGCCGACCCGATCATCACAGGTATCGCCGCCTACCACCGCAGCCACGCCCACCTCGTCCGGCCGCACCTGGACGAACTGCGCGACCGGCAGGACCCGGACTCGTTCTTCCTGACCTGCTCGGATTCGCGGATCGTGCCCAACATCATCACCAACAGCGGTCCCGGCGATCTGTTCACCGTGCGCAATGTGGGCAACCTGGTGCCCCAGTACGGGGACGCCTCGGTCGAATCGGCGCTGCTGTTCGCGGTGGAGAAGCTGAATGTGCGTTCGGTGGTGGTCTGCGGACATTCCTCATGCGGCGCGATGAGCGCACTGTATTCGGGTGAACCCGCGGGAGCGGTGCTGGACGAATGGCTCGGGCACGCTCAACCGAGCCTGGAGCGTTTCCGTGACGGCCACCCTGTCGGCCTGGCCGCAGCGGCCGCAGGCTTCGGCGAGGTGGATCAGCTGAGCATGGTGAACATCGCCGTCCAGCTCGAGCATCTGCAACGGCATCCGGCGGTGCGGCGCGCCATCGAGGAACGCGGTCTCACCGTCTCGGGACTGTTCTTCGATATCGCCACCGCCCGGGTCGTTCAGGTCGGTGTCGACGGTCTGGCCCATTTCGACGAAGCGGGCAACCGCGTGGCCGCCGAACTGGTCTGATACCGCACTGCAACCACGCTCACGAACCCCGCTCGGCCGCACCGGCCGAGCGGGGGTTGCGTTGTGCCGGGCCGAGGTTGGTGCCGGAACGCGGTAACCCGCGCCTACACGCCAGGGGTGGGATGTCTCGTAGGCTTGGACCGTGAGCACCGAGCTTGATCCGCAGCCCACCGCCGCGCCGAACGCGTGGCGAGCCTTCCGTAACCGGATCGCTGCCCGGCCCGCGCTGAACCTCGCCTACCGGATCGGCGTCGCGGTGGTCGGGACCGTGGTACTCGCCGTCGGGATCGTGACGATTCCGTATCCGGGCCCGGGGTGGGCGATCGTTTTCGCGGGTCTGGGCATCCTCGCCACCGAGTTCTCCGCAGCACGCCGAGTGCTGGGCTGGGTGCGGGACAAATACCGGCGCGGTATGGACTGGTACCTGGCCCGCGGCCCGCTCATCCAGGTGCTCGCCGCGATCGGCACGTTCGCGCTGGTCGTGGCCACGCTGTGGCTGTTGGGAACCTTCGGCCTTGTCGGCGGCTGGGTCGGCATCGAATGGCAGTGGTTGCGTAGTCCGCTGATGTCATGAGCACCGGCGCGGGAAGGATTGCTCGCCGCGATCCGTGACCAGTGGCGCCGTCCCGATCCATCGGCACGCTCCGGTCGCCGTGCCGATAGCATGGTCGCGGCCGGAGCAAACATGCTTACGGGCCCATGACCGCCGGACAGAGCCGGCACCGACCGCCGGATAGAGCCGGCACCCGACGACGCCAAGGAGAGCGCCACCGTGACCACCTCAGCCCCCCTCAGCCCAGCCGCCCTCGTCCGGGTGCCGGCCGGGACTACGGCGGGAGCCGCGGTGCGCGAGGCGGGCCTGCCTACCAAGGGGCCGGAGACCATCGTCGTCGTGCGTGACGCCGCGGGCGATCTGAAGGACCTGTCCTGGAGCCCGGACACCGACGTCGAAGTGACCCCGGTCGCCGCAAATACCGAGGCCGGGCGCAGCGTGATCCGGCATTCGGCCGCGCATGTGCTCGCCCAGGCCGTGCAGCAGGAGTTCCCGGAAGCCAAACTGGGCATCGGCCCGCCCATCAAGGATGGCTTCTACTACGACTTCCGGGTGGATCGCCCCTTCACTCCCGAGGATCTGGCGAAGCTGGAATCGCGGATGAAGAAGATCATCAAGGGCGCGCAGCGGTTCTCGCGCCGGGTGGTCGAGGTCGAGGCGGCCCGGACCGAACTGGCGGGCGAGCCGTTCAAACTCGAGTTGATCAGCGATAAATCCGGCATCGACGATCCGGAAGTCATGGAGGTCGGTGGCGCCGAGCTGACCATCTACGACAACCTCGACCCGCGCACCGGCGAGCGGGTATGGGGGGATCTGTGCCGTGGCCCGCACATCCCCACCACCAAGTTCATTCCCGCGTTCAAGCTGACCCGCAGCTCGGCCGCCTACTGGCGCGGCGACCAGGATCGTGAGGATCTGCAGCGCATCTACGGCACCGCATGGGAGTCGGCCCAGGCGCAGGAGCAGTACCTGCACCTGTTGGCCGAAGCCGAGCGCCGCGACCACCGCAAACTGGGCCTGGAGCTGGACCTGTTCTCCTTCCCGGACGAACTCGGCTCCGGCCTGCCGGTGTTCCATCCCAAGGGCGGCATCATCCGCAAGGAACTCGAGGACTATTCGCGGCGCAGGCATGTCGATGCCGGATACGAGTTCGTCAACACCCCGCATATCACCAAGGGGCATCTGTTCGAGGTCTCCAAGCACCTGGACTGGTATGCCGACGGCATGTTCCCGCCCATGCACCTGGACGCGGAATACAACGATGACGGCACCGTCCGCAAACCCGGCCAGGATTACTACGTCAAGCCGATGAACTGCCCGATGCACAACCTGATCTTCCGGTCACGCGGCCGGTCGTATCGAGAGTTGCCGCTGCGGCTGTTCGAATTCGGCTCGGTATACCGGTACGAGAAGTCCGGTGTGGTCCACGGCCTGACCAGGGTGCGCGGGATGACCCAGGACGACGCGCACATCTACTGCACCAGGGAACAGGTGCGGGAAGAACTCGGCAGCATCCTGCGATTCGTGCTGGATCTGCTGAAAGACTACGGCCTCGACGATTTCTACCTGGAGCTGTCCACCAAGGACCCGAAGAAGTACGTCGGCTCCGACGAGCTGTGGGAAGAAGCCACCCAGACCCTGGCCGCGGTCGCCGAAGCATCCGGGCTGCACCTGGTGCCGGATCCGGGCGGCGCCGCGTTCTACGGCCCGAAGATCTCCGTGCAGGCCAGGGACGCACTGGGCCGCAACTGGCAGATGTCGACCATTCAGCTCGACTTCTTCGAACCCGAGCTGTTCGAGCTGGAATACACCGCCTCTGATGGCACCAAACAGCGGCCGGTGATGATCCACCGCGCACTGTTCGGTTCGATCGAACGGTTCTTCGGTGTGCTGACCGAGCACTACGCGGGCGCATTCCCGGCTTGGCTGGCGCCGGTGCAGGTGGTGGGCATCCCCGTCGCCGACACCTTTGTCCCGCATCTGGACCGAGTGGTGGGGTTGCTTCGGGATGCCGGCGTACGCGCCCAGGTGGACCGCGGCGACGACCGGATGCAGAAGAAGATCTTCAACAACACCGCGCAGAAAGTGCCGTTCATGCTGCTGGCCGGCGAGCGTGACGTGAACGCGGGCGCGGTCAGCTTCCGGTTCCGCGACGGCACCCAGGTCAACGGGGTCGCGGTGGACGACGCCGTCGCCACCATCGTCGAGTGGATCCGGCGTCGCGACAACTCTTCGCCGACCGCGGAAGGTTTCCGCATCAGCGGTGCCGAGCGGGAGGCTTAGATGAGCGGGGACGGTGTGAGCGGTATCGGCGCTCGTGCGCTCACCGGGGTCGAGTGGCGTGGACACAGAGGCGGGGTATGAGCGAGCAGATCGTGCCGGACGAGCTCGCCGGTCTCGACGACAACGAGCCGGACGGTGCCGTAGGACAGGATGGTATGAGCGAGCAGGGCGATATCGTCGACCACGGGGCGGGCGAACCGGACCGGCTGCAGCGGTTGTGGACGCCGTACCGGATGTCCTATATCGCCGAGGCCGCCACCTCGGCCCCCAAGGACGCCACCGGGCACCCTTTCACCGATATTCCGAAGATGTCCGACGAAGACGGCCTGGTCATCGCGCGCGGTGAACTGGTGTACGCGGTGCTGAACCTGTACCCGTACAACCCCGGCCATATGATGGTGGTGCCCTACCGCCGGGTCGCGAACCTGGAAGACCTCACCGTCGCCGAAAGCGCCGAGCTGATGGCGTTCACCCAGCAGGCGATCCGGGTGATGAAGAAGGTGTCGCGGCCGCACGGGTTCAATGTCGGGCTCAACCTGGGTGGGGTCGCGGGCGGATCGCTGGCCGATCATCTGCATCAGCACATCGTTCCGCGCTGGGGCGGGGACGCGAACTTCATCACCGTCGTCGGCGGGGTGAAGGTGATGCCGCAACTGCTGCGCGAAACCAGAGCGCTGCTCGCGGAAGCCTGGGACAAGGAGTAGCGGGTGCTCAGCATCTTCGGCCGTGCGACCTTCGCCAAGGCGACCGCGCCGTTGGGTCGGGCACTGGTCCGCACCGGGCTCACCCCGGACGCGGTGACGTTGATCGGCACGGTCGCCTCGATCGTGGCCGCGGTCACCCTGTTCCCCACCGGGCATCTGTTCTGGGGGGCGATGGTGATCTGGCTGTTCGTCATGTTCGACATGCTCGACGGCGCGATGGCTCGGGCGCGCGGCGGCGGCACCCGATACGGTGCAGTGCTGGATGCCACCTGTGACCGGGTCGCCGACGGCGCGATCTTCGGCGGTCTGGCCTGGTGGGCGGTATACCACCAGAACAGCAAACCGCTGCTGGTGGTGACGCTGGTGGTGCTGGTGACCTCGCAGGTGATCTCCTATGCGAAGGCCCGCGCCGAGGCCAGCGGTCTGTCCGCCGACGGCGGCCTGATCGAACGCCCGGACCGTCTCGTCATCGTGCTGGTCGGGGCGGGATTGACCGGTATCGGCGGGTACTGGGGTGTGGAGTGGCTGACCTGGGCCGTGCATGTGGCGATGTGGATTCTGGCGGTGCTGAGCACGGTGACGGTGTTCCAGCGAGTACTGGCGGTCCGCAATTCCACGGGGGCGCGCGACATCCTCCCCCTGGCTCCGTCCCCGGGCGAAGCCACCGGGACCACGGAGCTCTCGTCGTGACCACGACATCGTCGACCGGCCACGGCGACGACACCGGGGAGGGATTCGGCGCCCGGCTCGCAGCAGGTCTGAGCGACCGTGGTTACGCGGCGGGCTGGCGCCTGGTGCGCGCGCTGCCCGAGGACACCGCACGCAGGCTGTTCGACCGGGGTGGTGCGTGGGCGGCACGGAACGGCGGGCCGGTCCAGTTACGCCGCAACCTGGCCCGCGTCATCGGTGTCGCCCCCGAGGATGTGCCCGATGAGCTGATCTCGGCGAGTATGCGCTCCTACGCCCGCTACTGGCGGGAAGCGTTCCGGCTGCCTGCGATGGATCATGCCGAGCTGGCCGGCTCGGGGCGGGTCGTGGTGGAAGGTATCGATAACCTCGACGAGGCGTTGGCACAGGGCCGCGGGGCGATCTTCGTGCTGCCGCATTCGGGTAACTGGGATATAGCCGGGGTCTGGCTGGTCCAGCATTACGGGTCGTTCGCCACCGTCGCCGAGCGGCTGAAACCGGAGTCGCTGTTCGAACGGTTCGTCGCCTACCGGGAAAGCCTCGGCTTCGAAGTGTTCCCGCTGACCGGTGGCCAGCAGCCGCCGAGTGCGGCGCTGGCGCAGCGGCTGCGCCGGAACCGGATCGTCTGCCTGATGGGAGAGCGTGATCTGACCGGGCGCGGAGTTGCGGTGACGTTCTTCGGTGAACGCACCTGGATGCCTGCTGGTGCGGCCAAACTCGCCATCGACACCGGAGCCGCGTTGCTGCCGGTGCGCGCGTGGTTCACCGTCGACGCCGACGGTCGCGAAGGCTGGGGGCTGAGAACCGAGGCCCCCCTCGATGTTTCGGGAGGGATTGCCGCCACCACGCAGCTGCTGGCCGACCGGTTCGCCGCCGGTATCGCCGAACATCCGGCCGACTGGCATATGCTGCAGCCGCTGTGGGAAGCCGATCTGTCCGAGCAGCGCCGGGCTCGGATCGCGGCGGAACAGGCGCGGCGCGAGGGCGTGATCGCCGAACCGGGCGAGGATGCGCTGTCATGAAAATCGGTATGGTCTGCCCGTATTCGTTCGATGTTCCCGGCGGTGTGCAGGCCCATGTGGTCGAGTTGGCGCGGGTGCTGATCGAACGGGGACACAAGGTCAGCGTGCTGGCACCCGCTGCCGAGGGCACCGAGCTGCCGGATTTCGTGGTGTCGGCCGGACGTGCGGTCGCCATCCCGTACAACGGTTCGGTGGCGCGGCTGTCGTTCGGCCCCACCGCCTACACCAGGATCCGCCGCTGGATCGACGGCAACGATTTCGACGTCCTGCACATTCACGAGCCCAACGCGCCCAGCCTGTCCATGCTGGCGTTGAAGATCGCCGAAGGTCCGATCGTGGCCACCTTCCACACCTCGACCACCAAGTCGCTGGTGCTCAGCACGTTCCAGGGGGTGCTGCGGCCGTATCACGAAAAGATCCTCGGCCGCATCGCCGTCTCCGAGCTGGCGCGGCGCTGGCAGGTGGAGGCGCTGGGGTCGGACGCGGTCGAGATCCCCAACGGGGTGAACGTGCCCGCGTTCGCGCGCGCGCCGCTGCTACCGGGCTATCCGCGTCCGGGCCGCAGCGTGCTGTTCCTCGGCCGCTACGACGAACCGCGTAAGGGGATGGACGTGCTGCTCGGGGCGTTGCCGGAGGTGGTGCGCCATCATCGACAGGTCGAGATCATGATCGTGGGCCGTGGCGACGAGGAGCGGCTGCGCCGTCAAGCGGGTCCCTACGCCGGGCATCTGCGGTTCCTCGGCCAGGTTTCCGACGAGGAGAAGGCGTCGGCGATGCGCAGCGCCGATGTGTATGTGGCACCCAACCTGGGTGGGGAGAGTTTCGGTATCATCCTGATCGAGGCGATGGCTGCGGGCACCGCGGTGGTGGCCAGCGAATTGGATGCCTTCCGCCGGGTGCTGCGCGACGGCACCGCGGGCATGCTGGTCCCGGTCGGTGATTCCGCTGCCTTGGCCGCCGCGCTGGACACCCTGCTCACCGATGACGAACGGCGCGCCGCGCTGGTGCGCGCGGCCGACCGGGTGGTCGGCGAATACGACTGGCCGGTGGTGGCCGAGCAGATCCTGCGGGTCTACGAAACCGTCACCGTCGGTGATACCCGCGTGCGGGCCGCCGGATGATCACCTTCTCCGCGACCGCAGTTCTCGTTCTCGCTCTGATCGCCGCGGTGATCGTGGCGCTGGGCTTGTGGGCGTATTCCACCGCGAATCGGCTCGACCGGTTACATGTGCGCTCCGACCAGTCCTGGCAGGCGCTGGAGGCCGCACTGGCGCGCCGGGCCGTCGTCGCCAGGGCGGTAGCCATGTCGATGGCCGGGCCGGTATCCGACCCGTCCACAACCGAACAGGTGAAACAGCTGGCCGCGCTGGCGGGGCGCGCCGAACGGGCCGGGCGCGCCGAACGCGAAACGGTCGAGAACCAGCTGGCCGCGGCCCTGTCCGCGGTGGATATCGGCCTACTGCGCCCGCAGTTGGTGGCCGAACTCGCCGATGCCGAGGCGCGGGTGCTGATCGCGCGCCGGTTCCACAACGACGCCGTCCGCGACACGCTGGCGCTGCGCACCCGCCGCCCCGTGCGCTGGCTGCACCTGGGCGGTACCGCACCGCTGCCGACATACTTCGAGATCGCCGAACGCGCTACCCCGGCCGCCACCACGGGGTTGGAGGAGGCCACCACCCGCACCTCGGCCCGGGTGGTGCTGCTCGACGAACAGGACCGGGTGCTGCTGATGCGCGGGTGTGATCCCCAGGTGCCGGAGGTGACGTTCTGGTTCACCGTCGGCGGCGGGGTGGAACCGGGGGAGAGTCTGCGCGCGGCGGCGGTCCGGGAATTGCATGAGGAGACCGGGTATATCGCCGATCCGGCTGCATTACGCGGGCCGATCTGGCGGCGGGTGGCGGTGTTCCCGTTCAACGGTGACCTGATCCGCTCCGAAGAACTGTTCTTCGCGTTGCGGGTGCAGGTGTTCGAACCGCAGCCGACGAACCTCACCTCCGTGGAACGCCGATCCATCACCGGGCACCGCTGGTGCGCGCCCAGCGATATCATCGCCCTGGACGCTGCGGGGGAAACCGTGTACCCGCATCACCTCGACCAGTTGCTCGTCGAGGCCGCGCGGGCGGCGTCGGCGGATACCGGCCTCGAGGTCCGCTCCATCCGGTGATCGAGCTGTGATACGACCCACTTCGTGTTACGGTTCGGCCTGGTTTGACACGCCGGGAAAGTGTCGATTCGGTGTGTGGAGGTGAGTACGTGTCGTACATCTTGTTCGATTTCTTGTTGCCGATCGTCGGGCCGAGCGCCGCGGAATACTGGGCGAAATTGCTTGTGATCGATCCGATCTGAGTGGTCGCCGAACTGTCGTCGTGATTCGCCGGGCCGATGCTGTGACCATCGGCCCGGTACGGTCTTATCAGCCGCCGGAATCGCCTCCAGCGGCCGGTGGTGGCGGGTACTCGCTGGTCGCGGTAAGGCCAGTGGTGTTCGACTGGCTATGAATGCGGCTGTGTGCCGCGCCTAGAATTGGGTCGTTCAGCAACCGCTTCCCACTGTCGCCAACGACGCAGGAGTTATGACGTGACGACCGACGAGACCACCCAGACCACCGAGGCCCCCCGCGAGGCGGGAACCGCACGCGTCAAGCGCGGTATGGCCGAGATGCTCAAGGGCGGCGTGATCATGGACGTCGTCACCCCCGACCAGGCCAAGATCGCCGAGGACGCGGGCGCGGTCGCGGTGATGGCGCTGGAACGGGTGCCCGCCGATATCCGGGCCCAGGGTGGCGTCTCCCGGATGAGCGACCCCGACATGATCGACGGCATCATCTCCGCGGTGTCCATCCCGGTGATGGCCAAGGCCAGGATCGGCCATTTCGTGGAGGCGCAGATCCTGCAGAGCCTCGGCGTGGACTACATCGACGAGTCCGAGGTGCTCACCCCCGCCGACTACGCCAACCACATCGATAAGTGGAACTTCACCGTGCCGTTCGTTTGCGGCGCCACCAATCTGGGTGAGGCGCTGCGCCGCATCACCGAGGGCGCGGCGATGATCCGTTCCAAGGGCGAGGCGGGCACCGGCGACGTCTCCAACGCCACCACGCATATGCGCCAGATCCGCCAGGAGATCGCGCGGCTGTCCTCGTTGCCCACCGACGAACTGTACGTCGCCGCCAAGGAGCTGCAGGCCCCCTACGAGCTGGTGCGTGAGGTCGCCGAAACCGGCAAGCTGCCGGTTGTGCTGTTCACCGCAGGCGGGATCGCCACCCCGGCCGATGCGGCGATGATGATGCAGCTCGGCGCCGAGGGGGTTTTCGTCGGTTCCGGTATCTTCAAGTCCGGCAATCCGGCGCAGCGGGCGGCTGCGATCGTCAAGGCCACCACCTTCTACGACGACCCGGACGTGCTGGCGAAGGTGTCGCGCGGCCTGGGCGAGGCGATGGTCGGCATCAACGTCGAAGAGGTTCCGCAGCCGCATCGGCTCGCCGAACGCGGTTGGTGACGACGAGCCCCGCCCGCGTCCAGCGCAACGGAAGCACCGCCCGGTGGCCGATGCCTATGCGGTATACGGCGCGGCCGTGGCAGTGGTCACTCACATGTGGGGTCGTGCCCGCCGGAGACGTGTGCACGAGCGTGGCCGTGCGAATATAGAAACCCCCGCCGGGGTACCGGACGGTTCGTTGTCACCCGCGGTGCCTCTATCGGCCCGAGTGCCGAGCGAACGGTCTGCGGCGCGGCGAGGCAGAAATCGCGCAGACGCAGGGATCGCGCAGATGTGGAGAGGCAGAGATAGTGGCGACCATCGAAGAAGCGCTGGAGATCGAGCGGCTCGAGCGGGATATCTTCCGTGGCGCCTCGACCAAGACTCAGCTACCACGTACCTTCGGCGGCCAGGTCGCGGGCCAGGCCCTGGTAGCGGCGGTGCGCACGGTCGAACCGCGCTATCAGGTACATTCGTTGCACGGCTACTTCCTTCGTCCAGGTAACCCCGATCAGCCGACCGTGTACCTGGTCGACCGGATCCGCGAGGGCCGGTCGTTCTGCACCCGCCGGGTCACCGGTGTGCAGGACGGCGACGCGATCTTCACCATGTCGGCGTCTTTCCACATCGGTGACGAGGGACCCCAGCATCAGGACGAGATGCCGCAGGTGCCGCCGGCCGAGGATCTGCCCGACGCCAAAACGACGATGGAGCCCGAGCTGTTGTGGGCGATGCGCGAATGGGAGCACTGGGATATCCGTCCGGTGCCCAAGGACCGGGTCACCCGACGGCCGGGGGTGATCTCGCCGCAGCAGGTGTGGTTCCGGTACCGGCATCCGTTGCCCGACGACCCGCTGTTCCATGTGTGCACTCTCGCCTATATGAGTGATATGACGCTGCTCGGCTCGTCCAAGGTCACCCACCCCGACGAGCCGACGCAGAACGCCTCGCTCGACCACGCCATGTGGTTCCTGCGGCCTTTCCGGGCCGACGAATGGCTGCTCTACGACCAGTCCTCGCCGTCCGCCGGGTTCGGTCGCGCACTGACCGGCGGGAAGATCTTCGACCGCGCGGGCAGGCTGGTGGCCGCAGTGGTGCAGGAGGGTCTGATCAGGACCATGCGCGAGCAATGAACCCGACAGCAGCCACCCCACCCACGGCAGCAGGCGCGGCCCCGGATACTGCGCAGACACCTGCCGGGAACGAACGCGAACGGCCCGTCATCGGCGTGCTCGCCCTGCAAGGCGATGCGCGCGAGCATGTTTCGGTGCTGACCGAATGCGGGGCCGAGCCGGTACTGGTCCGCCGCGCGGACGAATTGGCAGCGGTGGATGCGCTGGTGCTGCCCGGTGGGGAATCGACGGCGATCAGCAGACTGCTGCAGGTGTTCGATCTGCTGGATCCGCTGCGCGCCCGGTTGCGTGACGGTATGCCCGCGTTCGGTTCCTGCGCCGGTATGATCCTGCTGGCAGACGAGGTGCTCGACACTCGTCCGGACGCGCAGCATCTGTCCGGTATCGATATGACCGTGCGGCGCAACGCGTTCGGTCGTCAGGTCGACTCCTTCGAAACCGATCTGGATTTCGCCGGGCTCGACGGTGGGCCGATGCGTGCGGTATTCATCCGTGCGCCCTGGGTGGAGCGGGCCGGTGACGAGGTCGAGGTGCTGGCCCGAGTACCCAGCGGACCGGCCGCGGGCCGGATCGTGGCGGTGCGGCAGGGCCGGGTGCTGGCCACCGCCTTCCATCCGGAGGTCACCGGCGACCATCGGGTGCACCGAATGTTCGTCGACCTGGTCCGCGAGCAGCGACGGACGGCCGGTAGCGTGAATAAACACACTGGCACCGATCTGAAGGAAGTAGGGGAATGAGCGGCCATTCCAAATGGGCCACCACCAAGCACAAGAAGGCGGTGATCGATGCGAAGCGCGGTAAGCTCTTCGCCAAGCTGATCAAGAACATCGAGGTGGCGGCCCGCACCGGTGGCGGCGATCCGGAAGGTAACCCGACCCTCTTCGACGCCATCCAGAAGGCGAAGAAGTCCTCGGTTCCCAACGACAATATCGAGCGGGCCCGCAAACGCGGCGCCGGCGAGGAGGCCGGTGGCGCCGACTGGCAGACCATCATGTACGAGGGCTACGGACCCAATGGCGTCGCCGTGCTCATCGAATGCCTCACCGATAACCGTAACCGCGCCGCGGGCGAGGTCCGGGTAGCGATGACCCGCAACGGCGGCAATATGGCCGATCCGGGTTCGGTCGCTTACCTGTTCGCCCGTAAGGGCATCGTCACCCTGGAAAAGAACGGTCTGTCCGAGGACGACGTGCTGACTGCCGTCCTCGATGCGGGCGCTGAAGAGGTCAACGACCTCGGTGAATCGTTCGAGGTGATCAGCGAGCCCGGGGATCTGGTCGCGGTGCGCTCGGCGCTGCAGGCGGCTGGGATCGACTACGACTCCGCCGACTCCGGTTTCCAGGCATCGGTGAACGTTGCGGTCGACGCCGAGGGCGCGCGCAAGGTGTTCAAGCTGATCGACGCTCTCGAAGACAGCGACGACGTGCAGAACGTCTACACCAACGTCGACGTCTCCGACGAGGTCCTGGCCGAGCTGGACGTCTAGCCTTCCAGCTTCCGGTAGTACTGCTGCATGGCCGGGAAATAGTCGTCGAAATCGGGGCGGCTCGCACCTGCCCGTGCCGCTCCCAGCGCGTCCAGATAGTACTCCCAACCGGGTCCCACCTCGGCGATGTTCTCCTCGGGTTCGAGGTGATGGGTGAAGACCAGTTCGGTGCGGCCGTCGGTCTCGGTGAGTACTGCTTCCAGATGCCAGCTGCCGTAATCGTCGACGGTGGTGATGGCCAGCCGGCGCGGCGGTTCGCAGGCTTCGATGGTGGCATCGCACCACGGCTGTTCCTCTTCGAACGCCATCTGCACTGCGATCGTGCGGCCCGCTCCGGCCTCGCCTTTCCACGGCCCGAACCAGCGGGCCGTGCGGTCGGGTTCGGTGATGCTGGCCCAGACGTCAGCGATGGGTGCGCGATAGGTTCTGGTGAGTACCAGATCGCGGCCGGTACCGGTGTGCAGCAGGCGTCCGCTGGGGCGCGTGGTCATGCCGTGTTCTCCCTTGTCGTATCGGGTTCGGTGTCGTCTTTCCTGTGGCGCTGGCGCCGGGTCCGGTAGACCTCGGTTTCCAGGGCGTCGAGGCAGTGCTCCCAGCCTGCAGGCTGATCGAAGCCGGCGATCCAGGCGCCTAGTTCGCGTAGCGGTGCGGGATCCAGCGAATAGAAACGCTGCCTGCCGACCAGGTCGTCGCGCACCAGTCCACTGTCGCGTAGCACCCGCAGATGCCTGCTCACCGCAGGTCTGCTGATCGGGAACCTGTCCGCGATAGCACCGGCGGTCAGTCGCGTCCGGCGCAGCATCTCCAGGATCTCCCGCCGCACGGGGTCTGCGATGGCCCCAGCAACCTTGTCCACATCAAAAGCGTAACCGCATGGTTACGCTTTTGTCCACAGTTCGGTTGTTCGGGAAGTGCGGATCTGTCGAACGGAGGTGGCGGGGGTTCCGGCAGGCGGGCACAATGCCGCCTATGGTGGCCTTGACTCTGGTACGTGGCGATATCACTGATCAGCAGGTCGACGCGGTGGTCAACGCCGCGAACTCGTCGCTGCTCGGCGGTGGCGGCGTCGACGGCGCCATCCATCGCCGGGGCGGTCTCGAAATTCTCGCCGAATGCCGACGCCTGCGGACCTCCCGGTACCGCGAGGGGCTGCCGACCGGCCAGGCCGTGGCCACCACCGCCGGAAACCTGCCGGCCCGCTGGGTCATCCACACCGTGGGGCCGGTCTGGTCCGAGACCGAAGACCGTTCGGCGCTGTTGGCCTCCTGCTATCGCGAATCCCTGCGCGTGGCCGCCGAATTGGGCGCCCGCACGGTTGCCTTCCCTGCCATATCCACCGGAATCTACGGCTGGCCGATCGACGACGGCGCCCGCATTGCGGTGGAAACGGTGCGAGCCGAATCCACCGCCGCAGACGAAGTGCGGTTCGTGCTGTTCGACGCCGCCGCCTACACCGCGTTCGCCGCTGTGATCGAGCGATGAAAACGCGGCGGGACCGCGGTCAGATGATTCCGAGTGCGAGCATGGCGTCGGCGACGCGGGTGAAACCCTCGATATTGGCGCCCGCTACGTAATTGCCGGGGGAATCGTAGGCGTCGGCGGTGGTCAGGCAGCGGTCGTGGATACTGCGCATGATATCGGCCAGGCGTTCCTCGGTGTGTTCGAAGGTCCACGAATCCCGGGACGCATTCTGCTGCATTTCCAGCGCGCTGGTCGCGACGCCGCCCGCATTGGCCGCTTTACCGGGCGCGAACACCACACCGGCTTCGGTCAGCGTTTTCACCGCGGCGGGCGTGCACGGCATATTCGCGCCTTCGGCGACCACTCGACAGCCGTTCTTGGCGAGTAGCGCGGCGTCGTTGCCGTTGAGTTCGTTCTGGGTGGCGCACGGCAGTGCGATATCGCACGGCACCTCCCAGACGGTTCCGCTCTCGACGAAGCGGGCCGCGCCGCCGCGCTCGGTTGCGTATTGCGAAACCCGTTCGCGCCGAGTCTCTTTGATGTCTTTGAGCAGTGCCAGGTCGATACCTTTGTCGTCGACGATGTAGCCGCCCGAGTCCGAACAGGCGACCACGATGCCGCCCAGTTGCTGCACTTTCTCGATCGCGTAGATCGCCACATTGCCCGAACCGGAGACGACGACTTTCTTACCGTCGAAATTCTCGCCGCGCGAGTGCAGGATCTCGTTGACGAAGAACACCGTCCCG
The DNA here is from genome assembly GCF_002081715.1 of Nocardia donostiensis. Taxonomy (GTDB): domain Bacteria; phylum Actinomycetota; class Actinomycetes; order Mycobacteriales; family Mycobacteriaceae; genus Nocardia; species Nocardia donostiensis. Next base: position 22,353 of record NZ_MUKP01000005.1, on the reverse strand, counting down.
TACCCGGTGGCTTCCGGCCGCACCTGTGAGCCGCCCCAGGTCAGCCCTTTGCCGGTGAGCACACCGGATTCGTACCGGTTGGTGATGCGCTTGTACTGGCCGAACAGGTAGCCGATCTCCCGCCCACCGACACCGATATCGCCCGCGGGCACATCGGTGTATTCGCCGATATGGCGGTACAGCTCGGTCATGAACGCCTGACAGAACCGCATCACCTCGGCGTCGGAACGGCCCTTGGGATCGAAATCAGAGCCGCCTTTGCCGCCGCCGATCGGCATACCGGTCAGCGAATTCTTGAAGATCTGCTCGAAGCCGAGGAATTTGACGATTCCCAGGTAGACGCTCGGATGGAAGCGGATACCGCCCTTGAACGGGCCGAGCGCCGAATTGAACTCGACCCGGAAACCGCGGTTGATCTGCACCCTTCCGGCGTCGTCGACCCACGGCACTCGAAAAATGATCTGCCGCTCCGGCTCGCACAGCCGGCGCAGCACCGCGCCGTCAGCGTATTCGGGATGTTTGGCCACTACCGGCCCCAGGCTGTCGAGGATCTCGTAGGCAGCCTGGTGGAACTCCGTCTCACCGGGGTTGCGTTTGAGCACCTCGTCGTAGATATCGTGCAGTTTTTCATCAAGGACAGCCATTGAGCCGGATCCCTCTCTTCGTTTCCCTCGTCGGGTTTCAGCCCGCCGAATGTGGCCAGAGCGTCGTGCCCGGGTGCCGGCACATTCGTCCGCACCGTGTTATGAACCTAATCGCTATGTCGGAGAAGGTGTGAGGCGCGGTCCGATTGACTGGGACAGATGTTATTCGCGTCACGGACATTTGTGGTATCAGTGGCGCCCCGCGCGTCGGCTGTCACCGATAGGCTGACCAGCCTTTTCGTTATACCCCCTATACCACCACCCCCGGAAAGACGGTGACGAGTCGCCGTCGATGATCAGCTCTCGGCCGTAGAGGCAGGGGGTGTCCGTGCTGCTCGACAACCGTCTCGGTCAGGGTATCCAGTGCGGCGAGGCCGGCCCGATGCGCAAGTGGTGCTTTCGGCCGCTTCGCCCGCGCGGACCGAGGCGTTCCAGCAGGACACCGAGGAATCGAAGAAGGCGAGCGCGATCCTGTGCGCGAGCTGCCGTGTCGCTGTCACCGAGACCGGGTTCTGCACTACACTTCGAACAACTGTTCGCGTGTTCGAAGGGGTTTTCGTGCGGGTGATGGGTGTCGACCCCGGGCTCACCCGGTGCGGGTTGAGTGTGGTCGACGGGGGAGTGGGGCGGAAAGTGTCCGCGCTCGGTGTCGACGTGGTGCGCACCCCGGCGGATATGGAGCTGGCGCTGCGGCTGATGCGGGTCGCCGATGCCGCCGAGCGGTGGATGGATACGTATCAGCCGGGTGTGGTCGCCATCGAGCGGGTGTTCTCGCAGCACAATGTGCGGACCGCGATGGGCACCGCCCAGGCAGGCGGGGTGATCGCGCTGGCTGCGGCGCGGCGCGGGATACCGGTGGCGTTTCATACGCCGAGCGAAGTGAAGGCCGCCGTCACCGGGAGCGGGTCGGCAGGTAAGGCGCAGGTGACCACCATGGTGACCCGTATCCTCGGACTTACGGAAGCGCCCAGACCAGCCGACGCCGCCGACGCTCTCGCACTCGCCATCTGTCACTGCTGGCGGGCGCCGCTGCTGGAGCGGATGGCGAAGGCCGAAGCGCAGGCGGCGCAGGCGCGCAAACGTTACGCCGAGCAGCTGGATCGACAACGCAGGAAGGCGGTACGCGGGTGATCGCGTCGATACGCGGTGAGGTGCTCGAGATTGCACTCGACCACGCGGTGATCGAAGCCGCCGGAGTCGGTTACCGGCTCAACGCCACCCCGGCGACGCTGGCTACGCTCACCACCGGTGAACAGACCCGCCTGTATACGGCGATGATCGTCCGCGAGGACTCGATGATGCTGTACGGGTTCGCCGACACCGAGGCGCGCGACCTGTTCGGGCTGTTGCAGACCGTCTCCGGTGTCGGCCCCCGGCTGGCCATGGCGGTGCTGGCCGTGCTGGAGCCGGAAGCCCTGCGCAAGGCGTTGTCCGAAGGCAATGTCGCCGCCCTGACCCGGGTGCCCGGTATCGGTAAGCGCGGCGCCGAACGCATGGTGGTGGAGTTACGCGACAAGGTGAATCTGGTTCCGGTGCCATCCGGTCCCCCTGGTACCGCCCCACCGCCGGTGGTCAGCAGCGCCCGCGATCAGGTCGTCGAGGCACTCACCGGTCTCGGCTTCCCTCTCCGGGCAGCCGAACAGACCGTCGACAGTGTGCTCGCCGAACAACCAGGCGCAGGCAACTCGGCGCTGCTGCGCGCAGCCCTGAACGTCCTCGGGAAGAACCGTTAGGCCGCAATGGAATACGGTGAGACCGCATCCGGACCGGACGAATCGCAGGTCACCTCGAGCTATCTGAGCTCCGACGGCGACGTCGAGACCAGTCTGCGTCCTACATCGCTCGACGACTTCATCGGTCAGCCCCGCGTCCGCGAACAACTCGCCCTGGTGTTGCGCGGCGCCCGCGGCCGCGGCGGCACCCCCGACCACATCCTGCTGTCCGGCCCGCCCGGCCTCGGGAAAACCAGTATGGCGATGATCATCGCCACCGAACTCGGCACCGCGCTGCGCATCACCTCCGGTCCCGCTCTGGAACGAGCGGGCGATCTGGCCGCCATGCTCAGCAACCTGGTCGAAGGCGATGTGCTGTTCATCGACGAAATCCATCGGATGGCACGTCCGGCCGAGGAGATGCTGTATCTGGCGATGGAGGACTTCCGGGTCGACGTGGTCGTCGGCAAAGGCCCGGGCGCGACCTCCATCCCGCTCGATATCGCACCGTTCACCCTGGTCGGCGCCACCACCAGATCCGGCGCGCTCACCGGCCCGCTGCGCGACCGTTTCGGTTTCACCGGGCATATGGATTTCTACGAACCCGACGAACTACTGCACATCCTGCAGCGGTCCGCGCAGATCCTCGGCGTCGGCATCGATACCGACGCCGCCGCCGAAATCGCCGGACGCTCCCGCGGTACCCCGCGTATCGCCAACCGGTTGCTGCGCCGGGTCCGCGACTACGCCGAGGTTCGCGCCGACGGCCGGATCACCCGCCCGATCGCCCAGGCGGCGCTGGAGGTCTACGACGTGGACCCGCTCGGGCTGGACCGGCTCGACCGCGCAGTGCTCGGTGCGCTGGTGCGCGGGTTCCACGGCGGGCCCGTCGGGGTGTCCACGCTCGCCGTTGCCGTCGGGGAGGAGGCCGCGACGGTGGAGGAAGTGTGCGAGCCGTTTCTGGTGCGGGCCGGGATGGTGGCCCGCACCCCGCGCGGCCGGGTCGCCACCGCCGCCGCATGGGAACATCTGGGCTTGGTGCCGCCCCCGGATCTGGTGGTCGGCTCCATCGAGGTCCGCGGCCGCGAACCGCATCCGGCGCTGGACCTGTTCGAGTAGGTCAGCGCGGGCAGGCGGGCTGTTTCAGGACGGTGACGACCAGGTCGACGAACGCATCCACCTCGTCGCGCTGATAACCACGGATATCCGGTCCCGCGACGGGGAAGCGCGTGGCGCGCACCTCCTGCACCGTGAGGCTGCCGGGCCCGTTGTGTGCCAGCGTCGCGGCGACCAGCGCGAGGAAAGCATCGACCTCTCCGGTGCGATAACCGCGCTGGTGCAGCGGTGCATACGAGAACCGGAGCCGCTGCACCTCCTCGGGTGTGAGCAGTGCTCCCGTGGCCGGAACCGGGAGCGCGCCCCGCTGGCGGAGTTCGAGCTCGGCGCGCACCCGGTCGAGGAATTCGTCGACCTGGTCGGCGCGGTAACCGGGACTCCCGTCTGGTACGCCGAAGGTGACGTGCCGCAGTTCATCGGCGGTGAGCGTCGTCCGCCCGTCGAGTGCGGCGGCAATGAGTTCGCAGCAGGCATCGACTTCCTCGGTGCGGTACCCGCGAAGTCCGGGCGGCGTCATGGCGAATGCGGTCCGGCCGATGTCTTCGGGAGTCACGGCGACATTCTGTCAGGGCCAGCATGCTGGAGGCGCTGATGGTGATCGGTGCGATGTTCTGGCGTGGCGCGACCACCTTCGAGGTCACCGCAGCGGCCGATGCCGAATTCCTGGGCCGGGTGACTCGCAAGCTGGGCTCAGCGGATAGCGTTGGCTCGAGCGCTGCTGCGGCCGACCAGCACGATCAACGCGCACCGGGAAGCGAAGAGCTTCCTGCTCGACGATGACACCTACGGCAAGATCGCCTGGCCCGGTACCCGCGGCCCGGACCGCGGGCCGTCGGGGTGTGCGGGTGCGTGGCCAGTGACCTGAGCTGGCAGACTGTGTGGGTACCTGTCCATATCCCATCAGAGACTAGGGACTGACCTTGACACTGGACCTGCTGTTTCCGCTGATTCTGGTAGCCCTGCTCGTGCCGATGTTCCTCGGGGTTCGCCGTCAGAAACGCGAAGCCGAGAAGATCGCCACCATGCAGGACAGCCTGAAGGTCGGCGACCAGGTCATCACCACGTCCGGGCTGTACGGCACCGTGGTCGAGGCCGACGATACGACGGTCGACCTCGAGATCGCCGAAGACGTCGTCACCACCTGGCTGCGTCAGGCGATCCGCGAGGTCCGCACCGACGACGACGTGACGACCGACGAGACCACCGGCGAGACGACCGACAACGGTGTCGCCGAGGAAACCGCCGAGCAGACCGAGACCCGGCTGACCAAGGACTGATCGCACGATCCGCCCGCCGGAGGCCGCCCTTCTCGAGGTGTCCGGCGGCGTCGACGTGTGCCCCGCCAGTTCCACCTCGACTTCCGCCTAGGAGATGACGTACTGTGCCACCTTCCCAGGGATCGGCGCATCAACTCCGCTGGCTCGCCCTTTTCGGCGTGCTGGTGGCCGCGATCTACGCGCTGGTGTTCTTCACCGGTGACAAATCACCGACCCCCAAACTCGGCATCGACCTACAGGGTGGTACCCGGGTCACGCTGACCGCCCGCACCCCCGACGGGAACAAACCGAGTCAGGACAGCCTGGCGAAGGCGCAGCAGATCATCGAGAACCGCGTCAACGGTCTGGGTGTCTCCGGCTCCGAGGTCGTCATCGATGGCGACAACCTGGTGATCACGGTGCCCGGCGACGACAGCCAGCAGGCGCGCACCCTGGCCACCACCGCCAAGCTCTATATCCGGCCGGTGCTGCAGGCAGTCCCAGCCGGGCAGGCCGCACCGCAGACCCCCCAGGCGCCGCAGAACCCTGCCCCCGCGCCGGAGTCCCCGCAGCCCGCTCCTGGCGACACCCCGGCCGAGCAGGCTCCTGCCCCGCAGCAGCGCGTGTTCCCGGCGCAGGCTCCGCCGTCCGAACCGCCCGCCCCGGGCGACGAGCCCGCGGGCGGGGACCTGAGCCCGCAGGAACAGGCGCAGCAGGAAATCGCCGCGGCCAAGGCCACCCGGCAGAGCACGGACCCGGCCACACAGCAGGCCGCCATGGCCGCGATGGACTGCTCCGGCGCCGACCCGCTGGCCGGTAACGACGACCCGGCACTGCCGCTTGTCACCTGCTCCACCGACGGCACCGAGGTGTTCCTGCTCGCCCCGAGCCGGATCGACGGCCAGGAGATCGCCGACGCCACCTCCGGGCTCAACCCGCAGCAGGCGCGGCATGAGGTCAACCTCGAATTCAAGTCCGGCGGCAGCGACGCCTGGGCCGCGCTCACCGGTGAATACCTGTACAAGCGTGTCGCCTTCGTGCTCGACTCCGAGGTTGTCAGCGCCCCGGTCGTGCAGCAGGGCCCGCAGCAGGGCGGACGCACCCAGATCTCGGGCAACTTCACCGCCGACAGCGCCAAAGAGCTGGCAAACACCCTCAAATACGGTTCGTTGCCGCTGTCGTTCCAGACCTCGGAAGCCGAAACCGTCTCTGCGACCCTCGGCCTGTCCTCGCTGCGTGCCGGCCTGATCGCGGGCGCGGTCGGCCTGGCCGTGACATTGCTGTACTGCCTGCTCTACTACCGGATGCTCGGGCTGCTCACCGGCTTGTCGCTGATCGCTTCCGGGGTCGCGGTCTACGGCATCATGGTGCTGCTCGGCCGATGGATCGGCTTCACCCTTGACCTGGCCGGTATTGCCGGTCTGATTATCGGTATCGGTATGACCGCCGACTCGTTCGTGGTGTTCTTCGAACGCATCAAGGACGAGATCCGGGAAGGCCGCAGCTTCCGTTCCGCGGTGCCGCGCGGCTGGGCCAGGGCGCGGCGCACCATCCTCTCCGGTAACGCGGTGAGCTTCATCGCCGCAGCCGTACTGTACGTATTGGCCATCGGGCAGGTCCGCGGTTTCGCGTTCACCCTCGGCTTGACCACCATCCTCGACGTGGTGGTGGTGTTCCTGGTGACCGCCCCGCTGGTACTGCTGGCCTCGCGGTCGGTCTTCTGGGGCAAACCGTCGGTGAACGGGTTGGGTGCGGTCCAGCAGTTCGCCCGTGAACGCAAAGCGGCCGAGGCCGCGGTCGGGAAGGCGTGACGACGATGAACAGCCCCGTAACGCATTCGCTGGACAAGCGGCCCACTCCGCCGCGCCGTTCCGCCCCACCGCCGCAGCACGGCTGGATGAACCGGCTCTACACCGGCACCGGCGTGATCGACGTCATCGGCAAACGCCGCCTGTGGTACGCGGTGACCGCGGTGATCGTGCTGATCTGTCTGGCCAGCATGCTGCTGCGCGGATTCACCCTCGGCATCGATTTCGTCGGCGGTTCCCGGATCCAGTTCCCTGCTGGTTCGGCGACCACCAGCGAGGTGGAAGCCGTTTACCACGAGGCGATCGGCGACGACCCCGAGTCGGTACAGACCGTCGGCTCCGGTGACACCGCGACGATCATGATCCGCTCCGAGGCACTGGACCAGACCCAGGTCGAAGCACTGCAGAGCGCGCTGTTCGATCGGTTCCAGCCGGTCGGTGACAACGGCGAGCCCAGCCGCAATGCGATCAGCACCTCTGACGTCAGCGAAACCTGGGGCGGCCAGATCACCCGGCAGGCCCTGATCGCGCTGGCGGTGTTCCTGGTACTGGTCACCATCTACATCACCGTCCGCTACGAACGCGATATGGCGCTCGCCGCACTCGCCTCACTCGGTTTCGACCTGGTCGTCACGGCAGGGGTGTATTCGCTGGTCGGGTTCGAGGTCACGCCGGCGACCGTCATCGGCATGCTGACCATCCTCGGTTTCTCGCTGTACGACTCGGTGGTCGTTTTCGACAAGGTCGAGGAGAACACCCACGGTGTGCTGCACCTGACCCGCCGCACCTACGCCGAACAGGCCAACCTGGCGGTCAACCAGACGCTCATGCGGTCGATCAACACCGCGCTGATCGGCGCGCTGCCCATTATCGGCCTGATGGTGATCGCGGTATGGATGCTCGGCGTCGGCACCCTGCAGGATCTGGCGCTGATCCAGCTGGTCGGCCTGGTTGTCGGTATCTACTCGTCGATCTTCTTCGCCACACCGGTCCTGGTCTCGCTGAAGGAACGCTGGGGTCCGGTCGCCGCGCACACCAAGAAGGTCCTCGCCAAACGTGCCGATGCGACCGGCCCGAGGGCAGGGGCCGCGCCACGGCGGCGCGCGGAGCCCACTCCGGGCGGGCAAATACCCGGCGGTACGCGACGGGCAGGGGACAATAGTCCCCGTCCCGGGGCCAGGCCCAGCGGGAAACGGCACAAGAAGCGGCACTGACCTTTAGGGGGTTCGTTTCATGCGACAGCCACGGATGCGCCGCCTCGTCGCGACGATGGCGGCGGCCGCGGCGGCCGCCGGGCTGGCGGCCGGATGCTCCAGCAAGGATCAGGTGCCGTCGATCGGTTACGCCGTCGACGTTGCGATCACCAGTTACAACGCCGGTAGCGCCCGGGGCGCCGCAGGCGGTGCCGCTGCGGTGTTCGGCCGGGTGCTTCCCGGGTTCTTCTACACCGGACCCGACGGACAACAGGTCGCCGACACCGATGTGGGCACCGCGAAAGAGGTCCCGGGCGAGGCGCAGACCATCCAATACCGGCTCAACCCCGACGGCGTCTACTCCGACGGGGTGCCGACCTCCTGCGACGATCTGGTGTTCACCTGGGCGGCGCGCAGCGGGCGCTTCACCGAACCCGGCCCGGACGGTATGGCGCCCATGTTCGACACCGCGAGTACCGCCGGTTACGAGGACATCGAGCGGGTGGAATGCCAATCCGGCTCCAAGGACGCGACCGTGGTGTTCCGTCCTGGGCATCGCTATCTGAATTGGCGCACCCTGTTCGCCGCGGGCGAGCTCATGCCAGCGCATATCGCCGCCCAGGCGGCGGACGTGCCCGATGTGGTCTCCGCCGTGCAATCCGGCGCTCTGGCCGCGGTGAAACGCCTGGCCGGCTTCTGGAATACCGGCTGGACCCTGGCCCCTGGCGAGCTGGACCTGAGTTTGCTGCCGTCGTCGGGGCCGTACCGGATCGACTCCTACACCGCCGAGGATGGTCTGGTGCTGGTCGCCAACGAGCGCTGGTGGGGCAACAAGCCCGAAACCGGGCGCATCGTCGTGTGGCCCAAGACCACCGATCTGGCTGCCAAGATCAGGGAGGGCGCTGTCGGGGTCATCGATATCGGTGCCGGTTCGATCGCCGACCTGAACCTGGACGGCTACGGCGTCCGGCAGGTGCCCAGTCGCGGAGTGGAGCAGCTGGTGCTCGGTACCGGCGGAGTGTTCGGTTCGGTGCAGACGCGGCGCGCCTTCGCGCTCTGCGTGCCAAGGCAGGAACTGTTCGACCAACTCGGCAAGGTCGACGAAGCGCCCGAGCACGGCTTGGGCTCCGGCCCGGCGAATGCCCGGATAGTGCAGCAAGATTCCCTGTTCTATCCGGCCGTCGCGGGTACCGCCGACCGGTATCGCACCCCGAACGCGATCAACGCCAGTGCCGCCCTGGACGCAGAGGGAGTGCCCGACGCCACGGTCCGCATCGGCTACCTCGGCCCCGATACGCGCCGAGCCGAAACGGTCGCAATGATCGCGGACTCCTGCAAATCCGCAGGTATCACCGTGGTCGATGCGGGCTCCCCTGATTTCACCCCCGCCCGGCTCACCGAGGGCAAGGTCGATGCCGTGCTCGGCAGTACCGCGGGCGCCCCAGGGCCGGCCGGTTCACTGTCCGGTGTGGCCGCGACCAGTGCGTTGCGGACCGGTAGCGGGCTGAATTTCGGGCGTTTCGGTAACGGCCGCTACGATGCGATCACCGATCAGCTTGCGGCCGACGACAACTCGGTCGCAGTGCTGAATCTGCTCACCGAGGCCGAGAACCTGCTGTGGTCGCAGATGCCGAGCATTCCGTTGTTCGCCACCCCGCGCACCATCGCCTTCGGCGCCGGTTTGCAGAACGGTATCGCGGGCCCCACCAAGGCCGGAACAGGCTGGAACATGGACAGGTGGGTGCTGACGCGGTAACAGGTGTTGTGGGTGTTGTGACCAGGGAGAGGTGTCGATGAGTAAGCACGCTGCGATCGAATCCGACGACGCAGTCGCCGAGCGGAGCAGCAAGGCCGCCGAACTGGTCGAACGTCTCACCAGGTGGAGCGATGACTTCCCCGAGCCCGGTGTCCGTTTCGCCGACCTCACCCCGGTCTTCGCCGACCCGGAGGGGTTCCGCACCGTCGTCGAATGCCTGGCGGCGCTGGCGCCCGATGTGGATCTCGTCGCCGGAGTGGACGCCCGCGGTTTCCTCCTCGGTGCCGGTGTCGCCGTCACGCTCGGCACCGGTGTCGTGGCCGTCCGTAAACGCGGCAAGCTGCCGCCGCCGGTGGTCAGCCGCGAATACCATCTCGAATACGGCACCGCCGCTCTGGAGGTGCCTGCCGACGGGATCGAGTTGCAGGGGCGCCGGGTTCTGCTGCTCGATGATGTCCTGGCCACCGGCGGTACCCTGGCCGCGGCCGCCGACTTGTTCTCCATGGCCGGATCGCAGGTCGTCGCCGCGGCCGTCGTCCTCGAACTCGCCGCGCTCGGCGGCAGGGAACGGCAGGGCGCATATCCGGTGACCTCCATCGTCACCGTCTGATCCCAGCTCGCAAAAAAAGACTGGCATTCGCCCGGCCGGGTGGTTATTCTGGTCGGGTTCTTGTCCCCGTTGATCGGAGTCCCGCCGTTGCTCTCATGAGGTAGTCGTTCGTGCGGCCCGCGCAGTGTGCGCCGCGTTCGGTTCGCAACCTCTGAAGGGCGGTAGGCCGTGGCCACCATTTCTTTTTCCGATCTGTGCTTCTCCTGGGCCGACGGGACCCAGGTCTTCGCTGGACTCGATGCCGTCCTCGGGCCTGGCCATATCGGGTTGGTCGGCAGCAACGGCGCCGGGAAATCGACCCTGCTACGGATCGTTGCCTGCGAACTCGCGCCCGCCCGCGGATCGGTGAGTGTCACCGGGACGCTCGGGTATCTGCGCCAGGATCTCGGGCTCGGCACGGGCAAACGGGTCGACGAGGTACTCGGTATCTCCGAAGTGCGGCAAGCACTGCACCGCATCGAATCCGGCGCGGGGACCGAGAGCGATTTCGACATCGTCGGCACGCAATGGGATGTCGAAGAGCACGCCATCGCGCTGCTGGGTAGGCTCGGGCTGGACTACCTCGCGGACTCGGTCGACCAGCTCGACCGCAGGCTGGAAACCTTGTCCGGCGGCGAAACGGTGCTGTTCGGTCTGGTCGCCGAACTGCTGCGCGAACCGGAAGTGCTGCTGCTGGACGAACCGACCAACAACCTGGATCGCCGCGCGCGCGGCCGCCTCTACGAGGTGCTCGGTCAGTTCAATGGCACCGCTGTCGTCGTCAGTCATGACCGGGAACTGCTCGAGCGTATGAGCGCTATCGCCGAACTCCGCGACGCGCGGCTGCGGATCTTCGGCGGCAACTACACCGATTACGAGCAGATCATCGATACCGAACAGCAGGCTGCCCGCTCCGCGGTCCGCGACGCCCGCGCCGATATGCGTAAACAGGCCAAAGAACTCGTCGAGGCGCGGATCAAACTGGACCGGCGCCAGCGCTACGGCAAGAAGATGGCCGAGAACAAACGGGAACCCAAGATCGTGATGGGTCTGCGTAAACGCCAGGCTGAGGTATCGGCCGGGAAACTGCGTAACAACCACATCCAGAAACTCGACACCGCCACCGAACAGCTGCGCCAGGCCGAACAGCTGGTGCGGGACGACCGGGAAGTCCGTATCGACCTACCCGATACCCGCCTGTATCCGGGTCAAGAGGTCATCGAATTGAATGAGGTCACCCTGGCCTGTGGCCCGACGATCACCCTGGCGGTGAACGGCCCCGAACGGATCGCCCTCACCGGCCGCAACGGCGCAGGCAAAACCACCCTGCTGCGGCGGATCGCTGCCGAGCCGCCGCAGGTGCCGTGGCGGATGCTGCCGCAACGACTCGACATCTTCGACGACAATCTGTCGGTCTTCGACAATGTCGCGGCCGCCGCTCCGCACGCCGATGCCGAACACATCCGCGCCCGCCTCGCCCGCTTCCTGTTCCGCGGCACCGACGCTGATATCCCCGCCTCGGCCCTGTCCGGCGGCGAACGCCTGCGCGCCGCCCTCGCGGTGCTGCTGCTCGCCGAACCCGCACCGAAACTGCTCCTGCTCGACGAACCCACCAACAACCTCGACCTCCCCAGCCTCGGCCACCTCACCCAGGCTCTCGCAGGCTACGAAGGCGCACTGCTCGTGGTGAGCCACGACCCGCGGTTCCTCGACGAGATCGGTGTGACCCGCCACCTGGAGCTGACAGCCGAGGGGCTCACCGAAAGCAGTAGCGCCCCGGGAGGATGAGGCCGGAGCATCACGTGTGCGGCCGGCGCGGTGTGCGGACTCGGGAAGCTGGGGGCCTGTCCTGGCGTTGTCGATACAAGGGGGCCGGTCAGGCGGTACGGTCGGGGCTCTCCGACTGTGCTGGGGGGCTAGAGTTGGTGTTCTGGGAGGTTGTGGTCTGGGAACGGCCGGGCTGCGGCATGGAGAGGCGGTGGCATGACTCAGCATCTGGACGAGGCGAATGCCGAGCAATCGGCGCCTGCCCGGCGATCGAGTGGTGCGCAGAACGGCTCTTCCGGGACTGCCGCGCGACCGCAGCCGGGCGCCAATCCTGATGTGGTGCGGCAGGCGGGACCGGCCGCCGTACCGACTTCGGCGTCGCGACGGGTGCGGGCGCGGCTGGCGCGGCGGATGACCGGGCAGCGGGGTATTGCGGCGGTCAAGCCCGTGCTGGAGCCGCTGGCCTCGGTGCACCGCGAGCTGTATCCCAAAGCCAACCTCACCCTGCTGCAGCGGGCATTCGACGTCGCCGACGAGAGGCATGCGCACCAGTTCCGCAAATCGGGCGATCCCTACATCACTCATCCGCTCGCTGTGGCCAATATCCTCGCCGAACTGGGGATGGACACCACGACGCTGGTGGCCGCGCTGCTGCACGACACCGTGGAGGATACCGGCTACTCGGTGGAGGAACTGACCGCCGATTTCGGTTCCGAGGTCGCGCACCTGGTGGACGGGGTCACCAAACTCGACAAGGTCAACCTGGGTGCGGCCGCCGAAGCCGAGACCATCCGCAAGATGATCATCGCCATGGCCCGCGATCCGCGGGTGCTGGTGATCAAGGTCGCCGACCGGTTGCACAATATGCGCACCATGCGGTTCCTGCCGCCGGAGAAGCAGGCGAAGAAGGCCAGGGAAACCCTCGAGGTCATCGCCCCGCTGGCGCACCGCCTCGGTATGGCGACCGTGAAATGGGAGCTGGAGGACCTGGCGTTCGCCATCCTGCACCCGAAGAAGTACGACGAGATCGTGCGGCTGGTCGCCGACCGGGCACCCTCGCGCGACACCTACCTGGCCAAGGTCAGGGCCGAGATCGTCAACACCTTGGCCGCATCCCGGATCCCTGCCACGGTCGAGGGCCGTCCAAAGCACTACTGGTCGATCTATCAGAAGATGATCGTCAAGGGTAAGGACTTCGACGATATCCACGACCTGGTCGGTATCCGCATCCTGTGCGACGAGGTCCGCGACTGCTATGCCGCGGTCGGTGTGGTGCATTCGCTGTGGCAGCCGATGGCGGGCCGGTTCAAGGACTACATCGCCCAGCCGCGGTACGGGGTCTACCAGTCGCTGCACACCACCGTCGTCGGACCCGACGGCAAACCTCTGGAAGTGCAGATCCGTACCCACGATATGCACCGCACCGCCGAGTTCGGGATAGCGGCGCACTGGCGGTACAAGGAGACCCGGGGCAAACACTCCACCGACACCGCCGAAGTCGACGATATGGCCTGGATGCGCCAACTGCTCGACTGGCAGCGTGAGGCCGCCGATCCGGCCGAGTTCCTGGAATCGCTGCGCTTCGACCTCAAAGCGCCGGAGATCTTCGTGTTCACCCCGAAAGGTGATGTGATCACGCTGCCGCAGAAATCCACCCCGGTGGACTTCGCCTACGCCGTGCACACCGAGGTCGGCCACCGCTGCATCGGCGCCCGGGTCAACGGCCGCCTGGTGGCACTGGAACGCCAGCTGGAAAACGGTGAGGTCGTGGAGGTATTCACCTCCAAAGCGCAGAACGCGGGACCGAGCCGCGACTGGCAGACCTTCGTGGTGTCGCCGCGCGCCAAGGCAAAGATCCGGCAGTGGTTCGCCAAGGAACGCCGCGAAGAGGCGTTGGAAAGCGGTAAGGAGCAGATCAACAAGGAGGTCCGCCGCGTCGGGCTGCCGCTGCAGCGGCTGATGAGCGTCGACGCGATGAACGCCGTCGCCCGCGAACTGCACTACACCGATATCTCCACTCTCTACACCGCCGTCGGCGAGCATCAGGTATCCGCGCACCACGTGGTGCAGCGGTTGATGGCCCAGCTCGGCGGAATCGGCGACGTGGAGAACGAACTCGCCGAACGCTCCACCCCCTCGACCACACCGGCACGCCAGCGGCGGGTCACCGGAGACGCGGGCGTGCTGATCCCCGGCGCCTCGGGCACCGTGGCGAAACTGGCCAAATGCTGCACCCCGGTTCCCGGTGACGAGATCATGGGTTTCGTCACCCGCGGCGGCTCGGTGAGCGTGCACCGGGTGGACTGCACCAACGCCGATTCGCTGCGGGAGCAGCCCGAACGCATTATCGAGGTGGAATGGGCGCCGTCTCCGTCATCGGTGTTCCTGGTTGCCATCCAGATCGAGGCGCTGGACCGGACGAGGTTGCTGTCGGATGTGACGAAGGTGCTGGCCGATGAGAAGGTCAACATCCTGTCGGCGTCGGTGGCCACCCACGGTGACCGGGTCGCCATCAGCAAGTTCACCTTCGAGATGGGCGATCCGAAACATCTGGGGCATTTGCTGAACGTGGTCCGCAACGTCGAAGGCGTCTACGACGTCTACCGTGTGACGTCCGCGGCGTGATCAGCACGGGGGTTGTCACCGCGCTGAGGTCAGGGGGCCTTGGCAGCACGGCAGGCGAGATCGGAAACTTATAACGCTTCGGCCACGGCGCGCCGCGGTGCGTCCGGGCGTCGACGGTACGTCGCGTAAACTTTCCGCCGCTTCAGCGGTCATAGCCGGAATCTGTTACGGTCTATTGCGTTTCACAGCGCTCGGGTAACTGCGGCGAGACGGATTGCGGGTCGCTATGGCTGGATGCACGGCAAGAATTTCGGGGATGCTGGTCGCGTTCACCGTCACGGTGGCAACCGCAACCGCCGGCAGCGCATACGCCCAACCGTTCGGTCCCGCAGCCCCTCCAGCCCCTGCAGTACCTTCTACGAAGCTGGCGATCGAATCCTGTCCCGCGCTGTACGCCTTGGGGATCCAGGGCACCGGCGAATCCTCGCCGGACGCCGCCCCGACCACCGACACCGGCATGCTGTCCACGGTATTCCGCCCGCTGCTGGCCAACGCCCCCGACCCGAAGCTGGTCAACCGGGCTTACGTGCCATACGAATCCGGCTTCGGCGGCGCGGGCGGCAGTAGCGTCACCCCGTACGCGGAGTCGCTGTCCGGCGGGCTGATACGGCTGCGGACAATGGCCGACTCGGTCGCCGACCGCTGCCCGAACACCAGGTTCGCGATCGTCGGCTACTCTCAAGGCGCCCACGTTGCCTCGATATTCGCGCAGGAGATCGGCCAGGGGACGGGTAGTGTCCCGCCCGAGAAGGTCGCCGCCGTCGCGCTGTTCGGCGATCCGACTCGTAATCCGGGTGCGCCACTGTTTCCCGGTGCTCCCGGCAAGTCGACACCGGACCCGGCGCCGGGCACCGAGGGGCAGGAGGTTTCCGGAATCGTCGCGCTGCAGCGGGTTCCCGCGACTGGCGGCGGTATCGGACCGCAACGTGATCAGGCCGAGGATTTCGGCGCGCTCACCGGCCGGGTGGCCAGCTTCTGTGCCGCGGGCGATCTCGCCTGCGATGCACCCGAAGGCGCCCCGATTCTCAAAGCTGTGGCCGGTATCGCCGGACAGGCCGAACTCAGCGGAGGCGATCCGATCGCCTCGTTGACCTCGATCGCGCAGGCGCTGGCGTTCACCTCGATCAAAACCGCGACCAAGGTGGTCAACGAGGACATCCAGGGGAACTCGCTGGCGAATCTGTCTCTCTCGCCGAAGAAATCGATCTCTGAGCGGCTGGCCGACGCCGCCGACCCTCGCACCCCGGTCGATATCCCCGCTGCGCTGCGGGCGCTGCTGAAGGTCGGCATGATCGGGCTGAACTCGGTTGTCACCGTGGTGCGCGCGGTGCTCAACCCTGCCTCGATCGCCGAACTCGCCACGGCCGGACTGTCCAATCCGCCTGCCGCGCTGCTGCTGCTGGGCACGAAACTGATCGGCGCCATCCCGCAGCTCATTCCGCCGACGACCGGTATTCGCCTGGTGAGCCAGGCGTTCGACGCAGTGGTCGACAATATCCAGGACAACCACGCGCTGCTGAACACCACGACCTGGGTGCGGTATTGGGACACCATCCAGCGTCACAACGCCTATGGCAATGCCTCGATCTCGGTCGACGGGGTGGCCCCGACGAAGTTCGTCGCCGACTGGCTGGCCGCCACCGCTCGCGATATCGCAACCACTTACGGCAGCGGAGACGCGCCGCAGAACATCGGCAGCGCCCCGTCTGCTCGAATCGACGGGCCCGGATCCGGCGCGTCGCCGCCGCGGGGCCCGTCCGGTACGGGACAATTCCCGTTTGGGACAGGAGTCGACGGCGCCTCCTACGGTGCTGCGCGGACGAACGCGCCCACCGAACGACCCAACACATCCATAATTGACCCGTTCTCCACGAACTGATCGCCGAGAGGGTTCGACGATGCGAAACCACGTGCCCGGCTCAGCGGGAATGGGGGAATGTTGAAGTCGTACAAACAGCTCGATCGCTGGTACGGCGCGCTGGAGCCGGAAGGCGACCCGAGTACTGGGCAGCGCGCCTCGGAAGCGCGTACGCCGCTTCCGGACGACGACGGCGCCCGCCGCTACCCGGACTACATCCTGCCCGCCGACGACGACACCGGAACCGACGACCCCGCCCCGGCCGAACTGGCCGGGCATCGCAGTGAGTTCACCGGCGGCTGGTCCGACTGGGTTGTCGACCATGCTCCCGGTCCCGATGACGACTACACTCCGCGCGAGGGCGAACTGGTCCGCTTCCCCTGGCCCGATGACGAACCCCTCTCCCCGCCTGCCCGGATCGGCCGCGGCCCCGCCCGATTGCGTGACGCCGCACGGGAAACCGGCGCCACCCGGCGACGCGTCGTCGCAGTGCTCGTGGTCGCCATCCTGCTGCTCGGCGCCGCTGCTGCCGGAGTGCTGTACCTGCTGGGTGGTTTCTCGAGTGATACGCACACCGCCGATATCTCGGACGGAGCAGGCCTTCGGTTCACCGCCGAGAGCACCGATTCCGCCGCAGTCGCGCAGCGCTGCCCGACCGAACATCACGGTGACGTGGTGCGCGGCGCGGGCCCGGGCGGCACCGATAGTGGTCCGGCGGCGATCATGCGTTTCCAGTACGCCTATTACGTGGAGCGTTCCGGCCAGAAGGCAAGAGAGGTGGTTGCTCCCGGGTCGCAGGTCTCGCCCGCCTCCGTGATCCAGCGCGGTATCGACAGCGTCGCCGAGGGCACCGAACATTGCGTGCGGATCGTGACTGTCGACGCAGACAGGTACACAGTGGAGGTCACCGAATACCGTCCCGGCGACGCACCGGACACCTACAGCAAGCAGACGGTCACCACGGCGGTGATCGACGGCCGCACCCTGATCACAGGTATCACGGCCGGATAGAGGAGAGTGCAACGATGGGAGACGACTGGAGCCGCTGGCTCGACGACCTACCCGACGAGGGCGATGCGTCGGACCGGCCCGCGCGGCCGAAGGCTCCGGTGGTGCGTTTGCGGCGGGGGAAGCGGTCGCCGCGCGAGGCGGGCGGTCCGCGCCCGATACTCGTGGTCGGTGGCTGCGGCGGGGCGGGAACCACCACGACGGCACTGGGGTTGGCGGGGGAGCTCGGCCTGTCCGGGACCGATACGGTGGCGGTGGATGCGACCGCCGCAGGCGGCGATCTGGCGCTGCGCGGTGCCGACGAACATCTGCATCCGATCAGCCTGCAATCGTGGTTGTACGGGCGCGGTGGCGGGGAGCCTGCCCCGTTGAAGGAGTGCCTGTCCCGGGCGACATCGGGGATCGGCCTGCTGTGGCGCGATGCCGCACCGTTGCGGCGGCGTGCGAGTTATCTCACGGTCGCGCGTGCGATCGACGATGCCGGGTATACGGCGGTCTACGACGGCGGCAGTCCGATTGCCGGCCGTCAACTGAGGCCTTTGCTCGACGATGCGGATGTGGCTCTGGTACTGACCATTCCGGCGCGTACCGATGCCGCGAACCGCTTGCGGGTAACCCTGGAATGGCTGGACGACGAGTTCGGCGATATCGCAGACGGTATCGGCGAGGGCATCGTGGGCGATACCACCATTGTCGTCTCGCATCAGATCCCTGGCGCCGATTCGCGGGTTGCCGACCATTTGCGAGAACATCTGTCCGGGTGGGTCCGCGATATCAGGGAGATCCCCTACGATCCGCATCTGGCTCGCGGTGAGCTCGTCCGGCATATTTCGCTGGCGGAGGAGACCCGCCGGGCCTATGGGCGGCTACTGGCCGGGGTGGCATCATGACCGCCGCCATGAATCTTCCTCGCCGATCGGAACACGCAGCAGCCGGGGTGGTTCCCCCACCGGAGTCGCGCCGTGCCGCGATCTGGGACCGTCCCGTGCCCGGAGTCGGCCGTGCGCCGCTGGTCTGGCTGCTGGGTGTGCACGGCGGCGCCGGAGCCAGTACTCTTGCCAATGTGCTTGCGCCCGCGGCGGATTCGGGTCGCCGCTGGCCCGGCGTCTTCGATCGTGAATCGCCTTTTGTCGTTCTGGTGGCCAGAGAAACCATTGCCGGGCTGACCCGTGCCCACGATCTGTTGCGGCAACATCACGCCGGGTTCGCCGGGCCGTCTGAGGTGCTCGGCCTGATCACCGTTGCCGCCCGGCCCGGCCGGATGCCCGCCGAGATCCGCCGCTACCGCGAGGTGGTCGGCTCCCTGGCCGGGCATCTGTGGCAGGTGCCGTGGTACGAGGAGTGGACGCTGGTGGAGCCGGAGAAGCTGCCGGTGTGGACACCTGGCACCGGGCTGCCGCAGCGTAGGCGCAAGATCGACCCGCTCGACGAGGTGCCGTTCGAGATGCACGAACTGGGCGCGGAGATCGTGGCGGCTGCGCGGGCCGCGCTGGCGGAATCACCGCCGAGCCGGGGTCGTTCGAGATTGCTGGAGGAGTGATGCCGTGACCGTAGTCGAGCACATGCTCACATTTGTGCTCCCCGCGTTCGCGGGGACAGACCGTCCCTCATCATTTTTCGAGAAAGGCACCCGATGAGCACGATCCTCCTCGCTGTGCAGGACACATATGGCACTGTCCTGGCCCAGGTGGGCAACCCCACCCCGGAGGCGCCTCCAGGATCGGAGAAGATTCTGCAGCTGGTCCGGTATCTCACCTGGTTCGTCTTGCTGTCGGGTATCTGCGGCATCATCTACGCGGGCGGCAAATTCGCCTGGGAGAAGTGGACCGGTGGTGGTCTCGAATCGCCGAAGATGGTGGCGGGGGCGATGATCGGCGGGGTGGTCGCCACCAGCGCCGGAACCATCATGAACGCGGTCATCGGTACGTGAGGCCGTGATGTCTACGGTACGGGCTGCGAATGAGCTGAAGGTGCTGGCCTACAAACAGATGCCTGCCGAGGTGCTGGAACCGCTGTCGCAGCTGCTGAACTGGCTGCTGTGGTTCGTGCTCCTGGTATGCCTGGCGTGGATGATCGTCTCGGCAGGGAAGCTGTGGCTCACGTTCCGCAGCGACCTGGCGATGAACGATGCCTCGCATGGTGTGCTGATGAGCCTGCTCGGCGCGGTGGTCGCCAGCACTGCCTCGGGCATCGCGCTGGCGTTCCTGCCCGCATGAGCGGGCAGGAGTGGATGGAATGACCAGCGTATGAACTCCATAGTGATACCGGCCGCCGTCACCGGGAGCCGGTGGCGAAGGCTGCGCGGTCCTGCGGCGGGAACGCTCGGCATCGTGCTGCTGTTTGCCACCGGTTGCGGCTCGGACACCGGATCCGGTCAGGATCTGTCCGCGCCGCCGACGAATGTGCGATGGCAACCGTTCCAGGGCGTCGCCCTGCCGCGGACCGACCAGGGACCGGAATCGGAGGCCGACGGCGCAGCAACCGGTTTCGATCGTTCCCCGCCGGGCGCGGCTGTCGCAGCCATCACCCATACGGTGCGGCTATCGATCGCGACCGACAGCCAATGGTCGAATGTAGTTGCCCGCGAGGTGGTGCCCGGCCCGGCCCGCGACGCATGGTCGGTCAGCCGGGTGCAGTTGTCCATCACCGGGCCTGCGGCACCCGAGTACGCGCCGCGGCTGCTCGGTTACAAGATCACCGAATACAGCGACCAGCGTTCGACAGTGGACGTCTACACCGAGTATTCGGACAGCTCGAAAGCGGTGAACCACACCACGGTGGAGTGGTTCCGTGAGGATTGGAGGTTACGTCTGCCGGACCCGGAATCCACCGAACGACCCGTCGACGCGATCGATGAACTGCCCAACGACATTGTGGTATTGGAGGCGCCGAAGTGAGTGAGAAGGAGCCGTACGCGCGTGATCGCGTCTCCTTCGGTGTCGTTGCGTCGGCGGCGGTGCTGACGCTGATCGTGATCGTCGGTGTGTTCGTCTATGTCGGCCGGGACGACGACGCGGGGTCGGAGGCCGCGCCGTCGTTCACCGAAGGACCGGTTGCCGAAGGGTTTGCCGCCCCGGATGTCGACCTGTTCGGCAGACGCGTCGACATTCCCAACAACCCCGCAGGGCAAACGCTTCCGCAGGACCCCTCGCCGCAGCGTAAACCGACCGACCCGGACTGGCTGACCGCGGCGCCCAAGGGCACCACCGGCCCACGGGGCTGGCAGCGGGTGTACGGGGCGTCGGTGCCGTTCTCCACATCCGACGGTCCCCGCCGGATCGAGGACGGGCTTGCCGTCGGCTACTCCCACACCCCGCAGGGCGCCGCACTGGCGGCGGCGCAGATCACCTACCGGCTCAACGCCCGCCCCGCGCATCGGGACCTGTACGTGCGGCAGGTGCGAGTGTCCGCGCAACAGATCGCCGCCTACGACCGGGCGCTGGACGCGGATCGGCTGCCCGAACAGCAACCGGAGTCGGTGACCAAGTACCTGGTGGCCTCGGACGCGTTCAAGATCGACGACTACGCCGACGATATGGCTATCGTCCGGCTTGCCATCCGCGGTCCGGCCGTGGACGGCAAACAGCTGTGGGTGGCGCTGCGGCTGATCATGGTGTGGGACGCGGGTGACTGGCGGCTCAAGCCGACCACGTCGTCGGCCCCGCAGACCGAGTACGTCGAATCGCTGGCGGGGTGGACCCCATGGTGATTCCGATGGTGGGACGGAAAGTGAAAGCTGCAGTTCACGAGGGTGACAAGCACGAGGCTGGTCCGGATCGATTCCCCGCACAGCATCGAGGGGCTGACATGGTGAGGCGAATTGTCACGATCTTCGCGGTCATCTTCACGGTGATGATCGCGACGCCGACGGTGGCCTACGGCCAGACCTACGGCTTCGACGAGACGTGCGACGAAATACACGACACGCTCGACGGTCTCGGTATCCCCGGTATCTCGCTGGGTGACGCCGCGTCGGCGGTCTGCAAGGCGGGCAACGCCGCATCGCATCCGGGTGAGGCCGCCAACGCGGTCAAGGACAAGGCCTGGGATTCCACCTTCGGCAAGGTGGTCGATTCGCTGATGAACGGCCTCGGCGAGGCGATCATCCTGGCGTTGACCTTCTGGATGAAGGTGCCCAACGAAGCGGTCAGCGATTCCGGTTCGCTGTTCACCAAAATCAACGACTACACCTATCAGGCGCAGATATTGCTGCTCATAGCGTCGGTGATCCTGACCGGCGCCAGATTGGCCGAGGCCAGACGTGGGGCCGCGATGAACGAAGCGGCCGAATCCTTCCGGATGTTCACCAGGGTCGTGTTCAGTTCGTGGATGCTCGGCGCCGTCATCGTCGCGGGAACCCAGGCCTCGGACCGGTTCGCGGAGTGGATCATCAACGATTCCACCGACGGCAATGCACGGAACCTGGCCGAGCTGATGGTGAAAACCAGCAAGCTGCAGGCGTTCTCGCCGGGCTTGGTGTTGATCATCGCGATTGTCGGCCTGCTCGGCGCGCTGGCCCAGATCGTGCTGGCCATCGTCCGGCAAGGGCTGCTGGTGATAGCGGCCGGTGTGCTGCCGCTGGCGGCGGCCGCGTCCGGGATGAACACCGGTAAGCAGTCGTATCAGAAGCTGGTCGGCTGGATCATCGCGTTCATGCTGTGGAAGCCGGTGGCGGCGATCGTCTACATGATCGCCTTTACCACAGCCGGTCATGTGGACGAGCTGACCTCGGCCTCCGGACTGCCCGACGGGGAACAGGCCCAGCGCATGCTGGTGGCCATCGTGCTGCTGTGCAGTGTCGCATTCGTGCTGCCTGCGTTGATGCGCCTGGTCACGCCGGCCGTCGCGATCGTCGGCAGCGGCGGTTCGGGTCTGACCGCCACGGGCGGCGCCCTGATCGCCGCGGCGGGTCTTGGTGCCATGGGCACCAAGGCGGTCGGGGTGAAGAGCGCCGCGGCGCCCGGCGCCGCCGGATACGTCAGCGGTGCGGGCAGCCCGCCGCCGACCGGCGGCGGCAGCGG
>NZ_MUKP01000049.1 GCF_002081715.1 Nocardia donostiensis | reverse complement strand
CCCAGGCCATCGCCAACGCGCGCGCCCAGATTCTGGCCGGGTTGTGCGACGTGGCGCTGGTGGTCGGCGCGGATGCCACGCCGAAGGGCTTCTTCCAGCCGGTCGGCGGTGAACGCCGCGACGATCCGGACTGGTTGCGTTTCCACCTGCTCGGCGCGACGAACCCCATCTATTTCGCGCTGTATGCCCGCAGACGGATGGCGCTGCACGGTGCCACGCTCGACGATTTCGCCGCGGTCAAGGTGAAGAATGCCCGGCACGGCCTGAACAACCCGTATGCCCGTTACCGCAAGGAGGTTTCGGCCGAGGAGGTCGCCGCCTCGGCGATCGTCTCGGACCCGCTGCGGCTGCTGGACATCTGCGCGACCAGCGACGGCGGTGCCGCACTGGTGCTGACATCGATGGAGTACGCGAGGCGCCACGGCGTCACCGATCCGGTCCGCGTCCGGGCACTGTCGACGGTCACGCCTACGTTCCCGAAAACTGTGCTCGATCTGCCGGATTTCGCGACGGACTCCGCCGTGGCCGTCGAGGCTCCGCCGCGCGAATTCCGTTCCGCCGTCGCGTACGCCGCGTACGAAGAGGCCGGGATCGGGCCCGCCGACCTGTCCTTCGCGGAAGTTTATGACCTCTCCACCGCGCTGGAGTTGGACTGGTACGAGGACATCGGGCTCTGCGAGACCGGCAACGCGGAGGAACTATTACGCAGCGGCGCAACAACCTTGGGCGGACGTGTACCGGTGAACCCCAGCGGTGGGCTGGCCTGTTTCGGTGAGGCGATACCCGCGCAGGCAATCGCCCAGGTCTGCGAGCTCACGTGGCAGTTGCGTGGCCAAGCCGAGGGTCGCCAAGTGGACGACGCCCGCGTAGGTATTGCGGTGAATCAAGGCCTCTTCGGTCACGGCTCGGCAATTATCGCCACCCGCTGAGCCCTGAGACACCCAGAACCGCTCTCCGAGAGAGCCCATCTATAGCCGGGCTCTCGTCACTATCTTGCGCAAGATCAGCGGGCCGTGCCGAAAGAACGCGCGGGGCGCCTCCGCTGGGCATCGCGGTGTTCGGCTCGGTCCAGCTGGCGCAGTATCGCGCGAACCTGGATCTCGATCCAGGCACCGATCCGACACTGGCCGCCGTGGTCGAGGGCTCGCTGGTAGGCGCGGTGGCGCCGGCGGTTCCGATATCTTCACTCGGGCGGCGCACGCGTTCACCACCGCCATGCAGTTCACGTCCTATCTCGCGGCAGCCCTACTCGTGGTCGCCGGCGTACTGGCCTGGCGCATCGTCCCGTCACATCGGCTGACGAGGAGATCTCAGCCGCCGCCTGCGACGGTCGTCGTGGTCGTGGCCGCCACGAGGATGGCGACGGTGACAGCCTGTACCTCCTGCACGGCTTTCCGGACGGCCGGTCCGCCCCACTCGCCCTCGCTGATTGTTTTCCCGCGTCGTTGCACCGCGCGTTTGTCGGAGCCGGGGAACAGCTTGGGCAGCACACCGACCGCGTGCAGGATCGAGATCAACGCGGCGGTGCGGTCGTCGGGTTCGATTTCGTCGACGACCGCGGCGTGGACACGCTGTTGGATCCGGGCCTTCTCGCCGTCCGGCACCGGTTTCCACGCGGTAGCCGGGAATAGCCCCAGGATCTTGCACCTGACCTCGGTGATCTCGCCCGCGTCGGCGAGATCACGCAGCAGAGCTTCGCGCAGATCGTGGGAGCGGCTGCGCCAGGATCCGAGGTCGCCGACCTTGTTGATCGCGTCTTTGGGTTTACGGCCGTTGCATACCGTTATGAGTTCGGCGAGCCTCGAGTCGCCAGGCTGCTGTCCGGTCGACACCAGCCGACCCTTCTTGATGCCGGGTTCCTCGGATCCGGTCAGGCGCAGAGCCCCATCGAGTGTGAGCTCCACGACGGCGGCCCCGGCCAGTGCGGTGGTGAGACCGGTACCACCTATCCGGGGTTTACCGGTGTCGTTGTCGTAGGCGAGTAACAAGAAATCCTCGGCAACTGTCACGGCACCGACCCTAGCGCCTCCGGCGGTCCCTGATAGGTCAGGGTCGCGGCGAGCGCCGGGCCCTGGCGACGACCCGTGGTTACCAGTGTGTGATCCTGCTGTTCTACGAATATGTCGCTGGTCCGCGTTGTTACTGGTCGGCGGGTGCGAGCGGTTGTTGGAGCACGCATCGGCTCGAAGCCAGTCGCTCCCGTGAATGCTCGACTACGGACCGACACTCAGCCGAACAGCGGTTGCCGTGGTGCGGTCCGGCAACCGCCGTGCTGCGCAGGATTACGTGTAGCCGATCAGGCCGGAGGCCAGATCGTCGAGGTCGAGTGCGTTTATTGCCCGGTTACGTACGTCGGGGCAATTCTGGATCGTCACGGTATCGACGAAGGAAGGATCCCGGACGATGGCTGCATCAACGCCCTCGTACTCGGCTGCCCAGGCGTGGACATAGCCCTCGAAGGCGATCCGGCCAACGGTGGGGCCGTGCTCCTGCCAGGTGCTGAGGTCGACGAGAATCATCTCGCAGAGCTGCTCGGCGGCAGCCGGTGACATCGTCGGTGCCGGGGGGTGCAGTGGCGTCGGGGGCGCTCGATCCTCGCCGGAATCATCCGTACACGCGCTGAGCACCGCGGCGAGGAGCACGCCGACGGCGAGCCGGGCGCAGGCGGGGTAGCGACCGGAGGAGGAAGTTCTCATGGCGACACTCCTTTCATGCCGCGTGTACCCGGTCGCTGCACTTCGACCCGGCTCGTCGCTGACGAGGAGGGTGAGACACAGCAGTCCCGTCTTCAGTGTTGTGAAGAGCGATGAGCGCCCTGGCGCAGTTGACATGCCATGAGGTGCCATTGCCGCGGATTCTCGCCGGTGGGCAGCGCGGTAGTTCTCGGCCGATGGCTGTCTTCAGGTAAGCCTTGATCGTGTTCGATCGCAGACCGAGGTTTTCGGCTGTTTCCTGGTTGTTGCGGCCCGGAGCGCTCTGGTTCAGGACCTCGATCTCTCGCGGGGTGAGGCGCACGGCCGGTCCCGCTGTGCAGGTTGTGCTGAGACGATTGGCGATCGTTTCCAGAGTTGTGCCCGCAGAGGGGCGGCGATGTCTCGTGCGAGGCATCTGATCATCGGCTGGAAGTCGTCGAACCAGCGGTCGCCCAAGCCGGTGGTGACGGCCCGTTTTTTCACCGCTGTGCCCTGGTGTAGAGGTGACCGGATCCGACCGACGCGATCTACCGGCGCGGTGCGCAGGTCCGACGGGTGAACAGGACAGCTATTTACATGAATGATAAATTTCATTTTCTTGGACAAGCGCAAATTTAGTTGCAGTTGGTGGTAGTGAGCATCAGACGGCTCGAAGGCTGTGTGCGCCGACAAGCGCAACGCACTTGCAAAGCGACGGATGAGCTGTGCCCGATCCTGCCGCAATAGCTCGCCATCTCACCGAAAGGCTTGTCAAGGCCGCAACCGGCGTGGGAAAAGCTTTCGGCAACCTGGGATTCGGGAGAAAACTCCGCTCTGTGGCCGAGGCTGAGGACTCGACCGATGTCGACAATGCTCGCCTGCTTGGCCAGACCGACTTCGGCGAGGGCGCAGGCTTACCTGATAGGCCTCACGCACCGGACAGACTCGCCAACCAGGTGCAGGTACGCCAGGTCAGCCAGGCCGATCCGCTGTTCGAGCCGGTGCTGGAAGCACTGGCTCGCGAATACTCCGAACGTTACGGTGACAAGCTACTCGGTCTCGGCTACCCGGGCTCGAGCCCGTCTGAGGTGCTGGCCCACCTCAAACGCCACCCCGCGGAAAGTCTTGAACCACCGCACGGAACAATGCTGGTTCTGGTGGACCGCCACGGGAGGGTAGTGGCAAGCGGAGGGATCCAGCGGTTCGATCACGAAACAGCCGAGCTCAAACGAATGTGGACCTCGGAAAAGCACCGACGCCAAGGCCTGGCACGCAAGGTCATCAGCGAACTCGAAGCCGCTGCCCGCCAGCACGGCTACCAACGGTTGTACCTGACTACCGGCCCGGCGCAACCTGAAGCTATTGCACTGTACCGTGCAGCCGACTTCTCCGAAATCACAGACCACCGTGGAGCCGAAGCTCGCGCCAATGGTCTGATCCCCTTCGAAAAACCCCTGGCCTAGCCATATTTCACCACACCGCCCCCGCTCACTCGACCATCGACGCCCGAATCCACCGACAAACGGCACCCGGATCCACTGGCACAACCACCACTCCGACGTAGAAGATGTGCAGATGATCGGTGTCCCGGACGAAAGTACGGGGAGGAACTATGCGTGTGGGTGAAGATGCGTGCCGGTGCTGTCCCACTCGATGTCTGCGCGGTACGGAAGTACGCGACCGATCGATTGGCGCACTACAAGATTCCGCGGTACGTAGTCGTTGTCGACGAGTTTCCGATGACGGTCACCGGCAGAATCCGCAAGGGTCGAGATGCGAGAACGGTCCCTTTCCTTGCTGACCTTGACACCAGAACCCAGCTGAGCCTGGCTCTGGGAGCTACGTCCGAATGTTCACCGATCCCGATCACCCGTCGACAGGGTGATCGGGATGCGATCAGGTGGCCCGCGCGAGGTTGCGGCCGCGGTGAGCTCGGCGCCCTGCGTCAGGGGATGACGACCGGACTGGAGACCGGCGACGGGTCGTCGGCCCAGCGGTGGCCGGTCTCGCGCGGGGTGCGGCCCGCGTCGGCCCACGCGGCCAGTAGCTGCGCGACCTTGCTGTGCATGACGGTGCGTAGCCGGTCGAACGAGTTCTCCGGGGTGTCGTCGACCTGGCCGAGCAGTAGCCACCAGGCCCAGGCCACGGCCCCGGCGTTCGCGACGAAGTCCGGCACCACCGGGACACCGCGGGCGGCGAGCATGGCCTCCGCCTCCGGTGTGGTGGCGGCGTTCGCGGCCTCGACGATGATGCGGGCCCGGATGTCGAACGAGTTGTCCGGCGTGATCGCGTAGGAGATCGCCGCCGGGACCAGGATATCGACGTCGGAGGACAGGATCGCGGTGCGCGGCAGCTGCTCGATGCCCTCGGGCAGCCGGGAGCGGTCGATTTCCCCGTAGCCGTCACGCAGGGCCAGCAGCGCAGGGACGTCCAGCCCGTCGGCGCAGTGCAGGGTGCCTGCGGCATCGGCCACGGTGGTGACCTGCATCCCGGCCTCGTGCAGGTAGTAGGCCGCCGCCCCGCCCATGGTGCCGACGCCCTGGATCGCGACGGTCGTCTGGGCGGGGGAGCGACCCCACCAGACCGCGGCGGCGAGGCAGGCGTGCGCGACCCCGTAGCCGCCGATCACATCGCCCAGCAGGAACCCTCCCTCGACCGCTGCGTTCAGTCCGCTGCGGACCCGTGCCAGGGTTGCAGCCGGATCGTCGGCGCGATTGATCGCGGCGTGGTAGCTCTGACCCAGGCCGAGCTTGGCGAAGATTTCGTCGATCAGATGCTGGGGGACCCCCAGGTCTTCCGCGGTCACCCAGTGCGAGTCGAGCCACGGGCGCATGGCCTCGCAGAACCGCTCCAGCACGTCGACGGCCCGCGGATCTTTGGGGTCGAAGTCGATCCCGCCCTTGGCGCCGCCGACCGGCAGGTCGAAGGTGGCGGTCTTGTCGGCCATGCCGCGGGCCAGATCCTCGACCTCGCTCAATGTGCAACCGGCCCGCATCCGGGTGCCGCCGGTGGCCAAACCGGCCCGCAAGGTGTGCACGACAAGGTAGCCGACCGCGCCCGTGATCGAGTCCGTCCACTGCAGGCGCATATATGGCTCGGCGCGGCGGATCACAGGGGTGACGGCGATTGCCGCGGGGATGGCCGGAACGGTTTGCGCGGTCACCAGCGCTGTGTCCCTGGCCGGGTCCTGCGTCGTCGTCATAGCGAACCACCTCCCTCTTCGTGCTCGTGCCGGGTCACCACCACGCACAGGGAAACGCTGGGTTGCGTGATTTCCTGTCCCGCCCTTGTCGTCCCGGCCCGATGCATTGCGTCCAAGTCCAACCAGCGTGCCTTCGCACCTGTTCGCGCGTCTATTTACCGTTTGTTCACGGCAGTGTTCAGCGTTGCTGCACAACGCTGCGCGGCCTCGCCGGTATCTCCGACAGTTCGGTGCCGCGGCGTCGGCGCGGGTGTGCTCGCTGGTGGGTTCGAGAGGCTACGTCATCCGCCGCCGACCGGATTCCGTGACCATCTCGTGGTCACGACTCGGTGGATTGCCGGAAGTTTTCCGAAAGCAACGGAACCGTCGAGTGGTGGGAACTGCAACTGCTTCGCTCACCGGCGGTTCGGGCCGTGATCATGTGGTGACTTGGCTGGATTTCGTGCGGTATTTCCTGCTCAATAGCGCGGAAAGGGAATAAGACGAGTCGCTGGGTGCTCCTTTGGCGATTCACGCAGCGTGCTCCGACTCGGGGTATACTTCGGTTTGCTGATTGGTTTCCCAGCAGCGGACGCGACGGAGTGGCTATGAACATTTCCGAAGGCGTGGTGGGCGTGATCACCCGGACTGCCGACGCTACGACGGCTGCGGCCGGGGCTGTGAGCGGTGCCGCCGTCAACGGCGTCATCAGCGGCATACAGGGTGCCGTGTCCGGCGCGAAGAGTGGGCTGTCCGAAGGTAGCCGCTCGACACCGGCGGCCGTGTTGACCATGGCGGCGGTTGGTGCCGCAGGTTTAGTGGATTGGCCTGTGCTTCTCGGTGTCGGTGGCACTGCCCTGCTGGTCCGGCGGCTCGGTCAGCAGTCGGGCCGGTCGCGGGCTACGCCGAGCAAGCGTTAGCGGGTGCCGTGTCCGGGCCAAGGGCGGCAACGGGGCGATCAATCGACGATTTCGATGACCCCTACACGCCACAGCACCGCATACAGCTCGCGCAACGGCACGGTCAGCACCTGCGTCAGCGCTCCCGTCAACGGGTCCGAGTCGATGCCTACACCAGTTCTCATCACACCAACCACCGTGCGCAGGGCAGGCATCGAATTCGCGAACAAGCCGTAACCGGGAGGAAACAAATGGCCGAAAAAACACAAACACATCACCGAAACGCCGTCGATCGGGTTCTGACCGCGCAGGGTTTCGCGGTGGACCTGCCGGTGGTCGGCCGGACCCGCATCCCTCGGCCCGAGCAGTTGGCGTACTACGGCGCTCTTGGTGCGTTGGCCGCGGCAGAGATCATCGAATGGCCCGTCGCGCTGGCCCTCGCAGCTGGGCATTGGCTGGTGCAGAATGAGCACAATCGTGTCGCCCACGAAATCGGCGAAGCCCTCGAAGAGGTGTAGTGCTCCGGCCGGATCCACCCGCACACTTGACGAGGTTCTCGACGTCGAACGCGGCCGCTACCTGGGCGATCCAATAGCCTGGACCTGACCCCCGACGAACTCACAGGCGAGACCACTTAGGCTCGGTCTCATGGACCTGTCGCTGGCCCGCCTGCGAATGCTGCGCGAGTTGCACCGGCGCGGCACGATCACGGCGGCCGCGACTGCTTTGCATTACACCGCGTCGGCAGTGTCCCAGCAGCTCGCGCAGTTGGAACGCGACGTCGGTACCCGGCTGTTCGAGCGGCGGGGGCGCCGGGTGCAGCTCACCGATCTCGGGGTGCTGCTCGCCGAGCACGCCGAGGAGATCCTCGCCTCGGTCGAGCGCGCGACCCAAGCTCTCGAGGATGCCGGGGAGTCGGTGACGGCGAAGCTCACTGCCGGCGTGTGGGCGTCGGTGGCCTCCGGCCTGCTGCCCGACGCGCTCACCGCCCTCGCGCGCACCCACCCGGGCATCTCGGTGCGGACGCGGGAGCTCGCCCCGGAGGCGACTGCTGCGGCGGTCCGCGACGGCGCACTAGACCTGTCCTTCGTACTCGACTACTCGAACTACCCGATGACCTGGGACCGCGGCCTGGAGCGCGCGATTATCGCGGTCGAGCGGATCTACGCCGCTGTCCCGGCCGGTGCGGTACCGGCGGCCAGCGTGACATTGGCCGAGCTGGCCGAGCACCCGTGGATTCTGGCGCCGGCCCGGTCGCATTTCGGGCACGCGGTCCGGTTGGCGTTCCAGTCCGTCGGGCTGGAACCACGGATCGACCACGAGGTGGAAGAGCAGGCGACCGCGATGGCGATGGTGGCGGCCGGATTGGGCGTGACGTTGGTATCCGACCTGGGCCTGGCGCTGCGCCCGCCGGGGGTGGACATCGTCGCGCTCGGCGACATGCTCACCCGGACGGTGTCGCTGGCCTACCGTACCAACACGGCACGACGGGCCGCGCTGCTGCTCGTCGTGGACGCGATCCGGACCGCCGCGGCGGAGAAGGGGTTGGGCGCCGACACTGCGCTGCCCGCTCTGACCGACGTGGAGCCCGTGCCGCATCCGCCGAAGCCGTACGGAGCGACCGACAGGGGCCTGGGGCTCGGCTGACCGACCCGGCCCGATCGGCCGCGGCGTACACCGGGGCCCGCGTTCTTTCGGTGAAGACCCGGTAGACGCCGATGCCGACGAGCGGTGGATGGTGTTCTGGCCGAAGCACCGTCGTCGAAATGAGCAGGCTCGCAGAAAAGCGCGAGAAAATTCGACGGTAGATGTCGAGAATGTCGTGCCGACTCCGTCCCAGAGATGAGCGACCAACTAGGGTCGCAAGTCCCGAAGGGAGAACGACATGGCCAAGTACCTGCTCCTCAAGCACTATCGAGGCGCACCGGCGGCCGTCAACGACGTGCCGATGGACCAGTGGACGCCCGCCGAGATCGAGGCGCACCTGCAGTACATGAACGATTTCGCGGCCCGCCTGGAAGGCAGCGGCGAGTTCGTCGACGGCCAGGCCTTGGCACCGGAGGGCGCCTGGGTCCGCTACGACGGCGAGGGTAAACCCCCCGTGACCGACGGCCCGTTCGCCGAAACCAAGGACCTGATCGCGGGTTGGATGATCATCGACGTCGACTCCTACGAGCGTGCCGTCGAACTGGCCGGTGAGTTGTCCGCGGCCCCTGGCGCGGGCGGCAAGCCGATCCACGAGTGGCTCGAAGTTCGGCCCTTTCTGACCGCTGCGCCGACTGTCACCGAGTGATGGCTGCCGACGCGGTGGACGAGGCCGGGTTGCGGGACCTGATCCCCGGTGTCTTGGCGGCCCTCGTCCACCGCGGGGCAGACTTCGCGACCGCTGAAGACGCCGTCCAGGAGGCGTTGGTACGGGCCGTCGAGACGTGGCCGAACCAGCGTCCCGACGATCCTAAAGGCTGGCTGATCACCACGGCGTGGCGGCGTTTCGTCGACCTCGCCCGATCCGAGGACGCGCGGCGCCGCCGCGAGCTGCGGTTCTGCGACGAGCCGCCGCCAGGACCGACCGCGTCGGTGGATGAAACGCTGCAGCTCTACTTCCTGTGCGCGCACCCGAGCCTGGCTCCTGCCTCGGCCGTCGCCCTGACGTTGCGGGCTGTCGGTGGCCTCACCACCCGTCAGATCGCACACGCCTACCTCGTGCCCGAAGCCACGATGGCCCAGCGGATCAGCCGGGCCAAACGCAAGGTGAGCGGCGTCCGGCTGGATCGTCCCGCAGACCTGCGCACTGTGCTTCGGGTGCTGTACCTGGTATTCAACGAGGGTTACAGCGGCGATATCGACCTCGCCGCCGAGGCGATCCGGCTGACCCGGCAACTGGCCGCGACCACCGACGACCCCGAGGTCGCAGGCCTGCTCGCCCTGTTCCTGCTCCACCACGCCAGACGCCAGGCCCGCACCCGCGCCGACGGTAGCCTCGTTCCGCTGTCCGAGCAGGACCGCGGTCTGTGGCGGCGCGACTTGATCGCCGAGGGTGTGACGGTGCTGCAGGCTGCGCTGGCCCGCGACCGGCTCGGGGAGTACCAGGCCCAAGCCGCGATCGCGGCCCTGCACGCCGACGCGCCGACCGCCGAGGAGACCGACTGGGTGCAGATCGTCGAGTGGTACGACGAGCTGGTCCGCCTCACCGACAGTCCGGTTGTGCGGCTCAACCGCGCCGTCGCCGTCGGTGAGGCGGACGGCCCCCAAGCGGGGCTGGCCGCGCTCGCCGAACTCGACCCGAACCTCCCGCGTTACACCGCTTCGGCCGCCTACCTCCATGAGCGGGCCGGCGACCTCGCCACGGCTGCGCAGCTCTACGTACAGGCCGCCGCGCAGGCGCACAACCTCGCCGAACGCAACCACCTCACCCTCCGGGCAGCCACCCTCCGTCACCGCATCTCCGGGGAAGACGGATGAGTGCCCGCGCGATGTCCCGGCGGTCTGGGGCAGCGCTTCCCGGGATGGTTATCGGCTGACGTACACGCCCACGAGATCGCGCAGGCTACGGATCTCTCGGTTCGCCTCGTTCAGTGCCAGACGAAGGCGGTGGTTTTCGTTGATGAGGTCGTCGAAGTCGAGGGCGGCATCAGTGGTGGAGCTGCCCGGTGTCGTGACGACCAGTTCGGTGACCGATGCTGCGTCGTGCTCGGTCACTGGTGCGGAGTCCGTGCCGATATCCGAGGCGGTTGCGGATTCGGTGCTGGTGTCGGTGACAGGCTCACTGGCGCTGAGGGATTCGGCGACGTCAGCAGCCGTCGCTGCCGGTGCCGGTTCTGTAATCTCGTGACGGCGGCCGTTGCCGCGCCGTTTGTTCGGTGTTGTGGTCGCACCGTTGGAGCGGGCTTTGCCCTTGGTGGTCAATCCGGCAGCCCTGGCCCACCCGACCAGGGTCGCGGCCGGTGGACGACCGCCTTCCTCGTCAGAGATCTGGTTGCACGCGGCGTTGACCGTTTTCCCTTTGGCGAGAAGCTTTTTCACTCGCTTGATAAGGTCGTTCTTAACGTCTTCTTCGTAGCGTGGCGCCACTGGGTCGTCCTCCTATGACGTGGATATCTCTGAGAAAGTCAACCATTACCAGTTCCGGTCGTCTTCTTCCGCCGTAACTCTTAGGACGACAATTGCACCACCAGGCTTCACAATCCCGCTGTTTCGGGTCGGCTCCGGCATTCGGGCCATACGCCTGCGTGAGCACACCGGTGGTCTGCGGTCCGGCATTGACCTCCGGGCTGGGCGAGAGTGGGTAACCGCGTGGGTGTGCTGGTCGATACAGATGTCGACCGCGCCAGGAAGACCGGCCCGACGTTCGCGAACCCACCACGATGGTCGACGTGAGCGGCTGTCATGGCGCGACTGATGCGCGTGGGAAGCCCGACTCTCACCACGCGCGTCATGGAGCGTTTTCTCAGTGCCTACATCGATTGGGCCGGGCGCGTTCCCATCAGTGACGGCAACTTTTTCCAGACCTCGCTCGATGTCCGGATCACCGAAGAGAACCTGCGTTCCCGGGCAAGCGCGCCGCGGCGGGCGCGCTGAACGGTACTGCCGCAGCCACCACCGGTTACCCGCTCAGGAAGCGACGGAATACTCGGCCCGCACCGTCTCGTACATCTCACCGAGGGCGCGCGCACAATCGTTGCGCGCGTAACCGAGCAAGGCGGTCTCGGCAGGGTCCGGCTGGTAGCTGATCACATTGCCGCGGCCCTGCACGATGAATCGGTCCGGCAGGAGTGGGTGTTCCTCGTCGCGTTCCTCGACGGTGCGGGCACCGCCTGCGGCGTCGACGAGCATCTGAAAGTACTCCCGGAAGGTGAGATTCTCATCTCCGATCAGATACGCCCTGCCCGGCTCCGCGTTCTGCAACGCACCTCCGATCGCTTGTGCGAGCGAACGTGCGGACATGTAGTTCGTTCCGCCGGGGGGCGCGAAGTCGGGGATCTTCGGTTCGTGACCGGCCGCCCACGAGAAGAGCCGCCGGTAGCGCTTGGCGGACAGGCCGCTGATGGCACCGAGGATATTCGGCGGGTTCAGCGTCACGGCATTGAAGGTGTCATCAGCGAGGGCTCGGACGCCGTCATCGGCGGCCTGGCGGGCCGCGACATAGGGGAGCGCCTCGGCGAGATCCGGACGCACCTGGTGGTAGTAGCTGCCGATGTGGACGAAACGACTCACCCCTGCCTGTTTGGCCAGCGCCGCGAATCGCGGAACCCCGCTCGACTGTGTCTTCTCCCAGAACAATGTTTCATCGACATCGCGGCCCATATGGCGAAAGTCCTGGCCCGCCGCGAAGACAATGGCGTCGAACGGCGTGAGCTGCGCCGCGGTGAAGGTCTGTTCGGCGTAATCGCCGAGGAGCACCGGGAACTTACGAACAGGCGAAGTGTTGTCGAGCGGGTTGCGCGCGGCCACCGTGACCTCGTTGCCTTGGGCACGCAGATGGAGTGCGGCGTGGGCACCGATCATGCCGGTACCACCGACGATCAGAATTTTCATGAAACCCTTTCACGAGTAAGAAAGTGCACGGAGTTCACGACAAGCACACACAGGCGGGGTAGACCGGCCTTGCCGGCGAACCCACCGCCCCAGCAACCGGCGCGGACCCGAATTCCTGATCTGGTAGCCAGGCTATAGAGCCACCGCCCGAGCGACCTCCTGCATCCCAGCCAGCGGGAAACCCGATCGAGAATCGGTACCCGGCCGGGTTACGGGCCGCCGGATCAGTGACCTTCGCCGCCGAGTCGGTGTCACGACAACCGGGCGTGTGACCTGTTGCACACTCATGCCCGGCGTGACACACTTCCGATTCGAAATAGCGATGCCAAAGGCAGAACAGGGGAGGCTTTATGGCCGACAACGACCCCACTGAGGTATCCACTTTGCGCAGGGCTTCGGTCATCCTCGATGTCTTCGACGGCGCCGACCGGCTGAACCTGAGTCAGGTCGTCGCCCGCACGGGGCTACCACGGTCGTCGGTGCATCGGATCCTGGAGCGCATGGTGGCGCTGCGGTGGCTGCGCCGCTATGGCAACGACTACGAGCTCGGTATCCGCATCGTCGAACTGGGCTCGGCGGCGCTGCATCGAAACCCGATTCGTCAGGCGGCGCTGGCCAGCTTGTACTGGCTGCATCGGGTGACCGGGTGCATTGTGCATCTCGGGGTGCTCGACGGATCGGATGTGATCTACCTCGAGAAGATCGGCGGCCAGCTGGGCCCTCGCGTTCCTTCCCGGGTCGGTGGCCGGCTCCCGGCGCACTCCTCGGCGATCGGGAGAGCACTCCTCGCTTTTCAGGGTGGTGGCGGTTGCCCGGCCCCGGAGTTCGGGAGTGTCCGCGACACCGGTATTGCGACCGAAATCGAGCAGGCTCTGCAAGGCTTCGGATGTATAGCTGCTCCGATCGGGCTGCCCAACGGCGAGGAAACCATCGCTGCGGTCTCGATCTGCGCGCCCGCGCAACATATTGCGGCGAACAATCGCGTATGGCGGACTCCCGTGCGGCTCGCGGCAGCCGAGATTTGGCGTGAAATATGTTCGGTACCGCCCTTTTTCGCAGGAACCGCTGACCTGAATCGATCGGCGAGCATATGCCGTTAGCCGTTAGCCGTGTCGGTACACCCAAGGGGTCGTGCGCCGAACGCTGAACCTGCCGGCAAACCTTGTCGAGACCTCTCGTCGTGGCGTTGACGTGTGGGAGAAGAGGCGAGCCGCCGCCGTCGTCGTCCATGCCGCTATCACGTCGATCCGACCGGGATGCTGATCTGGCCGCCGAGTTTTACCGGTGAGCGGGAAACGTGCTGTCGACAAGGGCGATTGCGCTCGTACTTTCGCCACAGCCGTCGAGTCGGAACCGATCAGATATAAGGAGCGGCAATGCGATTCACCTATGCCGAAGCAATGACGAATCCGGAGTTCTATGTGCCGCTGGCCCAGGCAGCTGAAGAGCTGGGATACCACGGCATGACGATTGCCGACAGTATCTGCTACCCCCGCGAATCGGACTCTACGTATCCGTACACGCCGGACGGCAGCCGAGAATTCCTGGAGAACAAGGCGTTCGTCGAGGCATTCATCCTCGCCACTGCGCTCGGCATGGCGACGACAACACTGCGCTTGACGACATTCGTGCTCAAGCTGCCGGTCCGCTCGCCGGTGTTGGTCGCCAAACAGGCAAGATCGGTCGCCTACCTCACCGGCAACCGGCTGAGCCTGGGCGTCGGACTGAGCCCCTGGCCGGAGGATTTCGAGGTCACCGGGGTACCGTGGCACAACCGCGGGAAACGCATGAACGAGGCAATCGACATCGTGCGCGGCCTCAGCACCGGAGAGTACTTCGAATATCATGGCGACGTCTACGATGTGCCCGCCGTCAAACTGAGCCCGGTACCGACCCAGCCGATACCGATCCTTGTCGGCGGCCAGAGTGAACCGGCCCTGCGCAGGGCCGCCCGGCTCGGCGACGGCTGGATGCAAGCCGCAGGCGACGTCGGCGAACTCGACAACCTGCTGGCGAGGCTGCAGCGGATCCGCGAACAGGAAGGCACGGCGGACCGCCCCTTCGAGATCCACGTGGTTTCTTCGGAGGCGCACACGGTCGACGGGATCAAACGCTTGGAGGACAAGGGAGTCACCGACGTCATCGTGGGCTTCCGAAACCCCTACGACATCGGCCTCGACCCGGAACCCCTCGACGCCAAGATCGCGCAGCTCACGGCCTACGCCGAAACCGTAATGGCCAAGGTCGGCTAGCAGCGCCGCGGGCTGACTGGTCGTCGGTCAGTCCGGGGTGTCGGTGGGT
Source organism: Nocardia donostiensis (assembly GCF_002081715.1). Classification (GTDB taxonomy): domain Bacteria; phylum Actinomycetota; class Actinomycetes; order Mycobacteriales; family Mycobacteriaceae; genus Nocardia; species Nocardia donostiensis. Next base: position 19,942 of record NZ_MUKP01000049.1, on the reverse strand, counting down.
TCCGCCATGGCCGAGACCGGTCGTTGTTCGATCCACTCGAGGTGCAGGACACGGCGGGCAATCAACCAGCGTTCCTCGACCCGCCGATAGCGATCTCGATAGCGCAGGTGCCATACGGTATCGACGACGCTGCCGGGCTTGCCGCTGAGATGGTGGGCGATGCACGCCACATCGCCGGTGGCCTCGTCCGGTGTCGCTCCCGCATCGATAACGAGTCCCACAACGGCATGCAGTGTGGCGTGCGTGCGCCTGAGCTTGCCGCAAACTTCGATGATCTCGTCGCGGCCCCGCGCCTCGACCGTGGGCGGCATGCTCCGCGGCAGATCGGGCATCACCAAGGTGGCATCGACGGTGAACAGCTGGGCAAGGAGTTCCAGTTCGCGTCGATCGGCATAGCAGGCGTAGCGGTGGACGAGGTCGGCCAGCTCGGTGTGGTCTGCGTGCGCTATCACGGCGCCGCCTCGAACACGGACATGTTCTCGGTCATGGGTGTCATCATGTTTCTCGGTCACGGGTTCCGAGGGCGGTTGGTCCAGCCGCCCGAGGCACGGGGCACCCATCCGCCGCTGCTGTGGGTGCCGCCGTCGACATGGATGGTGGTCCCGGTGACGAACCGGGCGAGATCGGAGGCCAGGAACAGCGCCGCCCCGGCAACATCCTCGGGCAGACCGGGCCCGCCGAGCGGTGACCAGGTCGGCCATAGTGCACGGTCCTGCTCGGGCACGAGCTCGGCGTACGGCACCTGCACCGTTTCGATGAGATCCGGCGCGATGGCATTGACCCGCACTCCCGACGGGCCAACCTCGGCGGCCAGCGACCGGGTGAACTGCATCAACGCAGCCTTGTACGCCGAATACACGGTGTGCCCCGGGATCGCTCGATGCGCCTCGACGGTGGTCAGGTTGATGATCGACCCATGCTGCCGCTCGGTTATCCCCGGCAGCAGGGCATGGGTGAGCGACAGAACATGGCCGATATTGATGTCGTGTAATGCGTCCCAGAGGTCGGGTCGGGTTTCGGTGAACGGGCGTGGTGCACGCAGATAGTGCCCGACATTGTTGACCAGGATGTCGGGACGATGGTCGACCAGTTCGGTGGCCACCGGACGAGTGGTCACATCCCATTCGAGGACAGCGATCGTTCCACCAGCGGACCGGTCGAAGTCCAGGAACTGCCCGGGCTCGATGTCGGCGACCAGAACAGCTGCACCATGGCTGGCGAACGAGCGGGCGATCGCCGCGCCGATGCCCGCGGCGCCTCCGGTGACGACGGCGCGTCGGCCGATCAACAGGGCGCCGGGCGTGATGGCCGGTCGGTGAGTCATGTGCTCTATCACACCCGGTCGCTTACCTCGACGAGAGCCACGTTCCCGGTAAGTGGGAACGGAGCGGGGCATATTTTCCGCTCAGCGGTCGTCCTGATTGATTGTGTCTCGGTGGAATTGCGACCGTCACCAGCACTGTGCGATGACAATCGCCGCATTGCCACACTGGTTTCCCTGCCGCAGGCGAGGTGAACCGCCCAGGCGATCGCTGACCGTGAAGGAGCGCCTCGTTGAGTACTTCCCCACTCCAAGATACGGATCCGACCGTAATCGACAAGGCCACCGCTCCCGATCGGCTGATCCGTCGAGCGGCATTCTCGAGTCTGCTGGGAACGACGATCGAGTACTACGATTTCATTCTCTACGGGACCATGGCCGCGATCGTGTTCGGGCAGCTGTTCTTCCCGGCATCGAATCCGGCACTGAGTACGATCGCTTCCTTCGGCACCCTCGCCGCCGGATACGTCGCTCGCCCGCTCGGCGGTGTGATCTTCGGTCACTTCGGTGATCGGCTCGGCCGCAAATCGATGCTGATGATCACCATGATGATGATGGGCACCTCGAGCGCGGTGATCGGGCTCCTGCCGACCTATCACACGATCGGCGTGCTGGCCCCGATCCTGCTGGTAGTGCTCCGCATCGTCCAGGGCATTGCCGTGGGCGGGGAGTGGGGTGGTGCAGCGCTCATCGTCGTCGAGCACGCGACTGCGGATCGGCGTGGACGCTGGGCGGGCATCATGCAGCTCGGGACCCCGTTCGGGTTTCTGCTGTCCACCGCAGCTGTCGCCGTCGTGACCCAGCTGCCGGAGCCCACGTTCACGTCCTGGGGATGGCGCGTGCCCTTTCTGTTGAGCGCGGCTTTGCTCGTACTCGGTATGTATGTGCGCCTGCGGGTGGTGGAGAGCCCCGTTTTCGTAGCCGCCGAGTCGCATCGACAGCACTCGCCGACCACAACGCCTGTCCTCCAGGTGTTTCGTCGCCCGCGGCAGGTTGTGCTCGCCGTTGCCGCCGGGATCGCACCTTTCGCGCTGACCGCACTGATCAGTTCGCACATCATCGCCTACGCCACCGGAATCGGCTACGACGTCTCCGATGTGATGCGTTCTCTGCTGGCCGTGGTGCTGGTCTCGATCGTTGCTATTCCGCTGTGTGCGGCTCTGTCCGATCGCTTCGGTAGGCGTCGAGTGATGATGGCCGGCGCCATCGGAGCAGTTCTGTACGCTTTTCCGCTCTACGCCATGATCAATACGCATTCACTATGGCTCATGACCGCCGCCCTCATGGCTGCCCAGCTCCTGCAAAACGCCATGTATGCCCCGTTGACCCCGCTCCTGTCGGAAATATTCCCTACCCGCGTGCGATACACCGGAGTCTCGGTGGCCTACCAGAGCGCGGCCCTCATCGGGGCCGGGTTCACGCCGCTGATCGCCAGCAGCTTGCTGGCCGCGTTCGGCGGGTCGAGTGTGCCGCTGAGCGTAATAGTGGCGGGGACGGCCGTCCTCACTCTCGCGGCTCTGGTCATCACGGCCGAGACCAACGGTCGTGATCTCCACCGGGAACCGGAATTTGCTGATCGAGCGTAGTGGTGGTCTTGTATCGCGGTGTGCTCCCCGGTTGGTCGGGAGATCCTGCAGTTGCGTCACTACCCGCGACCATGCCCGCTGATCGGGAGACAGGCACCTCCGCAGCCCCCCACCGGATTAGCGTGCCCACCTGAGCACTCGGGCTCGAGTGCTCATCGGAAGCAGATTGCAGGAGGGCCTCGACAGTGGACGACAAAGCTGTTCCGAACGACGACGCCGGACCATCGTTGCATCCAGAAGTGGCATCGATGCTCGCCACACTCAACGCGGGCTTTCCCGACGTATCGACCATGCCGCCCGCACAGGTACGCGAAGCGATCCGTAGCAGGCGTGGCCCACTCGCCGGTCGCCCGGACATGCGGGAGGTGCGCAACTTCGGCATCTCCGGGCCCGGCGGCACACTGGATCTGCGGGTGTACCGGCCGTACCGGCACGACACACCGCTACCCGTTGTCGTGTTCGCGCACGGCGGCGGATTCGTGTTCTGCGACCTGGACAGCCACGACGAATTCTGCCGCTCGATGGCCGAGGGAGTCGGTGCTGTTGTGGTGTCCGTGAACTACCGCCTCGCGCCCGAGCATTCGGGACCAGCCGCGCACAACGACATGTATGCCGCACTCGAATGGGCCGCCGAGCATGCCTCGAGTTTCGGGGGCGACCCCACGCGGATCGTGGTAGCCGGAGACAGCGCAGGCGGCAATCTCGCGGCGACCGTCGCGATCGCGGCCCGGGACCGCGGCGGTCCGTCGATCGCGGCTCAAGTTCTGCTGTACCCGGTCATCGACGACGACTTCGAGACCGAGTCCTACCGCCGCTACGGCAGTGGCTACTACAACACGACCAAGGCGATGAGGTGGTATTGGCAGCAGTACGCACCGAACGGAACCGACGACCCCCGGCTGATCCCGACTCGGGCGAAAACCCTCGCTGGTCTGCCGCCGACGGTGCTGATCACCGCGGAACTCGACCCGCCGTGCTCGGCGGGTGACGCGTACGCGCATCAATTGCAGGCAGCGGGTGTGCGGGTGCAACACCGCCGCTACGACGGCTTGTTCCACGGCTTCCTGACCTTCCCGAACCTGACCTTCACCGGCACGGCACGCAAGGAAATCTGGGAGATGACGCGCACCGCGCTGACCACGACATAAACCCGTCCAGGACCGGACACTGCGGCGATCCCGGATCACCGTGTTCCCGCTGGCCGGGATCCCGCATTCCGGCGAACAACCGCAGTTTCTAGCGTCTCAGCAGAACGAGGCGAAGGAGTACACCGATGACCAGCCGTCCCACACCGGCCCCCGCGCATGCGCACGACATCACCGTCGATTTACTCGTGGTCGGATCCGGCACCGGCATGGCCGCCGCCTTGACCGCGAACGAGCTGGGGTTGTCGACCCTGATCGTCGAGAAGACCGAGTACGTCGGCGGGTCGACAGCACGCTCCGGCGGTGCCTTCTGGCTGCCCGCCAACCCGATCTTGCAGAAGGCCGGCGCTGGGGACTCCCCGGAGCGGGCGGAAACCTACCTGCGGGCTGTGGTCGGTGACTCGGCCCCTGCCGAACGCGGCAAAGCCTTCGCCGACAACTGTGTCGCCACGGTCGAAATGCTGCAACGCTCGACGCCGATGAAGTTCTTCTGGGCTGAAGGTTATTCGGACTATCACCCCGAACTACCCGGTGGATCAGCAGTCGGGCGCACCTGCGAATGCCGGCCGTTCAACGCATCGGTGCTGGGTCAAGAGCGGGCCCGTCTGCGTCCCGGCTTGATGGAGGCTCCGGTGCCCATGCCCACCACCGGGGCCGACTACAAGTGGATGAACCTCATGGCCAAAGTGCCCACCAAGGGCATTCCGCGCATCATCAAGCGACTTGCCCAGGGTCTCGGTGGGCTCGCGTTGCGCCGTGAATACCTCGCCGGCGGTCAAGCACTGGCGGCGGGCCTGTTCGCCGGCGTGCTGCGTGCCCGGATCCCGGTGTGGACCGAGACCCAGCTGGTGCGCCTCATCATGGACGGCGATCGCGTCACCGGGGCCGTCGTCGCGCAGGGCGGCCGGGAAGTCACCGTCACCGCCCGTCGCGGTGTGGTACTCGCGGCAGGCGGATTCGACCACGATATGACGATGCGGCACAAGTACCAGTCCGAGCGGCTCAATGCCCACGAGAGCCTTGGGGCAGAAGGCAATACCGGCGACGCGATCCGGCTCGCGCAGGACGCGGGCGCTACGACCGGCCTGATGGATCAGGCATGGTGGTTCCCTGCGGTCGCGGCTCTGCCGGGCGGTACGCCGACCGTTATGCTCGCCGAGCGTTCGTTGCCCGGATCCTTCATGGTGGATCACACCGGGCGCCGGTTCATCAACGAATCCACTGATTACATGTCGTTCGGCCAGCGAATCCTCGAACGCGAAGACGCCGGGGAACCGGTGGAATCCATGTGGATCGTGTTCGACCAGAAGTACCGCAACAGCTACATCTTCGCGGCAGGACTGTTCCCGCGCCAACCGCTGCCGCAGTCGTGGTACGAAGCCGGTATCGCCCATCAGGCCGCCGACCCGGCCGAACTGGCCCGCAAGATCGGTCTACCGGAGCAGACGTTCGCGGAGACGTTCCGAACCTTCAACGCGGACGCAACCACCGGCAACGACAGCGAATTCCAGCGCGGTAACAGTGCTTACGATCGCTACTACGGCGATCCCACCGTCCAACCGAATCCTAACCTGCGCCCGCTGACGACCGGGCCGTTCTATGCGGTGAAGGTGACGCTGAGCGATCTCGGCACCTGCGGCGGTGTGCAGGCCGACACGCGTGCCCGCGCGCTGCGCGAGGACGGCAGCGTCATCGAGGGCCTTTACGCCATCGGCAACACCGCAGCCAACGCGTTCGGCCGCACCTACCCGGGTGCCGGCGCGACGATCGGCCAGGGCCTCGTATTCGGTTACATCGCAGCGCAAGATGCGGCTGAGCGGTCACAGTAGGCAACTGACTGTGCGACGCCTTCACGCGGACGAAGGCGTCGCCTTGCGCTCCCCGCCATGGCGTTCGAGCCAGAATCGATAGACATCGACGGCGGCGTCGTGGGGTTCATAGCGCATCGGCAGGCGCCGCTTGTCCCAGCTTTTGCCGAATTCGTTGTAGAACGTGTCGACCTCGAAGTACTTGCGATCGTCGATGTAATACGACTGGTAATCGTCACGCGAGGCCAAGAAGACGACTTCGTCCGGTGACGAGTAATACAGCGAGCCCAGACACATAGGGCACGGGTCGGCCAGCAGGTAAACGGTGGCACCGATCAGCTGCTCGTTGCCCAGTTTCGTACACGCTTGGCGGATGGCGAGGATCTCCGCGTGGGCGGTCGGGTCGTGGGTCTGGGCGACCCGGTTGGCGGACTCGGCCAGGATGTCGCCGTTCGCGACGATGACCGCCGCGAAGGGGCGACCGCCTTCGGCGACGTTTTGGCGGGCCAAGTCGATAGTCCGTTGAGCGAAGTCCATGACGCACCTCCGATGCGGAAAGGTGAGGCAGCAGGAACACGACTGCTGTCGAGCGCAGCCCGGCAGCAACGTTTCATCGAGGCGGCGAGGTAGCTCTTCGGGACAGCGGGGATAGGCTGCGACTTACCCGGTCATCGCGCAGGTAAACATCGGACCGAGTCGCGGCGCCGGTTCCCGTATCCGGCAGCGCCCGTCCTCGGTCCAGCCTGCGACTTCCCGGTTCCTGCCACCACCTGCGGTCGTGTTCCTGCCGGTGGGCTGGTCCGAGTTCGTCACCACGCTGCCGGTCGTTGCTGCCGCAACCATTCCGGTGGCCGGTATCAGCACTGGGCAGCAGCCGTAGCCTGCTCGGCAGCCGATGCCACAGCGGCCCTCGGCGGCGAACCGCATCGCGCGCCGGTATAGACCGGATGACCGTGCCCGCCGCAAGCCCGGTAGCCCTGGACCAGGGCGACAAGGCCATCAAGACCGGTGCGCTGCTTCCCGCCCAGCCACCCGGCCGAACGCAAAAGCGTCCGCAATGTGGAATCCGCCGTCCTTCGCCCAGCTGTAGGTCGAACTCACCTCACCTGCCGCATACAACCCCTCGATAACGGCTCCGGACACGTCGAGCACCCGGGCCCGGCCGTCCCGGCGCGGGCCGCCGTTGCTCCAACCCAGCAGCGGCGCCACCTCGAGCACGTAGAACGGTGGCTCGGATACGGGCGCCAGCGTGTGCGGTGCGCGGCCGAACTGATCGTCACGACCGTCCGCACATGCCTGGTTGTAGTAGGTGACGGTGCGCTCGAGTGTGGCCGGGTCCGCGCCGATGAGCTCGGCGAGCCCGGCGATGCTGTCGGCCCGGCGGATCCACCCCTGCGCGATTTCGGCGGTGTTGTCGGTGCTCCACCGGAAATCCTCCATCAGCAACTTCCAGCCGACCGGCAGCACCTCCTTGGTCGGGCTGAGCGGTCCGGCGGCACGCATCCGCTCATCGAAGATCAGATGGAACGACTTCAGCGGAAAATGCTCGTAACCGCCGTTGCGGCGAATGTGACCGTGCCGGTTCTCCGCGGTCTCGTCCACGAACCGCAGGCCTTCCGAATTCACGAACAGGTAGTGGTGGGCAGCCCACAGTGCCAGGTACACACCGGGCCCGGAACCCACCCGGACCCCGGTGATCGTCATCATGTTGTCCATATGCCACAGGTCGGCCCCGACACGCTGGGCCATCCGGTGACCGTCGCCGGTCGCGTGCGGCGAGCCCCAGATCGGCGGGTCGCTCAACCGCAGATAGTCCCGGACCATCCGCGGATTCGCGGCGAAGCCACCGGTCGCCAAAACCACCCCACCGCGCGCCCGGATACGCCGGCCACCGTCGACCTCCACCCCCACCACCTCCTGCGCGTCGGTGGCCAACTCGCGCACCGGTGTAGAGAAACGCACCTCGACGCCGCGCTCGGCCAACGCCCCGATCAGGAAGTCGTAGAGCAAGAAGTTACCCATCTGCCCGCCCACAGTGTCCATGCCGGCGTAGCAGTCGCTGCCGTCGAGCTCCGAATACTCCGGCTCGGTGTGGTACTGCGCACTGGCGCCGACCTCCGCGCCGAGACCGCGCAGCCACACCGAATTCCGCGCCGTCTCGACCGCCCAGGTATCGACGACGTCATCGGCGACGTGGTACTGCCCGCACAGTGCTCGCAGGAAGACCTTGGCGCGTTCCGGGTCGCGGTTGATGAACCATCCGGAGCCCGAGACCCGCGTGTTCCCACCTGCGGTGGACTCGTCCCCCTTTTCCACAACCAGCACTCGCGCACCCACTTCATGGGCGCTCAGCGCCGCCGCAGCACCGGCCGCACCGACCCCGACGACCACCACATCGAATTCCTCGTCGAATCCTTTGTCGCCCAAGTCGATTCCCTTCTCGAAGACCTCACCGAAACGGTGTGGGACACGTCATGGTGACTGAGATGCTCCGCGCGACCCAAGCACGCTTCCCGTTCAGCGGAACCAACGGGCAGCCTGCACGGCCGGTGCCGGACCGAGCAATCCGGCCCAGCGTTCTGGCCCGGCTCGACGATCTCAGGCTGCCCTGCCGATCACCCGGCGACATGCCACCTGCCCCAGAACGCCTCTACGTTTTTCCCGGCTACTGGGAAAAGCTCTGCGGGTCTTCCGGCCGGTTCGGTTCAGTAATGGGAGGCGCGCCACACGTTCTGGTGTGGTGGTTTCTCTGGCAGTAGAGGGAGTCGATGATGGGTCTGGATTCGGATCGGATCGTGGTGGTTACCGGTGCCAGTCGCGGTGCGGGCAAGGGAATCGCCTTGGCGCTGGGGGAGTCCGGGGCCACGGTGTATGTCACCGGCCGGACACAGACCGAAGGCGACGCGCCGCTGCCGGGCACGGTATTCGCCACGGCCGAGGAGATCACCCGACGCGGTGGCCATGGCGTGCCCGTGGTGCTCGACCACAGTGACGACGCGCAGGTCGAGGCATTCTTCGCCGACCTGCGCGAGGAGCACGGCCGCCTCGATATCCTGGTCAACAACGCCCTCACGGTGCCCGATGGCCTGACCGAGAAGGGGCCGTTCTGGGAGAAGCCGCTGTCGCTGCTCGATCTGCTGGACGTCGGTATGCGCTCGAGCTACGTCAGCAGCTATTACGCGGCGCCGCTGCTGGTGGCCAACGGTGCGGGGTTGGTCGTGAACACCTCGTCGTTCGGCGGCACCTGCTATATGCACGGGCCCGCCTACGGCGCAGGCAAGGCGGCGGTGGACAAGATGGCGCACGATATGGCCGTCGACTTCCGTCCGTGGAACGTGGCGGTCGTCTCGATCTGGATGGGTCTGCTCAAGACCGAACGCACGCTCGCCGGATTCGCCGCGAACCCGGGCGCTTACGAGGGTTTGGCCGCGACCGCCGAGTCGCCGGAGTTCACCGGCCGCGTCATCGACGCCCTTGCGCGCGACCCGGAGTTGATGACGCGTACCGGTCAGGTGCTCATCGGGGCCGAGATCGCGCAGGAACTCGGCGTCGCTGATATGCAGGGACAGCGCCCACCGTCGCACCGGCCGTTCCTCGGCGACCCTCCGGTGTTCTCCGATGCGGTCATCGACTGATCTCGGCAGCACAAACACTTGCTCGGCACATCACATCCCCGCAGAGAAGGAGCACCCCGATGGATCAGGCACAGCGCATCGACGCCCTCGAACACATCGAAGCGATCAAGCAACTCAAGCACCGGTACTGGCGAGCCTGTGACGGCAAGGACCCGAAAGCGTTTCGCGACTGCTTCATCCGGTCCGGCGCCCACCTCGACTACGGCCGGATGGGAGCCTTCGACGATGCCGACCCCATGGTCGAGATCTTCACCCGTTTCGCGCTGCACAAGGTCGACGGCAAGCACGTCATCCTCGACATGCATCACGGTATGCACCCCGACATCACCCTGACCGGTGCGCACACCGCGACAGGCCGATGGACGCTGCGGTTTCGTCAGGTCAACCTGATCGACAACACCGAACTCGTCTCCACCGGCGAGTACGACGACGACTACGTGATCGAAGACGGAGTCTGGAAGATGTCGCGCAGCCGCTTCACCGAACTCTGGTCGATCACCCGCCCGCTTCCAGCCGACTCCGTCATCGCCGAGGGCACTTTCACAGCAACCACCTGAAACGAAGCACCTTGAGGTTCGGGAACCACGACACCAGTCCACTGCTAGGCTCGATCAGCAAGTTCTGGTTCCCGATGGAGATCACGACCGTTGGTCTCGGCCTTGATGACCAGAGCCGCGAGGGTGGGGACGGCTGTCCCCGCCACTATTACGCTCAGCGGCACACTCGACCCGCCGAACGCGGCCAGCAAGCTGCTGGCGATCAGTGGCGTGGACCCGGCCCGACCCCGATGCGCTCGCCGGCGTGACCAGGGTGGTCAACACCGCCACATGCCCGCCACGCCTCTGGCCTCGTGCCGAAAGCCCCTGTGCGAGGTGTTCGGCGGCGAACCCGGCGTCGATCACACTGCGTGTGCACCACTTGACCTCAACTCAAGTTGAGGTCTCACCATCGCTCGTATGACTATCTGGATCTGTGACGGGTGCGGGCTCGAGCACGACGACTCCGCGACTCCACCGGCTGAAGGCTGCGTTCTCGCCAGCGATGAGGTGTCGGACGAGGAGCGAGGTGATCTCGGACCGCATGGCAGCTGGACCACTCATGAGGAACTCGCCCGGCAGCCGCACACCACACATCACCGCGACCACGGCCGGGGAGTGCACAGCCTGCGGCGCGAACCCCGCTTGGCGATCGGCCACTGGTCGTTCGTGGTGCGCACCGACCACGGAAACCTGCTGTGGGATCCACCCGCCTATCTCGACCCCGTTGTCGTCGGGATGGTCCGAGCGCTCGGCGGTGTCTCGGCGATAGCTACGAGCCATCCGCACATGTTCGCGGCACAGGTCAGTTGGAGCCACGAGTTCGGCCGTGTTCCCGTGCTGGTCAATGGCAAGGACAAGGAGTGGGTCGCCCGACACGACCCGGTGATCCAGTACTGGACCGGAACCGAAACACCGCTGCCCGGAGTCACTCTGATCGAAGTCGGCGGTCATATGAAGGGCAGCTCGGTGGCGCTCACCGCTGACGGCACTCTGCTGTCCGGTGACACCATCGCCGGCACCCTCGTGCCCAACTGGGTGTCGTTTCAGCGGAACTTCCCGCGGCACGTGCCGATGTCCGCGGCGGTGGTGCGGCGCATCGTCTCGCATCTCGATGCCTACTCCTATGACCGCCTGTACACCCTGGGTGGCGACACCATCGATCACGACGCCAAAGAGATCGTCCGCCGCTCCGCCGAGCGACACATTCGTTGGGTCACCGGAGAGTTCGACCATCTGACCTGACGCCTCATCCCGGACCGGCGGATCCGTCATCTACGGGCGACTTGGTCGGGTAGTTCATAGGCTGCTGTCGGCTTTCGGCGTTGGCTGTTCTCGGTCACCTCGACAGCGGCGTAGCGCAACGACGCGTCGATGCGGCGCCCGCATTGCGATCGTTGGGCATGTCGATACGCAGGATTGCCCGGACCGAGGGAAAGATCTGTAGCCACGACTACTTCGCGCCCGGAGGCCGCGTGTCCAGAATTGCGCTTGTCGGTCCCCAGAACTGCCGGGATCTGACCGGTATCGCGGCACGAGACGGTGCCACGATTCGCCCGAACCGGGTGTTCCGCTCCGATGCCCTCAACACCGCCACCGACGCCGACCTGCAGAAACTGACCGAGCTCGGTGTCGGGACGGTGATCGATTTCCGCTCCGATACCGAGGCCGGCCGCCGCTGGGATCGGATACCGGAGGGTACGCGGTATGTGCGTTTGCCGATCAATGCAGGCAACCTGAGCGCGCTGCTGACCCGGCCGGACGGTCCGCCGCCGTTCGGTGAGGCGCTGGCCGAGGTGATGCGCTCGATCAATCGGCAGTTCGTGACCGAGGCCGCGTTCCGTGCGCAGTTCGCCGCAGCGTTGCATCACATCGCCGCCGCCGACCGCGGCGTGCTCTATCACTGCACCGCTGGTAAGGACCGCACCGGCTGGATGAGCGTGATCGTGCTGACGGTTCTCGGCGTCGAGGAGACCACGATCACGGACGATTACCTGTTGTCGAACAAGTACGCCTCTCCAGAGCTGGTCGCCGAGGTTCAACCGGCCGTCGACGCCGGCAGGATTCCCTCGATCCAGGCTGTGGCACCGGTTATCTATCAGCACCCGTCGTATCTGCAGGCGGGCCTTGACCAGGCCGAACACACCTACGGCGGTATGGACACCTACCTGCGCGAAGGCCTGGGTTTCTCCCCATCGGCGCTGGCGGACCTGCGTGCCCTGCTGACGGAAGCGTGAGCGATGACCACCGAGGAACTCGACCCCGCCCGAGTGCGCCGGGGTGCTCGGCTGTGGTCTGGTCGTGTCAGTCGTTCGGTGCGGTTCCGAGGGTGAGATCGAGGAGGTGTTCGACGAGTTCGACCGCGGTTTGCGCGGTGTAGTGTCCGGCAAGCATGCCTCTCGGGAATGCCGTGGGACCGGATGCTCACCGACGAGCAGATGATCGCCATGACCGCGCTACCGCTGGTGCTCTTCGGAGCCGAAACGGTCGTCAACGACCCCGAGCTCGGAGCTGCACGCGTCCGGAAACTTATTCCCTCGGCCGAGGTGGAGATCTACCAGGGCGTGGGCCACGACCTGCTCTGGACCAACCCGGACCAGGTGATTCCGCGGTTCCTGACCTTCGTCGACAGCCACGACCAAGTCCGCACATGAGCTGACGCACTGCCAACCGAGCCGTTTCGGCTATCACAGTCGGCGATACCGCCCGCCCTGTCGTGCGCGGCCGTCCCCGAACCGCATGCCCTATCCCCGGTGGTAGGTGAGAGTCGCCATGCTGCCGAGAACGGCGTTCGGCTAGCGGATGAGCCGAGTAGACCCGGGCGTGCTGGGTAGCCGTTATGCATCTGCGCAGGCGAGAACCCAGTGGTGACGGATACATCGTGGAGGAGGGCTCATGACGGAAAGCGCGAACCGGCCACCGCGGGTGCTGGTGGTCGTATCCGCCGCCGACCGGCTCCCGCTGCGCGAGGGCAGCAGCGAACCCACCGGCACCTACCTCGGTGAGTTGATCGAACCCACCGACGCCATGCTCACCGCCGGTTTCAGCTTGTCGTTCGCGACCCCGGGCGGCAAACTCCCCACGATCGACGGCACCTCATGCAGCCTGATGTATTTCGGCTTGTCGCGCACGAAACGTGACCAGGCGTTGGCCAGCTACACCCGGCTCCTCGAACTCGGCCTCGCAACACCGCTCGCACTCGAGGAGCTCGCTCACGACACCGAAATGCTCTCCGGGTTCGATGCCGTGTTCGTCCCGGGAGGACACGCACCGCTGGTCGATCTGCTGTACCGAGACGCGTTCACCGGCGATGCCCACAACGACGATTTCGGCGAGCTGCTGCGATATTTTCACGATCAGGAACGCCCCACCGGGCTGATCTGCCACGCCCCTGCCGCGCTCGCCGCAGCGCCGAAGATCGATGGACGCTGGATCTACAGCGATTACCGGATGACGTGCTTCAAAACCGTCGTGGACACCATGCTTTCCACTGTTCCGTTGGCACGTCGTTTTCACGGCCACCTGCAGGTGGACCCGACCCGGCTGCTTCGATCCTGCGGCGCGCGCATCGAACAAACCACACTGCCCATGGGCAGCAAGGTTGTCGAGGACCGCGAACTGATGACCGGACAAGACCCCTACTCCGCCGCAGCGCTCGGTTCTGCGTTCGTCGCGAAAATCCGTAACTCCACGCGATAGCCGGACACAACTCGCCACGCCCGAATCGGTCAAGCCACCACCGGGCTCTTCGCCCGCCGCGGTGCCGAGCTGGTGCTGGACGCACGCAATCTCGAGGCGTGGGAAGTGGTGGCGAGCCGCTGTCGATTTCACCGGTGGGAAGTGTCTTTGTCGACCTGATCGGCGTAGACCTCGCTAGTCTTCGCGGACGATTTGGATTCGCTCCAGGAGTTCATGATGAGTGTCTCTATAGTTCCCGGTAAGCCGCCTATGCGGGGCTGGCCGCTCCTCGGTCACAGCATGCAATTGCAGCGCAGGCCGTTGGAATTCCTGGCCGAGTTGCATCGGCTTCCTGATCCGATCGTTCGTATCAAGCTGGGCCAGGACGACGCCTATGTGGTGACCACGCCGGAGCTGCTCGATCCGTTACTACGCGGAAAAATCGCGCACAGCGTGGAGAAGGGCGAGTTCTTCGATGCCATGCGGGTGGTGCTGGGCGATGGAATCGTCGTGTCGGCCGAACCGAAACACATGCGTCATCGCCGGTTGATGGCTCCAGGGTTCCATCGTGAGCGAGTCGCGGGCTATATCGACATCATGGCCGACAGCGCAACGCGGATGGTCGACGCGTGGCAGGGCGGGCAACAAATCGAACTGGATCGTGAACTCGGTGCGTTGGCCATGCGGATCGTGGCGCGGGCGCTGTTCTCCAGCGACATCGCCGACGAGCTGGTGAGCGAGTCGCTGCGGGCGTTCCCGGTTATCGTCGCCGAAATACCGAAACGGGCCATGATGCCCTGGTTGGCTCGGTTGCCGCTGCGCAACCGAGCCTTCGATGCCGCTGTGCAGCGGTTGTTCGACGTCGTCGATCGCATCATCGCCGAGTACCGGGCCCGGGGGGAGGATCATCGCGATATCGTCTCGATGCTCATCGGGGCCCGTTTCTCCGACGGCACCGGGCTCAGTGACCGGGAGATACGCGACGAAGTCATGACAATGTATGCGGCGGGTTACGAAACCGTCTCGAACACAATGGCTTTCGCATTCCACGAGCTCGGGCGGCGTCCTGACATCCGAGACCGGCTCGAGCGTGAAGCGGCGGACGTCCTCGGCGACGGACCGGTTTCCGCGGACAATATCCACCACCTCGTCTACACGGAGAAAGTTGTCACCGAGACGCTGCGCCGCTACTGTCCGCCCTGGCTCGGCATGCGTGAGACTACGGCCGACATCGAACTCGGCGGGGTCGCCATCCCCTCGGGCACAACGATCATCTACTCGCAGTACGCGATGCACAATGACCCGAAGTACTTTACCGACCCCGCGGTCTTCGACCCGGATCGGTGGACCCCCGAGTACCGCAAGGCGGTGACCCGTAGCGGGGCGTTCCAGCCGTTCGGCACTGGTAACCGCAACTGCATCGGCGAGCCTTTCGCCTGGCTGGAGGCGAAGACGATCCTGGCGACCGTGGCCGCGCGGGTCCGGCTGGAGCCGGTGGCAGGTATGGCCGTACGGGAGGTCGCAGCGGCCACTGTGCAACTCGACCGGCTTCCGATGATCGTGCGCCCCCATGTGCGGTCTGGACAAGCCCCTATGTAAGCGAACGGACCGAGCGGGTCGACGCGGTGTTGCGCGGCGGTGGTGTACAGCGCGACTCGGCACGCCCGAATCAGGCATAAGTTCTTCGTCGCGGGCAAGTCGCACTGTGTACTCCGAGTCCGTATCGGACGCCCTGCTGCTGATGGGAGAGCCATGCCTGATCGTGACCACGAGAAGCCGTTGCGCGTCGTCATCACCGGCGCTTCCAGCGGCATCGGCCAAGCCACCGCCGAACTCTTCGCTCGCCGCGGCGTCGAGCTGGTGCTGGGCGCGCGCAACCTCGAGGCGCTGGAAGAGGTGGCGAGTCGTTGCCGTTCGGCAGGGGGCGTGGCGATCGCTGTGAGGACAGACGTGACCGATATCGAGGCTGTGCGCGCGCTCGCCGACCGCGCGGTGACCGGTTTCGGTGGCATCGACGTGTGGGTGAGCAATGTCGGTGTGGGCGCGATCGGCCGGTTCCAGGACACCCCTATGGAGTCTCACGAGCAGGTGATCCGCAGCAACCTGATCGGGCATATGAACGATGCCCACGCGGTGCTTCCGGTCTTCCTACGCCAAGGGCACGGCACCTTCGTCAACATCATTTCCCTCGGCGGATTCGCCGCCGCCCCCTATGCCGCCGCCTACAGCGCAGGCAAGTACGGGCTGCGCGGCTTCGCGGAATCGTTGCGCGCCGAACTCGCCCGCCATCCCGACATCCACATCTGCGATATCTACCCCGGATTCGTGGACACCCCGGGCCTACGCCACGGAGCGAACTACGTCGGGCGCAAGATCACCTCACCACCGCCGGTGCTCGACCCATGGCGCGTTGCCGCCGCGATTGTGCGCCGCGCCGACCACCCCAAGCCCACCACGATGGTCGGCACGAGCGCCGTCATGGCGCGACTGATGCACGCGGTGAGCCCGACTCTCACCAGGCGCACCATGGAACGCTTCCTCAGCGCCTACTTCGACCGGGCCGAGCGCGTTCCCACCAGCGACGGCAACCTTTTCCAGCCCTCACCCGATGCCGCGGTTGTCGAGGGGAACCTGCGCTCCCCATGGAAACGCGCCGCGGCGGGCGCGATGACCGGTGCTGCCGCAACTACCACCGGCTACCTGCTGCTGAAACGACGGAAGACTCGACCCGAGAGCGGGTGAATCCGCTCCGAATACTCTGCCGCGCGACGCCGCGCAAGGCACCGGTTACCTGGAGCATGCAGCCGGTGTGCTGTACATCCAGGACCGGTTGACAGTCACAGCCGAGTACTCATTCTCCGAGGATGTCATCAACGTGGCCTGCGTGGGGCCGGTGGCCGATACAGTCAGAGAGCACGTCCGCCGGCGACCTGCAGAACCTGTCCGGGCTCACTTCAGCCGCCGGGCTATCGTGCCGCCGTCACCTCACAGGCACCACCGAAAGTGGGTCGGAGCCGGTTTCTGGACAGACGCTCGGTATACGCATCGACACCGTGAAATACGCGGGTGGCGACCGGATCGGCTACCGCGTCGCTCGGTCCGCCGAATCTGACGGAAAGCATAGATATACAAGCAGATAGAGCATGATGCGGGATCTTCCGCGACCCGTACCTTCGTGCCGCGAACGGTGTAACGTCGGACAGGACTCAGGCGCCGGCGTTTGAAACCTGTCCAACACATGCCATTCAGAGCAGCGGGTACAGATCCCGTGCCTCTGTTCGAGTATCGGAGCGAGGGGCCGATCATCGTGTCACGGATATTCATCAGTCATTCCAGTCGTGACAACACTTGGGCGGTCGCGGTGCGACAGTGGCTGATCGAGCAGCAGCCCGACCTGGCGCAAGACATCTTTCTCGATATCGATCCCGAGATCGGCATCCATTCCGGTCAACGTTGGAAGGTCGCCTTGCGCGCGGCAGTGGAACGCTGCGAGGCGGTGGTATGTCTGGTGTCGCGGCATTGGCTGGCCTCACACGAATGCGAAGCCGAGTACCGAGCCGCCGAGTACCTCGGCAAACGAATCTACTGTGCCCGGATCGAGCCGTTGGACGGCGTCCACGACATCACCCGCGAATGGCAGCGGTGCGATCTATACGGCGACGACCCGGTCACCGAGGTCCATATCGACTCAGATCGCGAACCAGTGACGTTGCGCACCGCCGGGCTACAGCAGCTGTTGACCGGGTTGCGTGCGGCCGGTATCGGCGCCGACCACTTTCCCTGGCCACCGCTCAACGACCCCGACCGCGCCCCCTATCGCGGCTGGAATCCGTTCGAACCTGTTGACGCCGCAGTATTTTTCGGACGCGACGAACAGGTCTTGCACGCCATCGACGAGCTGCGGACGATGCGCACCGGCGGCACCAAGTCGCTGTTCGTCGTGATCGGCCCCTCCGGTGTCGGTAAGTCGTCGTTCCTGCGGGCCGGGATGATTCCGCGATTACTGCGCGACGACCGGCACTTCGTCGTACTGGATACCATGCGCCCGGAACGTGACGCGATCACCGGGGTACATGGTCTCGCGGCCACCCTGCACAGCACTCGCCGCCGTCTGGGGTTGTCCAGCACCGATCTCGGTGACATCAAAGCCGCACTTGCCGCACAGGACACCGCACTGTTACGGGAGTGGCTCGCCGAGATCCAGGACGCTGCCGGTCAGCGCCTGCTCGACGCCGAGGTGGCCGCTCCGACACTGGTGCTGCCGGTCGATCAGGCCGAGGAGTTGGTGGCAGCCGACACCAGCCCCGAAAGCACGACGCTGCTCGACCTGCTCTCCGATCTACTGAGCGCCCCTATCGGCGAGCGGTTGTCGTTGATCGTGGTCGTGACCATCCGCACCGACCGCTACGAAGACCTGAAGGCCACACCACAGCTGACCAGCATCGACACCCTGATATTCGACGACCTCAGACCGATGTCTCCCGACCGGTTTCGCGACGTTATCGTCGGCCCGGCCACCCGGGCCGCACGACACTTGGATATCGCACCAGATCTGGTCGACCGGTTGCGAACCGACTGCCGAGACGGTGCCGATGCGCTACCCCTGCTATCGCTGACCTTGGCGAATCTCTACGAAGACTACGGCCACAGCGGCAAAATCACTCTCGCCCACTACATGGCGACCGGTGGTCTCGACAAAGTCGTGGCCACCAAAATCAACCAGATACTGTCGCAGGACCCCGAAGCCCGCCACCGCGAACTCGAGCTGCTACGTCGAGCGTTCATCCCGGGGCTTGCCACCTTCGCCCCTGACGGCGAACATCCGATGCGGCGCATCAGCCGCTGGGACGATCTCCCCGACGCCGCCAAACCGCTTTTGGATCAGTTCGTCGACCTCCGTCTACTGGTCAAAGACCACCGCAGGACCGACGACGGACACGACGAGACCGTCGTCGAGGTCGCTTTGGAAAGCCTGCTGCGACAATGGGACGACCTCGCCGGATGGCTACGCGAGGAAGCCGACAATCTACGCACCGCCGACAACCTCGAACGCTCCACCACCGAATGGAACCGCAACAACCGCGATCCTGCCTGGCTCCTCACCGGCGCCCGCCTCCTCGATGCCGAAACCCTGGTCGAACGACCGGGGTTCCGCGACCGACTGGCCAGCGCCCGCCCCTATTTGGCAGCCTCCCGGCAACACGAGGACACCCGTCGCGACAACGAACTCCGCACCGCACAAGCTCACGCCGCAGCACTACGCAAACGCGCGCAAACCCTGATCGTGCTCACGACCGTCGCCGCAATGGTGGCGGTCACCGCAGGCTTCTTCTACTTTCGCGCAAGAGACGCCGAACGCCGTGCCACCGACCTCGCCGACGCGAGCCTTGCTGCACGCCTGGTCCAGGACGCCCAGTATCAACTCACCACCGGTCTCGACGAGCGCCGCGGTGTGCTGGAGATAATTGCCGCGCACGAGCTCTCACCCGAGACCACCACGACCGCAGTGCTCGCTGTGCAGTACCAGATGCGCAACGTAGCCAAGATCACCGATATCCCTTTCAATTCCCCAGACCCCCTGTCCATCAGCCCGGACGGACGCTGGATCGTCACCGGCGGCGGCGAGGGTGCGGTGCAGGTGTGGGATACCAACACTGGTGCTGAGCCACGCGTCCTTCACAGCACCGGCACCCATTCGATCAACGCCGCCGCGATCAGCCCGGACGGACACCGGATCGTCACCAGCGATTCCTCGGGCATGTTCATCGGCGACTCCAAGGGTGTGGTACGGGTGTGGGATACCACCACTGGTGCTGAACCGCGCGTCCTGCCCGGTACCGGCACCGTGCAGGTCGATGCCGTCGCGATCAGCGCGGACGGACGCTGGGTCGTCACCGGCGGCGACGAGGGAGTGCGTGTGTGGGAGACGGACTCCGCCAGTGCTGTACCGCACCCCCCGCTCGGTACCGGGCCGGTCGAGGCCGTCGCGATCAGCGCGGACGGACGCTGGGTCGTCACCAGCGGCGACAAGGGCGGAGTACAGGTGTGGGATAGGAGCTCCGCCGATCCTGCACCGCGCCCCCTGCTCGGTACCGGGCTGGTCGAGGCCGTCGCGATCAGCGCGGACGGACGCTGGGTCGTCACCGGCGGCGACGAGGGCGGAGTGCGGGTGTGGGACACCAACGCCGATGCTGACTCTGTCGCCGAACCACCCGCCCTGCCCGGCATCGGCC
>NZ_MUKP01000048.1 GCF_002081715.1 Nocardia donostiensis | reverse complement strand
GAACAGGGTCAGATACACACCCGACAGCAACAAGATGATGAAGCAGTACAGGGCGATCTCACCCAGTAGGAACGACCAATGCGTCGGGAAGACCTTGTTGATCGAACGCTTCACGAACGCCGCGGCCTGATACCGATCGTCCACCGCGTTCGCCTGCTCACCGATCATGCGACCTGCTCGAGTTGTCATAGCCGACACCCGCCGTTGCAGAGAGTGGGATGAGGTTCTACTACAAAAGGTAGCACCGGGACCGGTGGTGAGTCGACGGTTTCGCCTGCTCTGTCGCGTGTTCGCCGTCGCCGCCCTGTCAGCGTCTCTACCAGCGAGAACATTCGATCGGCTGTGCTGGAGCGCTATCGTCGGCGAATGAGCTCGCTGGCCCCGCAGGACGCGACCATGTACTGGCTGTCCGGTCGCGGCCGCAATGACCTGTTCCTGCTGTACTGCTTCGCCGAATCCCGCCGCAGCACCACCGAGCTACGTTCCTTCGTCGCCGTGCGCAGCCGGACGATCACCGATCTGCGGGTCCGGGTGACTGCGGATCCCACCGGCCGCGCCTACCCGGCCTGGGCCGACTGCGCCTTCAGTGACGATCAGTTCGTGGAACACCCGCTGCCCGACGCCGACTGGCCGCACCTGCTGGATGCCCTCGGCTACCTGCTGGACAGCAGCGTCGACGCGGCGTGGCGGCCGTGGCGATTACATGTCTTCCGCAATATCCGCAATGCGCCCACCCCTGATCCGGCGGTGACCGTCGCGGTGCTCCAGATATCGCATGCCCTCGCCGACGGCAAGCACGCGGCCGACCTGGCCCGGCAGCTGTTCGCCCCCGGCGCGGGTACAGAGCAGATCGTTCCGACGGTGGTGGCGGACCTGGGAACGAATGAGGCGCCGGACTTGGGGATAAATGAGATGTCAGACCTGGGGATGGGTGTGGACAGCTCGGCAGGTGCGGAACCGAGTTCGGCTATCGAAGAGCCGGGCCCGGCGAGAAAGACTCTCGGCGCGAGAACGACAGCAGATTCTGCGGACGGTGCAATGGTGGAGCAGGGACGCGTCGGCAGGTCGGGGCCTATCGCCGAGGGGGTGTGCAGGATCGGCCGAGGTGTCAGGGCGGCGGCCGATATGTGCCGCATTCTGTGGCGGGGTTGGAAGGCGTTTCGGGCGCAGCGAAAGCTGGCGGCATTGACCACGGCGGGGGAGGTGCCCGCGCCGGGGACGGGATATCCGCCGGGGCCGTTGAACGGGCCGGAACAAGTCGGCGGGCATGTGGTTCGGATGATCGTGTGCGGGGCCGAGGAGTTCCGCGTACCGGGGGTGAGCGTGTCGGTGGTGGCGCTGACAGCGGTGTCGATCGCATTGGAGCGGTATCTGAGTTCGCGGGGTGAACCGGTGGACCGGCTGGGAGCGCAGGTGCCCATGGCGCTGCCCGCCGCAGCCCATATCCGCAACAACTACCGAAGTCTCGGCGTCGACCTGTGCGCGGGGGAACCCGACCCGCGCCGCCGCGCCGCCGCCATCGCCGCCGATCTGGCTGCCCGCCGGACCCGCGCCCTGCACCCGCTGGCCGCCGCACAGGACGCGGTCACCGCCGCGCTGCCCGCCGCCATGCTGCGCCGCGATATCGACCGCTACCCGCTCCACACGATCCCGGATTCCATCGCCGGCCACACGGTCGTATCCAGCGTCGATCGCGGTCCCGCCGACCTCGTCTTCGGCGACGCCCCTGTCCGCTTCACCGGCGGTTTCCCGGCCCTGGGATCGGTCATGCACCTCACCCACGGCGTACACGGCCTCGGCAATACCATCACCGTCTCGGTACACGCCGACCCCGCCGCATTACCCGACCTGGACACCTACGTGGACCTACTGCGCACAACCCTGCAAGAGATAGCCACCACCCTGACCCCGCTGCCTGGCCCCGCAAAATAAGGGCGGTTGCGAAAGCGGCCACGCACACCTAGAGCGAATACTGGGGTATGGCCTTAATACGTATGTCGCAGTGCAGGCCGCACGGCCGGAGCAAAGGCGGTAGCAGGCAGACCGTACGCAGCCGTGTCTACGCGGGCACGCAGAAGAGCGCATGGCCAGAGCGATGCGGAGGTACGCAGACCTAGTCCGGAAGGATTCCGAGCTCGGCCCTGGTCTCAGAGATCAGCGCACGTTCGGCTGCTTTGACCTCGGTGAGCATGGCCGCTTTGTGTTCGCGAGCAGCCTGTACGTCTTCCGGAGCGTCCTCTTTCAGTTTCTTGCGTTGCAGTGCGACCGCAGACAGGAGCGCGTCGGAAAGGCTGTCGGCGAGCCTGCGCCACTGTTTGTAGTGGATATCGGAGGAAACGATACGCAGCACATTGGCCCGCTCCGATCCGTCCTCCAGATCCCTGATCAGATCGCCGATGAGTTCATCGGTCCATTCGGTGTCCCGCCGCAGCGCTTGATAGATCCGGCCCGACATCACCAGCGAATCGGCCACCACAGCAGCCACCTTGTCCTGACGCCACTGCTCATGCGCGCGACCTTCCCCCGCGGCGTGCACCGATTCCACCTGCCGCTGCGCTACGTCGATCTGGCGTCGCGCGGTGTCGGCGGTCTGCTGCTGCGCCGCCTCCAACGCCTGCTGACTCCGCGCATCCGCTGCCGATATCGCCTGCCGGTTGGTCCGATTGTTGACCAGCACGGCGACCACGGCCGCACCGGCGACGAGCAGCGAGCCGAGGAGCGGGAGCCACACCTGCCACCATGCAGGTGAACTCTGAACGATCTCGATGACCTGTGGTTCCACCCACAAATCATGGCATCGCCGACCGAACGGTTCGACCGCGGCTACGTTTGCCGTGGTGCGCGAGAATCTGCGTGAAAGCCATGCAGTAGAAGGCGATTCGTGCTATGTACGGACACTCGGCCAGGCCTGCACCAGCACGGTATCGATAAGCGACGAGCCCCTCGACCGGTAATCGGCCGAGGGGCTCGGTGGCGGAGGATAGGGGATTTGAACCCCTGAGGGCGTTAACCCAACCCGCGTTCCAGGCGAGCGCCATAGGCCACTAGGCGAATCCTCCGTGGTGCAGCATACCGGTTGAGCCCCGGCTGGCGCCAAACGGCCCGGTCGGAGGCGATCGAACGGGCCGTTCAGAGGTGCCGACGGGGTTATTTGCGCAGGCCGGACAGAACCTTGCGGACCTGCTGCATGGCGACCTGGTCGACGGTTTGCTTATCGATCCGCTTGGATGCGGTGATATTGATTTCCACCTTCACAGAGACATTGCTGTCGCGGACACCGATCGTGTAGTCGAAGCTGGTGAACGACGAGTACGGGCGCTCCTGCGCGGCGTAGTACGCCTCCTCACCGATACCGCTCACCGGGCCGGAGGAGTAGCCGGTGCCGGTGGTGCTGGTATCGGATTTCTTCCAGGTTTCGTACATGGGGGTGCCGTATTTGCTGTCGAAATCGGCGTCCATGTTCAGGTCGGCGTCGTCGCTGTCGCTTCCCTCGTTGCTCACCCGGCAGCGCAGCGATCCGCCGCCCCAGTCGCCGGTCGGTGTGTTCTCGGTGTGTGTGGTCTCCTTGTGCACCGCGGCCCATTGTCTGATGACAGTCGGGTCGACGAGATCGCAGGCGTTGTCGACCCCGTCCATGGTGTAGTTGCCTTCCCAGCTCTTCTCTTCGGCGCCTGCGCTGTCCGCGGTGCGGGTGATTGCGAAGATTCCGATGCCGACCGCCAGTACCACGATGAGCAGGGCGGCACCGCCGATGAGCAGCGGTGTGCTACTGCCTCGCTGCGGCCCGCCGGGCGGGAACTGCTGACCGTAGGCGGGCTGTGGGTGTTGCGGGGGCGGGAAATTCTGCTGCGGTGGTTGGCTCGCCTGCCATTGCTGTGGCTGCTGGGGCTGACTCGGGTACTGCGGCGTGCTCGGCGTGCTCGGGTACTGCGGGGCCGCGCCCTGCTGGCCGATATCGGACCGCAGCAGCGTCGGATCGCCACTGAACTGGGGTGCGGAGTTCTGATTGAGCAGCGTCTGGTCTGCGTTCGCCGGGCTTGGGCCCGAGCCCGCCGACGGCGTTTCCCACCACTGGGCGCCAGGGTTGTCTTTGTCCGGCGGATTCGCGTTCGTCATGAAGATGTTCCCCTCGTGTGGTGAGGGTGGGGTCCCCTCCGATGTCACAAGGATCGTAATCATCAGGACGCGCGGGCGCGGCCCCCATCGCTGGGGCATCCGCTGAGCCGCTACACTGGCCACTGGATCCCGCGCGGCGCGCATCCTGTGAACTCCCCCAGGGCCGGAAGGCAGCAAGGGTCAACGGGCTCTGCCGGGTGCGCGGGGTCCCCTTTTATTTCGCCTCCAATTCGCAGCAACAGCCGGGTAACGTGGACCAGGGGCCGGCGCGTTCGGTTCCGTCTCGACCATTTCCCCAAGCTGCTTGGAAAGGCTGTTCAGGATGCCCCGGCAAACGCAGATCGGTTTGATGAGCCCCGAGGAACTCGTGTCCGAGCACGAGCGCCAGACCGCGAACTACGGGAAGCTCCAAGCCGAGAAGCTCACCCTGGACTTGACCAGGGGTAAGCCTGCACCGGAACAGCTCGATCTGTCGTCGGCCCTGCTCGCGCTGCCCGGCCACGGCGATTTCCGCGACGGCAACGGCACCGACTGCCGTAACTACGGCGGCCTGCACGGCCTGCCCGAGCTGCGCGCCATCTTCGGGGAGCTGCTCGGTATCCCGGTGGCGAACCTGATCGCGGGCAACAACGCGAGCCTCGAGCTGATGCACGACATCATCAGCTTCGCCACGCTGTATGGCACGGTGGGTTCCACGCGCCGCTGGGCGGACGAGCCGACGGTGAAGTTCCTGTGCCCGAGCCCCGGCTACGACCGGCATTTCGCGATCACCGAAGCGCTGGGTTTCGAGATGATCCCGATCCCCATGCATCACGATGGCCCCGACACCCGGATGATCGCCGAGCTACTGGCCGACGACCCGCAGATCAAGGGTCTGTGGGCGGTGCCGAACTACTCCAATCCGACCGGCGTGGTGTTCTCCGAAGACGTGGTGCGGGAACTTGTTTCGATGCCCGCAGCGGCCCCCGACTTCCGCCTGTTCTGGGACAACGCCTACGCGGTACACCCGCTGACCGATACCGCCGCCCCCGTGCTGGATGTGCTCGGTATGGCCGCATCGGCCGGTAACCCCGACCGCCCCTTGGTTTTCGCCTCGACTTCGAAGATCACTTTCGCGGGCGCGGGCGTGAGTTTCTTCGGCGCCTCTACCGCCAACCTCGACTGGTATCTGAGCCACGCGGCGAAGAAGAGCATCGGCCCGGACAAGATCAACCAGTTGCGGCACCTGCGTTTCTTCACCGACGCCGCCGGGGTCCGGGCGCATATGCAGAAGCACCGCGCGATCCTCGAACCGAAGTTCGCGCTGGTGTTGAAAATCCTGGAGGAACGTCTCGGTGCCTCCAAAGTCGCGTCTTGGACCGAGCCCAAGGGCGGCTATTTCATCAGCCTCGATGTGCTGGAGGGTACCGCCACCAGGGTGATCGAACTGGCCAAGGAGGCCGGGATCGCGCTGACCGCGGCCGGTTCCGCGTTCCCGTACCGGAAAGATCCGGAGGACAAGAATATTCGTATCGCCCCCAGCTTCCCGGCGCTGAACGAGCTGGAGAAGGCAATGGACGGGCTCGCCACCTGTGTGCTGCTGGCCGCCACCGAGAAGTTGCTGCACAAGCAGGGCTGAACAGGCAGGACACGAGACGGATACCGCTCGCGACCCGGTGGTCGTGAGAACCCGGCGCACCGGCCGATGGGCGGGCGCCGGGTTCCTGCGGTACAGCACTGGTCAGGCGGGTTTGTGCGCCAGCACCGCGAACATGGTCACCGATAGGTGGATATCGCCACTGGTGGCGCCTGCGGCCAAATCGTGCAACAGCTGGTCGCGCTGCTCGGGAGTGATCACCCTGCGCGCCACTGCCATCGCGGAAATCCGACTGACCAGCGCGCCCGCGCCGACCGAGCGCTCCTGGACGAGTGCATGCGAGCCGATATCGTCGACCACCAGCCCCGCCCTGGTCAGCAACCCGGGCAGCCGACGGCCGGAGAACGGGTTCGTGGTCGCGGAGACGAAGGTGTCGATGACCTCGCGCACCACCCGGCGATCGCCCGGGTGCACGATCGCGGTACCCCAATCGGGGTCAACCACCACAGCACGCCCGCCGGGGCGCAGCACCCGTGCGATCTCGTTCGCGGCGCGGGCGGGCGCGGTGAGGTGCTGGAACACGCGCTCGCACAGCACAGCGTCGAAGGTGTCGGAGCCGAAGGGTACGCCGTAGGCGTCGCCGGAGTGGAACCTGGCTCGCGATCCCGCTGCGGTGGCATTGCGCTCGGCGGCGACCAGCAGATGCGGATCGGGCTCCACTCCGATCGCTGTTCCGGCCGGGCCGACCGTCTCGGCGAATGCGATCACCTCTGAGCCGGTGCCGGAGCCGATATCGGCGGCGCTTTCACCGGGGCGCAGGGCGAGCGCCTCGTGCGCCCAATCGCGCAGCCGGGAAAGCCCGGGCAGGGCGGCCTGCAGATCGCGCACATCGACCAGCTGATCCTGGCCTGCCGCGTCGAAACGGTCGGGGCGTAACCCGAAACTGTCCATGGGTCCGTGTCCATCCATCGGGGGTCTTGCGGATGTGGGTGTCGCCGTTTGGGGCATGCGCCGAGCCTACGCGGGGGCGTTGCTGCATGTGCGTCAGGACTGTGAGACTCGTCACTACTCACTGGTAACAAACCCGCTGGTGGTGGCAGTGCCGGGCCTTCGGGGACCGCTAGCGGTGAGCTGATGGAATGATCGGGTCACGTCTGGAACCCCGAGGAGCGCAACATGGCCGAGTTATGTCTGGCGCAGGATCCGGCAGCGGACGAACTGCTGTCGCAGAGTTCACTGGCGCTGCTGATCGGCATGCTGCTCGACCAGCAGTATCCGCTCGAGCACGCGTTCCGCGGGCCGAAGAAGATCGCCGACCGGATGGGTGGGCTGGATATCCACCGGATCGCCGCGGCCGACACCGCCGAATTCGAGGAACTGTGCGCCACCCCGCCCGCCATCCACCGCTACGGTCGGTCCATGGCGCGGCGCATTCAGGAATTGGCGCGCTTCGTGATCGAACACTACGACGGTGAGGTCGCGGCCATCTGGACCAGCGGCGACCCCGATGGCGCCGAAGTGCTGCGCCGTTTGAAAGCCCTCCCCGGCTACGGCGATCAGAAGGCCAGGATCTTCCTCGCGCTGCTCGGCAAACAGCTCGGAGTGCAGCCTGCGGGCTGGGAGACGGCCGCGGGGGCGTACGCCGAGCCCGGTTCCCGGCGTTCGGCAGCGGATATCGTCGACGCCGAAACCCTGCTCGAAGTCCGCGCTTTCAAAAAGCAGCAGAAGGCCGCCAAGAAGAGCTGAGCCCGAAGGTCGGGCGGGTATTCCAGCTGTCAGCGCTCGTCTCCGGCGAAGAACTGGTGAGCAAAGGCAAGCGATGTTAATTTATCCGTTATGTCTACCAGTCGCAGCACCACCCCGCGGGTCACGTACGTGACCGCCGCGTTGGGTCTGCGACTGCCGCTCACGCGGGAACTGTGTCGTCCTTGCTGCTGCGGTTGAACGGGTCGTCCGGCTCGTTCGCTGCCTCGTCGTCCTACGTCTAGGTATGTCCCGTCACGGGACTTCAGCAAGGAACAGCCGATATGTCTCTTCCCGTCACCACCCTGGAACGTTCCCTTTCGCGCGCCACGACCGGTCGTGCCCGCCCGCAGCGTCCCGTGATTCCGCCGCAGCTGCGCATCGCCGACAACCCCGCCGCGGCGGTGTTTCGCACCGCCACCGCGGGGCCGGTTTCCCGCGACGACGCTGCCCGGGCAACGGGTGCGAGCATCGCCACCGTCAACCGCCAGGTCTCCGCGCTGCTCGCTGCCGGTCTGCTGCGCGAACGCGCCGACCTCACCACCTCCGGGGCGGTGGGGCGGCCGCGGGTGCCGTTCGAGGTCGATCACGAGTCCTATCTGACCCTCGGCATCCATATCGGCGCTGCCTCCACCAAAATCGTTGCCGCGGATCTGCGCGGACGCATCCTCGGCGGGCTGGCCATCGCCACACCGCAGACCGGGCAGGAACCGGCGGTGACCACCATCGCGCGCAGCGCACGCGCGTTCCTGCAGCGCTGGCATCGGCGTAGGCCGCTATGGGCGGGCGCCGCAATCGGCGGGCGGGTCGACCCGCGCACCGGTGTGGTCGACCACCCGAAACTCGACTGGCAGGAAGCTCCGCTCGGCGCGGTACTCGGCGAAGTGCTGGAGCTGCCGGTATCGGTGGCTCCGCATGTGGAGGCGATGGCCGCGTCGGAACTGTTGCTGTCGTCCGTCATACCGCCCGACGCGGGCGGGCCCGTACCGCATGGCAGCACGCTGTACTTCTATGTCCGGGAAACCGCCGGTATCGCGGTGGCGCTGGACGGCCGAGTGCATACGCCGAGCAACGGCCCCGGTTCCATCGCACACCTGCCGACCGGTTCCGGTATCGAATGCCCGTGCGGACGGCGGGGTTGCTTGGAAGTAACGGTGAGCGACCGCTCGCTGCATGCGAGGGCTGTCGGCCGGGGCATCATTCCGGCGTACCACGGCAGCGCGGGCTCGACCATCGCCGATGTGTACCGGGCAGCCGTGGCCGGTTCCGAACCGGCGCGGGAACTGCTGGCCGAACGGGCCACCACGCTCGGGCAGACGGTTGCGTTGGTGCGGGATATGCTCAACCCCGACCGGGTGGTTCTCGGTGGTCAGGCGTTCACTGCTTACCGGCCGGGACTCGCCCATCTCGCGAAGGCGTTCAAGCAGGCCACCGTTTTGCCGCCCAACGATATCCGGGTCTCTGGTTTCGCGTCCAAGGTGCAGGAATTCGCCGCCGTGGTCACCTCGCTGAGTGCGATCTATGCCGATCCGCTCGCCTCGATCCGGCGCGTCAATGCCTGATCGGGCCGGATCGTATATCCACGCCCCACCTTCGACCTGGCGGGGCTTCGCCGGATCATCCCGCTGGGAACAGGGACTCGACCGCGGTGATGAAGTACGGGAAATGGGCGGCGAAACGGTGCAGGTTGCGGTCTTTGTCGAAGCCGCCGAACCAGTACAGGCCCGGTTGTTCGTCGGCGCTCGGGTCCAGATCACGGAAGGTGCGGATCCAGTTGTCGGCCCTGCCCCAGATCACCGTGTAAGGCAGTGCCCGGGAAAACACCAGTTCCTGGTCGGCGGGCGATATCCGGTCGCGGCGCACCTCTTCCATCCCGCGCTGTAGCGCACGCACCTGACCGGTCAGCACCCGGCCTTGCGCAGTGCGGACCGGGAGGAACCGCGGCAGCGCCAGCGACGCGGCCCCGGCGAGAGCGATCGCGACACCGACCAGCGCATGCCCGGAGGCCATCGCCAGCCACACCGTCGCGGCGACGCCGACGACCAGCAGTCCGGCACCCAGCCAGACGGGCAGGTTCCGGCGCACCGAATCCTGGAAAGCACCCCGCCGCACGGTATCGGCGAGCAGGGCGTCACGCAGTCCGGCTGCTGGCACCCGGCCCGAGCCGCGCAGCTCGCTGAGGGTGATCGCATCGGTGCCTGCGGGCAGCAGTGCCGCGTAGACGGCTTTTTCGTAGTCACGCAGCTGGCCGTCGGGTGCGTTCACCCGGGTGATACGCCAATCCGCATCGCCGATCGGGGCGATCCACAGATAGCGGCGCACCGCCAGATCGACCACGGTTGCGGCGATATCGGTGGGGTCGGCGTGCTCGTCCAGCAGCACGCCTGCCTCGCCGGGCAGCAGACCATCGGGAGAGGCGAACTGCGTCCTGCCGTCGGTATGCACCAGCGGGTCGATGCTGTCGGCGGGATTGTCGGCCTGCTGGCGTCGCGCCCACAGCACATAGGCGGCCAGCGCGGCCAGTGCTGCGAGCAGCACTCCGAATGCCACCAGCACAGGCGTTGTGATCGCGAACGCGGAACTGCCGGGCTCGCTGATATCGGCGTTCGCGGGCACCGTCCCCGGTGGAATCTGCAGGGTCAGATCGATCGCTTCGCCTTTGCTCAGATCGGTCTGTTCCAGGTAGAGCACACCATCCGGCTCGATCTGCACGTTCGCGCACGGCCGGTTCTTACCCGGCGCGCCGAGCGTGCACTCCACGATGCCCATTTCGAAACTGGGGCTGATCAGGCTGACGTCAACAGCCGCGATATCGGCGCCCAGCACCCCCATCCAGCGGAACACCTGGCTGCCCTGCGCCTCGCTGACGGTGTGCTGCACCGAATAGCGGAACGTCGATTCCCCTGGTCCGGCTTCGATGGTGAACAGGTCGTTGGCGACCGTCGCGGTGCCTGCGCCGCCTGCCTCGATATCGGTGACCTCGAAACGGCGTTCGGCGTTCTCGCCCACCCTGACCCGCAGCGGCAGCGACATCTGGAAACTGCCGTCCGGCGGCACCGTCACCTTCTGGTCGACCTCGAGCACACCCTCGCGGTTCAGTTTCAGATCGGCGGTGATGGTGACGCCGTCGGGCGCAGGTTGTGCGTGGGCTACCGGTGCGGCCGCGTGGATGGTCACCGCGATCAGGCCGACGATCGCGAGTAGCAGCGCGCGCACGGCGCCCCCCCGAAATGTGAGCATGGCTCGTTACTTTAAACAGCTTGCTATTCTGCGTCAGCGGCTGTTGGTGATCTAGAGGACATAGGGGGTACGGGGGAGTGACACGACCACCGTACGGATACGGTCCGAATGCGCCTGGCGGGCCTGCGGTTCCACCGGGGCCGCCCTACGGTCCGGCGGGGCGTCCCCGAGGTGGTTATCCGCCGCCACCCGTGTACGGCGCCCGCCCGCCCTACGGTCCGCCGCCGGGATATCCGCGGCCAGGCCCGGTGCCCGGTTATCGCCCGGCCGTCCCGCCGCCGATGCCGCCACCTGTTCCCTACGGTCGCAGGCAGGCACCGCCGCGCCGCTCCGGCGGTTCGACGTCGGTGCTGGTGTCGATCGTCGTGGTCGTCATGATCGCGGTCGGTGGGCTGGTGCGCGGCGCGATCGCTGACGGAACCCTGATCAGTGGCCCGCAGCCCGGCCATACCTACAGCACCGACAACACCGGTCCCGCTGCCACCGTAGACAACCCTCTGCTCACCGACCCCGATGCCACTCTGCTGCCCGCCACTTGCGATTACGCGCCGTGGGGCACCGATGTGGACACCGCGCGCAGGTTCTTCGACAGCGCCGAGCAGTGTCTGGAGGCCGCGTGGCAGCCGGTGCTGGAACGCGCCGGACTGCCGTTCGCGCCGCCGACGGTGCACGTTTCGGCGTCCACCTCCGGGATCAGCACCCCGTGCACCGGCACGACCAGCAACTTCGCCGCGTTCTACTGTCCGGCCAACCGGTCGATCTATATGCCGATCAGCCAGTTGCAGACCGATTTCTACAAGGACAACTGGGTGGTGTACCTGTCGGTGTTCGCGCATGAGTACGGCCACCACATCCAGAACATGTCCGGAATCCTGCGTAAGGCCAACAGCGAACGTGTCGACGTCGGTCCGCGCAGCACTCGCGGTTTGGAACTTTCGCGCCGGGTCGAATTGCAGGCCAACTGTTTCGACGGCATGTATCTGTCGTCCTCGTCGCAGGGCGGCTCGCTCACCTCCACGCAGATGAGTGTGGCCCGCCAGGACGCCGACAATCGTGGGGACCAGCGCGGGGATATGCGCGACCACGGCACGCCCGAAAACGGCGGCCGCTGGTTCGGTATCGGGGTCGAGCACAACCAGGCCGTGCAGTGCAACACCTTCATCGCTCCGGATGAGCAGGTGAGCTGACCGGGCGGAAACCGGTTCAGCGGGCGCGGGTTTCCCCGCGTTTCTGTGCGCGTAGCTCGATCAGCCACGTGCTGATCTCGTCCGGGCCCGCATCCGGTCCGATCAGTTCGGTGACCACATGTCCGGCGCAGGCGGCGTCGAGGACGCGCGCCGCGGCAGTCATCGGGTCACCCCAGGGCACAAAGGGTTTGGCCAGCAGCAGTGAGGCGATACCGTGCGCGGCCGCCCACAGATCGAGCACGATGGGGGTCGGGTCGCCGGGATCGATCAGGCCCGCCGCCATTGCCTCCTGCACGGTGCCCGCGAACAGTTGGAACGCGCCGCTGGTGAGGACCAGGTCGACTTCTCCTTCGGTCTGCGTCGGCGCGGTGGCCAGCCGGTACTGCTCGGGGTGGTCCAGCGCGAACCGGATATAGGCCAGGCCGAGATCACGCATCCGGATCGTCGGCGGGTCGGCCGGATCGATGGCGGCGCGCATCGCGGAGTCGAGGTCGGCGAAGACCTGGGCGACCACCGCATCGATCAGTTCGTCTTTATCGGCGAAATGCCGGTAGATCGAGGGGGCGCTCACCCCGACCAGCTTGCCGACGGCGCGGATGGAGACCGCGTCGGCGTTACCGGTTCTGGTCAGCAGTTCCGCGGCGGCAGCGAGTATCTCGTTGCGGAGCCGGGCACCGGAACCGCGGGGTGAGCGTGGTCGTGGGGAACTGCTCATCGACGTCCCGCGAATTCACCCGCTCGCGGCGCTGGTTCGTCGGACTCCCGCAGTTCGATCTTGGCGTGCAGGCGGGCGAGCGGTTTCGGCGCCCACCAGTTCCACGGACCGAGCAGCCGCATCAACGCGGGTGCGAGCAACGCGCGGATGATCGTCGCATCGGCCAGCACGGTCAAGGTCAGGCCGAGGCCCATGAGCTGGATGAACGAAATTTTCGATGTGGTCATTGCACCGATCACGATAGCCATCAGCACCGCGGCGGCGGTGAAGATGCGCCCGGTTCTGGCGACCCCGATGGCGACGGCTTCGGTGTTGTCGACGCGAGCTGTACGGGCCTGTTCGGCTTCTGCACCGGTGCGACCGGCCCGACGACGCAACCATTCCTCCCGGATACGCGAGAGCAGGAACACCTCATAGTCCATGGACAACCCGAAGGCCACACAGAACATCAGGATCGGCATGGTCGGCACGAGGTAGCCGACGGGTGTGAAGCCGATCAGGTCCGCGAAATGCCCCTCCTGGAAGATCCATACCATCGCGCCGAATGCCGCGGTCAGCGACAGGGTGTTGAGCACCAACGCCTTGATCGGCAGCGCGATACTCCCGGTGAACAGGAACAGCACCACGAAGGTGGCCAGCACGATGAGCAGCCCGGCCAGCGGCAGCCGTGCGCCGAGCGATTCGAGCGAATCGGCGTTGATCGCAGCCGCCCCGCCGAACAGGGCCTGCCCCGGCGCGGGCACATCACGCAGTTGCTGCAGCTGATCGAGACCGGCCGGCGAGAACGGGTCCACCGTGCTGGCGACGGTCAGGTAGGCGCCGGTGTCGTTGGACATAACGAGCGGCGTTGGTGCCAACCGGTTACCGGATACGTAGACACCCGCGCTCGACAGCACCGCAGGCACACCGTCGACCTCGGACAACCGCGCCGCATAGTCGCCGATGGCCTGCTGGTTGTGGAAGTCGTCCAGCACGATCGTCGTCCCCGCCCCGTTGGCCTGCGGGAATTCGGCGCGCAGGATATCGCCGACCTGGCGGCTGTTGGCGCTATCGGGCATCACCCGATCGTCGGGGTAGCCGAATTCGACCCGGAGGAACGGTGAGCCGAGGGCGAGCAGCAGCGCGATGATGACGACAGCGACCGGCACCGCGTAGCGCATCACCTGTTTGATGGTCCGATACCACAGGGTTTGTTCCGGGATCATCGGCCCGGTTGGCGCAGGCTCCTTGCCGAACAGTTTGCGAATGGGTGCCCGCAGGTCGAGTGCGTTGACCCGATGCCCGAGCAGTACCAGCGCGGCAGGCAGGAGCACGATCGCCGCAGCCGCAGCGCCGATCACCACCGCGACCCCGGCGTAGGCGAACGACCTCAGGAAATACAGGTTGAATACCGCCAGCGCCGACAGCGACAGGGCGACCGTCAGCGCGGAGTACAGCACCGTGCGGCCCGCGGTCTGCACCGATCGGATGGTGGCGGCGACCGGGTCCAGTCCGTTGGCCAGTTCCTCGCGGTACCGGCTGACGATGAACAGGCTGTAGTCGATCGCCAGCGCCAGACCCATCGCGGTGGTCAGGTTCATCGCGTAGATCGACACATCGGTGAACAGGGTGAACACCCGCAGGATCGCCAGCGTTGCCACGATCGCGAACAGTCCGACTATCAGCGGCAGCGAGGCGGCAATCAGACTGCCGAACACCAGCACCAGCACGATCAGCGTCAGTGGGAGCGCGACCGCTTCGGCCAGTGCCAGGTCGTGGGTGATCTGCTCGTTGACGTCGTGATAGGAGGCTGCGAGACCGCCCTGGCGCACGGTGACACCGTCGTGTTCGCCGGTCAGCTGCTCGGTGAGCTCGCCGGCGACCTGCTGCGCCCGGTCCTCGCCGCCGGTCAGGTAGACCATGATCATCGCGTGCCTGCCGTCGGTGCTGCGCAGCGTTGCCGCTACCTGCGGCGGCGACGTCCAGTAGGACTTGATGCCGACGGTGTCGTCACGGGCTTGTAACGTGTCGACGATTTTTTGCCCGCGCGCCCGGGCGCCGGGGCTGTCCACCCCGTTTTCGGCGGTGACCAGCAGCACGTAGTTGGGTTCGGCGCCGTCGAAGTTCTCCGCAAGCAGGCGGCTGACCTGCGAGGATTCGGCTTCCTCTGCGACGAATCCGCCGGATTTCAAATGTGCCGCCGCGGTGGCGCCGACAACACCGCACACGAGGGCTAGGGCGAACGCCGCGGCCAGGATGGTGCGCGGAAAGCGGGTGGACAGCTGTGCGATTCGGATCAGCATCGACAAGCCCCTCTATAAGTTACGGTCGTTAGCGTAACGCCGTTAACCCAGAGGGGAGAGGAGAGATGAGTCACATCCTCTGTTTCAGCGGCGGGCGCTGCGAGCGAGTGCGCGCCGTCCACGTGGGCCGGGAACCGGCAGGTTTTCGTCCAGGTCGATCCATCCCGCGGTGGTGAGCCACAGTTGCTGAGCGCGCGCATCGGCCGTGTCGTGGAAAACCGGGCGGTTCAGGTCGTCGCGCAGTTCGTGCGCCATCAGCTGCCAGGTCGGCGGGCGGCGGTTGGCGGCAAGATGGTCGGCCAGATAACGGGCGACCAGCGCGCCGATCACATTGGCGGGCCGCCGGGAGACCCGATGGCCGTACCGTCCGGCATGGAACCGTCGACCGGCGCACAGCGATCCCGGTTCGGCGTTGTAGGCGATCCATCCGGCGCGCTGGGCGCGTTCGATCAGCCACAGGTGTTTGACCGCGCTCGGCGCGATATTGCCGATCCGGCTGCGGATCAAGGTCATCACCGGTTCCGAGCACAATGCGTCGCGGCGGGTCGGGCCGGTGCCGTGGGCGATCCAGTAGTTGTCGGCGAACCGGGCCAGCGCCCGGCCGAACTCGTCGATACTGCGCTGCGCGCGTCTGCCGAGCCGTTCGATCCGCTCGGCCTCGCGGCGCATCTCGTTCTGCGCGGTGAGGGTGCGAATGGCGGCCATTGTCGGCACCTGACCGCGTTCGAGTAGTTCGAGAATCGTTGCCGACGTGCTGGGGTCGGCCGCGGCGGCCACCGGAAGGCGGTCGCGGTCCAGGGCGAAATCGTGGGGGCTGATCGCGCGGCTGAGCAGGCTCACTGCGTGTGGGTCACCGGCGAATGCGGTGCCGGAGAGCCAGGCGGCGGCGATATCGTCACACGAGGGCACGGCAACGGACCTCCGCGGAGAGTTCGTTCGGGTTTGTTGTGCCCCGGCCGGGATGAGGGACCGGCCGGGGTCACCAACCTGATGAAGGTTTGGCTACCGAAGTCGCCGATAGCCACGTTAGCCAGGCCGCCGAGCCGGTTCCAGCACTGGTGACGGTTTCGTTATTTCTGCAAAGAACAGGCGAAACGGGGTGTGAGTCCACACAAAAGCGGCCATCGGGATGGACGGGTGATCGACTGCCGTCCCGTGATCACCTACGGCCGGAGAACGCCATGGGTTGCCGATCGGGGACGCCGCTGTGAGGCGCGGAAACCGGAACTGCGATAGATGTGATGTATATCACTAATTTGGATGGGGTTTGTTGAGACCGGTTACGCCGAAGCACCCGGACGGGAATGTTCTTTGTCGCCGCGCGCCGGTAGCCTCTGGCCGTGGCTCTGTACCGGAAGTACCGACCGGCAACGTTCGCTGAAGTGGTGGGCCAGGAGCACGTCACCGACCCGCTGAGCACCGCTCTGGACAGCGGCCGGATCAGTCATGCCTATCTGTTCTCCGGGCCGCGAGGCTGCGGTAAGACCTCCTCCGCGCGCATCCTCGCGCGCTCACTGAACTGCGTCGAAGGCCCCACCTCGACCCCCTGCGGGCAGTGCCCTTCGTGTATGGCGCTCGGCCCCGGCGGTGCGGGCAATCTCGACGTCATCGAACTCGACGCGGCCAGCCACGGTGGCGTCGACGACACCAGGGAGCTGCGGGACCGGGCGTTCTACGCGCCCGCCGAATCCAGGTACCGGGTGTTCATCGTCGATGAGGCCCATATGGTCACCACCGCGGGGTTCAATGCGCTGCTCAAAATTGTCGAGGAGCCGCCGGCGCATCTGATCTTCGTCTTCGCGACCACCGAACCGGACAAGGTGCTGCCGACCATCCGCTCGCGCACCCACCACTATCCGTTCCGGCTGTTGCCGCCTGCCACCATGCGCGGGCTGCTCGGCCGGATCTGCGAACAAGAGCACGTCCCGGTCGAGGAAGCGGTGTATCCGCTGGTCATCCGGGCGGGTGGCGGTTCGCCGCGCGACAGCCTCAGCGTGCTCGACCAGCTGCTGGCCGGGGCGGGCCCGGAGGGCGTGACCTACTCGCGCGCGGTCGCGCTGCTCGGCGTCACCGATATCGCCTTGATCGATGACGCGGTGGACGCGCTCGCCACCACCGACGGCGCAGCCCTCTTCGGCACTGTCGACCGGGTGATGGAGGCCGGGCACGACCCGCGTCGGTTCGCCGTCGATCTGCTCGAGCGGCTGCGTGACCTGATCCTGCTGCGCGCCGTCCCCGACGCCGCCGACCGCGGTCTGGTCGCCGCCCCCGCCGACCAGCTGGAGCGAATGAGCGACCAGGCGAGCCGGATCGGGCCGGCCAGCCTCACCCGCTACGCCGAACTGTTGCACGCCGGGCTCGGTGAAATGCGCGGCGCGACCGCTCCGCGCCTGCTGCTCGAGGTCGTCTGCGCCCGCATGCTGCTGCCCGCGGCCTCCGACGCCGAAGCCGCCACACTGCAGCGCCTCGAACAACTGGAACGTCAGGTCGCCACCGGCGCCGTGTCCGCACCAGCCGCGGCCACCGATTCATCCGAACGCACCGCGCCCGCATCCAGCCCATCGCCCGCATCCGGCCCACCGCGGCGTCGCGGCGCCGAAGCGCTGGCCGCGGTCCGGGAGTCCCGGGCCGCCAAAGCCGCCGTACCGGATGTCGTCGACGCGGCTGCGCGCGAGAAGCCACAGGAGGAACCCCAGCACGGTGGTTCGGCTTCCGGCGCTCCGGGCCGGCCCGCTCAGCCCAGTGACACCGAACCGGTACCATCCGCCGGTCCAGGTAACCGTCCTGACGAGACGCGGCCGGACCACGCCGCCGAACAGTACGAACCGACCCCGCCGGAAACCAGCCGGTCCAGGGAGGGCTCCACCGAGCGAGCGGACGTCGCTGATGGTCGCGCCCGGACGGAGCCGGTGCACCCGGATCCGGCGACTCACGGCGGTGGCCGCGAGAGCCGACGCGATGCGGGCGCTTTCCGTTCCGCGTCGGGAACCTCCGATGCCGGTGTGCCGATGTCCTCGGAGCGGGCGGCGTCGGCCGAGGGCGGCGCACCCGGAGATTCGCCCATGTCTCCCCGCCGCAGCGGCCAGGGGGAAGGCTCGACCGGCAGTCACGATCCGGGCAGACCCGCCCCGGGCGGGAGCGGTCACGAGCTTGGAGCGAAGGGGCCGGATCAGCCCACGGATCCGACTCAGGTGCCGTATGGGCGCGCCGATGCGAACGCCGCGAGCTCCCCGTCCGCGGCAGGCTACGAGGGGCCGGACAATCGGGCACCCGCGCATGGCCCGGCCGCGCGTGGTTCGGCGTCTGTGTCGCGCGGAGGCACCGACCATGCTGCGGACCTATCCGGACCGGCTCCGTCGCCCGCTGCTGATCCGCTCGCCGAAATCGAAGCCGCCTGGGGCGATATCAAGACCAGGGTGCGTGAGTTCAGTGTCGCGGTGGCGGCGATGCTTGCCTCGGGCGCATCGGTGGTGCGGGTCGAGGGGGAAGTGATCGTCTTCGCCCATCAGCACGCGGCGCTGGTGCAGCGACTGTCCAATCAGCAGAGCCTCGATGCCGTGCGGTCGGCCGTGGGAGCGGTGCTCGGACGGGACTATCAGGTCAAATGGGTGACCGCGGCCGCGGCAGGCGGGCGGCAGGCCGTGGGCGGGCCGGGTAACCGAGGCAGGGGCGGCGGCCGGGAAGCGGGCGGCAGACGTTCCGGATCGGCAGACGGTACCGGTGGACCTGACGCCGAGCGAGGTAAGACGGTGGACGGGCCCATCGCGCCGCCCGGGCGAGGCGCCGAGCCCGAGGGCTACGGCACGCGGCCCAGCGGCGGGGATGGTGAGCCCGCCGGGCACGGTAGCCGCGGCCGCGGTAGACGCGGTTCAGCAGGTGCGCCACCGCGGTTCTCCCGGCCGAGCCAGGCCCGCTCCGGAGGCTCCGGAGGAAACGGCGGATCGGTTTACCCCGACGACGATATTCCGCCGCCGGACTACCCCGACTTCCCCGACGATCCGGGCCCGGCCGACTACGGCTACGACTCCGGCCCGGCTGCTGTGCCGCCGTCCACGCCAGAGGAAGAGCAGGAGATGCTGGCCGAATCCGCGCGTCCGGTGGCGCCCGGCGATCGCCGCGACCCGGACGAGGTCGCTCTGGAATTGCTGGCCAGCGAGCTCGGCGCCGTACGTCTGGACGGTTGACAACTGCCACTCCGAAGACGTTAAGTTAACCGGAGTTCGCATGCGGCGGTAGTATGAGCGGGTGGTCGCCTACTTCGGCGCGACGAGGTTCTAAGGTGGGCCGGAGAAGTACGGTCTGTCAGAACGTGCGTCCGCTGATGCGTACCTCTGTTTGTACAGCGTCCAGACGGTCGGTCGAACGACCGGTCGGCGAGGTTACTCGCGTCCGCTCCCCGGGAGCGGCGCGGGTGTATCCCTAGGAAGGAACATCCCGATATGACCACAGAGGCCTACATTTTCGAGGCCATCCGAACCCCGCGCGGCCGCAACAAGAAGGGGTCGCTGCACTCGGTCAAGCCGATCGATCTCACCACCGGTCTGGTC
Organism: Nocardia donostiensis; assembly: GCF_002081715.1. Taxonomy (GTDB): domain Bacteria; phylum Actinomycetota; class Actinomycetes; order Mycobacteriales; family Mycobacteriaceae; genus Nocardia; species Nocardia donostiensis. The sequence continues at coordinate 16,789 of NZ_MUKP01000048.1, read as the reverse complement.
AAGGAGCTCCGCAACCGCTTCCCGAACCTGGACGAGGACCGGATCTCGGACATCATCCTCGGTGTGGTCTCCCCGGTCGGTGACCAGGGCGGCGATATCGCGCGCACCACCGTGCTGACCGCGGGCCTGCCCGATACGGTCGGCGGTGTCCAGATCAACCGCTTCTGCGCCTCCGGTCTCGAAGCAGTCAATATGGCCGCGCAGAAGGTGCGCTCCGGCTTCGACGATCTGGTGCTCGCCGGCGGGGTCGAATCCATGTCCCGCGTGCCGATGGGCTCCGATGGTGGCGCCTGGATGCTGGACCCGGCCACCAACTACGACACCTACCTGGTACCGCAGGGCATCAGCGCCGACCTGATCGCCACCATGGAGGGCTTCTCCCGCGAGGACGTCGACGCCTACGCGGTGCGCTCGCAGGAGCTGGCCGCCAAGGCCACCACAGGCGGCTACTTCGCCAAATCGATCGTTCCGGTCAAGGATCAGAACGGCCTGGTCGTGCTGGACAAGGACGAGCACATGCGTCCGGGCACCAAGCCGGAGGACCTGGCCAAGCTGAACCCGTCGTTCGCCGGAATCGGCGAGATGGGCGGGTTCGACGCGGTGGCGCTGCAGAAGTACCACTTCGTGGAAAAGATCAACCACGTCCACCACGGCGGCAACAGCTCCGGCATCGTCGACGGCGCTGCGCTGGTGCTGGTGGGTAGCGAAGAGGCAGGCAAGGCGTCGGGCCTGACCCCGCGTGCCCGTATTGTCGCCACCGCCACCAGCGGCGCCGACAGCACCATCATGCTCACCGGACCGACCCCCGCCAGCAAGAAGGCGATGGCCAAAGCCGGTCTGACCGTCGCCGATATCGACCTGTTCGAGATCAACGAGGCATTCGCCTCCGTGGCGCTGAAGTTCCAGAAGGATCTGCAGATCCCGGACGAGAAGCTGAACGTCAACGGCGGCGCCATCGCCATGGGCCACCCGCTGGGCGCCACCGGCGCGATGATCACCGGCACCATGGTCGACGAACTGGAGCGCCGCAACGGCCGTTACGCGCTGATCACCCTGTGCATCGGCGGCGGTATGGGCGTTGCCACCATCATCGAGCGCGTCTGAGGCGCCCCAACCGAGACTCGGATTCCCCAAGGAGAACTGAAATCGTGAGCGAGACCAACATGATCGGTTGGGAGAAGGATTCGGACGGCATCGTCGTGCTGACGATGGACGACCCGAACCAGAGCGCCAACACCATGAACGACCTCTACAAGAAGTCGATGAAGGCGACGGTCGATCGGCTGGAGGCCGAGAAGGACGATATCGCCGGTGTGGTGCTGACCTCGGCGAAGAAGACCTTCTTCGCGGGCGGCGACCTGAAGAACATGATGAAGGTCGGTCCGGACGACGCCCAGTCGCTGATGGACGAGCTGACCGAGATCAAGAGCGCGCTGCGCCGCCTGGAGCAGTTGGGCAAGCCGGTCGTGGCCGCCATCAACGGCGCCGCGCTCGGCGGCGGCCTGGAGATCGCGCTCGCCACTCACTACCGGATCGCGGCCGATGTGCGCGGTTCGCAGATCGGTTTGCCCGAGGCCACCCTCGGCTTGCTGCCCGCGGGCGGCGGCATCATCCGCACCGTCCGCATGCTCGGTCTGCAGAACGCGCTGATGCAGGTACTGCTGCAGGGCCAGCGCAACAAGCCGGCCAAGGCCAAGGAGATCGGCCTGGTCGACGAGCTGGTCGGCTCGGTGGAGGAACTGGTCCCGGCCGCCAAGGCGTGGATCAAGGCCAACCCTGAGGCCGGTGTTCAGCCGTGGGACAAGAAGGGCTTCAAGATCCCCGGCGGCACCCCGTCCAACCCGAGTTTCGCGGCGAACCTGCCCGCGTTCCCGGCCAACCTGCGCAAGCAGATCAAGGGCGCGAACATGCCCGCCCCGCGCGCGATCATGGCCGCCGCGGTCGAGGGCTCGCAGGTCGGCATCGATGACGCCTCGCTGATCGAGTCGCGGTACTTCGTGCACCTGCTCACCGGCCCGGTCGCGAAGAACATGATCCAGGCGTTCTTCTTCGACCTGCAGCACATCAACAACGGCGGTTCGCGGCCGAAGGATGTGCCCAAGCGCGAGATCAAGAAGGTCGGTGTGCTCGGCGCGGGCATGATGGGCGCTGGTATCGCCTATGTGTCGGCCAAGGCGGGCTACGAGGTCGTGCTCAAGGACGTCTCGCTGGAGGCAGCCGAGCGCGGTAAGGGCTACTCGGAGAAGATCGAGGCCAAGGCGCTGTCTCGGGGCAAGACCACCGAGGACAAGTCCAAGGCGCTGCTGGACCGGATCAAGCCGACCGCCGATGCCGCCGATTTCGCCGGCGTCGACTTCGTCATCGAGGCCGTCTTCGAAAACACCGAGCTCAAGCACAAGGTGTTCCAGGAGATCGAGGACATCGTCACCCCGGATGCGCTGCTGGGCTCCAACACCTCCACCCTGCCGATCACCGGCTTGGCCGAGGGTGTGAAGCGCAAGGAAGACTTCATCGGCATCCACTTCTTCTCGCCGGTCGACAAGATGCCGCTGGTGGAGATCATCAAGGGTGAGCAGACCTCGGATGAGGCGCTGGCCAGGGTGTACGACTACACCCTTGCGATCAAGAAGACCCCGATCGTCGTCAACGACAGCCGCGGCTTCTTCACCTCCCGCGTTATCGGCACCTTCGTCAACGAGGCGATCGCCATGCTCGGCGAGGGCATCGAGCCCGCGACCATCGAGCAGGCCGGTCTGCAGGCGGGCTACCCGGCTCCGCCGCTGCAGCTGACCGATGAGCTGAACATGAAGCTCATGCAGAAGATCGCCCGGGAGACCGAGGAAGCCGCCGAGCGCGGCGACATCACCATGGGCAACAAGCGGCACCCGGCTGTCGACGTCGTCAACTACATGGTGGAGCAGGGTCGTCCGGGCCGCTTGGAGAAGGCGGGCTTTTACGAGTACGACGAAGACGGCAAGCGTCTGCGCCTGTGGCCGCAGCTGCGCGAGCACTTCAAAACCACCTACGGGTTCAACGCGCCGATCCAGGATCTGATCGACCGCATGCTGTTCATCGAGGCGATCGAAACCCAGAAGTGCTTCGACGAAGGCGTGCTCGAGTCCACCCAGGACGCCAATATCGGCTCGATCTTCGGTATCGGTTACCCGGCCTGGACCGGTGGTGTGCACCAGTTCATCGTCGGTTACCCCGGCGGCCAGGAGGCTTTCGTGGCCCGCGCCGACGAGCTGGCCGAGAAGTATGGTGAGCGTTTCGAGGTTCCTGCCTCGCTGCGCAAGTAAATTCACCAGGACTGCCACGGCAGAACCCGTCCCGTATTCGCGGGGCGGGTTCTGCCCGTTTCCGGGCCCGATATCCGGTGTCGGTTTCCTCAGGGCGAGTGCGGGCACACGCGTGTGGAGGAATGTGCACGCGGCCATATCCGGCGCGCTACGTTGGAGGTGAAGGCCGCGCACGGCGTCGCTCAGGCGTCGACGTCTCGGCCGCGGCGCCGCCGATTCGTTGTATGCGAGGTGGTGAGATGAGTCCACGGACGCGTTCGGGCCAGGCAGGTCACGAATCGGCCAGCGCTGAACCCGGAACCTCGGTGGGTGAGCCGACACAGGCGGTGGGCGGACCCGACACCGCACGCGAAGAACCCATGGACGTCACCGGCGAACTCGCCGATATGGGCCTGTCGGACGCTGTGGAGATCGGCCGCGGCGGGTTCGGTGTGGTGTACCGCTGTACACAGCCCGCGTTGGACCGGGTCGTTGCGGTGAAGGTGCTCTCCTCGGATCTGGATACCGAGAGCCGGGAACGTTTTCTGCGCGAAGAACAGGCGATGGGCAGGCTGTCCGGGCATCCGAACATCGTCGACATCCTGCAGGTGGATATGACGCCGAGCGGTCTGCCGTTCATTGTGATGCCCTACAGCACGAGCGGTTCGCTGGAGGGACTGGTCCGCGATCACGGCCCGATCAGCTGGCAGGACGCCCTGCGCGTCGGCGTGAAACTGGCGGGGGCGATCGAAAGCGCGCACCGGGCGGGCATTCTGCACCGCGACGTGAAACCGGGCAATGTGCTGCTCAGTCAATACGGGGAACCGCAGCTCACCGATTTCGGGATCGCCCGGGTACCGGGAGGTTTCCGCACGTCGAGCCGGATGATCACCGGTTCCCCCGCGTTTACCGCGCCCGAGGTGCTCAAAGGTGACGAGCCGAGCGTGCGCTCGGATGTGTACGGGCTCGGTGCGACCCTGTTCGCCCTGCTCACCGGGCATGCCGCGTTCGAGCGGCGGGCAGGGGAGAAAGTGGTGGCGCAGTTTCTGCGGATCACCACACAGCCGGTGCCGGATCTGCGCGATCAGGACATCCCCGCGGACCTGGCGGCCGCTATCGAACACGCGATGGCGCAGGAACCGAGGGACCGGCCCGCTTCGGCACACGAATTCGGCGAAATGCTGCGGGTCGTTCAGGTCGATCACGGGTTGGTGCCGGATGAGATGGCGCTGCTGGACACCGAACCCGCCACCGCCCCCGAGGGCGCTGCTGCCCCCGACGGCCGCACCGTCACGGCGCCCCGCGCTACGGTCACCGCCCGCCGCAGTTGGCCGCTCTACCTGCATCCGACCGCGCCGCGGCCATCCGGAGCCACCCGCACCGCCCTGGCCGAGACCCGGCCTGCCACCCCCGGTGTCCTGCCGCCTGCCGCCACGACCAAGTTCCGTCCACCCACCCCGACCAGGCAGCCCGTGCCGCGGCCGCGGCTGCTGAACATCCTTGGCTCGGGCGAGCGGCGGATGCTCGCCGTGATCCACGCACCCGCCGGGTTCGGCAAGAGCACACTGGCCACGCAATGGCGCGACGAGTTGACGTCGCTGGGGATGGCGGTCGCCTGGATCGGTATCGATAGCGGCGACGACAACGAGATCTGGTTCCTCGCGCACCTGATCCAGGCGATCCGCCGGGTACGTCCGGATATCGGTGTCGGCCTCGATCAAGTGCTGGAGGAACGTCCCGCCGACGCCGGACAGTTCGCGATCACCGCCCTGATCGATGAACTGCATCGCAGCGGCAAAGCCATCGTGGTCGTCATCGACGACTGGCATCGCATCACCGACCCCGCTGCCGTCGGTGTGCTGGACACCCTGCTCGACCAGGGCTGCCACCATCTGCGTTTCGTGGTGACCAGCCGCGACCAGACCGGGCTGCCGATCAGCCGGATGCGGGTGCGTGACGAACTGGTCGAGATCGGATCGAGCGAATTGCGGCTCACCCGCGACGAAATCGAACAGACCCTGGTGGGGCGCAACGGTTTCGAACTCGATGAACAGCAGTTGGACCGGGTGCACCGGACAACCGACGGCTGGCCCGCCGCGGTGCAGTTGATCGCTGTGGCATTACGCGGTCGCGCCGACCCGTCCCGGTTGATCGACAACCTGTCCGAGGGCGGCCACGGTATCCGCGAGTATCTGGCCGAGAATGTGCTCGCCACCTTGGAACCCAGCATGCTCGAATTTCTTTCCGATATCTCGGTCACCGAGAAAGTGTGCGGTTCGCTGGCGGCGGCACTGTCGGACGCACCCGACGCAGAACGGCTGCTGGAAGAGGCCGAACAGCGCGAACTGTTCCTGCGCCGGGTGGATTACGACCCGGAGTGGTTCCGGATGCAGCCGCTGTTCGCCGAGCATCTGCGCGCCCGGCTGGACCACACCCGGCCGGGCAGGCTGCGGGCCCAGCATCGCAAGGCCGCCCGCTGGTTCGCCGAGCATCAGTTGTTGCGCAAATCGGTCGATCACGCGTTGGCTGCCACCGATCTGAAGATGGCGCTGGATCTGCTGGAAAGCGGCGGAATGGAGCTGATCGACGGGTCCAGGCTGGCCACGCTGCTCGGTTCGGTGTCGAAGCTGCCGGTGCAGCAGGTGGCTTCGCGGTCCAAACTGCTGATGGCGGTGGCCAGGGCGAATGTGAATCTGCAGCAGTCGGGAGCGGCGCGTAACGCGCTGGGCCGGTTGTCGCATGCCTTGTCGCGCGGGTCGTCCACCGACACCGATATCAGCAAGCAGCGTTGTCAGGCTGCCGTGCTCGCCGCCACGGACGATATCTCGCACGACCACACCGAGGGTGTGCTCGATCAGGTGGCCGAATGCCTCGAGCATCCAGCGGATATGCCCGCCTGGGCGGTGTCGACGGCGGCGAACCTCACCTCGTATGTGCGGTTGTGCGAGTTCGATTTCGATGGCGCCTGGCAGATGCAGGATTGGGCCGAGGAGTACCACCGGCGGTCCAAAGAACCGCTCGGGGAGGTTTTCGGCCTGCTAGGGCGTGGCTTGATCGCCTACGAACGGCTAGATATCGATTCCGCGCTGCACTATTTCCGCCGGTCCTACGAGACGGCGCGGTCACGCGGCGGTCCGCGCTCGCACGGGATGCGGGTGGCGGCGGCGATGCTCGGTGAGCTCGAATACCGGCGCGGTGAGCTGACGGCAGCCGACCGGTTGCTGGACGAAAGCCACCAGCTGGTAGCGCGGGTGGGCCCGGTCGAACCGCTGATCGCCACGTTCGTCATCGGCGCGCGCACCAAAGCGCTGCTCGCTGAGCCGGAGACCGCGGCGGAACGGCTTGCCGAGGGCGCGCGGGTCGCCGCGCAACACCGGTTGACCAGGTTGGCCGCGGCGGTCAGGGCGGAATGCCTGCGACTGGCTCCTGCGGTCGCCGTTCCGGGCTCGGTGGACGCGACCGTGGAAGCGACCGTCGCGGTGACCGACGGCGAGATCACCGGCTCGCACCGCCGCCCCGCGGGCGCGACCGCGCTCGGCGTGGAAGCCGACGAGGTGGCGGCCATCCGGGAGCTGCTCACCGCGGGCGAAGACTTCGACCGGGCGGTGCGCCGCGCCCGCGCCCTGTACGCCCGCACCCAGGAACAGCACCGTCCGCGCGCCCAATTGGATATGTCGCTGCTGCTCGCCGAATGCCTGGCCGCAGCGGGCTGGGTGGGTGAATCGGCCGCGTTGCTGGCGCCGGTCGTCGCCACCTGCGCCGAATTCCACTGGGTCAGGCCGCTGCTGGACGCAGGCAGCGGGGTCAACGCTATCGTGCGGGTGCTGCGCGACGATCTCCCGTCGGCCCCGGGTGACGGCGCGGTGCGCAGGCTCGGCGAGGTGCGGCTGCCCGCCGAGTTCCTGGACGAACTGCTGGACTGAGCGGGCAGCGCGCCTGCCTCATCTTCAGCTCACGGCTGCCACCACGGCCGCAGCGGCACGCTCGGCAGGCCGTTCACGCCGAGCTTCACCCCGAGCACCTGATGCAGCTGAACCACATTGCGCTGGAATCCGAGCCGGCTGCCCGCCATGTACAGACCCCATACCTTCGCGGTGCCCTCACCGGCCTCGGCGACACACGCATCCCAGTTGTCGACCAGGTTCTTGCACCATTCGGCGAGGGTGAGCGCGTAGTGCTCGCGCAGGTTCTCCTCGTGCAGCACCTCCAGCCCCACGTTCTGGATATCGGAGATGATCCGGCCGGAACCGATCAGCTCCCCGTCCGGGAACACGTAGCGGTCGATGAAATCGCCTGCCTTGGTGCCGCGGGTGTTGTCGGGGCGGGTGATGCAGTGGTTGAGGAACAGGCCGCCCTCGCGCAGTTTGCCTTTGATGAACTCGAAGTAGTACGGGTAGTTGTGTACGCCGATATGCTCGGTCAGCCCGATCGAGGAGACGGCGTCGAACTCGGATTCGGGCACGTCACGGTAGTCGCAATGGCGCACCTCGGCGAGGTCGGAGAGGCCTTCTTCGGCGATTTTGCGCTGCGCCCATTCGGCCTGTTCGGCCGATAGCGTCGCCCCGATCGCTTGCACGCCGCGTGAGGCGGCGTATCGGACCATACCGCCCCAGCCGCAACCCAGGTCGAGTAGCCGGTCACCCGGCGACAACCGCAGCTTCTCGAAAATCAGCCGGTATTTGTTCTCCTGCGCCTGCTCGAGCGTCCAGTCCTGGTCGCCGTAGCAGGCACAGGTGTAGGTCATCGACGGGCCGAGCACCATCTCGTAGAAGGCGTTGGACACGTCGTAGTGGTGGTGGATGGCTTCGGCGTCGCGCAGCTTGGAATGCCGCAGGCCCTCCGCGATCCGTCGCCAGCGCGGCAGCGTCTCCTGCGGCGGGGGCGGAACCGGGCGCAACCGCTCCCAGCCGAGCGAGCGGGCGATGGTGAGCAGGGCCAGCGCCGACGGCCGCCGGAACTTCAGATCCTGCATCGCCTTCAGGATCTCGTACGGGTCTCCGGGATGCACTCCGGTGGCGGTCATATCGCCGGAGATATAGGCACGCGCCATACCGAGGTCGCCGGGGGCGGTGGCCAGGTAGTTGATACCGCGCGCGTTACGGATGTCGAGGGCGAATTCGGAATCCGCGGGTCCGGTCGCGCTTCCGTCGTAGGCGGTCAGCCGGATGGGGATCTCCCCGTCGACGAGTAGATCGAAGATTTCGGCAATGCTGAGCTTGGTTCCCAGATCCGCGAAAACATCGGAACGTTCTCTGAATGTCGTCATTTGCGTTGCACCGCCTTCGAATACAGGTCCAGCAGGCGCTGGTCTGGGTCGTAGCGTTTTTTCAGTTGGATGTAATCGTCACCGCCGTAGAGGTCGGCGAATTCATCTTGCCTGTAGTAGGAATCCGAATACAGCGATTTATGCCCGCCGAAATCGGTGACGGCCTTTTCGATGGCCCGGTTCGCGGCGCCTTCGATCTCACCGGATGTGATGGGAACCGACGACCAGAATCCGGCATTGACGTAGGTGCGGTCGGGATGCAGCGGGTACAGCGGCCAGGGCCTGGCCGAACCACCTGAACCGGTTCGACGCAGCCGCAGCGGGCACAGCCAGATCGGTTCGATCGGTATTTCCCGCAGGAACCATTCCATGAAATCCGCGGTCCGTTCGACCGGGACCTCGATGTCCTGCACGACTCGTTCGCGCGGCGGGTTGCCCTTGCGGGCTTCCAGTTTGTCGCCGATATGGTAGCGGTGGTCGAGGGCGATCAGCTTCCAGTAGAAGCTGCTGCGCCGGTAGCGTTTCGGCCAGAAACGGCGGATCTTCGGGTTCTGGGTACCGAACGCGCGGGAACACCAGAACCAGTCGGTGTCCCAGCGCCACAGGTAATCGTGGATGGTGAGGCGATCGTGTTTGGGGGTGCCGCCCTCGTGCTGAAGGGAGCGGTAATAGATGTCCATCCCCGTGTAATCGCTGACGGGGCCGGGTTCATCGGTCTGCCTGCCCAGCGTCAGATAGCTTTCGCCTGCGCTGAACACGACGCCGTCGAGGTAGTCGACGCGTTCCCCGTCATGATCACGTTCGGTGACGATCCGAGTGAGGGCGGCCTCGAGTTCACCCAGATCGTGGAAGCGCAGGTGACGCAATGCCACATACGGCTCGACCGGCTCCAGTTCGATCTTCAAACGGGTCGAGTAGCCGAGCGTGCCGTAGGAGTTCGGGAAGCCGCGGAACAGGTCGGCGTGCTCGCCGTCCGGTGTCGCGGTGACGATTTCACCCGCTCCGGTCAGCACGTCCAGCTCCAGCACCGACTCGTGCGGCAGACCGTTGCGGAAGGACGTCGACTCGATGCCGAGGCCGGTGACCGCCCCGCCGAGGGTGATCGTTTTGAGCTGCGGAACAACCAGCGGGGCCAGCCCGTAGGGCAGGGTTGTGGCGACCAGGTCTTCGTAGGTCGTCATCCCCGCGACATCGGCGGTCCTGGCGTCAGGATCGACCGCGATGACCTTGGTCAAACCGGAAACATCCAGGCCGGGCGCGGTATTGCGGGCCCGGGCGCGGAACAGATTCGAGGTCTTCTTGGCCAGCCGCACGTCCGCTCCGGCGGGGATGGCGCGATAGCTCTCCAGCAGTCGCGAAACACCCGCCCGATACGCGGCAAACCCTGACTCGTATGCGGCCGGATCGTGGCCGGCCTTCCCCAACAGACTCACTGCCACCCCTCGACGCTAGTACTAATGATCGTGGTCGGCCAGCGTGAAATTGCCGACTCTTGCCAAATGACTCTTATTGCTGCGCCCTGTTCGCCGACCGTGGACGGAGTTGGCCCTTTTCGCCTCATGCACTGGTGACGGCGGTATGTCGTTCGCTGGGCGAGCGCAGCGTACTGGATCGGTGGCCCCGCGGTGCGAGTTCCGCGACCTGTGTGTCGGGGCGGCTCGGTGCGATGCGGCCGAAACGCAGGCAGGGATGCACCGCACCGCCGTGCACCGACAGGGCAGGATAGGGCCGTCGAGAAACCGCATCCGGAACAAGGAGCTCATCGTGGGACAGGTCAGTGCCAGCAGTTCGATCGTGGTTGCGGCGGACCCGCAGCGGACGCTAGCGGCGGTCGCCGACTACACGGAGGTGCGGCCGCGGATTCTCTCCTCGCACTACCGCGATTACCAGGTGGTCGAGGGCGGTCAAGGCGAGGGAACGGTGGTGCAGTGGACCCTGCAGGCCACGCAGAAGCGGGTGCGCAATGTGCGCGCGACGGTGTCGGTGACCGATAACGTGGTCACCGAACGCGATGCCAACTCCAGTATGGTCAACACCTGGACCATCACCCCCGACGGGCCGGGTACCAAGGTCACCTGGGAAACCACCTGGCAGGGCGCGGGCGGTATCTCCGGCATCTTCGAGGGCATCTTCGCGCCGCTCGGCCTGAAGAAGATCCAGGCCGAAGTACTCGGCAACCTGAAACGCGAACTCGCCTGACAGCGCGTAACGCCCAGCGTGCCCCCAGCCCGTAGCGGTCGGGGGCACACCGGGCGTTACGGCTATTCGCCGCCGATATCGAACAGGTTGCCCTCCGGATCGGCCAACGTCGTCCAGTTCATGCCGTACTCGGCGAAATCGGCGATATGCCGGGCGCCGAGGGCAACGGCGCGTTCCACCTCCGCGCGGCGATCATCGGCGCGGAAATCGAGGTGGACGACATTCTTGCCGGGAGTTTTGTCCGGCACCTTGATGAACATCAGCAGCGGGCTCATCCCTGATCCGCGCCCGACGGTGGCGAAATAGCCGTTGGCGTCCGGGTCGACCGGCTGGTGCAGCAGTTTCGCGTAGAAACCAGCCAGCGCGCCCGCGTCCGCGCTGTCGACGACGATATTTCCCAGGGACAAAGCCATAGTGTTCTCCTGTGTTCAGTGCTGGTTGATGGGCCAGCACAGTTCGGTCAGATAGTCGGCCGCTGTTACGGCCTCGCCGGGGCCGGTGAGATAGACCTCCCGCACCGGCTCATCGAGCGCACTGTCGTGTTCGGCCACGTGGCTGCCGAGCGCGCCGTACACGCGGTCGATGTCGTGGTAGGGGCCGCGGTGGGTGGCGATCGCGAACCGGCCCGCGGGCAGTTCCCTGATCGACGTTCCGGGTGGCGGATCGAATCGCGCGCCGGGGCCGATCGGAACGAAAGCAACCACCTCGCCGGTCTCATCGGTGAAGTACTCGCTGGAAAAGGTGCTGCCCGGCGCGCCTGTCGCCGCGACACCCGCCGCGGCCAAAGCCCGGAACAGCAGCGGAAACGTCTGCCCGCACCAGGCGCTCACATCGGCCCGCGCCACCCGATCCACGCGGGTGAGCGCGCGGCAGGCGGCTACCGCGCGGTAGCCGACCTCGAGCGGCGCCTGTTCGGTCAGCAGCGTGCGCAGCGATGCGACCACCGCACGGGTGCGGTCCAGCTGTTCCTCCATCCGCCGCAGATGCGCACGCAGCGCCGCATCCCGCTCGTCCTGGTCCGCCGCGGTCAGCACCGCGCGGATATCAGGAAGCGGCATATCGAGTTCACGCAGCCGCCGGATCAGCTGTGCCGCCGCGACCTGGGACGTCGCATAACGGCGGTACCCGGTGCTCGGGTCGACGTCGGCGGGCTCCAGCAGCGCCACTTCGTGGTAGTACCGCAGGGTTTTCACGCTCAGATGGCTGAGCCTGGCGAATTCGCCGATCGTCACCGTCGCTGTCATGGCCCCAGCAGACACCCTCCAGCGATGGGAGGGTCAAGCGAGCACAAAAGTCAGCAGCAGAGTGGTCTGGAACGCTCCGCGCCACCAGGAGTACCCGAACCAGACACCGGGGGTGATCTCCCGGATCTCGTCGTAGACCTGTGGGGTGGGTGACGGTGCGTAATTCAATACCCAGGTCGGCTCTCCGTCGGACAACGCGGGAGCGGTGTAGACGTCGGCACGCCAGCCGGGGATATCGGCGGCGGTGATCCGGTTCCACAGGTATCCGCCGTCGGGACCCGTGTAGAACGTCTTGCCGATCCAGAACGGGGGCGCGAGCGTCTGCATCACCGGTGGACGGGTGACCCAGCCGTCCTTGACGCCGGTCGGTACCTCGCCGCGCTGCGCCTCGTTGAAAATCGTGTCCTGCTGTTCCGGGGTGCAGCGGAACCGCAGGGAGTCGATGGTGACCGCGCGGTTGTCCGGGTCGATCACACAACCGGCGCCGTAGTCGACCACCGGTGCGGCACCCGCAACCGCCGGGATCGGTCCGGTCAGCGCTGCCGCGATGAGCGCGGCACAGCACCAGAATGCTCGCATCACTGCCTCCTCGAACCAGCGGCCGCCCAGCGATGGGCAGGCCTGTTCGCGTGCGCGAACGAATATCAATCCTATGCTGCGCGCACCAGCACTGTTCCGGGAACAGTCGCGGTCTAGGCTGAGTGATGACATCGTCCGCAGAGAGGAATGCCGTGCAGCCAGATGGCCAGTTCGATATGCAGCAATTGCTTCAGCAGGCGCAGCAGATGCAGCAGCAGGTGATGCAGGCCCAAGCCGAGATCGCTGCGGCCGAGGTCGAGGGTCAGGCCGGAAACGGGCTGGTCAAGGTGACGATCAAAGCCACCGGTGAGGTGCTGTCGCTGACCATCGACCCCAAAGCGGTCGACCCTCAGGATGTGGAAACCCTGCAGGATCTGGTGATCGGCGCCGTCAACGACGCCATGAGCAACGCGCAGCAGCTGGCCAGCGAACGGCTCGGCCCGCTGGCCGGTGGTGGCGGCGCGATGCCGGGCCTGCCCGGTTTCTGAGCGAGGCGGGGCGTAGGTGTACGAGGGTCCGGTCCAGGATCTGATCGACGAACTGGGCAAACTGCCCGGCGTCGGCCCCAAGAGCGCCCAGCGCATCGCCTTCCACCTGTTGCAGGTGGAGCCGCCGGAAATCGACCGGCTGCAGGCGGTGCTGCAGCAGGTGCGCGACGGGGTGCGGTTCTGCGCCCTGTGCGGCACCGTCGCCGACGGCGAATTGTGCCGGATCTGCGCCGACCCGCGCCGCGACCGCACCATGATCTGCGTGGTCGAGGAACCCAAGGACGTGCAGGCGGTGGAACGCACCCGCGAGTTCCGCGGCCTCTACCACGTGCTCGGCGGCGCGCTCGACCCGCTCAGCGGGGTCGGCCCCGACCAGTTGCGCATCCGTGAGCTGCTCGCCCGCATCGGCAACCAGGCCGACGGTGCGGACGTCACCGAGGTCATCATCGCCACCGACCCGAACACCGAGGGCGAGGCGACCGCCACCTACCTGGTACGTATGCTCCGCGATTTCCCTGGGCTCACCGTCACCCGGTTGGCGTCGGGCCTGCCGATGGGCGGCGATCTGGAATTCGCCGACGAACTGACGCTGGGGCGGGCCCTGTCCGGCCGTCGAACGCTCTAGGCAGCACCATCCTGCACGACTCGTAAGCCGACCGGGGCACTCGTGAAGGTCACCATTGCGTCTTCGGGCAGCAGGCGCTGGCCTCGGTGTGGCTGGCGTGACTCTGCGAACGTAGCGCGCAAGCCTCCGCGTTCAAGCGGAGGTTAGCGCATCTGATGCGATCTTGGACTGTCGCCGCCGGGCTGGCGGAGACGTGAAACGCCTGCGGAGCGGACGTAAGACTGTAAATGGCTTGCCTTTCAGCAGTCTGTGGTGAAACAGGAAACCCGGCTCGCGAGGGTTGGAATCCTCTCCCTTCAGGGAGGGGAGGAGGTCAAAGATCCAGGCGAGACCATTGGAGCGTGTCGAGCCGGGTGCGGTCGTCGTTCGCCCATCCCCAGATCAATGCGGCGACCTCGTCCGCGCCATTGACCGTTGTAGCGAAATGCCGGTCGGCGGAGCCATCCCGGTATTCGAGGGCGAAATCGTCCTCGGAGTGGCGGTAGGTCTGGATGTAGACCTGGTCGGCTTTTTCCGCGATCAGGTAGGGGTTCGGGTCGGCCAGTTCGCGAACCCAGTGTTCGGCGAGCGGTTTCGTGAGGTACGGGAACTCGCCCGCACCGCCGTGCGTGACTGTCACCGACACATGCCCTGCGGGGTCGATCAGCCACGTGAGCTGCGGATCATAAACCGCGTAGTGCAGTGGGGTGGCGAGCTCGAACAGCAGCGCCCGCGCGAAACCGATCGCGTCATAGGGGCTCGGCACCGCAAGCACATCCCCGGTGCCGTCGCCGCCCACCTCCGCGCTGAGGAACCTGTCCTCCTCGGCGGTCGCGGTATTGCGCCGGTTCACCTCGGCCGCGATCGCCGCGATGCTCTCCGTTGCGGGCAACCCCTGCTGGGTGACCAGATAGGCATCCACCTCCGCGGGGGTCGACGCGACACCGGACGGCAGCAGGACGTGGTTGTAGCTCACCGGGCCAGCGTACGGCCGCCCTCAGGCCGACCGCAGCTCCCGGTCATCCCGCCACTGTTCGTCACACCGGCACCCGCCCGCCACGTCCGTGCACTCCACGGTGAACGTATGCCGCGCGAAGTCGGCATCCACGCACCCGGAATCGGTGCACTCGGCGATCCGCCCCGCATGCAGCATCAGCGTCCCGTGACAGTGATCGATCTCGGATACGCAGGACCTGCAAGTCCGCTCAGCCATATTTCTCCCAATCTTCTGGTCCTTGCCGTCGGTCTTAACATCCTTGTGTCCGAGTTCGGAGAACCGGGCCGGGGCATGTCGCCGCCAGTAACGATCGCCTACGCTCACCGAGAGGACTAACCTCTTAGCTAAGGAGGTGGCGATGACGGGCAGCGCTGCTGAGCAGTTCAACATCCATGAGGCCAAAACCAACCTCTCGCGCATTATCGAGCGAGTTGAGCACGGCGAAGAAATCGTCATCAGCCGCGCCGGGCACCCCGTGGCCAAAGTGGTGCCCCTGCGGCGTCGGGTCGACCGCCGCGGCCGCGGTTCGCTTCGTGGGCGCCTGACCCTGACGTCGGATTGGGATTCCGATGAGACGAACCAGTCCATCGCGCGTGATTTCGACCCGACAGCATGAGACTGCTGCTCGATACCCACGTGGCACTGTGGTGGCTGCTGGACGATCCGGCGCTCCCCGAAGATTTGGCTGATGTCCTCGACCACGAACCTGACATCTACCTCAGCGTGGCGACGATCTGGGAAGTCGCGATCAAGCAGGCCGCTGGCAAACTGGAGGGGCCTACCGATCTGCCCGAGCTGTTGCGGGACAGCGGTTTCGTTCTCCTTGCCATCGAAACTACACACGCGATCGCCGCTGGGCAGCTGCCGCTGATCCACCGTGATCCGTTCGACCGGATGTTGGTGGCACAGGCCCGCAGCGAAGGGCTCAGGTTGGTGACGCGAGATCCGTGGTGCCACAAGTACGACGTCGAGATTCTGCCGGTGTGATCTCAAGCGCGGAGGCGTTCGCGGCGGAGTTGATCGACTTCGGGGAGGTCCAGGGGCTCCAAACGGTCTACGCCGAGGGCCCGGGTGAGGATGAGGTCGGCGAGTTCCGGGTTGCGGGCCAGGGCGGGGCCGTGCATATAGGTGCCGATGATCGAGCCTTGGACCACGCCTTCGAGTCCGTCGCCGACACCATTGCCGATTCCCCGGGTCACGCGGGCGAGGCCGCTGGCGTCGGAGCCGAGGGTGGTGCCGCCGCGGTGGTTCTCGAACCCGGTGAGCGGGGCTTGCAGGCCCGGCACCAGGGGTGCGGTGGTGACTTCGCCGATCACGCGTTCGGCGCGGGGAGCGGTGGTGGCATCGATGAGCCCGACGCCGTCGACACGTTCGCCGCCCGAGGTTTCGTACCAGTGACCGAGTACCTGGATGGCGGCGCAGATAGCCAGCACCGGGGCGCCGCGCTCGGCCGCCTGCTGGAGACCGGGATAACGCTGCAGATGGCGGGTGGCCAGACGCTGCGCGGAATCCTCGGCACCGCCGAGGGTGTAGATGTCCAGCGAGTCCGGCACGGGGTCGGGCAGGGTGATCTCGACGATCTCGGCGTCGTAGCCGCGCAGCCGCAGCCGCTGCCGCAGCACCAGCGCATTGCCGCCGTCGCCGTAAGTGCCCATCACATCGGGCAGCACCAGCCCGATACGCACGGTCGATTCGCTCACGAGGTGCGCTCCTCCAGTTCACGGTTCAGATCACGGAACGCGGTGTAGTTGGCGAGCACCTCGACCCGCCCGGCCGGACAGGATGCGATCGCCCGCATCGGGTCGGGCACGGTGGTGTGTGCCACGCCCGCGTAAGTCAGGCGCACCGCGAGGTCGGTGGCGCGCTCACCGGCAGCGACCACATGCACGCCCTCGAAATGTTCGAACCGCACATCCCACAGCCAGGACAGATCCTCGCCGTCGGGCACCTGGCCGTTCACCGCGATCACCAGACCTGCCGCAGCCGGGTCGATCATCGACAGCGCCTCCTGCCAGCCGGCTGGGTTCTTGGCCAGCAGCAGCCGCGCCTCGTGCTCGCCCACCTGCACGGCCCGGTAGCGGCCCGCGATCTCGCGCACCGTCCCGGTCGCGGCGCTCGCCTGTTCCGGGTCGGC
>NZ_MUKP01000047.1 GCF_002081715.1 Nocardia donostiensis | reverse complement strand
GCTGGTGCCGGGGCTGTCGTCGTTGTCGCCGTTGCCGCTGGTGCCGGGGCTGTCGTCGTTGTCGCCGTTGCCGCTGGTGCCGGGGCTGTCGTCGCCGTTGCCGCTGGTGCCGGGGTTGTTGTCGTCGTCGTTGCCGCTGGTATCGGGGTTGTTGTTGTCGTCGTCGTTGCCGGTGTTGGTATCGGGGCTGCCGCCGTCGGTTCCGTCGGTGGGGTCGGGGCGGGTGGAAACGAATGATCCTCCATCGTCGTCGACTCGGTACGATGGGTCGTCCTGCGACCGGTCACTCTGTTCCCCCGACGGGTTATTCCGGCTGCCGTCGTTGCCGGTGGCGGTGTCGGGTCCGGTATTGCCGTTGGTGGGGTCGGGGTTGTCGCCGTTGCCGGGGGAGGAAGAGGCGTCGTTCGTGGGGGGCCAGACCTGCTCGTCTGGCCTGTCGGCGTTGGGGCCGCGGCTGGAGATGATCCCGGTGCCGGAGGGCTCAGGCGTGGGAGACGTGCTGGTCCCGAAAAGTGGGGGAGGTGTGCCGGGCCGGGGAGGCCTGGGAGGAGGCGTGTTGGTTCCGAAAAGTGGGGGAGGTGTGCCGGGCCGGGAAGGTCTGAGAGGCGAGCTGGTATCGGTCGGTGTGGTGGAGCCGGTGCTGGGAGCTTCGGGTCGCGGCGGGGGAGATGTGTCGGAGCTGGAGGGGGAAGGGGAGAGAGGGGCGACGCGTACGTCACCAGTGTGAGGAACCCCGCCGGGGTTGGAGCTTGGGGGGCTGGTGGGCCCGCTGACGGGATCCGGAGGTTGCGACGCCCCGCTGATTGGGTTGTCGACGTCGTTGCCGCTATGGGTATTGGCAGTACCGCGAAGGTGATTGAAAAAATTCTGCCAAGTGTTCCGGACGGACGGAGCCACAGAGTCGACGCAGGCGCCTAATCGTTCGCCTGCGGCCTTGGCTAGATCAGCTAGTTTCGACATGGGTTCCTAAGCAATAGAGCTCGCGCCCTACTGCCTCGCGTTTGGCAGGTGCCTTGTGGCTCGACGGTCACGGCTGACGGGTCCCTCATCGGCAGGAGACGCCGTCCGTGGTGTCCGGGCTTCGGGGAGGGCGATTCGCGGTGACGCCATGTGACGAGGAACCGGCGCCATGAGATACCGCTGTCTATAAGCGCGCTCGCCCTGATCGCTTGAAAGTACCCGACTCACCGCCCATCACTCCAAGTCCCGCGATACCAGTACACAGCTCGGCGCCGAAATTTTCCTTCGAAACAGCCCCAATTCTCAGCTATACCCGGCTCTGGGAAGTTGCCGGGCTCTCATAGGGGACAGTACGGTCAGTGTCTTTTGGACACAGTAGATGCATTTGTGGCTGTCGAGATGCTTGCCACGGTCACGCCGTCGACGACGGACGAGCAGATCCGCTGGCGGGTCTGCGGGCTCAGCCACTCCATGTCTCCGGCCGTATCCGCTCTACGCGCCTACGATATCGAGGCCCGAAGCGGTGCAGGCCGGTGCCGAGCAGCAGCACTCGCCGCAGACCTGATGGAGAGTAGATCACCATGGACCCGTCCCGTTGCGTCGTACTCGTTCCCCTCGGTAGAGATCTCGACCTCGGATTCGCCCGCGCGCTCAACGAGCTCGAAAAGCGTGGTTACACGGTGCGTTGCGTCACCGGCTATGCGGCGATAGATCAAGGTCGCAGCCAGATGGCTACGGATGCGCTGCAGGATGGCTTCGACGCCCTGATGTGGATCGATTCGGACGTCGGCTTCGATGCAGATTCTGTGGATCGGTTGCGCGAGCACAATCTTCCCGTGGTGTGCGGGATTTACCCGAAGAAGGGCAAGCGTGCCTTGGCCTGCCATGTGCTGCCGGGCACCAAGCGGATCGTCTTCGGCAAAGGGGGCGGCCTGATGGAGATCAAATACGCCGCGACCGGGTTCCTCTACACGCAGCGGACCGTGTACGAGACGATCTTCGAGCACGAGAAACTACCGATCTGCAATAAGCAGTTCGGTCGCCCCACCGTGCCGTACTTCCTGCCGATGGTCATGCCCGACGGTGAGAACCACTGGTACCTGGGTGAAGACTATGCGTTCTGCGAGCGCGCACGCCGCAGCGGGTTCCGGATCATGGCCGACAGCAGTATCCGCCTCAATCACATCGGCCGATACAACTACGGCTGGGAGGATGCGGGGTCGGATTTCCCCCGCTATTCCACCTACAACTTCACACTCAACGGCCGCGACAACGAGAACGCCTGACGGCATGCTCTCGGAAACCGGTGTTTGTTGCTCGCGACGAGCGCGGCGCCGGGTCGCGGCGGGGTCCTCACGGATACACGATGCTCTTGGCACCCACCATCCGCACCAGGCTGAGGATCGGGAGTCCGATCACCAGATGTTCTATCCCGGTGGAGATACCCACCCAGAGGTCGCTGGACAGTGCCAGCGGAATGATCACCGCCGCCGCGGTGAGGATGCCCACGATCCAGCCGAAGAACAATTCCGGCGACGGGGTGCCCAGGCGCAGTAGGTACCAGAGCACCCCGGCCAGCAGCGCGCAGAGGAAGGCCACCACCGCGAACCAGTACGCGTCTTGGGCCATCGGGTTCCACACCCCGAACCGGCCGCTCTCGGTCGCCCGGGTGGCGATGATGCCGATGATCCAGGCGCACAGCCAGGCTGCGAGCGCGGTTACCACCGCTGTCGCGAACACACCGCCGGCGAACATGCCGATGTTGATGTCCGGCCCCTGCTGCGGGCGAGGCTGCCGGTCCGGAAAATCGGGCTGCTGGTATCCGCTGTATCCGTGGTCCTGGCTGTATCCGTGGTCTTGGCCGTACCCGGAGTCCTGGTTGTATCCGTGATCCCGGTTGTACCTGGGATCACGGTAGTTCCCCGGCTGGTAACCGGCTTCGTAACGTGCGGTGTGCTGGTCGCGCGGATCCATGGGATTCAACCGCCGATCACCTCCGTGGAGAGCATGCGTGTGCGTCGAGTGTAGGGCCGCAGCGAATCGGCTGCCGGGTATCTGTTTCGGCGCCCGTTTCGCTCGCTCGGCACAGCTTTGCATACGTCTTCCACGGTAGGAGGCGGCTGTATCACATTCGGATTGCCCGTATGTACAGCCGAGGGGCGCTGTCGGTGGCTGGATCCCAGACCGCGGTGAGCAACCCACCCGGGCTACGTGGGGTTGCACAGTAGCGCGAGGTCGGCGTGTGAGTTGGGCCCTGCCCCTCGGGGACGCGATGACGATTACCGATACCCGCGCACCGCCGGCGAGAGATGAACCCGCCTCGCATAGGCCCCGGCGTCGCAGACCGGTGTTTTCGATGATTGAACCGGAGGGGTTTACGCGACGTAAGCAGACGTGAGGTTACCGACCACGACCGAGGGAGTGCTCCGATGACCCAGTCCGTATCCGGCGATCTCAAGGCCAAACACCGGGCCATGTGGGCGCTGGGTGATTATCCACGCGTCGCCGCCGATGTAATTCCCGAACTCGGCCTGCGTCTGGTTCGCGCCTGTGGTATCGGCCCGGGGCAGCGCGTGCTGGATGTCGCGGCCGGCTCCGGGAACGCCGCCATACCCGCCGCCGAAACCGGCGCCGAGGTCGTGGCCACCGATCTGACACCGGAGCTGCTCGAGATCGGCCGTCGTAACGCGGTTGCAGCCGGGGTAGATCTGGTTTGGGAACCGGCCGACGCCGAGGCGTTGCCCTATGCCGAGGCCGAGTTCGATGCCGTCCTCTCCTGCGTCGGCGTCATGTTCGCGCCGTTTCACCAGGCTGCAGCGAGCGAACTGGTCCGGGTTACCAGACCGGGCGGGACGATCGGGCTCATCAACTGGACGCCAACCGGCTTCATCGGACAGATGTTCGCGAGGATGAAACCGTTCGCCCCACCGCCGCCCCCCGGTGCGCAACCGCCGCCGCTGTGGGGTGAAGAAGACCACGTCAGAGCACTGCTGGGCGATCGGGTGGCCGGGCTGGAGATGCGTCGTGAGCGCGCGGTGGTCGATTGTTTCGCCGACGCCGCCGCATTCCGGGACTTCTTCAAGACCAATTACGGCCCCACCATCGCCGTGTACCGGGCTTTGGCCGCCGAGCCGGAGCGGGCCGAACAGTTGGATCAGGAACTGGCGGAGCTGGCCGCCGAGCACGACCTCGGCAACGGGCGGATGGAATGGGAGTACCTGCTGGTCACGGCGCGCCGAGCCTGAGCAGAAGCCCGTTTCTCGACTGCTGCGGAACGATCCGGTCGCGCCCGGCGGCGGATACCGCGCACAGCGGCGAAGACGCAGGTACGGCACGGTAGAGGTCGCGTTACACGCCGCGGCCCGAACGGTCGCCACGCCAGCGGCGGATTTTCCGGACCGGAGGGCGGGTTGTACATAGGGCCGATAATGACCAGGACGAAGGAGGAAGCGTGACCGATATGCGCAAGGCGATTCTGGCCGGCGGATGCTTCTGGGGCATGCAGGACCTGATCCGTAAACAGCCGGGAGTGCTCTCGACGAGGGTCGGCTACACCGGCGGGCACAACGACCACCCCACCTACCGCAACCATCCCGGCCACGCGGAGGCCATCGAAATCAGCTACAACCCGGCGCAGACGGACTATCGGGCGCTGCTGGAGTTCTTTTTCCAGATCCACGACCCGACGACGAAGAACCGCCAGGGAAACGATATCGGTACCAGCTACCGCTCGGCGATCTTCTATCTGGACGATGACCAGAAGCGGGTCGCATTGGAGACGATCACCGATGTCGAAGACTCAGGCCTGTGGCCGGGCAAGATCGTCACCGAGGTAACCCCGGCGAGTGAATTCTGGGAGGCCGAACCCGAGCACCAGGACTACCTGCTGCGCTACCCCGACGGCTACACCTGCCACTTCCCGCGCCCCGGCTGGAAGCTGCCGAAGCGGCAGGCCACCGAGTAGCGAGGCGGGCTGTCTCCCTCGTCCTCATGCTCGGAGCCGAAACGTCCTGCGGTCCTGTGGTTCGCGAGGGCACTGTGGCGATCGGTAGTGTCTAGCGCGTGAGTAGCTGGGCGCGCCGGAAGTTTCACAGGGTCGGGCGATTCGATCGAGCTGTCGGCGACGCTATCGCCGCGCTGCCCGATTCACGGGCCGACCGTGGCCTGCTGAGGTTGACCAGCAGCGCTGATTACAGCGCCCTCTGGTTGGCCTGCGCCGCGCTGCTCGCCACCGGCAAGGGAACGCCGCGGCGGGCCGCGATGCGCGGTGTGGTCTCCGTCGCCGGGGCGAGTCTGGTTGCCAATGTGGGCCTCAAAACGTTGTTCGCCCGGCGCCGACCGGCCGCCGACCGGATACCGGAGCATCGGCGCTTGGTCCCGGCACCGGCTTCTTCGTCCTTCCCTTCAGGGCACAGTGCCACGGCGGCCGCGTTCGCCACTGCGGTGGCCATGGAAAGCCCGCGCACCGCCTTGGTCGTCGCCCCGCTGGCCGCGGCTGTCGCCTATTCCCGGGTACATACCGGGGTGCATTGGGGTTCGGATGTGCTCGTGGGTGCGGCTGTCGGTTCCGGTATCGCGCTGGCTACTCGGCGGTGGTGGCCCGTGCGGGAATCGGATGAGGCGCAGGCCCGTCCTGTCCGTGAGGTGCCCGTACTGGTGGAAGGCAAAGGCCTTGTGGTGATGGTTAACCCGGTTTCCGGGGACCCGAACTACGATCCCACCGACGACGTCGTCGCGGCCCTGCCCGCCGCCACCGTGCTGCGTACACGACCCGATATCGACTGTGCCGAACAACTCGAGCGGGCCATCGCCGAGCACGACGAGCCGATCGTTGCGGTCGGCGTCGCCGGTGGCGACGGCACCGTGGCCGCCGTGGCCGCGGTCGCGCTGCGTCACCGGTTGCCGCTGGTCGTCATCCCGACGGGCACGCTCAACCATTTCGCCCGCGACCTCGGTGTCTACGATCTGCGCGAGGTGATCGACGCTACCGGCGCAGGGGAGGCGGTTGCGGTCGATATCGCGAGCGTCGAATACGGCGACGACACCGAGACGCACACCAGGCATCTGATCAACACCGCCAGCCTCGGCTCCTACCCCGACCTGGTGCAGCTGCGCGAGAAATGGCAGTCCCGCTGGGGCAAATGGCCCGCCTTCGCTGCGGCGCTCGTGGTCACCTTGCATCGGGCCGAGCCGCTCGAAATCTATCTGGACGAGCGTTGGCAGCGAGTGTGGTTCCTGTTCGTCGGCAACGGGCCCTATCACCCGCACGGCGCTGTGCCCGCCTTCCGGGACCGTCTCGACTCCGGCCTGCTCGACGTGCGCTGGCTGCGCGCCGACCTGCGCTGGTCCCGCTCTCGCGCGGTGGTGGCGCTGCTGCTGGCCGCGATCGGGCACAGCAAGGTCTACGGTGAACGCCAGCTACCCGAACTGCTCGTGCACCTGCCTGCTCCGGAGGCGCTGGCCACCGACGGCGAGGTGATCGGCAAGGGCAGTCGGTTGCGCTTTTCGATGGCAGGCCAGCTCGCGGTCTACCGCCGCGACGAATCCAACCCCCTCTGGGTGAACCGTAGCCGCCCCCATCACCGCAGGGCGCCCTGGCTGCGCGATGCATTCCGCATCAGCCGCGCCGGTTGAGTGGGCGGGAGTCGTCGGCATGTGCCCGGCACCGCGAATCAGAGGAGGGGCAACGGCGGGGACGCGGGAAAGGTGACCGGAAGCTCGGTGAGGGTTCGGTGCAGTGGCCCGGGACGCCAGATGAGTTCCTCTGGCGAGACCGCGAGCCGCAGTTCCGGTAGGGCGTCCAGTAGTTGATCGATGGCGTCTTGCACGATCAGATAAGCGGCGGGCTGAGCAGGGCAGACGTGCGGGCCCGCGCCCCATGAGAGGTGGGCTCTGTTGCCGAAGTGGTCGCCGGTGCTGATTTCGGGATCGTTATTGCAGCCGGCGAGGCTGACCACGACGGGTTGATGGGCGGGCAACCAGGCGCCGTCGATGAGGATGGGTTGACGAGGATAGGTGACGCTGGCGTTGGGCAGGGGCGGGTCTTCGAAGAGAACTTCGTCGAGGGCATCGCGAGGTGAGAGGGCGCCGCCGAGCACGTTGGCCCCGAAACGCTCGTCGGTGAGGATGAGGCGCAAGGTGTTGATGATGAGGCTTTGCAGTGGTCCCATACCGACGCCGTAGAGGGACAGCACCTGGTGCAGCATTTCCAGTTCGTCGAACTGGGCCGGGTGCTGCAGCAACCGGGTGGTGATGTCGTCGCCGGGGTCGTCCTGTTTGGATCGGACCAGTTCGAGCACGGCCTCGCCGAACAAACGGTTGCCTTCTTCGGCGTCGACACCGTCGAAGATAGCGGCTGTTGCGGCAGCCGCCTTTTTGCTGATCTCAGGCGGGCAACCGAGCATGGCGTTGATCACATTGAAGGTGAGAGGGGCGGCGTACTGGCTCACCAGGTCGGCAGAGCCGTCGGTGCAGAACGTGTTGATCAGCGGGACAGCGGCCTGTTCGACGGTGTGGTGCAAGGCGTGCAGATCCACGCTGCCGAGGGCGGTGGCGTTGGCCTCCCGATAGCGGGCATGGTCGGCGCCGGAGTTGCGTGGCGCGTTGGGGCGCCATTGCAGCACTGGTAGGACGGGGCAGTCACTGGGAATGTCCTTTTCCCACATTCGGGGGTCGGACGGGAAACGATCGGGGTCGTTGAGGATCCGCAGTGCCGTGCGATAACTGACCACGAGTGTCGCGGGAACACCGGGGGCCAGCTCTACCGGCACCAAAGGACCGTAACGGGCACGCATTTCGCGATAGGCGCGGTGGGGGTCGGCGGCGAACTCGGGCGAGTGCAACGATACCCGGTGCTCTTCGTCAGGTAAGGGGGAGGTGTGATGGGGCACAGGATCCGAGGGCGTGGTCAAAACCTACTCCAAGCGCGGTTGGTGGATGTCGGCGCAAACGATTGGTGGAGCTGCCCGGCTGCGTCATCGAGGCCGGAGGTTGCTGAATGAGCTCCCGGATCATAAAGCAACGAAAGACGTTGTGTCCTGGAAAGTTTCGTGCGCAACTCACCGCTATTTCGAATGTGTATTGTTTCAGATTCGAGCGATTATGCAGGCTTTGTTCACTAAACTAATGAATGACGGCGGGTAGAGCAGCGCCGACGCGGACCGCCGAGGGCGTGACTGCGGGCTGTAGAACCGGCCGGCGTCGCAGCGTTCGTCTCGAAACGGAGAAGCACCATGGGCAAGTTGAACGGCAAGGTCGCATTCATCACGGGCGCGGGCCGGGGGCAGGGTCGCAGCCACGCGGTGCGGTTCGCACGCGAAGGGGCCGATGTTATCGCGGTCGATACCACGAAGCCGGTGGAGAGCATCTCGTACCCGCTGGCCACCGCTGATGATCTGGCGGAGACGGCGCGGCTGGTCGAGGCCGAGGGACAGCGCATCATCGCCCGCGATGCCGACGTGCGCCAGTACGCCGCGCTGGCGGCAGTGGTCGAAGAAGGGGTGAACACATTCGGCCGACTGGATATCGTGGTCGCCAACGCGGGTATCTCCAACCCCGCTCCGACGCTCGATATGAGCGAAGACACCTGGCAGGACATGATCGATATCAACCTGACCGGAGTATGGAAGTCGCTGAAGGCTTCGGTGCCGCACATCATCGACGGCGGGCGTGGCGGGTCTGTCGTGATCACGAGTTCCCTGGCCGCGGTGTACGCCAACGAAAATGTTGCCCACTACGCGGCAGCCAAGGCGGGCTTGGTCATGCTGATGAAGGTGATGGCGAAAGAACTTGCGCCGCATAGCATCCGGGTCAACACCGTCCACCCGACAACGGTGGCGACGGGCATGATCCTCAACGACGCGACCTACCGGCTGTTCCGCCCCGATCTGGAGAACCCTACCCGGGGAGACTTCGAAGAAGCAGCCCGCACCCTGAACCGGCTACCGGTCGTCGCGTTGGAACCCGAGGATGTCACCGAGACAGTGCTGCATCTGGTGTCGGACTCCGGAAAATACATCACCGGCACCACCCAATTGCTCGACGCGGGAGGTTCTTTGTAGCCGCCGCGGGGCTCCTCTTCGGCGAGACATCACGCGAAACAGACGACGCCGACATGGACGGGGCCGAGCGGATGCACCGCTCGGCCCCGTCGCAGCAGTCGATCACCTGCCGCCGTGGCTGTGTTCACCGCCCCTGGCTTTGGCTTCGGCCGGTTGTGCCTGCGCGCCTTCGCGTCCCGCGCGGGCCGGGTCTGCGGAGTTGGACTGACCGAAGCTGCCGGTGCTGGCTTCGCCACCCTTGCGGGCCTGCTCCTCGGTGTCGTTGCGATTACCAAACTGTCCGGGGTTGTTCGGATCTGCCATTGTGGGCTCTCCTCCCAATCGGTTACCTGTACTGGCCGCATCAACGGCCACATCTGAGGCACTACCCGGGGTTGTCCTGGCTAATCGCCGCTGCGGTGAACAAATCGTATCTGCACTGGTAAGAGCGCGGAAAACGGTGTGGTTCAAGGCTGTTGCTCATTGATGCTCATCGAACAGTCTGTTCACGTGATAGCGCAGGACTTCCCGCGCCGCCTCGGCACTGCGCTGACCCACCAGAACACTGGTGCCGAGCCCGTGGCTGAGCATCACCAACCGGGTGGCTTCTAGCGCAGGGTCGGCTCCGGCTACCAGCTCGCCTGCGGCTTCGGCGCGGGTGAGGGCTTCGGCGAGCTGATGCTCCAGGCGGTTGATACCGCTGATGAACGGCTGTTCGGCGAGTTCGGGATCGGTCATTGCCAGGACACCGTAGGAGGCACCGACCAGGTGGAAAACGCGGCTGGGTTCGTCGGTGGGCAACGCCTCCGCCAGGAACGCTTCGACCACCGCGCGGGCGGGTGGGGGATCGGGCAGGCCTGCGAGTCGCTGCGCCCAGCGTTCGTGGCTGTGTTGTTCCAGATGCCGTAACGCATCGACCAGTAGCTGCGCTTTGTTCTGAAAGTAATACTGCACCAGGCGAAGCGACACACCGGCCTCGGCAGCGACCGATCGCATGGTCACCGCGTGCAGGCCGTCGCGGCCCGCCACCCGCACCAGGGCATCGGCGATTTGGGCGCGCCGTTCAGCATGGTCGGCGGTCCTGACCACCGTGGCTCCTCTCGTGCAGTGGGCTCAGGCCGAGACGGGCGCGGATTCGGTGCGCCGGGATCGGGCGAACAGATATGTCGCGATCGCGGCGGGGATATTCATCAAGAACCCGTACACCGCGCCGGGCACCGCCATCGTCTCATTGCCGAGCACGGTCACCGCGACCGCGATGGCAAGGGCTGCATTGTGAACGCCGATCTCCATCCCCGAGGCAATGGCGTCCTCGCGCACCACTCCGCACGCCCGGGGAGCCAGGTAGCCGATCACCAGGCTGCAGGTGCACAGCAGCAGCGCGATCGCCCCGAGCTGTCCGACGTGCTCGGTGAACGCGTCGAACTCCGACACCAGCGCTGCGACGACCACCAATGCCAGCACTACCGCGGCGGCGATCTTCACCGTTGTGTGCATCCGCAGCGCCCACCCCTCGAAACCGCGCCGCACCGCCATTCCGGCCGCCACCGGCACCAGCACCAACGCGAAGACCTGCACGAACTTACCCGGTTGCAGGCCGATGGCTGCGCCGTCGTCGAGGAACACCGCATACGACAGGCCCACCACGACGGGCAGCGTGAACACCGCGAGCACGGAGTTGATCGCGGTCAGCGTGATGTTGAGCGCGACATTGCCCCCGGCGATATGACTGAACAGATTCGCCGACGTCCCGCCGGGGGATGCGGCCAGCAGCATCATGCCCACCGCGAGTGCCCCGTCCAGACCGAACAGGTGCACCAGACCGAAACAGATAACAGGCAACACCAGCAGCTGGCAGGCCAGCGCGACCAGCGCCGCCTTCGGGTAACGGGTGACACGGGCGAAATCGTCCAGGGTGAGGGTCAACCCCAACCCGAACATGACGATCCCGAGCGCCAGCGGCAAAGCGACCGCGAAAAGTGTGGAACCCATCCCCCATCCTTTCGACGGCCGAGTTTCGCCCGGTGGGGTCGGCGTCGTCAAGTCAGCTCGTGCGCCACGCACCCGCAACGGCTACGGTCAGGGCGCGAGCACCGTGTCGGCTAGTATGTGATCACTGTCTCAATAGCGGGGAAAAGGGCTGCTCAGGGCGGGTTGGTTCCACCGCAGTGCCGGGGTTGTGGGGTTTGAGCCGGTGCGTACCCGGGTATTGCTTCTTTTCGTGTCGAGGCCTTCCGGTATTTGTGACCGGCAGGCGGAACGAATCTTGGCCGAGTCGGATCGGGAGGGTCGGGTCGGCGAGCTGGAGAGGACGTGCTCGTGACGGACCAGGGGCCCCAAGCATCCCAGGAATCACAGCCCGCAGAGATCCGCAAGCCTGAGCCTGCGGTGGTTCGCAAGTCGGTCGCCGCGTCAGCGATGGGCAATGCCACCGAATGGTTCGACTACGGCGTGTACGCCGCGACCGCGACGTATCTGACCGCCGCCTTCTTCCCGGGGGAACTGGGCACGCTGGGCACGATGCTCGGTTTCGCCGTGTCCTTTGTGCTGCGCCCGTTGGGTGGCGCGATCTGGGGGCCGCTCGGCGACCGCGTGGGCCGCAAGGTCGTACTGGCGACGACGATCCTGCTGATGGCCGCCGCGACCGGCTTGATCGGCATGTTGCCGACGCATTCCCAGGTCGGCTGGCTCGCCCCGGTGCTGCTCATCCTGTTGCGTGTCGTGCAGGGCTTCTCGACCGGCGGCGAATACGGCGGCGCGGCCACCTACCTGGCCGAATGCGCCACCGACCGCAAACGTGGATTCCTGGGCAGCTTCCTGGAGTTCGGCACCCTCGGCGGGTTCGTCGCGGGCTCTGCGGTGGTGCTGTCCTGTCAGTTGGTCCTTGGTTCGGACGCGATGTACGACTGGGGCTGGCGTATCCCGTTCCTGCTGGCCATCCCGCTCGGCCTGATCGGCTGGTATCTGCGCGCCAAACTCGACGAATCCCCGGTGTTCACCGAGGTGTCGGAGTCCGACGAACCGACCCCGCCTGCCGGACTGCGTGAGGTCGTCACCACCTACCGGCGTGAACTGCTGACCCTCGGCGGCCTGGTCCTCGCACTCAACGTCGCCAACTACACGTTGCTCACCTACCAGCCGACGTATCTGCAGAACACGATCGGCGTCGGCGAATCCACCACGACCGCGATGATGCTGATCGGTCAGCTGGCGATGATGGCCTGCGTGCCGTTCTTCGGCAGGCTTTCCGACCGCGTGGGACGCCGCCCGATGTGGTTGTGCTCGCTGATCGGACTCGCGGTGCTGGCGGTCCCGATGTACTGGCTGATGCGGCAGGGAACCGGCTGGGCGATCGTGGGCTTCATCGTGCTCGGCCTGTTCTATGTGCCGCAGCTGTCGACGATCAGCGCGACGTTCCCCGCGATCTTCCCCACCCATGTGCGGTACGCGGGCTTCGCGCTCGGCTACAACGTGTCCACCGCCGCGTTCGGGGGCACCGCTCCACTGGTGAACGAGGCCGTGATCGAGTCCACCGGCTGGGACCTGTTCCCCGCGATGTACATGGTCGGCGCCGCGCTCGTCGGGTTGATCGCCTGGGCGTTCCTGCGGGAAACCGCGGGGACCTCGCTGCGGGGCACCCAGGTGCCCGACGCCAATACCGACGAGCTGCCGGTCACTGCCAAACCCGCCCCCGCCTGAGCGCACCGGAACACCCCGGGTGCGAAAGAAAGGACTGCACCGTTCCATGAACGATGTCGATATCCCGCCGCTGCCCGACGTGGTGAACGCCGCGCTGCAGCACACCATCCCGGTTGCCCACAATATGGGCGTGCAGGCGCAGGAGGTGCGGCGCGGTTTCGCGGCCACCTCGGTGCCCGTTGCCGGGAACGGCAACCATTTCGGTGTCATGTACGCCGGTGTGCTGTTCACCGTCGCAGAGATTCTCGGCGGCGCGATCGCCGTGGCGACCTTCGACAACGCGCAGTTCTATCCGCTGGTCAAGGATCTGCACATCTTCTTCCGTAAACCGGCGAAAACCGATGTGCGGGCCGAAGCCGCGCTCAGCGACGAGGAAATCGAGCGGATAGTCGCGGAGGCGACCGCCAACGGGAAAGCCGATTTCACCTTGCGCGCGGTGGTGACCGACGCCGAGGGCGTTGTGGTCGCCGAAACCGAAGGTCTTTACCAGCTGCGCGCACGGTAAGTAGCTTCGACAGCTACGGCGGCCGCGCAGCTGTGCCTCGGCCGGTCTCCGGTCAGCTCGCTTCGCCGCCCAGCTGGATTCGCTGGACGTCACCGCTTTCGGTGCCCGCGAACACCGCCGGGTTCTGGCCGGCTGATACCGCGAGCGCAGTGATGGGCTGAGTCGAGGCGATGGTGCAGGTGGATCCCGTCTCCGGGTCGATGCGCACCAGGCGCCCGGTCGCGGTGGCGACGTAGAGCTGTCCGGCGGGGCCGAGTACCAGATCGTCGGGCAGCGCGGGCGGCATCAGCGGTCCTGGTGACAGATCGGCGACCACCGTCGACTGGGCGGGGTCGGCGATCGGGACCCGCAGGACGCGGCCCGTCGGGCTGGTCAGCAGGGTTACGTACAGGGCGTCATCGTGTACCGCGATGCCGTTGAGGCCGGCGTCCTGCGGTGCTGCGGAGGTCCATTCGGTGTCGACGGTGCCGTCGGGGCGGATGCGCATGATGCCGCCGCCGGTGTCGGTGACGTACAGGTATCCGTCGGCGTCGAAGGCTGCGCCGTTGGCCATGCCGATCCGGTCGACGAAAACCTCCGGCACCGGGTTCTCGGCATCGGGATCGAAGCGGACCACGCCGCCGGTGCGCAGCAGGGTGCTGGTGGTGATGTTGCCGAAGTTCACATACAGCAGGCCGTCCGGGCCGAGGCGCACCGCGCCCGGTGCGGTGACGGGGACGCTCGCTGTGAGGTTGCCTGCGGTGTCGTAGCGTTCCACCACATTGCGGAAGACCCGGGAGACCCAGAGATTGCCCGCGGCGTCGAAGCCGAGGTTTTCCGACCAGTCGAGCAGCGGCACCGTGGTGGCCACGGCGGTGGAAACCATGGCGGGCGGACACGGTGTCGGCGCGGCCGTAGCGGGCGCCGGACCAAGCAACGCTGCCCCTACCGCGACGAAGGCGGCGGCCGATCCGGCGAGGAAGCGTCGTCCGAGCGGTCGGCGGCGCGGAAAACGGTGTCCCGGTTGCGCGTTCGGCAAGGCAATCCTGTCTTCGAAGTGATGAACCCGAATCAGCGGGATCGTAGGATGCCGGGCAACGCCCCCGCAAGCCCGTGGCAAGAGGAAATCCGCCATCGCGAAGTTCGCGGAAAGGTTGCCGCAGCGGCTGTTCGGGGTTGGTTCAGAGCACGGCTTGGGTCTGGGTCACCTTCGCGACGAGTGTCTCGGCGTCGTCGTGGATTTCGGTTTCCACCACAACGAAACGGCGCCCGGAATGCAGCGGGGTGCTGGTGGCGATGGCGTAGCCGGACCGGATACCGCGCAGGAAATTCGACTTCGATTCCACCGTGGTGGTGCCGTGGGCGCCTTCGGGCAGATTCAGGAAGGCGCACACGGCGGCGGTAGCGTCGGCCAGCGACATCAATACCCCACCGTGCAGCACACCGCCCAGCGTGCACAAGCTTTCGTCCCAGGCGAGCCTGCTGCGCACCAGCGCGGGGCCGTGTTCGAGCGCTTCGATACCGAGCCGCGCGGCGAACGGCATGGACCGGTGGAACAACTCGGTACCCGTCTCATCGATCATGAGACGAGTCTGCCCGATGATCAGCCGAGCCGGGCCACCACCGAACGCGGCAGCCGCGGCAGGACCGGAGCGAGCAGCCGCCACGGCACGACAGGAACGCAGGCACGCGGCTTTTCCTTCTCGATCGCGGTAACCATCGCCGCGACACCCTTGTCCAGCGGCGCCACCATACGAGCATCACCCGCTGTAGCCGACATGTCGGTGGCGATGAAGCCCGGCAGCAGCGTGGTGACCGCGATCGGCGAGTGCACCAGTTCGGCGGCGAGCGCGTCCCCGAGCGTGGCCAGCCCGGCCTTGCTCGCCGAATAGGCGGCTTTGCTGCCGGGCAGGCCGCGCACGGCGCTCATCGACGAGACGAGCACCAGATGCCCGTCGCGCTGCTCTCGGAAGATTTCCATGGCCGCTTCGGCCTGCGCCAGGGCACTGACGAAATTCGTGGTTGCCGTCGCGAGATTCGCCCTGGCGCGGCCGGTCCCGAGCGGGGTGCCCTTGCCGATTCCCGCATTGACGATCACCCGGTCCAGCCCGCCGAGTTCGTCGCGCAACTCGGTGAACACCCGGGGGACGGCAGCGTGATCGTCGACGTCGAGAGCCCGCACGGCGACGGTGATCTCGGGGTGGGCCGAGGTCAGCTCCGCGCGCAACTGCTCGAGCAGTTCCCGTCTGCGGGCGCACAGCGCCAGGCCTCGGCCGCGGGCGGCGAAGGCGCGCGCCATACCCGCCCCGAGCCCGGAGCTGGCGCCGGTGATCAGAATTCTGCTGCGCGTCATTCCTCGACCATAGCGACTGTTGAACGTTGGTCAGTAGATCTGCGGTCAGCCGCCGAAGGAACCGCTGGGCGGTGGTGGGGGCAGCAGCCGCCACGGGCCGCAGTTCTTGGTGGTGAATGCGGCATCGGTGGGTTTGATCGTCACCCGGATCGTGCGCTGGCGGGTGTAGTTGTTGGCGATGACATACCGCATGTCGGTGTTGTCGCCCTCCACTTTCCGCAGTCGCCGCCAATCACAGCCGTGCGCGGGATCAGGAGTACCCGGCGCTTCCCAGACGCCCGGCTGGATATCGACGCCGACCAGATAGACACCGTCGTGTGGCATGACATCGGCGGGTTGGGCTGCCGCGATACCGCCGCCCGACATAATCGTCGCCGACATCATGGCGGCTCCGATGACCAGCGAGCCTGCACGCATGCGATTACTCCTCGGATATTGCTCATATAGATACGGGAAACTCCCGCACTTACCTGCGCACGTCTACCAGAACACCGTGACAAAGGCAGGCGATTCGTAAAACTCTGTCGAAACCACAATTGATATCGCCGAGGTGATGTCACTCACGCGTGCACCCGCGATATCCGAGGTATGGAAGGTCTGAAAGTTCTCAGCCCACACCGGTGCGCTCATGAATCCACTTGCGCTACCCGCTGCGCCAAGTTGTGCACCGATGACGGAATCGCCGCGGTACTGGCCGAGGACCGTGCCCTGCTGCATTGGAAAGCGATGCATGCGCTGGGCGATCAGGGTCTTGCCGAGCAGGCGGTGCAGGAGACCTTGTTGCGGGCGTGGCGCGCGTGCAGCCGGTTCGACGAACGCAAGGGAAGCGTGCGCACGTGGCTGCTGGCCATCGAGCGCAACGTCATGATCGATATCGCGCGATCTCGTGCCGCGCGTCCCGGTGATACGGGCTGGGATGACGTCCATGAGATCGGGGATGCCAGGTATTCGCTGCCCGATTTCGCCGACGGGCTGGTCGACGGTCTGCTGGTGGCCCAGCTGCTGGACCGGCTGCCCGCACCGCAACGCGCTGCCGTGGTCGAGGTGATCCTGCACGATCGGGCATATCACGAGGTGGCACAGGAGTTCGGTGTGCCGGTCGGCACTGTCAAGACCCGGGTGCATTACGCGCTGCGGTCGCTGCGGGAGCTGCCCCGCGGGGCATAAAACTGCTGTCACACTTCGGTAACAAAAGTTGCCAGGCGATTGCTTCTGTGGCAAGAGTGAACCACTGAGTTTCGTGTTACTAGTGGGGCACTAGTGGAAGGAGGGGCGTCTCGTCCCGGGACGCCAACCGCACATGAAGCCGAAAATCGTCACAACCGGAATCTGCGTCGCCGCCAGCGCGGCGATCACCATGACGCTCACCGGTGTCACCGCCCCCGCCGCCCCCCTGGCGCCGGATATGGGCACCAAACTGGCCGGGAAGACCATCTTCCTGGATCCGGGGCATCAGGGGTCGAACCATACGCAGGAACTGTCCCGCCAGGTCAGCGACGGGCGCGGCGGAACCAAGGACTGCCAGACCACCGGTATGACCACGGTCAACGGCGTGGCCGAGCACACCATCAACTGGAAAGTCTCCCAGCTGGTCAAGACCGCGCTGGAAAGCCTGGGCGCGCGTGTCGTGCTCAGCCGCTCGGATGACAGCGGCTGGGGCGGATGTATCGACGAACGGGCGCAGGCGGCCAACGAATCCGGCGCGGCGGTGGCGGTCAGCATCCACGCCGACGGTTCGGCCGCCGCGCACCAGGGTTTCCACCTGATCGTTCCGGAATTACCTGTCCCCGACGCCGCCGCGAACATCGCGCAATCCACGGGGGGCCGTGCCGCCTCCGAAGCGGTTCGCGACGCTTACCTTGCCGCGGGATTCCCACCGGCGAACTACGCGGGCGTGGTGAACGGCCTGCAGACGCGCTCCGATATCGCCGGGCCCGCGCTGACCCGGGTGCCGAATGTGTTCGTCGAGATGGGCAACGGCGCCAACCGCGAGGACGCCGCCCTGCTGGAAAGCCCCGGTGGTCAGCTCGAACACGCTCTCGCGATCACCACCGGCGTGGTCGGATATCTGCTCGGCGTCCCGCCCGCTGTCGGCTCCCAGGCGACAGTGTCGGTGGGCGGATCCCCGGCGAGCAAGCCGGCGAACGAGCGGCCGTTCCGCGTCGATACCGATCCCGACTCCCTCGACCTGCCCGGTACCACGCCGCGCACGACGGAGCCCGGTTCCCCGACGGGCAGCTCCAGCGGGATCGTCGCCGCGGTGACGAAACTGCTGATACCGCTCGCCGCCGCACTCGGCATGGACCGGACCGCGATCACCACGGAACTGATCAACCTCGCCTACACGCTGGCGGGCATCCTGTTCGCCCCCACCGACTGACACCTCCTCCGCCGAAACCACCCGGGCGCCGCGCGGGTGGTTTCGGCATGGTTCACCCCGCTCTGCGGCGGGTCAGTAGCGTGGCGGGGTGGCTGAGCGGATTCCTGTGGTGATCGTGGCCGGGTTCCTCGGATCGGGGAAGACGACACTGCTCAATCATCTGCTGCGCGATAATCGCGGGACGCGGATCGGGGTGGTCGTCAACGATTTCGGCGCGATCAATATCGACTCCATGCTGGTGGCCGGGCAGGTCGACGCCATGGTCTCGCTCGGTAACGGCTGCGTTTGCTGCGCGG
This sequence comes from Nocardia donostiensis, assembly GCF_002081715.1. GTDB lineage: Bacteria > Actinomycetota > Actinomycetes > Mycobacteriales > Mycobacteriaceae > Nocardia > Nocardia donostiensis. Next base: position 18,771 of record NZ_MUKP01000047.1, on the reverse strand, counting down.
TCGACGTGACCGAACTCGACGCGCTGTTCACCACGTTGGCCCAGCCGCGAGCCCGGATCGATGTGATCGTGGTGGAGGCCAGCGGGCTCGCCGAACCGCGCAACCTGATCCGCATGGTCGTCGGCAGCGACAATCCGCGCATCCGCTACGGCGGCCTGGTCGAGGTGGTCGACGCCGAACAGTTCCCCGCATCCCGGGAACGACACCCCGAACTCGCCACCCATCTGCAGCTGGCGGACTTGGTGGTGGTCAACAAGGCCGATCGGGTCACCGAACCGGAACTGGCCCGGCTGCGGCACGAGATCGCCTCCCTCGCCGGTCCCGCACCGGTCTACACCACCACGCACGGACGAATCGAGCCCGGCCTGCTGTTCGACCAGGCCGTGCGCCGGGTCGATATCGGCGAACAACTGAGCTTCGACGAACTGCTCGACGACCACGACCAGCACATCGGAGGCCATCGTCACCTGCACGACGACTACACCAGTGTGTCGTTCCGCAGCGAGAAGGCATTGGACCCGCGCCGGTTCATCGACTTCCTGCAGGATCCGCCCGCGGGCTTGTTCCGCGCCAAAGGTGTCGTCGCGTTCGCTGTCGCGGGCGAGGACCGGAAATTCACCGTGCATCTGGTCGGCCGCCATATCATCGCCGAGCCGGGGCCCTGGGACCGCGACGCGAACCGGGCAGGCGAATTCGTGCTGATCGGTACGCATCTGGACACCGACGCCGTACTCGAGCGGCTCCGCCGGACCGTGCACCGTGGACCCGAACCCCTCGATCCGCAGACGATGCTCGCCGTGTGGCGCTACGACCCTGCCTCGGCCGGGACGGCAGGGGAGGCGACCGAGGCCGCAGCAGAGCCGGCAGACGACCCGGGCAGCGCCTGGTTTGCCGACCTCTCGGAAGCCTGACGCTACCGCATCGATGTAGCGGACAGTTCCGCTCGTTCGAGGGCGAGTGCCTTAAGACTCGGCGCATTCGTTACGACCGCATTCGTTATGACACTGCCGCGTTGGGTGCTGGTCTATTCGCCGGTTGGGTAGAACGATAGAACCGACTGGAACCGAGAGAACACCGGCCGGTGCACATTGCGGACGAGTGCACGCGGCATGCCGGGCGACACAGGCGCTACAGGTGTCTGCTCGTGATCGATCGTCATATCGTTGCGCGACAGACGGGAGAGTTCCGTGACCGAAACCATGCAGAGCGCTACCGATTACGTGATCGCCGCGCTGGAAGCCAAGGGGACCGCCACCCGCCACGACTTCGACATCCCGGCCATCGTGGCCGAAACCCACGCCGTCGCCGACACCTGGGATTTCCGCTCGGTCGAAAGCGACACGTTCTGGCAGATCGCCGCCCGTTTCCTGAAATAGCCCGATCAGCCGCAGGCGTTGACCCATTCGGACATGCCGTCGGCGAACAGTTGACGTTTCCAGATCGGCACCTCGTGTTTGATGCGATCCACCAGCTGGGCGCACGCATCGAACGCTTCGGCCCGGTGCGGGGCGGCCACCGCGGCGACGATCGCGAGATCCCCGACCACCAGGCCGCCGGTTCGGTGCACAGCCGCCACCGGCAGCCCGGTCGCCTCCGCCACCTCCGCGCAGCAACGGCGCAGGAACCGCTCGGCCTCCGGATGGGCCGAATACTCCAGTGCCGTGACCGCCTGTCCGCCGTCGTGGTCGCGGACCACACCGGTGAACACCACCACCGCGCCGTAACGCGGACCGGCTACCGCCCGATCCACCTCGGCCGCGTCCAGCGGCTGATCGCTCATCCGGGCCAGCCGCACCGCGGCGCCCGATGCGGAAACACCGTCAGGTGTGGTCATGGTCGCCGCCTCCAGCCGTTTGCGCGAGCAGATGTTCGAGCAGCGGCTCGAGCACCGCGATACCGTCTTTCACTCCGCCGGGCGAGCCCGGCAGGTTCACGATCACCGTGCGGCCGGCCAGCCCCGCGACCCCACGACTGAGCGCGGCCAGCGGGAACTTCTCGGCGCCGCGTCTGCGGATCTCCTCGGCCACACCGGGCAGTTCCCGGTCCAGCACAGCCAGAGTCGCTTCGGGCGTGTGGTCGGTGGGCGATGCGCCCGTGCCACCGGTGGTGATCACCAGCGTGGGCCCGGAAGCGAGAGCCTCGGTCAGACCGGCCGCGATATCCGCGTCGGCGTAGACCAGCGGGCCGCGCACCGTGAAATCGAGACCGGTCAGCCACTCGGTGAGCCGGGGACCGGTGGTGTCATCTCTGGTACCCGCCGCTGCCCGAGTGGAAGCGACGAGCACGACTGCTGCTCGGCTGGTGGGGGACGCACCGGTGCGGTCGCGCTTCGAGGGGGAAACATCCTTCGCCACTGTGCTGCCGCCGGACTTCGGGCTGTCGCTGTGCTCCGATGCAGTGTGCGCCTGTTCTGCTGAGGTTCGGTCGTTCTGCGTTGCACCGCTCACGGGCGCGGCGGAGGGGACTGCACCCGTGTCCGCTGGTTCGGGGGCCGATTCGGTCATCGTGCCTGCGGCGATGTTCCCTGATTCTTGCTCCTCCCGGGGACGGGACCAAAACCCGTGTTTTCCACCTTCTTTGGTGAGCAGCCTGACTCCGTCGATGGTGGCCGCCGGGTCGACCGCTTTGACCATATCGTGCAGGGTGAGACCGGCGACGGCGACCGCAGTGAGCGCTTCCATCTCCACACCGGTGGGGCCCGTGGTTTTCGCGGTCGCCTCGATGGTGATCGTGTCCGCGGTGAACCCGAACTCGACCCGCACCGACGACAGCGCCAGCTGATGGCACAGCGGGATGAGTTCGGAGGTTTTCTTCGCACCGGATATGCCAGCGATCCGGGCCGTGGAGAGCACATCGGCCTTGGGCATATCGTCGGCACGCACCAGCGCCACCACTTCCGCGGTGGTGCGCAGTTCGCCCGCGGCGACAGCGACCCGGGTGGTGTCGGGTTTGGCGCTCACGTCCACCATGCGGGCGCGCCCGTCCGAGTCCACATGCGACAACTCGCTCACAGTGACCACACTCGCACAGTCGCGCCCTCAGCCAGCTCGGTGACCTCGGCGGGGATATCGATCAGCACATCGGCGGCGGCCATGCTCGCGATCAGATGCGAACCAGGACCGGCCACCACCTCCACCGATTCCGGCAGCCCGGCAGCATGGACCAGCCGCCCGCGCAGGAACTGGCGGCGGCCGCCGGGGGAGCGGACCGTCTCGCGCAGCGGCACCTCGAACACCGCTACCGCAGGCAGCCCGGACAGCCGCCGCAGGATCGGGCGCGCGAACACCTCGAACGACACCATTGTGCTGACCGGGTTCCCGGGGAAGCTCAGCACCGGTACACCGTTGACCACGGTCAGCCCCTGCGGCCCGCCCGGCTGCACCGCCACCGGGCCGAACCAGCCGCCCAACGGTGCCAGCGCCTCCTTGACCACCTCGAAATCGCCTTTGGACACGCCGCCGGAGGTGAACACCAGATCCGCCGATTCCGTAGCCGCCGTCAGCAGCCGCCGGAACACCACCGGATCGTCGGCGCTGTGCTCGACACCGGTGACCTCGACCCCGTTCGCGATCAGCGCCGCGGCCAGCGCGATACCGTTGGAGTCGTAGATCTGCCCTGGTCGCAGGGCGTTACCGGCCGAGACCAGTTCGTCCCCTGTGGTGATGATCGCCGCCTGGATCGGCTGGAACACCCGCACGGTCGGCAGCCCCACCGCTGCCAGCGCCGCGATATGGCGCGGGGCCAGCGTGATCCCGGCAGGCACCAGCGGTGCGCCCGCGCGCACATCGGTGCCCGGCTCACGCACGAAATCCCCACGGTGCCGGGACTGTTCGATGACGACGGCCCCACCCTCGGTCCGGGTGTCCTCCACCGGGACCACGCAGTCCGCTCCTTCCGGCAGCGGCGCGCCGGTCATCACCTTGCGCGCGGTGCCGGGTGCAAGCGGTTCACGTCCCGGATCGCCCGCTGCGATCGTTCCGGAGAGCGGCAGCGTCACCGGGGTGTCCGCCACATCCTCGGCGCGCACCGCGTAGCCGTCCATCGCGGAATTACGGAACACCGGGAGGTCGATCAGCGCGGCCACATCATCGGCGGTCTGCCTGCCCAGCGCCGCGGGAACGGGCACGGATTCCACCGGACGCGCGGCGAGTGGACGCAGCAGTTGTTCGATACTGTCGCGGTACTCGTCCACGGACCGGACCGATGCGGTGGCGGGCCGGGAGCTCATGCGCTCAGCCTAACGGGCATGGGTCGTCCCGATGGGCATGCACGAGCGCTCACCTGACCGCCGCGAGCCGGTGACCCAGCCTTCCAGCTGGCCTGCGGTGAAACTCCGAAACCAACTCGCGCGGGCTGGGGCTCCCTCGCTTCGGGGAGGGGAGGAAGTCAGAATGGAGGGGTGACGCTGGTCGATATGGGGCTCCCCACCGTGCGGTCCGGCCTCCCCTCGCTCGAGGGAAGGCCGGAAACACCGCTGCTGGTGGACCGATTCGGGCGTACCGCGCGCGACCTGCGTGTCTCCATTACCGAGAAGTGCTCGCTGCGCTGCACCTACTGCATGCCCGAGGAGGGTCTGCCCGCGATTCCGCGCGACGAACTGCTGACCGTCGACGAGATAGTCCGGCTGGTCGCGTTGGCGGTGCGCGAACTCGGTATCCATGAGGTCCGGTTCACCGGTGGGGAGCCGTTGATGCGCCGCGATCTGGAACGCATCATCGCAGGCTGCCATGAGCAGGTCCCGCACACCCCGCTCGCGATGACCACCAACGGGATCGGTCTGCAGCATCGAGCGCGCGGACTGGTCGATGCCGGCCTGAGCCGGGTGAACGTTTCGCTGGACACCGTGGACCGAGCCGGTTTCGCCGAGCTCACCCGCCGCGACCGCCTCGACTCCACTCTGTCCGGTATCCGCGCCGCGAACCGGGCCGGGCTGGCCCCGGTGAAAGTGAACGCGGTGCTGATGCGCCAGACCCTGGCCGGAGCCCCGGATCTGCTGCGCTGGTGCCTGAACGAAGGCTGCGAACTGCGGTTCATCGAGGAAATGCCGCTCGACGCCGATCACGAATGGGCGCGCGCGAACATGGTGACCGCCGCGGAACTGCTCGACGTGCTCGGCAGGCACTACGACCTGACCGCGATCGGCCGCTCCGACCCCGCGGCGCCCGCGGAGAAATGGCTGGTCGACGGCGGCCCCGCGACCGTCGGCATTATCGCGACGGTGACCAGGAAGTTCTGCGACAGCTGCGACCGCACCCGCCTCACTGCCGACGGTATGCTGCGTTCGTGCCTGTTCAGTGATCAGGAATTCGATATGCGGCAGGCTTTACGGTCCGGCGCCGCCGACGCCGAGTTGGCGCGGATCTGGCGCGGCGCGATGTGGAACAAGTGGGCAGGCCACGGTATCGACGCCGCCGGTTTCGTCCCACCCGAACGCACGATGGGAGCCATAGGTGGTTGAGATCCGTTATTTCGCCGCCATCGCCGACGCCGTCGGCAAGGACGCCGAAGCCCTCGACCTGCCGCCCGGCGCCACCGTCGCCGACCTGCGCACCACCCTCGCCGGCGCCTACGGCCCCGACCTGGACAAGATGCTCACCGTGTGCGCCTACCTGATCGGCGACGAACTCACCCGTGACCCGTCCTCGCTGTTGGGCCGCCGAGTGGACGTGCTGCCGCCCTTCGCAGGCGGCTGACCCAGCGGTTGTCTCCGCCGCGCGAAAAAATCGAAGTCGGCTCTTGCGCATGTAGAGATCCCGCGGCCCCGTTCGTCGTCCTCATAGCCGAGGGGTGTCCGCCCCCGGGCGAAGTGAGAAAGGATGACGATATGCACTACCTGGTGACCCTGGTGGATCGGGAAGACGGTTCGGTCGAGCAGCCGGGCACGGCCGAGTTCGAGGCCGAGGTGGCGAGGTTCGCCGAATTCGAGCAACGTGCCGGTGCGGCGGTCGCGGGCGGTGCCGCGCTGTATCCCTCCGACACTGCGCTCACCGTTCGGCGCGCCGACGGACGCATGCTGGTGTCGGACGGCCCGTTCGCCGAGCAGGCAGAAGTGGTCGGCGGGTTCTATGTCTTCGACGCCGCCGATCTCGACGCCGCGATCGAACTGGCCAGGCAGCTGCCCACCGTCGAGGGCGGCGCTGTCGAGGTGCGGCCCATGGTGATGTGGTCGGGGCATGCCGATCCGGGGCCTGACTGGTGGCTGGCCCTGCTGTGGGAGGCGCCCGACGCGGTGATCGAACCGGGCACAGACGCATGGGATGAGGCGGTGGCCGAGCATCAGCGCTTCGGCGAGAAGTACGCCGAAGCGATCCGCGGCGGCGGGGCCCTGCACCCGCCGGTGGCCGCGACGACGGTGCGGGTGCGCGACGGGAAGTTGTTGCTCACCGATGGCCCGTATCCGGAGTTCGCCGAGGTCGTCGACGGCCTCTATCTGTTCACCGCTCCGGACCGGGCGGCCGCCGCCGAGATCGCCGCGCAGATTCCGCTCGGCGAGCGCGGATACACCGAGGTGCGCCCGATTGTGGCCATGGTGGAGTGAGTGTGGCGGGCCCGGACGAGACTATCGACGCTGTTTACCGCGCCGAGTTCGGCCGGGCCCTGGCCACCGTCGCGCGGATGATGGGCGATATCGGGGCCGCTGAGGACGCGGTGCAAGACGCCTTCGCCGACGCGTTACGCACCTGGCCCGTGCATGGTTTCCCCGACAATCCGGGGGCATGGATCACCACCGCCGCCCGTAATCGGGCCCTGGACCGGCTGCGGCGTGAGACCACTCGCCTCGATCGGGAGCACGAGGCCATGCGCGCACTGCCACCGAACGAGCTGGAGCAGGTGACACCGGTGCCCGACGACCAGTTGTGTTTGATCTTCACCTGCTGTCATCCTGCGCTGTCGGCCGAGTCGCGGGTCGCATTGACGCTGCGCCTGGTCTGTGGGCTGCGCACCGCCGAGATCGCGCGTGCCTTCCTGCAACCGGAACACACTGTCGCCCAACGCTTGACGCGTGTGAAGGCGAAGATCCGGCAGGCCGCCATCCCGCTGCGTGTGCCGCCCGCGCATCTGTTGCCCGAGCGTGTGCCCGGCGTGCTGGCCTGCGTCTACCTGGTTTTCACCGAGGGCTACTCCGCCACCTCGGGGTCATCGGCGGTACGAGACGAGTTGTGTGATGAAGCGATACGGCTCGGTGGGCTGCTGTGTGAGCTGCTGCCCGAGGAACCCGAGGCCCGAGCGCTGCTGGCGCTCATGCTCTTGCACGACAGCCGCCGCGGGCAACGTCGCGACGCCGACGGCCGAGTAGTGCCACTCGAGGAACAGGACCGCTCCCGGTGGGATCGGGACACCATCGCCGTGGGGCTGCGCTTGCTCGCCGAGGTCGCCGCGGGCAGCGGTCCCTATCTCGCTCAGGCGCGGATCGCCGCCGCTCACGCGAGCGCGCCGGACTGGGCGTCGACGGACTGGGCGAGCGTAGTGGCGGGTTACGACGAAATGCTCGGCTTCACCGATTCCCCAGCAGCCCAGGTGAACCGGGCGGTCGCGCTCGGTTTCCTGCACGGGTTCGATGTCGGTCTGGCTGCGCTCGACGAGATCGCCGGTCACCCCCGACTGGCGCACACCCACATGGTTGCTGCCACCCGCGCCGATCTGCTCCGCCGTGCGGGCCGCCCGCGCGAGGCCGTCGAGCACTATCGGGCCGCGCTGGAGCACGCAGGCAATGAGCAGGCCCGTGGCTTCCTCACCCGGCGGTTGCGGGAGGTCGAGGACGCCTCCTGCCGACTACCGGAATAGACCGGTCGCTCAGCGCCACCAGGTGTCGAGCGGGGTGACGGGGACGGTGCGCTTGTGCCGGGTTTTCCGGTAGGTCGATTCGATGCGTTCGGCGACTTCGGCGGTGACTTCTTTGCCTTCGAGGTAGTCGTCGATCTCGGCGTAGCGTAAGCCGAGAGCTTCTTCGTCGGGGAGGGCGGGGCGGTCGTCTTCCAAATCGGCGGTGGGAATCTTGGACCAGGTGCTCGCGGGGGCACCGAGTTCCTGCAGCAGCGCTGCGCCCTGGCGTTTGGTGAGACCGCTGAGCGGGGTGAGGTCGACGCCGCCATCACCGTATTTGGTGAAGAATCCGGTGACTGCTTCTGCGGCGTGGTCGGTGCCGACGACGAGTAGCTCGTCTTGGCCCGCGATGGCGTACTGGATGACCATGCGTTCGCGGGCTTTGATGTTGCCGCGCACGAAATCGCGCAGTGTGTCCACCTGCAGCGCGGAAGCCACCTCGGCGGCGACCGCGTTGGCGCTGGGGCGGACGTTGACTACCACCGACCGGTCCGGTGCGATGAACCGCATCGCGATTCTGGCGTCGGCTTCGTCGGACTGCACCCCGTAGGGGAGCCGTACCGCGACGAAGGTGGCGTCGACGCCGTCGGCGCGTAGCTCCTCGGCGGCGAGTTGGCACAGCCGCCCGGCCAGGGTGCTGTCTTGGCCGCCGCTGATTCCGAGCACGAAACCTGTTGCGGGGGTGGTGCGTAGATAGTCCTTCAGGAAGTCGACTCGGCGGCGCACCTCGGTCTTCGGTTCGATGCTGGGTCGCACGCCCAGTTCGGTGATGATCTGTTCACGCAGGTTCCCCATGTCCGGTCACTCTACTGGCGGGCGGGCCTACGACGCGGCGGACGATCGCTTCCCAGTTGTCCCCGATCTGTTCGCGGGTGTATCCGAGCGTTCGGAGTTGATGTAGTACCAGTGAGGCGGAGAGAGTGGCCAGTAGCGCGTCGGCGAGCAGCGGTATGTCGCCGGGCGTGTTCGCGGCGCGCAGCAGCATCGACACGTGAGTTTTGATGACGTGGTACGGCGACATGGAATAGCGTTCATCGGGGGAGCCCATCTCGGCGGCGCGGTACAGTTCGCCTTCGACCTCGATATCGAGTAGGCGTGCCCGTCCGTAGGCGACCAGCCGTTCGACCGGCGGCGCGCCCGGCCCCAGCGGCGGGGGCCCGAAGATGAACGCTTCTTGGGCCTTGTGCTCGGAGTGATCGAGCAGCGCGAGCATGAGCCCGGTGCGGTTGCCGAACCGGCGGAACACGGTTCCTTTGCCGACGCCGGCGCGTTTTGCGAGCTCGTCCATAGTCAGACCATCGACACCGTGCTCGCGGACCAGTTGCTGGGCGGCGTCGAGCAGCAGTTGCCGGTTGCGTGCGGCGTCGGCGCGTTCGGTGGGTTCGTCGACGCCGGGCAGGGGCGGCCCGCATCCATGCGAGGGACGGATGACGGGGCCGCTGGATGCTGTGCGGGCATCGTCGGCAGGGCGCATCGGCTGAGTGTTGTAGCTCACAGAGCTCACGTGTACTCCGGGGAATGTAATCGGACTATGGTCCGGTTATCAGGGGGTGAAGGAAATGCCACTATCAGTACACCAGGAGTCGTCATGAGCCAGACCCGTATCCTTGCCCTCGTCGGTAGCCTGCGCGCCGGCTCGGTCAACCGGCAACTCGCCGAAGCGGCCGTGCAGATCGCCCCGGAAGGTGTGGAGATCGCCATCCATGAAGGAATCGGCGATATTCCTTTCTACAACGAGGACATCGACGTACCGGGTTCGGTTCCGGCTACCGCGCAGGCACTGCGTGACGCCGTGGCCGAGGTCGATGGCCTGCTGCTGCTCACCCCCGAATACAACGGCACCCTGCCCGCCGCGCTGAAGAATGCGATCGACTGGCTCTCGCGTCCCTACGGTACGGGCGCGATCGTGGCGAAGCCCGTCGCCGTCGTCAGCGCATCGATAAGCGGAAACGCCGCGAAGTGGGCGCACGGCGACGCGGTCAAGGCGGTCGGTATCGCGGGCGGCAAGGTCGTCGAAACGGCTCATCTGCATTTCGCGACCATCGGTCAGCGGTTCGCTGCGACGCGCCCGGTCGAGGACGCCGAGGCGCTGCGCGATCTCGGCGCCACCGTGCACGAGCTGACCGAGGCTGTACGCGCCCAGGTCGGCTCTGTCTGATCCTGCCGCGCACCCGACGAGGCCGCCCCGTCCGATGGACGGGGCGGCCTCGTCGCTTCGGTGCCCCTGGGTTTGCTGGAAGGGAGCTGTGGTGCAAAATTGTGATCTGGGCCACGGCCGTAGCGGGTTGCGAATCGACTGTCCTGCTACTTACCTGCCTGGAATTTCATCTTTGTGACTCGCAACATCTCGTGTTGGTCGAAACTGTCGGCCACTAGGTGTAGTGTCTTCGATACCGAAGACGGCCAGCGAGCATCGCCTCGCGCCGCGTCGGTAGGACCGGCCCGAGCAGGGGATTTCGGGCCAGCTCCAAGAGTTTGCGCAGCAACGTTGGATCGTGCTGGCGCAAGGCACTGCATACGGATCACCGGCTGTGGATCAGGCATAGGAGAGAGGGACACCCATTGACTGTCACCGTGTACACCAAGCCCGCTTGCGTCCAGTGCAATGCCACCTACAAGGCCCTCGACAAGGCCGGGGTGGAGTACCAGGTGGTCGACATCTCCCAGAACGACGAGGCGCGTGACTATGTGATGGCGCTCGGCTACCTGCAGGCGCCGGTCGTCGTTGCCGGAGACGTCCACTGGTCCGGTTTCCGGCCCGATCGCATCAAGTCGCTCACCGTCGCGGCGGCCTGAGCTCGCACACACCATTGTTCCGATGAGCCAGGGGAGGTGGGCATGGCAGCCGAGCCGGTATCCGGCACGACGGCGCTGGTCTACTTCTCCAGCGCCTCGGAGAACACGCATCGTTTCGTCGAGAAGCTGGGACTCCCGGCGACTCGGATACCACTGCACACCGCGGACTCGCTGCGGGTAGACGAACCGTACGTGCTGATCGTCCCCACCTACGGGGGCGGTCGGCACGTTCTCGGTTCCCAGCGATCCGATAAGGAATTCGTCCCGCGCCAAGTCGCCAAGTTCCTCAACGACCCGCACAACCGCGCCCTGCTGCGCGGGGTCATCGCCGCAGGTAACACGAACTTCGGCGACACCTTCTGTTATGCGGGCGAGGTGATCTCCCGCAAATGCGGTGTGCCCTACCTGTACCGCTTCGAACTCATGGGAACCGCCGAGGACGTCGAACGCGTCCGAGAGGGATTGGGATTGTTTTGGCAGCAACAACGACAGCGCCGAGCGGAAAAACGGCTCGCTTAGAGCAGCCGGCCCCGCGACCGGCCGACGGCGAGGTACTGGACTACCACGCGCTCAACGCGATGCTGAACCTGTACGGCCCGGACGGGGAGATCCAGTTCGACAAGGACCGCGAGGCCGCGCGCCAGTACTTCCTACAGCACGTCAACCAGAACACGGTCTTCTTCCACAACCTGGACGAAAAACTCGACTACCTGGTCGAAGAGAACTACTACGAGTCCGAGGTCCTCGACCGGTACAGCCGCGCGTTCATCAAGCAACTGTTCCAGCGGGCGTACGCGAAGAAGTTCCGGTTCCCCACCTTCCTCGGTGCGTTCAAGTACTACACCTCGTACACGCTCAAAACCTTCGACGGCAAGCGTTACCTGGAACGGTTCGAAGACCGCGTGTGTATGGTCGCGCTGACCCTGGCCGCCGGTGACGAGGTGCTGGCGAGTCAGCTCGTCGACGAGATCATCGACGGCCGTTTCCAGCCAGCCACCCCCACGTTCCTCAACTCAGGTAAGAAGCAGCGCGGCGAGCCCGTGTCCTGTTTCCTGCTGCGCATCGAAGACAATATGGAGTCCATCGGGCGCTCCATCAACTCCGCGCTGCAGCTGTCCAAACGCGGCGGCGGTGTCGCATTGCTGCTCACCAACATCCGTGAGCACGGTGCGCCGATCAAGAAGATCGAGAACCAATCCTCCGGTGTCATCCCGATCATGAAGCTGCTGGAGGACTCGTTCTCCTACGCCAACCAGCTCGGCGCGCGGCAAGGCGCGGGCGCGGTGTACCTGCACGCGCACCACCCCGATATCTATCGGTTCCTCGACACCAAACGGGAGAACGCGGACGAGAAGATCCGCATCAAAACGCTCTCGCTGGGCGTGGTGATCCCCGACATCACCTTCGAGCTGGCGAAGAAGAACGAGGACATGTACCTGTTCTCGCCGTATGACGTCGAGCGTATCTACGGCAAACCGTTCGCCGATATCGATGTCAGCGACAAGTACTACGAGATGGTGGACGACAAGCGGATCCGCAAGTCGAAGATCAAGGCGCGCGAGTTCTTCCAGACCATCGCCGAATTGCAGTTCGAATCCGGTTATCCGTACGTCATGTTCGAGGACACGGTGAACCGGGCCAACCCCATCGCGGGCAAGATCACCCACTCCAACCTGTGCTCGGAGATCCTGCAGGTCTCCACGGCGTCGGAGTTCAACGACGATCTGTCCTACAAGAAGGTCGGCAAGGACATCTCCTGCAACCTCGGTTCGCTCAACATCGCCAAGACGATGGACTCACCGGATTTCGCCCAGACGATCGAGGTGGCGATCCGGGCGTTGACCGCGGTGTCGGACCAGACCCACATCTATTCGGTGCCGTCGATCGAACAGGGCAACAACTCCTCGCACGCCATCGGACTCGGGCAGATGAACCTGCACGGCTATCTGGCGCGGGAGCGGATCCACTACGGGTCCGAGGAGGGCATCGACTTCACCAATATCTACTTCTACACCGTCGTCTACCATGCGCTGCGCGCCTCGAACCTGCTCGCGAAGGAACGCGGCAGCTACTTCGGTGGCTTCCCGGAATCGAAGTACGCCTCCGGTGAGTACTTCGACAAGTACACCGATCAGGTGTGGGAGCCGAAAACCGATCGGGTGCGTCAGCTGTTCGCCGATGCCGGGGTGCGCATCCCCACCCAACAGGACTGGCGTGAGCTGAAAGCCTCCGTCCAGGAATACGGTATCTACAACCAGAACCTGCAGGCCGTGCCGCCGACCGGCTCGATCTCCTATATCAACCACTCCACCAGCTCCATTCACCCGGTGGCGTCGAAGATCGAGATCCGCAAAGAGGGCAAGATCGGGCGCGTCTACTACCCGGCGCCCTATATGACCAACGACAACCTGGACTACTACTCCGACGCCTACGAAATCGGTTACGAGAAGATCATCGACACCTATGCCGCTGCCACCCAGCACGTGGACCAGGGCCTGTCGTTGACGCTGTTCTTCAAAGACACCGCCACCACCCGCGATCTCAACAGGGCACAGATCTACGCCTGGCGCAAGGGGATCAAAACCCTCTACTACATCCGGTTGCGCCAGATGGCTCTGGAGGGAACCGAAGTCGAAGGTTGCGTGAGCTGCATGCTGTAAGCGACCACAGCCGATGTCGTATCCGGATCAGCGGCGTCGCGGTAGGGAGTGGGTCATCCCGTCTCCTACACCGCGGCGCCGCGGCCGTATATACGTATATAACTGCCTGGCATGGCGCGGATTGGTACCGCACCTGTTCCTGTTCGGTGAGCGTGGTTGCGGACACGCCCGGCGGGCGAAACGCCGTGTGACCTAGTCGCCAATGCGAAAATCTTTAGTTTTGGATGTATGGTGCACACTAATGCGTTGATATGACGATCGGCGGCATAATCCGTGCCGCGACCCAGAGCAGGCCCGGCGCGAGGAAACGCGGCGGCGAGCGAGAAGGAGGTGGTGTTGCGATGCGCAGCGAACCTCCTAGTCGAAGGCCGCGCGGCGCCGCCCCCACGCGTTCCCGATAGCAGGCTTCTTCGGCGACAGCGGTGTGGGCGAGCGCCCGCGGTGTGACGTCTTACCTGTCGTTTCACTCGCTACCCGACGCTGTGCCGAGGACCTCCCATGACGCAGACCGAACTGATCGAAGCGCGCGCTGCGCAGCCCGAATCGCTGACGCTGTCCGAATCCCTGCAGGACGTCGTCGAACGCCACCGCGTCGACGCCGCCCTACGGTGGCTGGAAAATCACCCGCCGCATGTCATCGCCGACGAGCTCGCGCGGATGGACGCCGTGGCAGCCGGGGTCGCTTTCCGCTTGCTGGACAAAGATCTGGCGCTGGCCGTTTTCGAGGAACTCGAACCCGTCGACCAGCAGCAGATCCTGCAGGGACTGCGGGAGAAAAGCTTCCGTGAACTCGTCGAGGGCATGGCCCCCGACGACCGCGCCCGCATGCTGCGCGAAGCTCCGGCCAAGGTGGCGAAGAAGGCGCTTGCTGGGCTGAGCCCTCGCGAACGGCGGATGACCGCCGCGCTGCTCGGCTACCCGGAGGGCTCGGTCGGCCGGTATATGACGCCGGAAGTCGTCGCGTTGCCGAGCAACCTGACCGTCGCCGAGGCACTGCGCGCGGTGCGTGCCAAGGGCGGCAAGGCCGAAACCGTGTACACGCTGCCGGTGGTCGACTGCGGACGCAGGCTGCTCGGCATCGTGGAACTGCGGGAATTGGTGCTCAGCGACCTCGACAGCATGGTCGCCGACCTCGTCGTCACCGAACCCATCTTCGTGCGCGCCACCGATTCGGCGGAAAAAGCCGCCCGGCTGATGCGCGAAACCAACGACATCAACCTGCCGGTCGTCGACAGCGAGAACCGGCTCGTCGGCCTGCTCACCATCGATGACGCCGTCGAAGTCATCGAGGCAGCCGACAGCGAGGATGTCGCCAAACAGGCCGGTTCGGCACCGTGGACCGGTCACTATATGGCGGCCGGGGTATTCCAGCTCGCTCGCTACCGGGCGCTGTGGCTGCTGCTGTTGCTGGTTGCCGCGACCCTCACCGTCAGCGTCACCGGTTATTTCGAAACCACTCTGGAACAGGCCGCCCAGCTGGCCTTGTTCATCCCGCTGCTCATCGGCGCGGGCGGTAACGCGGGCGCGCAGGCGGCCACCGCCTGTGTCCGCGCGGTCGCGGTCGGTGAGGTGCGCGGCGGCGACCTGTTCAAGGTGATCTGGCGGGAATGCCGGGTCGGTCTCGTCCTCGGCGCCATGCTCGCGGTGGTGGGCGTGATCATCGGCGGTCTGTTCGTCGGTCCCCGTATCGCGATGGTTGTCGGCGTGACACTGATCCTGATCTGCGCCTGGGCCGCCACCATCGGCGGCACCATGCCCCTGCTCGCCAAGCGCCTGCGCATCGACCCGGCCGTGGTCTCGGCCCCCATGGTCACCACCTTGGTCGACGCCACCGGCCTGATCATCTACTTCACAACCGCGAAACTGGTCCTCGGTATCTGAGCAGACAAAACCTGAGCCCGGCAGCGGAGCCGAATCCGCGTGCCGGGCTCAGTGGTGTTGTCTCAGAACTCCCAGTCCTCGTCCTCGGTGTTGACCGCTTTGCCGATGACGTAGCTGGAGCCGGAGCCGGAGAAGAAGTCGTGGTTTTCATCGGCGTTGGGGGACAGGGCCGAGAGGATGGCGGGGTTGACTTCGGTTTCGTCCTTGGGGAACAGGCCCTCGTAGCCGAGGTTCATCAGGGCCTTGTTGGCGTTGTAGCGCAGGAACTTCTTGACGTCTTCGGTGAGACCGACCTCGTCGTAGAGATCCTGGGTGTAGTCGACCTCGTTGTCGTAGAGCTCGAGCAGCAGCTCGAAGGTGTAGTTCTTGAGGTCGTCGCGTTCGGCCTGGGTGACCTGCTCGAGGCCCTTCTGGTACTTGTAGCCGATGTAGTAGCCGTGCACGGCCTCGTCGCGGATGATCAGGCGGATCATATCGGCGGTGTTGGTCAGCTTGGCGCGTGAGGACCAGTGCATCGGCAGGTAGAAGCCGGAGTAGAACAGGAAGCTCTCCAACAGGGTGGAGGCCACCTTGCGTTTGAGCGGTTCGTCGCCACGGTAGTAGTCGAGCACGATCTCGGCTTTGCGCTGCAGGTTGCGGTTTTCCTCCGACCAGCGAAACGCATCGTCGATCTCCCGAGTGGAGCACAGCGTGGAGAAGATGGAACTGTAGCTCTTGGCGTGCACCGATTCCATGAACGCGATATTGGTGAGCACCGCTTCTTCATGCGGGGTGAGCGCGTCGGGAATGAGGCTGACCGCGCCGACGGTGCCCTGAATGGTGTCGAGCAGGGTCAGACCGGTGAACACCCGCATGGTCAGCTGTTTCTCGTCGGCGGTGAGAGTGTTCCACGAGGGGATGTCATTGGACACCGGCACCTTCTCCGGCAACCAGAAGTTGCCGGTCAACCGGTCCCAGACCTCGGCGTCCTTCTCGTCGGGCACCCGATTCCAGTTGATGGCCGACACCCGATCGATCAGTTTCATGCTGCTTCCACACCTCTCCAGCGCTGTCGTCACCGAACGCCTACATATAGGATCTTAGACACTACCCCTTGTGGGTAGATGTCCTGTGCAACACAAGATTTTGTGTCGGGGCGGTATTCGGCACCGATGTCGGGTGTTCCGGAATCCGCCGCTCGCGGGTCCATTGTGCGTTACTCGGCCGTGGCTTGGCCCGCCGGGGTTGGGCGGTCTTACGGGGTCGTAGCTGAACGATTGCCGAAAGGGCTACGGGGTCGGCGCCGTGGGGCAGTACCGATTCCGGTCGCATCGACGCGGACGGGTGCCGAAGAACCTCGTCGGCGAGCAGTGCGTGACGTCAATCGCCGGAGCGCTGCTCGTCGGCGTCGCCGGAGTCCCCGCGTTCTCCACCGTGGTCGCTTTCGGCGGTGTCTGCTCCGGTCGAGTTCTCGTCCTCGCCGGGCTCCGCATCACTGCCAGAGGTGTTCCCGAACTGGGAGTAGGCGATGCCCATGGCCATCCCGATCCCCATACCGGAACCGATACCGATCGCGAGGTTGTCGAAAACGGTGAGGCCGAGGGCGCTGCCGAGGGCAACGCCGAAACACATGCCGACCGGAATGGCCGCTTCCAGTGACAGGCGATTGTTGTTGTCGGGCATATCGCAGGACCATACCGCCGGGTCCGTTCTAGTGGCCCGGCGGTATCCGGGACAGTCTCATCGCCTACTTGCGCGGCGATAGCCGATGGCGGCCGGGATGGCGAACAGCACGATCGCGCCGGCCGACCACAGCACGGTCAGGGTGAGCGGCCACGCCACCGGGCCTGCGTAGGCGAGACCGCGCATAGCATCGACAGCCACCGACAGGGGCTGGTTGCGCACCACAGGCTGGACCCACTGCGGGTAGGCGGCCAGCGGCACGAAGCCGGTGCTGAAGAACATCATCAGCGAGGTGAGGATGGTGATGCCCTCCACAAGGGTTGCTTTGGCGGTGAACACGGCGACGGCGGTGACGATGGTGGCGAACGCCAGACCGAACAGCACCGGCACGCCAAGGAACACCAGCGCGGCGAGTACGCCCTGGTGGAAACGGAACCCGAGCAGATAGCCGATCGCGACGATGGTGACGGTGCCCACGAGGATCCGGCAGCCCTCCGCGAGGATACGAGCGGCCAGGCCGGAGGCACGGTGCACGGGAAGTACCCAGAAGCGGGCAAGCAGGCCCGCGTCGCGTTCGCGGCCGAGCAGCACCCCGCTCGCGACCGCACCGGACAGGGCGCCGACGACGCACACCATCGGGACCGACCCGTAGAGCGCGTCGTCGCCGGTGAACCTGCGGATCTGTCCGCCGATCACGGTCTCCAGCATCACCAGCAGCAGCCACGGGATGATCAGCGTTTCCAGCAGGGTGACCGGGTTACGGACCCAGCGCAGCAGCAGCCGCTGAGTCTGGATCAGCGTATGCCGCGCCAGCCCGGACACAGACCGCTCGGTACCGGTCCGGCCGTCGATGAGCGGGGCCGCGAGCACCATCATGCCCTCCTCTTGCCGAGCCGGATCGATAGCGGAACACAGAGCGCGAGGACGGCGATCGCCCAGGCCAGCGGCGGCCCCAGCAACGACCAGCTGATCTGACCCGCGTTGGGGTAGGCATCGCCCGCGAGTGCGCGCAACGCGATGACGAACTGCGAGACCGGCTGGTTGCGCACGAACGGCTGCACCCATTCCGGGAACTGGTGGGCGGGGGCGATCCCGGTGGAGAGCATGCCGAAGATCAGCGGCGGCAGTACCAGCGCCTGTGTGGTGGCTTCTGGGCTGCGGGACACGGTGCCGATCACATCCGCACCCAGGGTCAACGCTATTCCGACGAGCAGGGAGAACGCGAGGAATCCGAGGGTGTGCCAGGGACCGAGGTAGAACCGGAACCCGATCACATGACCGCAGACCAGCGCGGATGCCAGCGCGATCAGCAGCCGGAACACATTGCCGGACATTCGCGCCGCCGCGGGCACCAGCGGACCGATCGGCATGGCACCGAAGCGCCGATTCAGCCCGGCGACAGCGTCGGATGCGGCCCGGAACGCGGCCGAGATTGCGGTGAACGCCGCCGCCTGCAGGATGACCAGCGGCATCATGAACTGGGCGTAGCTGCTGAAACCGGTGCCTGCGAAGGTCATGATCGTTTTCAGCGGAATATAGAAGCTGGCGGTGAACGTGGCGGGCGCCAGCACCGAGGTCAGCACCTCGCCGGTTTTCACCGACGGGATGATCAACCGGGTGGTGAGCACCCACCACTGTTGCGGGCGCAGCGGCGCGGCCCTGGTGTAGGTCATCCAGGTCGCGGCGGTCATGAGCCGACCCCGGCTACCGCGGACTGCTCCTCCTGCTCCTCGGTGGCCAGATGGCCGGTGAGCTGGAGGAACACATCGTCGAGCGACGGCCGCCGCAGTGCGATATCGACCAGCTCCACACCGGCGCTGTCGAGCCGCCGCAACGCCTCGGCGAGGGTTTTCGCTCCTTCGGGGGCGGGGATGGCGACCCGATCCGATTCGGGGGTGAGCGTAATCCGGTAGTCGCCGGGCAGCAGGGGACCGAGCGCGGCGGCGAT